>NZ_JALPRX010000139.1 GCF_023223525.1 Roseomonas acroporae | reverse complement strand
CGTGACGGTGAGCTGACCGGCAACGGGGCGGGCGCCGGCCCGCCCATCCCTCGCCACGACATCCCGCACACGCCGCGGTCGGCGGCAGGAAGGACAACGCCATGGATCCGCTGCGCAGGCCCGATCCTGCCCTGATCGCCGTCTGCCTGCTGGCGTGCCTGGTGGGCACGACCACCCACGCCGCGCCAGCCATCGGCGCTGCCACCGGCTGGGCTGCCTGCCGGACGCCCTCGAACCCCGCAGCGTCGCCGACCCTCGGGCAGGCCACCATGCGGCCCGATGGCACGATCGTGCTGGACCAACTGCGCTTCGAAGGCGCCGGGGGCGTGGTGGGGCACCCGCCGCCCATGGTGTATCCCCCCGGCCACCAGGAGTACGCGGCGCTGCTGCGCCATCTCGGCGGGCTGCGGCCCGGCGAGGGCAAGCCGATCCCGCCCTGCGAGTAGGCGGCGACGGCCGCATCGGCCTACAGCGAACCGCAGTCCGGTTGGGACTGCGGTTCGCTGTCGCTCGTTGTTCCCGGCGCGGATTCACGCCGCCGGGCGTGTCCGCCCGCCGGCGATCCGCTCTAGAGCCGTTCCGGCCTGACTGTATCAGGCCGGAACGGCTCTAACCTTTTGGTTTTTCGCATTTTCCGGGTCGCTGGGTAGTACACCCAGCTTGAAAATGCTCTAGCAGGATGCCTATCCGGACAGGCCGATCTCCACCCGGAGCGGGCCGCGTCAGTCGCCGGTCGCCGTATGCGGTCCGGGCGGGACGTCATAGGGACGATCGACCGACCCCAGATTGCCATGCAGCCGGTTCAGCAGCGCGAGCAGCGTCGCCTGCTCCTCAAGGGTGAGGCAGGAGACCAGCCGGCGCTCCCGCTCCAGCGCGACGACCATGGCCCGATCGTGCAGCAGGCGGCCGGAGGCGGTGAGGCTGTACAGGCGCCGCCGCGCGTCGCCGCCGGGGGTGCGGGAATCGACGAGCCCGCGCTGGTCGAGGAAGCTCAGGCTGCGGCTGACCGCCGCCTTGTCGAGTCCGACCATCTGGCAGATCCGGCTGGCCGCGATCCAGGACTCGCCCGCAAGGTATGAAAGCACCCGCCACTCGTTGATGCCGACGCCGAAGTGCTGGCGATAGAGATTCGACGCACCACGGGAGAGCTTGTTCGAGAGGATCATCAGCCGAGCGGGCAGGTAGGTATCGAGATCGAGGACAGACGAGCCGCTCGCGGCTGCCGCCTGCGCGCCGCCGGTCGCCTCCAACACCAGTGCGTCCATACCAATCCTTAAGAATTCATCAAAATCCGGGCCGGCCGCCGAAGCATGGCGTCACGCCATCCGGGCGTCGAGAGGCCTGCGTCGCAATCGTTATGATTCTTCCCAGGTATGACATTCCTGCGCCACCCCCTCCCCCGGATCGCCCGCCGGTTGCAGCCCTCGGGCCGCCGGCCCCGGCCAGGGGCCGGCTTGGGCAAAGCGACGCCTTTCGGGCATGCTGGGGCGGAACAGTCCATTCCGGAGGAGTGCCGCATGAAGACCCGTGCCGCCGTGGCCTGGGGCGCGAACCAGCCCCTGACGATCGAGACGGTGGATCTCGAAGGCCCGAAGGCAGGCGAGGTTCTGATGGAGGTGATGGCGACGGGCATCTGCCACACCGACGCCTACACGCTGTCCGGCCTCGATTCCGAGGGGCTGTTCCCAGCCATCCTCGGCCACGAGGGCGCCGGGATCGTGCGCGAGGTCGGCGCCGGCGTGACCAGCGTGCGGCCCGGCGACCACGTGATCCCCCTCTACACGCCGGAATGCCGGCAGTGCAAAACCTGCCTCAGCCGGCGCAGCAACCTCTGCACCGCGATCCGCGCGACGCAGGGCAAGGGCGTGATGCCGGACGGCACCAGCCGCTTCGCCTGCGATCCGGCGCACGAGAAGCCGCTGTTCCACTACATGGGGTGCAGCACCTTCTCGAACTTCACCGTGCTGCCCGAGATCGCCGTCGCCAAGGTCCGCGAGGACGCGCCCTTCGACAAGATCTGCTACATCGGCTGCGGCGTGACCACCGGCATCGGCGCGGTGATCTACACGGCCAAGGTCTGGCCCGGCGCCAACGTCGTGGTGTTCGGCCTCGGCGGCATCGGGCTGAACGTGATCCAGGGCGCGCGCATGGTGGGTGCCGACCGCATCATCGGCGTCGACATCAACCCGGCCAAGGAGGCGATGGCGCGCAAATTCGGCATGACCCACTTCGTCAACCCGAAGGCGGTGGGCAACGACAAGGTGGTGCAGGCGATCCAGGACCTGACCGATGGCGGCGCCGACTTCTCCTTCGACTGCACCGGCAACGTGAACGTCATGCGCCAGGCGCTGGAATGCTGCCACCGCGGCTGGGGCGAGAGCATCGTCATCGGCGTGGCCCCGGCCGGCGCCGAGATCGCGACGCGGCCCTTCCAGCTCGTCACCGGCCGCGTCTGGAAGGGCTCGGCCTTCGGCGGCGCGCGCGGGCGGACCGACGTGCCGAAGATCGTCGACTGGTACATGGAGGGGAAGATCAACATCGACGACCTGATCACCCACACCATGCCGCTGGAGCAGATCAACCACGGCTTCGAGCTGATGGAGAAGGGCGAGAGCATCCGCTCGGTCGTGGTGTTCTGACCCCGCCGCCCCGGCGCTGCCGGGGCATGATGCGCGGGCACCGGCACCCGGCGGCGCCGGGCGGGTGGCACCGGGGCCGGCACCTGCGCCAACCCGGCCGATCGCCGGCGCCGCGTGGCCGGCCGGCGCCCGGCGGCCCGGCCGTTCGCCCCGGCCGTTCGCTATGCCGCCGCCGCCCGACGCCCGACGAGGTAGCGCACGCCGTCCGGGCCGACCGTCTCGGCATGCGGATGGCCGGCGGCCATGGTGAAGACCTGGCCGGCGCCGTAGCGGTCCTGCCGGCCGTCCACCGTCAGGGTGATGTCGCCGTCGAGCACCAGCGCGCGCACCTCGAAGGGATGCGCGTGGGGCGGCGTCGCCCGGCCGGGCTCCAGCGCCTTCACCTCGACCCCCGTGAAGCCGTCGCGGCCGAGCGCCGCCTCGAAAGCCGTCGCGTCCATCCCGGTCCTCCCGTCCCGTTCCCCGGCCGGCAGAGGAGGCCATGCCCGACGGGGGACTGTCCATCGCCGCGTGGCCGGCCATGCGTCGCCGGGAGGCCGCCCGCGCCGACGGCGGCCGGTGGGCACGCGATGAGCACCCGGTGGGCACGCGGCCCCGCCCGTACCGCGACGGCGGCGCCTCGGCACCCGGGCAGCCCCGCCGTCCTGGGCCTCAGCGCAGGTAGTCCCGCTCCAGCGCGCGCAGCCGCGCATCGCCCTGCAGGTCGAAGATCTCGCCGACCGTGGCGATCTCCCCCTCCACCCCGGCGATGCCGCCCTCGGCCAGGATGCGCCGGAAGGTCGCGCGCATCGCGGCGACGGCGGCGCGCACGGCGTGGTTGCCGCAGATCACCAGCCCGACCTTCTCCAGCGCCGCGATGTCGGCGAAGGAAAGCTGCGGGTAGCTGGTCGGCACCAGCACCAGCGGCACGCGCCCCGGCCAGGCGCGGCAGAAGGCCAGGATCTCGTCGGGCGTCCTCTGCTTGCTGTGGACCAGCACCGCGTCGGCGCCCGCCTCGGCATAGGCCTTGCCGCGACGCAGCGCCTCCTCCAGCCCGAGCCCGGCGATCAGCGCCTCGGTACGCGCCACCACCAGCATGCCGCCGCCCAGGTCGCGCGCCGCCGCCACCTTGCCCTGGAATTCCGCCATCGGCACCAGCTCCTGCCGGCCGCCGGGGCGCAGGCTGCTGTCCTTGGGGAAGGTCTTGTCCTCGATCACCACCGCGGCGACGCCGGCGGCGGCGTAGCGCGGCACGGCATAGGCGAGGTTCACGGCATTGCCGAAGCCGGTGTCGAGATCGGCGACGACCGGCGCGTCCTGCACCTCGCCCATCGCCCGCATCATCTCCAGATGCGTGCCCATGGGCAGGATGCTGGCATCGGGCACGGCGTAGGAGGCCGAGAGCTCGAAGCCGCTGCCCCAGACGGCGTCGAACCCCGCCTCGGCGGCGAGCTTCGCCGCGAGCGGGTTGTGCGCCGCCATGGCGAGCGCCGGCCGCCGCACGTCCAGCCTTCCACGCAGCCGCGCCGCCTTCGACATGCCGGATTCCATGGCTCCCTCCCCTCCCCGCCTCGCCGCCCATGCCGGCCGGCGGGGCAGCCGGCGGATGATGGCCGGACCGATCCGTGGGCGGAAGCCGAACGACCCGCGACGCGCGCTCCCGCATCGGCGGGCGGTCCGGCCGGGGCGGGCGCCGGCGGCGGGTGCCAGGGCATACTCAAGCTGGGTGCCCTCACCCGGCGACCCGGAAAATGCGAAAAACCAGAAGGCTGGAGCCGTTCCGGCCTGATACAGTCAGGCTGGATCGGCTCTAGCGGCGGCGTGTCAGGCTCAGCCGCTCCGGCGCCCCGCCCGTGGCCGCGGCCCGCAGTTGCGCCAGCACCGGCTCCGGCCAGGGCACCACCCGGCGCGCCGCGAGGTCCACGCACAGGAACAGCGCCTCGTTCTCGGCGCTCAGCCAGCCTTCCGCCGCATGATGCATGCGATGGCGCAGCAGCAGCCGCTTGGCGTCGCAGGCGAGCACCTCGCTGTCACAGTCCAGCGGCATGCCCTCGCGCACCTCGCGCCGGTAGCCGACCCAGTTCTCGGCGGCGAAGGTGCCGAGCCCCGCCGCGCGCAGCCCGTCACCGAGGCCGAGCGAGGGCCAGAGCCGGTCCGTCGCCAGGTCGAACACCACGAGGTAGTAGGCGAGGTTCATGTGGCCGTAGTGGTCGACCCACTCCCGCCGCACCCGCGCGAGCGCGGCCGCCTCCCCGCCGGGCGCGGCCACGCTCAGTGGATCTCGTCCATGCGGTTCAGCGCGTCGCGCAGCGCCTCGACGGAGAAGTTGGAGGAGCGGCACAGGTCCAGCACCACCTTCTCGCGCCGCGCCACCAGCTCGATCGCCTCGGGCAGCCGGCGCACCGCGTCGGGCGGGATCACCACGGCGCCGTGCCGGTCGGCATGCACCACGTCGTCGTGCGAGCAGTGCATGCCGTGCACCTCCACCTCGCGCCCGTAGTCCACGATATGGACATGGGCGTGCGAGGGGCCGACCGAGCCGGCCAGGAGCTGGAACTCCGGCGCCACCATGTCGAGGTCGCGGATCGAGCCGTTGGTGACGCAACCGAGCGCCCCGAGCGCCTTGTGGACGGCGGTGTTCACCTCGCCCCAGAACGCGCCGGTGCCCGGATGCTCGTCGAGGTCCTCGATCACCACCACGGTCGGCATCTCGGCATCGCCGACGTAGCCGTACCAGCCGATGCGCGCGGCCCGGTCCTCCTCGCGCGACCGGCCGGAAGGCGCCGCGGCGCGAATCGACCCCACCCGGGCGAGGCCGCAGATCGGCGAGAGCGCGTTGTTGGCAACGACGAAGGGGAGCACCGAGAAGCCGCGCCCCCGCCTTGCCGGCACCGCCACCTCGAGCGCGTTGCAGACCGTCGGCGTGTCCCACTGGCGCAGGAAGTCCAGGTCGGCCGCCGAAAACGGACGTTCCATGTCGTCGTCCCTCCAATCCCGCCAGGATCGGGGAGGCCTCGTTCGCGGTCAAATCCTTCCGGCGGACGGGCCGGCCGGGACGTGACGGACAGCACAGCCTCAACAGGCGCCGCCGGATCGGCTAGGGTCGGGCGCGGCCGGTGATTCGGCGCCCGCTTCCCGCCGCACCTCCTGCCCCGCTCGCCGATGCCACGATCCGGCCGGCGGAGCGGGGCCGGCGGAGCGGGGCCGGCGCGGCGGACCGGCCCCGCCGGCGCCGCCGCCCGGGCGGTGGCGAACCGAGGCCGCAACCACAGCTCACCCCGCAGGGTTATGCCGGTGCCGGCAATCAGGCCCACGGCAGCCCTGCGCACCGTCACAAGCAGACCGAGGAATCCCAGATGCGTGCCTTCAGCGGCCAGTTCTCCGATGCGAAGCCGATCCAGCGCTCGAGGGAGGAGAAGAAACGGCAATTGGCCGACCTGCGACAGGCCCTCGCCACCATGAAGGCGCATGCCGCGCCGGCGCTGCGCGCCTCGCTGGCCGCCAAGATCGCGGCGCTGGAAGGCGAGTTGCAGGGCGGCCAGAAGGGCGGCACGACCCGCGCCTGAACGGGTCGGACGAGGCCGGTGCGCGCGCCGGCCCGGAATCAGGCGGGGTGGCAGCCGATGCTGCCCCGCCGGCCCGGCGGCCACCGGCGCGAGTGGGCGCGTGGCGCCGCCGGATGGCCCCGCCGGATCATGCAGGCCGCCGGAGCCGGCCCCGGCGTGACCGTGTCAGGCCGGAACGGCCCCGGCCGCCGATCCAGCGGCATTTCCGAGCCGCCGGGTGCGTCCATCCGGCCCGGAAATGCTCCGACTCCCTGCCCGCCGGCCCGTTCAGTGCCGCCGGCCGGCCTCCCCATCCCCGGCTCCGACGGACCGCGCCGCCGCGGGAAGCCGCGTGCCGGCAGCGGCCGGACGCCCGGTTCCCGACGCCGTGGAGCGACGCGCGACGCGGGTATCCCGGGCGCGCGGCCTGACCGGTCCGCGCCCGCGCGGACCGGCACGATCGGCGCCGGGTCTCAGGCGACGTGCACCGGCGAGCCGGCGGGATCATGCAGGGCCGGCGCGGCGGGCAGCGGGTGCTCGCGCAGGACGTAGCCGCGCCCCCAGACCGTGCCGATCATCTCGCCGGCGCCGAACCGGGCCAGTTTCTTGCGCAGCTTGCAGATGAAGACGTCGATGATCTTCCCCTCCGGCTCGTCCAGGCCGCCGTAGAGGTGGCTCATGATCGCCTCCTTGGTCAGCACGGCGCCGCGGCGCAGCAGCAGCAATTCCATGATGGCGTATTCCCGGCCGGTCAGGCGCACCGGCACGCCTCCCACCAGCAGCTCGCGCGAGCCGAGGGTGAGGCTGAGCGGCCCCGCCTCGAGCGTGGGATGGCTGAAGCCGCAATTGCGCCGGACCACGGCCTGGATGCGGGCCAGCAGCTCGGCGCGGTCGAAGGGCTTGGTGACGAAGTCGTCGGCACCGAGGCCGAGGCCGCGTACCTTGGCCTGCGGCCGCGCCAGGCCGGAGAGGATGAGCACGGGCGTGGTGCTGCCGTGGGCGCGGAGCTGGCGGATCACCTCGTAGCCCTCGATGTCGGGCAGGCCGAGGTCGACCAGGATGACGTCGTAGTCGTAGAGCGCCGCGACCTCCAGCGCCTCCTCGCCGGTTGCCGCCACGTCCACGGCCATGGTGTTGGACCGCAGCAGGACCGTTGTTCCCCGGGCGACGACAGGATCATCCTCAACCAGAAGAACGCGCATCCAGGTCTCCTAACCTTCGTCGGGCGCGATTCAGCCACGACACCCGCCTATAGGGAAATCCATTCTTATCAATTCCCGCTCAGGTTGTCAGTCCGGCAACCATGGACGGATTCGTGTCGATCGGCACCCGACAGCAGACGGCCCCGGCCACCGGGCAGGACATCCGGGGCCGGTTCGCCGCCGCCGCCGCCGGCATCGGGGCGGTGCCGGCGCTGTCCCTGCGCGGCGAGGTCGCGGCGATCCGCGGCAATGCCGTGGAGATACGCGGCCTGGCCGGGTTCGCCACGATCGGCCGGCGGGCCGCGCTGCCGGCGGCCGGCGATCCGGCGGGGATCACGGTGGAGATCCTGGGGTTTCGCGACGGCGTCGCGCAGGCGGCGGCCTTCGGGCGGCTGGAGGGCGTCTCGCCCGGCTGCCCGGCGCGGCTGCTCGGCACGGACGGGCTGCGGGTCGACGATGCGTGGCGCGGCCGGGTGATCGACCCGCTCGGCCAGCCGCTGGACGGGCGCGGCCCGCTGCCGCAGGGCCGGTTCGCCCGGCCGGTCCGCGCCGCCGCCCCGGCCGCCGGCACGCGCGCCCGGCTCGGGCCGCGCCTCGACCTCGGCGTGCGCGTGCTGGACGCCTTCACCACCTGCCGGGAGGGGCAGCGCCTCGGCCTGTTCGCCGCCTCGGGCGTCGGCAAGTCCAGCCTGATGTCGATGCTGGTGCGCGACGCCGACTGCGACGTGGCGGTGGTGGCGCTGGTAGGCGAGCGGGGGCGGGAGCTGCGGGAGTTCGTCGAGGACGATCTCGGCCTGGCCGGGCTCGCGCGCAGCGTCGTGGTCTGCGCCACCTCGGACGCCACGCCGCTGCTGCGGCGGGAGGCCGCCTATGCCGCCATGGCCGTGGCCGAGCATTTCCGCGACCAGGGGCAGCGCGTGCTGCTGCTGATGGACAGCGTGACGCGATTCGCCATGGCGCTGCGCGAGCTGGGCCTCGCGGCCGGCGAGCCGCCGGCGACGCGCGGCTACCCGCCCAGCGTCTTCGCGGAGCTGCCCGCCCTGCTGGAGCGCGCCGGCCCGGCCCCCGGGGACACGCCCGAGGGGGCGCGCGGCTCCATCACCGGCCTGTTCACCGTGCTGGTGGAAGGCGACGACCACGACGAGCCGGTGGCCGACGCGGTGCGCGGCATCCTGGACGGGCATGTGGTGCTCGACCGGCGCATCGGCGAGCGCGGCCGGTATCCCGCGGTGGACGTGCTGCGCTCGCTCTCGCGCACCGTGCCCGGCTGCCTCGCCCCCGAGGAGCACGCGCTGGCACAGCGCGCCCGCCGCATCCTCTCGCTGCATGCCGACATGGCCGAGCTGATCCGCCTCGGCGCCTACCGCGCCGGGACCGACCCGGCGGTGGACGAGGCGGTGCGGCTGGCCCCGCGCCTGGAGGCCTTCCTGGCCCAGCGCAAGGACGAGCGGAGCGGCATCGCCCTCGCCTTCGCCGGTCTGCGGGAAGCACTCGATGGCGCGGCCTGATCCGCTCGCGGTCCTGCAGCGGCTGCGTCGGCACGAGACGCGGCTGGCCCGGCTGCAACTGGCCGAGCAGTCGGCCCACGTCGCGGCGGCCGAGGCGCGGCGCGGGGCCACCGAGGCGGCGCTGCATGCCGAACTGAGCGCCGACCCGTCGGCGCTGTCGCCCTGGCTGCCCCGCTGCCTCGCCGACCGGACACAGGCCGCGCTGGAGGTGGAGTTGGCGGCCCGCCGGCACGATGCCGCGCGCCGGGCGCTGCTCGCCGCCCGCACGGCCGAGAACGCCCTGGAGAGGTTGTCGGAGGCGCAGCGGGAGACCGCACGACGCGGCACGCTTCGCCGCCAGCAGGCCGCGCTGGACGAGGCGGCCTCGGGCGCCGCGCGCGAGGGCGCGATGGGTAGGCGGGAAATGTGATGCCCGGGGGCGCCGGATCCTCAGCCCGGCGCCTGCCTCGCCCGCTTGCCGGCCTGCCGGAAGCCGGCCGCATCGGCGGCCGCCTGGCAGAAATAGGCACCCTGCCTCGTGGTGCCGTAATGCCGGCTGCCGCCGAGATGGTAGATCCGCCTTGCCGGGTTGCCCCAGACGATCTGGGTGCCGACGCAGGCCGTGCGCGCCTCGGATTCCGTCCGGTACTCGCGTGGGCCGTTCGCCCCGGACGCGCCGCCGGTGGCTGACGAGGCGGCCGCCGCCGGCCCAACGGCCGCGGCCGGCGTGGCACCGCCGCCCGACAGGCAGGTACGCATGAAGGCCCGGCGCGGCTCGCCGTGCAGCGACTGCCCGCGCGCCTCGGCGTTGCAGCGGCGCATCCGCTCGTGCTGCCCGCCGCGCAGCGGCTCGACGCCGGGGGGCGCTGCGGTGGCGGGGGTGACGGTGGCGGGCGGCAGGGCCGTCGGCTCCGCCGCGCGGCCAGGCGGGGCCCAGAATCCCAGCACGACCGGGATGGCGAGGCGGAGTAGCGTGCTGCGGATCATGGAAGCCTCCGGTGCGGTCGAAGCCTATCAGCCCGGAGGGATCATCTACCACAGGTAGAAATACTTTCCGATCATCTCCCTTATTATGCCGTATCGCCGCGTCCTCCTCCCGTCGCGATCGTGACGGAGCCGGGACGAGCCATTTCCTTCCGGCGAAGCGAGGCGGGACCAGGGCGTGCCCGCAAGGGGAAGCCGCGAAGGGATGGGGAGGGTCTTCCTGCCGGCCGGGAAGGCGTGCCGCCGCGATGCCATGACATCGTGGCAGGTGGCCGACGCCGCCGGCGCGGAAAGGACCCGCCGGACCGAGCCGATCTCCCCTCCCCCGCAGCCTACAGCGAACCGCGGTCCGGTTGAGCCTGCGGTTCGCTGTCGCTCGTTGTTCCCGGCGCGGCTTCACGCCGCCGGGCGTGTCCGCCCGTTGGCGATCCGCTCTATCCTTCCAGCAGCGCCTGCGCACAGGCGTCGAGGATCGCGTTCTCGTCCAGCCCGTACTCGGCATAGAGGTCCGGGATGTTGCCGGACTGGCCGAAATGGTCGACGCCGAGCGGCACCACGCGCTGCCCGCGCACCGCGCCCAGCCAGGCATGCGCCGCCGGGTGCCCGTCCAGCACCGTCACCAGCGCCGCGTCGCGCGCCAGCGGCGCCAGCAGCCGCTCCACATGGCTCGGTGCCGCCGGGCCGGAGCGCGCCGCGCGGCGTGCCGCCAGCCAGCCCGCGTGCAGCCGGTCCGGGCTGGTGATGGCGAGCAGCCCGGCGCCCGGCTCCTCCGCGCGCAGCGTGGCGAAGGCGGCCTCGGCCTCGGGCGCCACCGGGCCCTGGTAGGCGATGGCGATGCGCGCGCCCGGCGCCGGCGGCACCACCCAGTGGCCGCCGGCGATCACCGCCTCCGGGTCCAGCGTGCGGGCCGACTGCTCCAGCCCGCGCGTGGAGAGGCGCAGCCAGACGGCGGAGCCGTCCGGCTTCTGCATGTGCTCGAAGGCGAAGCGCAGCAGGATCGCCAACTCGTCGGCATGCGCCGGCTCGTAGCTCGCGAGGCGGTCCTGCGCCATGCCGAGCAGCGGCGTGTTGATCGACTGGTGCTGCCCACCCTCCGGCGCCAGCGTCAGGCCGGAGGGGGTCGAGACCAGCAGGAAGCGCGCATCCTGGTAGCAGGCGTAGATCAGCGCATCGAGGCCGCGGTTCACGAACGGGTCGTACACCGTGCCCACCGGCAGCAGCCGCGCGCCGTACAGGCTGTGCGACAGGCCGAGCGCGCCGAGCAGCAGGAACAGGTTCTGCTCGGCGATGCCGAGCTCGATGTGCTGCCCGTCCGGCGACATGCCCCAGCGCTGCGCGGAGGCGAGCTTGGCGTCGCGGAACACGTCGTTCTTGCGATGGCGGTCGAAGATGCCGCGCCGGTTCACCCAGGGGCCGAGATTGGTGGAGACGGTGACGTCCGGGCTGGTCGTCACGATGCGCGCGGCGAGCGGGGCGAACTCGCCCTGGCCGCGGCCGATCTCGGCCAGGATGTCGCCGAAGGCGGCCTGGGTGGCGATCTTCCGCCCCTCCGCCACCTTCGGCGCCGGGAAGGCGGCGGGCACCGGCACGACGGGGCTGCGCAGTGCCCGCCCTTCCGGCGCGAGCGGCCGGGCGAAGGGAACGCCGCGCAGGAATTCGCGCATCTCCGCCTCGGGCACGTCCAGCCCCTCGAACGGGTCCAGCTCGTGGCCGTCGCGGATGTGCAGGCTCTGCTTGAACTCCGCCATCTGCTCGCGGGTCATCAGTCCGGAGTGGTTGTCCTTGTGCCCGGCGAAGGGCAGGCCGATGCCCTTGATGGTGTAGGCGATGAAGCAGGTGGGCTGGTCGCCGGCGGCGGCCTGGGCGTGGAAGGCCTCCAGCAGCGTCTCGACGTCGTGGCCGCCGAGGTTGGTCATCAGCCCGGCCAGCTCGTCGTCCGAGAGCGGGTCGATGATGGCGCGTATCTCGGGCGAGCGGCCGAGATCGGCGAGCAGGATGTTGCGCCACGCCGCGCCGCCCTGGAAGGTGAGCGCCGAGTAGAGGCTGTTGGGGCAGTCGTCGATCCAGCGGCGCAGCGCCTCGCCGCCGGGGCGCGCGAAGGCGGCCTCCAGCCTGCGGCCGTACTTCAGGATGACGGCGTTCCAGCCCATGTCCCGGAACAGCCCCTCGATGCGGCCGAAGAGGCGGTCGGGAACGACGGAATCGAGGCTCTGGCGGTTGTAGTCCACCACCCACCAGACGTTGCGGATGTCGTGCTTCCAGCCCTCCAGCAGCGCCTCGTAGATGTTGCCCTCGTCCAGCTCGGCGTCGCCGACGATGGCGACGTGGCGCCCGGCCGGCACGTCCTCGCGGCCGAGGCGGTGCAGCTGCACGTAGTCCTGCACCAGGCTGCCGAAGCTGGTCAGCGCGACGCCGAGGCCGACCGAGCCGGTGGAGAAGTCCACCTCCGCGCCGTCCTTGACGCGCGAGGGGTAGGGCTGGATGCCGCCGAACTGGCGCAGCGTCAGCAGCCGCTCCGGCACCTGCCGGCCGAGCAGCAGGTTGACGGCATGGAACACCGGCCCGGCATGCGGCTTGACCGCGACGCGGTCCTCGGGCCGCAGCACGTCGAAGTAGAGCGCCGTCATGATCGAGACGACGGAGGCGGAGGAGGCCTGGTGCCCGCCCACCTTCAGCCCGTCGAGGTTGGGGCGGACGTGGTTGGCGTTGTGGATGGTCCAGGCGGAGAGCCAGAGGAGCTTGCGCTCCAGCGCGTGCAGGATGCGCAGGCGGCGTTCGGACGCGGCGGCGTCCCCGATGGCGTCTTCGGCCGCGACGGGAAGCTGGACGTTCATGCCCACCCCCTCGCGAGGCGCCGCAGCGCGGTGGCGGCGGGACGCCTTCCCTCGCCCACATAGGCTTCGTGGTATTCCTCGATCCGCGCCGGATCGTAGAGATAGTTGACCATCAGCCCGTTTCCCTCCCTGAGCCCCTTCTCGGAGACGTCGCCGCGCCAGTTCAGGCGTTCCACGCGCGCCCCGTTGGAGAGATGGAAATGCGCCACCGGATCGAGGGCGCGCCGGTTTCCTTCCCCCTTGCCTTCCACCAGCAGGTAGCGCGCGCAGAGCCTGGTCAGCACCGGCTCCACCACGCGCAGCGTCGGCTCGTCGCGCACCCAGCCGCGCCGGGCGAGGATGCGCGAGAGCGCCTCCGCGCCGGTCTCGGGCGCCGCCGCGTCGGTCGGGGCGGCGGTGCGCAGCGAGGCGGCCTCCTCCTCGCTCAGCAGCCCGGCATCGCCGCCTTCCAGCGCGCCGCGCAGCCAGCGCGCGAAGCCCGGCACCGGCGAGAGGGTCGCGAACTGCTTCAGGTTGCGGAATTCCTCGCCCAGCAGCGCCACCACGCGCTTGATCAGGAAATTGCCGAAGGAGATGCCGTCGAGGCCGCGCTGGCAGTTGCTGATGGAGTAGAAGATCGCCGTGTCCGCCTCGCGCGGGTCGAGCACCGGCGCCTTCTCGTCGAGCAGCTTCTGCACCGAGCCGGCGAGGCCGCGCACCAGCGCCGCCTCGACGAAGATCAGCGGCTCGTCGGGCATGCGCGGGTGGAAGAAGGCGTAGCAGCGGCGGTCGGAGTCGAGCCGGTTCTTGAGGTCGCGCCAGGTGCGGATGCGGTGCACCGCCTCGTAGCCCGCGAGCCGTTCCAGCAGCGCGGCCGGCGAGTTCCAGTCGATCCGCCGCAGGTCGAGGAAGCCCACGTCGAACCAGCTGGCGAGCAGCGCGCGCAGGTCGGCGTCCAGCGCCTGCAGCAGCGGCTCGCCCTTCTGGCGGGAAAGCAGGTCGGCGCGCAGGTCGACCAGGAACTTCACCCCGTTCGGGATGGTGGTGAGCTGCGTCAGCAGCCGGATGCGCGGCGGCTCCAGCACGCGGCGCAGCCGCGCCTTGGCGGTGGCGCGGGCCGCCGGGTCCGGCGCCTCGGCGACCGCCGCCATGGCCTGGGCGACCGCCGCGGTATCCGAATCGAACCCGGCCAGGGTGAGCAGGAAGTCGGTGCGGCCGGCCTCGTCGAGCGTCAGGTAGGCCTCGGCCAGCCGGGCGGCGCGGTTGCGGGCCGAGACCTCGCCGCCGCGCCCGTCGAGGCAGGCGCGCATCTGCTCGGCGATGCCCGCCGCCTCGGCGCCCGAGACGGTGGCGGCCATGTCGCGCCAGAGCGTGGCGACGCGGCGCATGGCGCGGTCGAAGAGGCCGGTCTGCGCGGCGAGATCGGACACCACGGCACTCCCTGCTGGCACGGGATGCCCGGGATATAGACCAGCGGCGGGCCGCCGTCTCGCCCAAGCCTGCCACCCGCCGGACGAGGCCGGCCGGGAAGCGCGGCACACCCCGCGTTCGCGGGGCGGCACCGCGCCGCCAGCCTCCCGCGCGGCGATGGGCGGAGGATCGCGGCGGCCGGCGGAGCAGGAGACCGGAGGCCGCCACCCGCCGCCGCCCCCCGTCTGTCGGCCGCCGGTCCAGCCGTCTATGCTGGGCCCCGGCGTGCCCGGGCCCGGCACCGACACGCCGGGGCCCGACACGCCGGGGCCATGCCGGCCCGCCCGGCAACGCCCCCTCTCCACCCCGGCTGCCCGATCCGGCCGCCCGGCAAAGGCCCCGCATGCCGCTCAACGAACCGCTCGCCCCCTCCGACCCGGAGGAGGCGGATCCCGTCGTCGGCCCGTCGAAGCCGCGGCTGCTCCGCCTGCTCGGACCCGGCCTGATCACCGGCGCCTCGGACGACGATCCCAGCGGCATCGCCACCTACAGCCAGGCCGGCGCGCAATTCGGCTACGCGCTGGGCTGGACCATGCTGTTCACCTACCCGCTGATGGTGGCGGTGCAGATGGTCAGCGCCCGGATCGGGCGCACCACCGGCCACGGCATCGCCGGCACGCTGCGCCGGCACTATCCGCGCTGGCTGCTGCGCGCCGCGGTGGCGCTGCTGCTCCTCGCCAACGTCATCAACCTCGGCGCCGATCTCGGCGCGATGGCCGACGCCGCGACGCTGCTGCTGCCCGGGCCCCGCGCCGGCTGGATCGTGCTGTTCTCGGCGCTCTGCATCGGCATGCAGGTCTTCCTGCGCTACGCCCGCTACGTCGCCGTGCTGAAGTGGCTGTCGCTGGCGCTGCTCAGCTACTTCGCGGCGCTGGCGGCGGTCGAGGTGGACTGGCCGGCCTTCCTCGCCGGGCTGCTGCTGCCGCGGATCGGCGCGGGTGGTGAGGCGCTCACCACCGTGGTCGCGATCCTCGGCACCACGATCAGCCCCTACCTGTTCTTCTGGCAGTCGGCGGAGGAGGTGGAGGACATGCACACCTATCCGCGCCGCCGCGCCCTGCTGGACGCGCCCGCCCAGGGCGCCCGCGCGCTGCACCGCATCGGGCTCGACACGCTGGTCGGCATGGGCTTCTCCAACCTGGTGGCGCTGGCGATCATCGTCACCACGGCGGCGACGCTGCACCGGGCCGGGATCACCGACATCGCCACCTCGGCCGAGGCGGCCGAGGCACTGCGGCCGATCGCCGGCCCCTTCGCCTTCGCCGTCTTCGCCCTCGGCATCGTCGGCACCGGGCTGCTCGCCGTGCCGGTGCTGGCGGGCTCGGCCGCCTACGCGGTGGGCGAGGCGCTGGAATGGCCGACCGGCTTCTCCCGCCGCTGGCGCGAGGCCCGGGCCTTCTACGCCACGGTGGCGGTGGCGACCCTCGCCGGGATGGCGATGAACTTCGCCGGGATCGACCCGATCCGGGCGCTCTACGGCAGCGCGGTGCTGAATGGCGTGATCGCCGTGCCGGTGATGGCGGTGATGATGCTGATGGCGTCGCGGCGCGACGTCATGGGGGAATTCGCGGTGACGGGCTGGCTGCGCGGGCTCGGCTGGCTGGCGACGCTGCTGATGGGCCTGGCCACGCTCGGCATGCTCGCCACGATGTGGTAGTTTTTCATGCCCTCAATCGCCGGGCGCCGCCTCCGGCGGCCTGGCTCGCCGCATTGGCGGCGGGCCGCGGTCGCGGCCTCGGCCCGGCAGGCCGGGCCGCCGTTCTTTTCTCCTGCCCTCAGTCGCCGGGCGCCGCCTCCGGCGGCCTGGCTCGCCGCATGGGCGGCGGGCCGCGTTCGCGGCCTCGGCCCGGCAGGCCGGGCCGCCGTTCTTTTCTCATGCCCTCAGTCGCCGGGCGCCGCCTCCGGCGGCCTGGCTCGCCGCATTGGCGGCGGGCCGCGTTCGCGGCCTCGGCCCGGCAGGCCGGGCCGCCGCTTTTTCTGCCCTCAGTCGCTGGGCTTTGCCGCAGGGGGGTGCCCGGACCGGCCGGCACGCCCTGCGCGCCCGGCCTCGCCGGTCAGTCCTGCTGGATGCCGAGCGAGGCGACGAGGCCGCCGATGTCGCGCACCTGCTGCTGCACCAGGGCGGTGAATTCGGGCGGGCCGAGCGGGGTGCCGGTGAAGCCGCGCTCGTCGAGGCGGCGGCGGATGTCGGGCTGGGCGAGGACGGCCATCACCTCGGTGTTCAGGCGCGCCACCACCGGGGCCGGCAGGTTGGCGGGGCCGCTGAGGCCGACCCAGTTGTCGATCAGGATATTGGGATAGCCGAGCTCGCGCATCGTCGGCACGTCGGGCGCCATGGGCGCGCGCTCGTGGCTGGAGACGGCCAGGGCGCGCAGCCGGCCGGCGCGGATGTTCTCGATCGTGTCGGGCAGCACGTCGAGGCCGAGGCCGAGGCTGCCGCCCAGCAGCTCCGCCTGCATCGGGGCGCTGCCGCGATAGGGAACGTGGTTCATGCGCGCGCCGGTGTCGCGCTCGATCATCACGCCGAGGATGTGCGGCACGGAGCCGGTGCCGGAGGAGCCGAAGGCGACGGGACCGGGCTGCGCCCTGATCCAGGCGACCAGGGCGGGAAAGTCGGCGGCCGGGATCACGGCGGCGTTGGTGGTGATCACCGCGGGGGCGGTGCCGATCCAGGTGACGTGGGTGAAGGAGCGCACCGGGTCGTAGCCCGGCCGCGCGTAGAGCGGCGGCGAGGTGACGATCGGCGCGGTGTTGCTCAGCATCAGCGTGTAGCCGTCGGCCGGCTGCTGCGCGACATGCGCCGCGCCGATGGTGCCGCCGGCACCCGGCTTGTTGTCCACCACGAAGCGGGCCTGCATGCGCTGGCCGAGCGCATCCGCCAGCACGCGGGCGACGATGTCGGAGGCGCCGCCGGGCGGGAAGACCACGACGATGCGCACCGGGCGCGCCGGCCAGGCGGGCTGCGCGCGGGCGGCGGGCGCGCCGAGAGCCAGCAGGCCGAGCAGCAGCAGAGGCAGCAGGGCAAGTCGGCGCATGCGCCTTCCTTTCGGGCTTTGCGAAAGTGCGAAAGGTAGACAGCAATATCCGTGCCAGCCGGAGGCGACGGCCGGGCCCGCGCCCGCCGCCGCTGGTTCCGCCCACGCGACGATCAGCGACGGCGCGCTTCCGCCCCGGGCCGAGGCAGGCCGCCGGCATGGCGGCTGCCGGGCCGCCCCTACCCTTCCGCCAGCACCGCCTCCGCCTCGCGCACCACCTCCTCCAGCGCGCCGGGCGCGAAGGGCGAGATCAGCCCGGCCGAGTTGACCAGTTCGCCGAAGGGTGCCGCGCCGCCGCGGGCGCAGAGGGCGATGTAGGCGTCGAGCGTCGCCCGCTCGTCGCGCCGCGAGCGGACCCAGAGCTGCATCGCGCAGCACAGCGCCAGCGTGTAGTCGATGTAGTAGAGCGGCGAGTTGTAGATGTGCTGCTTGGCCTGCCAGCGGCCGCCCTTCGCGGGATAGGCGAGGTCGCCGTAGTCGGCCCAGGGCATGTACAGCCGCTCCAGCCGCTGCCACGCCGCATGGCGCTCGGCCGGGCTCATGCCGGGGTTCTCGTACACCTCGTGCTGGAAGTGGTCGACGCAGACGCCGTAGGGCAGGAAGGCCAGGCTGGTGACGAGCTGCAGGCGCAGGTAGCGCCGCGTCGCCGCCTCGCCCACCAGCAGGTCGATGTGCGGCAGGGTGAGGAATTCGAGGCCCATCGAGTGGATCTCGGCTGCCTCCATGGTCGGCCAGAGCTGGTCGATGCCGGGCAGGTGGCGGCTCTCCCAGTTCTGGAAGGCATGCCCCATCTCGTGCGTGAAAACGCCGATGTCGCCGTGCGTGCCGTTGAAGTTGGCGAAGATGAAGGGCACGCCGTAGGTCGGGAAGGAGGTGCAGAAGCCGCCCCCCGCCTTGCCCTTGCGGTTGTCGAGGTCGAGGAAGCCGCCCTCCAGCATCATGCGGTAGAAGTCGCCCATGCGCGGGTCCATGCGGTCGAACATGGTCTGCGCGCGCTCGGAGAGGAGTTCCACGCCGCCGACGGGCTTCGGGTTGCCCTCGGGGTCGACCAGCGCCTCGTCCCAGAAGCGCAGCCGGTCCCAGCCGTTCTCCCGCCGGCGCTGCTCCAGCAGCCGCCCGACCAGCGGCACGACGTGCTCGCGCACCGCCTCGCGGTAGCGGGCCACCTCGGCCGGGCCGTAGTCGGTGCGGCGCATGCGGCGGTAGCCGAGGGCCAGGTAGTTCCCGTAGCCGAGCTTGCGCGCCATGCCGTGGCGCAGCCGCACCAGCCCGTCATAGAGGGAGTCGAGCTCCTCGCCGTGCTCGGCGAAGAAGTTCCAGCGCGCCGCCTCGGCGCGGTGGCGCGTGTCGCGGTCGTGGCTCTCCGCGTAGGGGGCGAGGCCGGAGAGGTTGACCGTCTCGCCGTCGAGCGGCAGGCGGGCGCCGGCCAGCAGCTCGGTGTAGCGGGCACCGAGCTTCGACTCCTCCTCCATGTCGGCCGCGATCACCGGCTCGAAGGTGGTGACGTCGGTCTCCCACAGGCGCACGACGTGATGGCCCGCCAGCAGCTCCAGCCCGGCGCGGTCGGGATCGGCGAGCAGGCGGCGCTTGGTGGCGACGTCGTGCGCCGTGGCGGCCGGATCGAGCGCGTCGGCGTATTCGCGCGCGGCCTTGCGCTCGGGGTCGGCGGTGTCCTGGGCGAAGCGCAGGTGCACCAGCGCGTTCCAGTCGCCATACGCGCGGCGGAAGCGGTCCCACTCGCGCAGCGCCTCGGCCCGGGCATCGGGGTCGTTGCGGTCGAGCAGCGCGTTGATGAGCGCGAAGCGCTGGTCCAGCCCCTCGCGCGTCGGCGTCTCGGCGGTGATGTCGGCGAAGCGGAGACTCATGGCGTGTCCTTCTGGGCGTAGCCGTCCGGGCCTGGGCGTGCCGTTCCGGGCGCACCCTTCCGGGCCGGCCCTGCCGGGGCCGTTTCCCCCGGTGCCGGGCGAGGCGGCGCCGGCACGATCCGGCGCCGGGCACCGGACGGCAAGAGGGACGCGACGGCGGGACATGACGGCGGGCGCCCGGTCCCGTGGGGAGGATGCCGCGGGGTGGAAGGCGGCGGGGCGGCCCCGCCATTGCCGGGCCGCGCCACCCCTGTGCGGCGCCCGCTTCCTGTGCCAGAGAATTCGGGAGACGGCTTCCGGGAGGGCCTTTTCCGTCCGCCGCTCCGGCATGCCGGGCGATGGCGGCGCCCTGCCCGGCGCCCGCAAGGCAGGAGGAAACCCGCATGACCCGTCCCGCACCCGGCCACGGCGCCGCCGCCACGCGGCGCCTCCTGCTCGGCACCGCCCTGGCCGCCGGCGCCGGCGCCATGATCCGTCCGGCCCGCGCCGCCGAGTACCCGGACCGCCCGATCCGCCTCGTCGTCCCCTACTCGCCAGGCGGCCTGACCGACACCACGGCGCGGCTGACCGGCGAGGCGATCGGGGCGGCGCTCGGGCAGACCGTGGTGGTGGAGAACCGGCCGGGCTCCAACAGCATCCTCGGCGCCGGCACGGTCGCGAACAGCCCGCCCGACGGCTACACGCTGGTGATGGTGATCGGCGCCCACGCCGCCAACGCCACGCTCTACGCCGGCCGGCTGCCCTTCGACCCGATCGCCAGCTTCGCGCCGATCTCGCACGTGGTGACGACGCCGCTGGTGCTGGCCGGCAGCCGCCACATCCCGCCGACCACCCTGCGTGAGCTGCTCGACTACGCGAAGGCGCGGCCGGGGCAGGTGAATTACGGCTCCTCCGGCGTCGGCAGCGCGGCGCACCTCGCCATGGAGGACCTGATGCGCCGCACCGGGGTGCAGATGGAGCACGTTCCCTATCGCGGCACCCAGCCGGCGCTGCAGGACCTGCTGGCCGGGCGGCTCGGCTGCATGTTCGACGTGTATTCCTCCTTCGGGCCGCATCTGGAGGCGAACACCATCCGCGGCCTCGGCGTCGCCAGCACGGAGCGCCCGCCCTTCGCGCGGGGCATCCCCACCATCATCGAGGGCGGCGTGCCGGACTTCGAGGCGAGCGCCTGGTGCCTGCTGCTCGCCCCCGCGCGCACCCCGCCCGCGATCGTCGAGCGCCTCTCGGCCGCCGTGGCCGGGATGCGGCGGGACCCGGCGATGGTGGCGCGGCTGGACGGGCTCGGCCTCACCCCGGTCGGCAGCACGCCGGACGAGGCGGCGCGCTTCCTGCGCGCCGAGATCGACCGCTGGGGCGCGGTGATCAGGGCCGCGAAGGTGCAGGTCGAATGACGGGGCGGCGGCAGCCGGCGCGGAACCGACCGCGCGGGGTGCCGCAAGGGGTCCGGGACCCGGATCCGGCCGCCGACGCGATCCCGCCGCCTCCACGCCGGGCCGGCCTGCGCTTCCGGTCGCGGCCGCAGGCGCTCCCCGTGTTGGAGCAGCCGCATTTTTGAGATAGGCTGAAGCCCGCGGCGTCAGGCGAGCGCGGGGGTTGCGCATGCAAGGTCGGTGGCGGGCGATGGCCCTGGCTCTCGCGGGGGCGATCTCCCCGCTCCTGCCGCCGCCCGGCCGGGCCGAGACGGCGGTGATCGCGCGCGCCGGCGCCTGGTCCGCCTTCTCGGGCACCGCCAACGACGGCACGCGGGTCTGCGGCGCCTCGGTGGCGGGCGACGAGGAACGCTACCTCGGCATCAAGCACTTCGCCGGCAACGACTACTTCGTCGTGCAGCTCGTGAAGTCGTCCTGGCGCATCCCGGCGCGCACGCGCATCCCGGTGCGCATGGCCGTGGACCGGGCACCGGCCTGGAACGCCGCCGCCCTCGGCAGCAACAGCACCGTGGAGTTCCGCATCAACCTCGACGCGCTCGACGAGTTCATCAACGTCGTCAGCGCCGGGGCCGCGATGCGCGTCTCGTTCACCGAGGGGTCCGAGAACGACTGGAACGTCAGCCTGCGCGGCTCCTCGGCCATCATGGCCGCCATGCTGCGCTGCGTGCGCACCTTCACCGCGCCCACGGCCACGCCGCCCTTGGCCACGCCCCCCTCGGCCGGCACCAAGCCGGTCGGCCGCCCGGGTGGGCCGGCGGCCGGCGGCCAGCCCTATGCGGGAGGCGGCGCCGATCCCTATCGCGAGCCGTCCGCCAGCCAGCCCTTCGCCGGGCAGGCGGGCGGGCAGCCCTTCGGCGGCCAGGCCGCGCCGATGCGGCCCCCGGTGCAGCAGGCCCCGGCGCAACCCTATGCCGACGGCATGGCGGGCGACGGCGCGCCGCTCCCGCTGAAACCCGGCCGCTGAGGAAAGCCGCCCGTCGCGAGGCGGACGCCGCGCGGCCCGCCGGGCGTCCCTCCCGACCGGGCGTCCACCCGGGATGCGGCGATCGCCGCCACCATGCGACCGCGCGATCCGCGTCGCCTGCCTCCATGCATTGTGGGCCGCCATGCATTATGGACCGCCATGCATTATGGACAGCATGACTGACCGATATTGCATCGCAGCATCGCCTTGGCCTACCGTGCGGGTCAGGCCCTCCCCGGGCGCCGCGGCAGCGGAGGCAGTCCCTGAACCAGATCGATCGTCCCATCATCCTTCCCGCCCCGCGGAAGGGGCCGCAGGCGGGCGCCACCCTGCCAGCCTCGCCGCACACGCCGTGGGAGGACGCGGCGGCGCTGGTGATCGGCGTCACCATGGTCTCGCTCGGCCTCGTCCTGTACGGCGAGGCGCGGCTGACCACGAGCGGGCTGGCCGGCCTCGCGCTGCTGCTGAGCTACGCGACGCCGCTCGACACCGGCACGCTGTTCTTCCTGCTGAACCTGCCCTTCATGCTGTTCGGCCTGCGCATGATGGGCCGGCGCGTCCTGCTGCGCACGCTCCTCACCATCGCCGCGGTGGCGGTGACGACCCGGCTCGCCCCGCACCTGATCGTCATCGGCTGGGTGTCGCCGACCTACGCGGCGGTGGCGGGCGGCATCCTGCTCGGCATGGGCGTGCTCAGCCTGCTGCGGCACCGCACCGGGCTCGGCGGCACCAACCTCGTCGCCATGTACCTGCAGGAACGGTACGGCTGGAGCGCGGGCTGGACCCAGCTCGCCTTCGACACGCTGGTGATGCTGGGCGCCCTGTTCGCGCTCGACTGGCACCAGGTGGCGCTTTCCATGGTCGGGGCGCTGGTGCTGAACCTGATCGTGGCCATGAACCACAAGCCCGGGCGTTATCTCGGGGTGAGCTGAGGCGGGATCGGCGCGCGGCGGCCCGAGGGCGCCGCCGGCCCCGATCCGGCGGCACTTCCCGTCCTCGCCTTCAACGGCGCCCGGCGGCCTCCGCCCATTGCCGCGCGGCTGGCCGCGCCGCCGCATCCGCCCCGGCGGCCCCGCGAGCCGGGTCGCGGCCGGGATGTCCCTCCCCGCCCCGTTCGGGCGGCGCCTGCCCGCGCCCCGACCGGCCCTCGCGCAGACCGGCCGCGAGCAGGCGCCCGTCACCGGTGATGTCGGTGCGCTGGCGCGGCAGGGCGTCCGGGTATTCCGATTGCAGGAAGTCGATCATCTTCTCGCGCACCTCGCAGCGCAGGTCGAAGGCGGCGGGGCCGGAGCGGGCGCTGACCAGGATGCGCAGCTCCACCATGTTGGCCGGCGCGTCCGTCACCTGGAGCACCGCCACCTTGCGGTCCCAGAGCGGGCTCGCCCGCACGATCTCCTGCAGCCGCGCGCGCAGCCGGTCGAGCGGCACGCCGTAGTCCACGTGCAGGAACACCGAGCCGAGCAGGTCCGCGCTCTCGTGCGTCCAGTTCTGGAACGGCTTCTCGATGAAGTAGGAGAGCGGCACGATCAGCCGGCGCAGGTCCCAGACGCGGATCACCACGTAGGTGCTGCCGATGCTCTCGACCCAGCCCCACTCGCCCTCGACCACCACCGCGTCCTCCAGCCGGATCGGCTGGGTGAGCGCGATCTGGATGCCGGCCAGCAGGTTGGCGAGCAGCGGCCGTGCCGCGAGGCCGAGCACGAGGCCGGCGGCGCCGGCCGAGGCGAACAGGCTGACGCCGTACTGCCGCACCTGGTCGCTGGTCATCAGCGCGGCGCCCACGGTGACGATGATGATGAGCGTCTGCGCCGCGCCGCGCAGGATCCGCACCTGCGTCACCGCCTTGCGCGCCAGCAGGTTGTCCTCGATGTCCACCTTGACGCGACTGAGGTAGAGATCCGAGGACAGGCGCAGCGCGGTGACCGCCATCCAGCCCACGGTCAGCACGAAGCCACCGAGCAGCAGGTGGGCGATGGCGATGGTGGTGCTGCCGACGAACTGCGCCGTCGGCAGGGCGAAGCCCATGGCGAGCAGCACCAGCATGGCGCAGAGCGGCCATTGGCTGCGGCCGATCAGCGTCTGCGCGAAGGGGCTGAAGCGCCCGGCGAAGCGGTAGAGCCGGCGCAGGATCAGGCGGAACAGCAGCAGCGGCACGCTGGCCGCGGCGATCAGGATCACCGTGCCGACGAGCCAGCCGGGCGCCCAGCCGAGCGCCTCGCGGATGGCGTCGGCGCTCGCGGTCAGAACGTTGTTGAGCATGCCGGGACGGGACTCCTTCCGGCCGGGGCATCGCGCTGCGGTCGTCGGCGCGCGACGCGTCATCGGGGCGGGCACGGCGCGTGGGATGCGGTGGCGGCCGGACGGGGCAGCCGGCGCGCGGCGACGGGGCAGCCGGCAGGCCATGCCGACCCGCCGCCGGCTGCCCCGGCGTCACCGGCGGGGCGGAGGCGTGGCCGCTGGCGGCGGGTGTCTCAGTGCTTGCGCGATCGCTTCCGGCGGGTGGGCTTCGGCGTCATCGCCGACAGCACCGACTTCTGCTGCTGCCGGACCACCGTCCTGGCGGCGGCGGCGTACAGGGCGGCGCCGGTCGCGACCCAGCGGTTGGCCATGGAAAGCCACAGGCTTCGGGGAGAGCCGCGCATGTAGGCTCCTTTCGCGGGGTTTGCTGCAAGGCAAAAAACGCGGCGGTGCCGAGGGTTGCGCCGGGCGACGCATTTTTCATGGAAAGCGCCCGCCTTCCACGGCGGGCGCGCGGAACGGCCGGGCGCCGCTGGGGCAGCCCGGAAGCCGGTCGATCCTCGCGGAGCGATACCCCCGGAGGAATGCCCGGCAAGGCCGGCCGCGAGCCGATCCCGCCCGGGGATCGCGGCCGGCCCGGCCGGTTCAGCTCGGCAGGAAGTCCGGCACCGAGAGGTAGCGCTCGCCCGTGTCGTAGTTGAAGCCGAGCACCCGGGCCCCCTTGGGCAGTTCCGGCAGCTTCTGCGCGATGGCGGCGAGCGTGGCGCCCGAGGAGATGCCGACCAGCAACCCCTCCTGCCGCGCGGAGCGGCGGGCGTATTCCTTGGCGTCGTCCGGTGCCACCTGGATCACGCCGTCCAGCAGGTCGGTGTGCAGGTTCTTCGGGACGAAGCCCGCGCCGATGCCCTGGATCGGGTGCGGCGCCGGCTTGCCGCCGGAGATGACCGGGGAGGTGGTCGGCTCCACCGCGAACACCTTCAGGTTCGGGAAGCGCGGCTTGAGCACCTGCGCGACGCCGGTGATGTGGCCGCCCGTGCCGACGCCGGTGATCAGCGCGTCGATCCCCTCGGGGAAATCGGCCAGGATCTCCTCGGCGGTGGTGCGGACGTGCACGTCGATGTTGGCCGGGTTCTCGAATTGCTGCGGGATCCAGGCGCCCGGGGTCTGCTCGGCCAGTTCCTGCGCGCGGGCGATGGCGGCCTTCATGCCGCCCTCGCGCGGGGTGAGGTCGAAGGTGGCGCCGTAGGCCTGCATCAGCCGGCGGCGCTCCACCGACATCGATTCCGGCATGACGAGGACGAGCTTGTAGCCCTTCACCGCCGCCGCCATGGCCAGGCCGACGCCGGTGTTGCCCGAGGTCGGCTCGATGATGGTGGCGCCCGGCTTGAGGCGGCCATCGGCCTCGGCGGCCTCGATCATGGCCAGCCCGATGCGGTCCTTGATCGAACCGCCCGGGTTGCTCCGCTCGGACTTGATCCAGACCTCGGCCTCGGGGAAGAGGCGGCCGAGGCGGATATGCGGCGTGTTGCCGATGGTTTCCAGAACGCTGGCGGCCTTCATCTCGGATCTCCCGTGCCCTTGGCGTGATTACGCGACGATACACACGTATCGAGGGGAATATAAGCGCCGACGCGCCGTCCCGGCACCGGCCCATGCCCGCGCGCCTGCGCCCCGCCCGACACGGCGCGGCACGCTTCGGGCCGCCCGGTCGGGAAGCCTGCGGCAGCGCCCCCCTGGGCTGCCGGCATCGCGGTTGCCTATTCCGCCTCCCTGGCACAAATCGTGGCATGAACGCCGAACGTCCCGAAGATCCGGCCCGGCCCCAGATGCGAGCATCGCCCATGCCCGAGACCGCTCCGCCTCCCCTCGATGCGAACGAGCCCCTCGCCGCCGCCGTCGCGGCGGAGCGGGAGGCGCAGGTCGCCTTCCTGGCCGAGCTGGTGAAGGTGCCCTCCGACAACCCGCCGGGCGACTGCGCCGCGCATGGCGAGCGCGCCGCGGCGCTGCTGGAGGGGCTGGGCTGGACCGTCGAGCGCCATCCGGTGGCGCCGGCGCTCTGCGCCGCCAACGGCATGCGCTCGGCCACCAACCTGATCGTGCGGCGGCGTTTCGGGCCCGCGGGAGAGGCCCCCGAGGGAGAGGCCCCCGAGGGAGAGGCCGAGGGAGAGAATGGCGGGCCGGTGATCGCGCTGAACGCGCATGGCGACGTGGTGCCGCCGGGCGAGGGCTGGACGAAGGACCCCTACGGCGCCGAGATCGTGGATGGCCGCATGTACGGACGCGGCGTCGCCGTCTCCAAGAGCGACTTCGCCACCTACGCCTTCGCGCTGCGCGCGCTGGAGCGGGCCGGCCTCGCGCTGCGCGGCACGGTGGAGCTGCACCTCACCTACGACGAGGAGGCGGGCGGCGAGATCGGGCCGGCGCTGATCCTCAGGGAAGGGCTGAGCAGGCCCGATCTCGCCGTCTGCGCCTCCTTCTCCTACGCCGTGACGGTGGCGCATGCGGGCTGCCTGCACCTGGAGGTGACGCTGCACGGCAAGCAGGCGCACGCCGCCATGCCGCAGACCGGCGTCGACGCGCTGGAGGCGGCGACCGAGGTGCTGCGCGACCTCTACGCCGAGCGGGCAAGGCTGCGCGGCGTGGTCTCGGCGACGCCGGGGCTGGGTTCAGCGGCCGTCACGGTCGGGCTGATCTCGGGCGGGGTGAACACCAACGTGGTGCCGGACAAGGTGGTGATGCGCCTCGACCGCCGCATGATCCCCGAGGAGAATCCGTCCGAGGTGGAGGCCGGGCTGCGTGCGCTGATCGAGACGGCGGCCGCGCGGATCCCGGGCGCGCGGGTCGAGATCCGGCGCATCCTGCTGGCCCGCGCGCTGGTGCCGACCGAGGCCTCGCTGGCGCTGGCCGAGCGCTTCACGCGGGAGGCGAGCGCGGTGTTCGGCACCGAGGTGAGGACGACCGGCGTGCCGCTCTACACCGATGCGCGCCACTATGCCGAGGCCGGCATCCCGACCGTGCTCTACGGCGCCGGGCCGCGCACCATCCTGGAGGCCAACGCGCACCGGGCCGACGAGA
Organism: Roseomonas acroporae; assembly: GCF_023223525.1. Classification (GTDB taxonomy): domain Bacteria; phylum Pseudomonadota; class Alphaproteobacteria; order Acetobacterales; family Acetobacteraceae; genus Roseomonas_E; species Roseomonas_E acroporae. The sequence continues at coordinate 4,145 of NZ_JALPRX010000139.1, read as the reverse complement.
ACGTGCCGCTCGACGACCTGCACCGCGCGACGGTGGTGGTGGCGCGCGTGCTGGCCGAGGTGCTGGCGGCGTAGCGGCCCTGCCCGCGCGGGGCCGGCGGATTGCCGGCGAACGCGGCGGAGCGGCCGGCCATGGCGAAGGCGAGGCCGGCATACCCGGCTGCGCCACCCCGCCGGGAGAGACGGCCCCGGAGGCCGGGACCATCCTCGGCCCGACTCGAGGTTTCCAAAGGTCCCGTGGCCTTTGGTTGGGTGGGGTGCGGGGAGGGCGACGCCCTCCCCACGGCCCCCAATTCAGGAGGAAAGTCCCCGCCATGCGAGCCCTGGTCTGCGAATCCTGGCGCGACTTCGACGAGCTGGAGCTGCGCGACATCCCCCCGCCGCCGCTGCGGCCCGGCGCGGTGCGGATCGCCATCGCCGCCGCCGGCGTCTCCTTCGCGACGCAGCTCGTGGTGGCCGGCAAGTACCAGCGCCGCCCGCCCCTGCCCTTCACGCCCGGCACCGAGGTGGCCGGCACGGTGCTGGAGGTGGCGCCGGACGTGACCGGGTTGCGTCCCGGCCAGCGCGTCTTCGCGGTGCTGGACTGGGGCGGCCTGGCCGAGCAGGCGGTGGCGGACGCGATCCATGTGGTGCCGCTGCCCGATTCGCTGCCGCTGGCGCCGGCCGTGGCGATGCCGATCAGCTACCCCACCGCCGCCTCCGCCCTGCTGTGGCGGGCGCGGCTGGAGCCCGGGCAGTGGGTGCTGGTGCAGGGTGCCGCGGGCGGCGTCGGGCTGGCCGGGGTGGAGGTGGCGCGGGCGATCGGCGCGCGGGTGATCGCGCGGGCGGGGGCGGCCAAGCATGCCGGGCTGCGCGAGCGCGGCGCCGAGGCGGTGCTGGACAGCGCCCTGCCCTTCCGCGACGCGGTGCGCGACATCACGGGCGGCGCCGGGGTGGCGGCGGTGCTCGACCCGATCGGCGGCGACGCGTTCGACGAATCGCTGCGCTGCCTCGGCGATGGCGGCACGCTGGTGACGATCGGCTATGCCGCCGGCGGCATCCCGACCCTGCCGATCAACCTGCTGCTGCTGAAGAACATCGCGGTCGCCGGGCTGAACTGGGGCACCTACATCGGCTGGTCGCCGGGCGACGGGCGGGAGCGTCATGCCGAAAGGGTGCGGGCGCTGTGGGACCAACTGGTCGGCTGGTGGGCGGCGGGACTGCTGCGGCCCGAGGTCCATGCCAGCTTCCCGCTGGACGAATTCCGGGCCGCGATGGCGGAGGTTCGGTCGCGTCGCGCCACGGGGCGGGTGGTGATCGAGCCCTGAGGCGGCGCGAGGCGGCAGGCCACGGCATCGCCGCCCGCGCGTCACGTTGACGGCCGGGGCCGCCTTCCCTATACGGCGCCTCCACGGAGAGGTGCCGGAGCGGTCGATCGGGGCGGTCTCGAAAACCGTTGTACTGTCACAGGTACCGTGGGTTCGAATCCCACCCTCTCCGCCAGCGACCTGTCCCGAACGCTCCCGGGTAGTCCCAAGCAGCGCCTAGGCCACTGATTTTCGGCCTATTGCCTCTCCCGACCCATCCCGCACAATCCCACCCTGCCGCATACCGAAACGGGTAGGAGCCGGGTAGGCCTCCCCTCCCCGGCCGGGTATGCGCGGGAGGGGTCTATGCCGCTGACGGACAAGCAAATTCGCGCCGCCAAGCCACGCGAGAGGCCCTACCGCCTCGGCGACGGGGCCGGCCTCTACCTGGAGGTGGCGCCCGGCGGCGCCAAGCTGTGGCGCCTACGCTACCAGATCGCCGGCCGGGAGAGCATGACCGCCCTCGGCCGCTACCCGGAGGTGTCGCTGGCTGAGGCCCGGGAGCGGCGCGCGGCGGCGCGGGCCGGCCTGCGCGCCGGGCGGACGCCGGCCGCCGAGGCCGCGCAGCGCCGGCAGGAGGCGGCGGTGGCCGAGGCCAGCCGCTTCGAGGCCGTGGCGCGCGAGTGGCACGCGGCGCGCCTGCCGACCTGGAAACCCGTCCACGCGGCCGACGTGCTGGACAGCCTGGAACGGCTGGTGTTCCCGGCGCTGGGCGCCCTGCCCGTCCGGCAGATCACGCCTTCGATGGTCCTGGCGGTGCTGCGCGCCATCGAGGCGCGGCCGGCCGTGGAGACCGCGCATCGCGTCCGGCAGCGCATGTCGGCGATTTTCGTCCATGCCATCGCCACCGACCGCGGCGACGCCGACCCCGCTGCCGTCGTGAAACCGGCCCTCATGCCGGTCGAGCGCGGCCGGCAGCCGGCGATCACCGACCTGGCCGGCGTGCGGGAGGTGCTGGCGAGGGCCGAGGCGATCCCGGCTCACCCGGCGACGCGCCTGGCGTTGCGCCTGCTGGCCCTGACCGCCACCCGGCCGGGCGAGGTCCAGGGCGCGGGCTGGCGGGAGTTCGAAGGGCTGGACGGCCCGGAGCCGCTGTGGCGGATCCCGCCGGAGCGGGCAAAAATGGGCCGGGAGCACTTGGTGCCGCTGGCGCCGCAGGCCGTCGCCGTGGTGGAGGCGGCGCGGCGCCTGTCCGGCCGCCACCCGCACCTGTTCCCGAACAGCCGGCATGCCCACAAGCCGATGAGCGAGAACGCCCTGGGCTACCTGCTGAACCGGGCCGGCTACCACAGCCGGCACGTCCCGCACGGCTGGCGGGCGGCGTTCTCCAGCATCATGAACGAGCGGTTCCCGGCCGACCGGGCGGTGATCGACCTGATGCTGTCGCACGTCTCGGAGGATCGGGTGGAGGCGGCCTACAATCGGGCCCAGCACATGCCGCGGCGGCGCGAGCTGGCGCGGCTGTGGGCGGACATGCTGCTGGACGGCATGCCCGAGCCCGCTACGCTGCTGGCCGGGCCCCGGCGGTAGGCTCGGGTCGGCGCTCGGCCGTCAGCGCGGACAGCCACGTCTCGATATCCGTCTCCCGCCAGCGGACCACGCCGCCGCCGAGTTGCATGGGGCGCGGGAACGTGCCGGCGCCCATGCGGCGGTAGATCGTGGAGCGGCCGAGGCCGACGCGATCCGTCACGTCCTCCAGTCGTAGCAGACGCTCACTCATCCCCGCCCGCGCCTCCCTCGCCCGCGCCGGCGTTCGCCACGGTCAGCAGCACCGCGGCGTGGCAGTGGTCCGGCTGGCCGGGCGCCGGCAGCGGGCACCAGCAGGCCAGGTTCCAGCCGCGCAGCGTCGGCAGTTCCCGCAGGATGCGCTCCCGCCGCCCCGGGCCTGCCGGGTAGCCCATGTCCGCGCCGTCGTCCGAGAGCCAGGCGCGGTAGTTCTCGGCGGCCGTGGCGCGAACCTCCTCCAGCGTCGGGGTGGTGCGCTCCTGCCATTCCTCCAGCAGGTCAGTGATCGTCCAGGGGTTGCCCCACCGGCTCGGCCGGGACACCACCACCGTGTTCTCCGGCATGCGCCACCCGCGCACGCGCCGGAGCTGGATGCGCTGGGGGGTCACGGCTCGCCTCCCTCGCCCGCGCTGCCAAGGAGGCGCTGCGACCCGGCGAGTTGCGGAAACAGCGTCCGCCAGTCCACCGAGCAATCCCCCGTGGCGTCCGGCTCGCCCCAGCCGGCTGGCTTCGGCGCCCAGGCGACGAACTCGAACACGCCGTGCGGATCGGCGTCCAAGTCAGCGCCTGTGCCGGTCAGGATGGCCGGGATGCGGACGACGTTGGTGGGACAGGTGCTCTCCTCGACCCAATAGCGGAGCGTGTCCGTGTCGCTCCACTCCGACTGCTCGACCACGAACCACACCGGCTCTGCCGGAGTGCTGTCGCGCAGTCGCAGCAGCATGAAGCCGGGGGTTTCCGCTCGGGCCATCACGCCTCCTCCTTATCCTCACGCGGCATTGGCATGCCGATTTCGAGGTCGAGTTCCACCCAGTGCTCGTCGTCCATCTGGTCAAGCTCGTCGTCTGGCAGGCAGCGCAAAGGGTGGCTCATGTGCTCGTAGAGGAAGGCTTCGGCCGCGTTCCGAGGCTCGTTGTAGATCATGAGCTTTGGATCGCGGCTCGGGCCGTGCTCGCCGACCTCCTCGCCGAACCAGACGTGGACGCGGCACTGATCGCAGCAGAGATGGAATGTGCGGGACACGGCTAGTCTCCCTCGCCGGCCGGGCGCGCGGTGGCGTCGTTCTTCTTGACCC
>NZ_JALPRX010000138.1 GCF_023223525.1 Roseomonas acroporae | reverse complement strand
TCCGGCGCATTTTCCGAGCCGCTGAGCGAGGACGCTCAGCTTGAAGATGCTCTGGGGAGCAAGGGACCGCCGCCATGCCGTTCCGGACCCTGCCCGCCTCGGACCGGATCGGCCTGCGCAAGGTCGACGGATGGTAGACCCCTCGATCAACCGCCCCCGGGAGCGGACTCGGCCTCGCCGCCTGACCCGGTACCGTCACCGGGCCGGAGGCGCCCCCCATTTCCACCCCCTTCGCGACAGTACCCTTCCGACCGGTCCTGGCGGGAAATTGATGGGTCGTGTCCGCCGCCGATGCGCCAGGGTCCCCGTGGGCAGCCTGGGCGAATCCGGTGTCTCCGAGTTTACTGGCGCCCCTTCCTCATCCGGCCGGCGGGACACGCTCGCCGGCAACAACGCCCCGGGACTGCAGTCACAATGGCAACCGCGAAACGCGTCCTACTCGCCGTTGGCCTGCTCGCGGTACTGGCGGGCGGCGGCTACGCCTACTGGCGGCACCTCGACGCGGCGCCGACGCTGCCCGCCTACGTCGTCGAGACCAATGGCCGCGTCGAGGCGCAGCAATTCGACATCGCCAGCAAGGTCGCCGGGCGGGTGCTGCGGGTGCTGGTCGAGGAAGGCCAGATGGTCGAGGCCGGCGCGGTGGTGGCGCGGCTCGACGACGCGACGATGCAGGCGCAACTGCGCGCCGCCGAGGCGCAGATCCAGGAGGCCACGCAGGCCGTCGCCCAGGCCCAGGCCGAGCTGGCGCGCGCCAGCAGCATGCGCCAGCTCGCCCAGACCGAATTGGGCCGCACCCAGACCCTGGCGCAACGCGGCTACGCGCCCACCGAGCAGCTCGACCAGCGCCGCGCCGCCCTGGAGGTCGCGGACGCCACCGTGGCCACCGCCGAGGCCGGGCAGCGCCGTGCCGCGGCCACGCAGGCGGCGGCGCAGGCCAATGCGGCGCAGGTGCGGACCGTGCTGCAGGACATGGTGCTGACGGCGCCGCGCGCCGGCCGCGTGCTCTACCGGCTGGTGCGGGACGGCGAGGTGGTGGCGGCCGGCGGCCGCGTCGCCACGCTGATCGACCCGACCGACGTCTCGATGATCGTCTTCCTGCCCGCCGACCAGGCCGGCAAGCAGGCCTACGGCGCGGAGGCGCGGCTGGTGCTGGACCCGGTGCCGCAATACGTCCTTCCCGCCACGGTCAGCTTCGTGGCGCCCGAGGCGCAGTTCACCCCACGCCAGGTGGAGACCGCGACGGAGCGCGGCAACCTGATGTTCCGCGTCAAGCTGCGCATCCCCGAGACGCTGCTGCGGGCGCATGCCGAGCAGGTGAAGGGCGGGGTGCGCGGCCTCGCCTATCTCCGCCTCGACCCCGCCCAGCCCTGGCCCGACCGGCTGCAGGTGCGGCTGCCGTGAGCGGGCCGCCTTCCGGCCGGTGCCGCGGGCGCCCGGCGGACGCTTGGGCGGGCGCTTGGGCGGGCGCTTGGGTGGGCGCATGGGCGGGCCACCGGTGAGCGGCGCGCCCGCCGAGGGGCCGGTGGCGCCGCCGAGGGACGCGTCGACAGCGGGTGCGCCGGCGGCGGACGGACCGGCAAAGGGCGGGCCGGCAAAGGGCGGGCCGGCAAAGGGCGGGCCGCCACCGGGCACGGGGACGGTCACCGACGAGGCGACGGGCCAGCCCGCCGCCCTGCTGCGCGGCGTCCGGCACCGCTACGGCAAGGTGCTGGCGCTCGACGATGTCAGCCTCGCCATCCCCGCCGGCGTGATGGCCGGGCTGGTCGGGCCGGACGGGGTGGGCAAGTCCACCCTGCTCGCCCTGGTGGCCGGGGTGCGGCGGCCGCAGGAGGGGGCGCTCTCGGCGCTGGGCGAGGATCTGCGCGACAAGGCGGCGCTCGGCCGACTGCGCCAGCGCCTCGCCTACATGCCGCAGGGGCTGGGGCGGAACCTCTACCCGACGCTCTCGGTCGCCGAGAACATCGACTATTTCGGCCGGCTGTTCGGCCAGGGGGCGGCGGAGCGGCGCGAGCGCGCGGCGGAGCTGGTGCGCTCGACCGGCCTCGCCCGCTTCACCGACCGGCCGGCGGGCAAGCTCTCCGGCGGCATGAAGCAGAAGCTTTCGCTCTGCTGCGCCCTGATGCGCGAGCCGGACCTGCTGATCCTGGACGAGCCGACCACCGGCGTCGACCCGCTCTCCCGCCGCCAGTTCTGGACCCTGATCGACCGGCTGCGCGCCCGCCGGCCGCAGATGAGCGTGCTGGTCGCGACCGCCTACATGGACGAGGCGGAACGCTTCGGCTGGCTCGCGGTGCTCGACGCCGGCAAGGTGATCGCGACGGGCACGCCGCCCGAGATCCTGGCGCGCACCGGGACCGCGCGGCTGGAGGAGGCCTTCATCGCCCTGCTGCCGGAGGAGCGCCGGCGCGGCTACCAGCCCGTGGTCATCACCCCGCCGCCCCCGCCGAGGCCGGGCGAGCAGCCGGTGATCGAGGCGCACGGGCTGACCAAGCGCTTCGGCGACTTCGTGGCGGTGGACCACGTCAACCTCAGCGTCCGGCGCGGCGAGATCTTCGGCTTCCTCGGCTCCAACGGCTCGGGCAAGAGCACGACCATGCGGATGCTGACCGGGCTGCTGCCGGCCAGCGAGGGCGAGGCGCAGGTGCTGGGCCAGCGACCCGGCGCCGGCGGCGACGCGCGCCGGCAGGTCGGCTACATGTCGCAGGCCTTCTCGCTCTACGGCGAGCTGACGGTGCGGCAGAACCTGGAGTTGCACGCGCATCTCTTCCACCTGCCGCGCGAGCGCGCCGAGGCCCGCATCGCCGCGGTGCTGCGCGACTTCGACCTGGAGGCGGCGGTGGACGCCGCGCCGGAATCCCTCCCCCTCGGCGTCCGCCAGCGGCTGCAGCTCGCGGCCGCGGTGGTGCACGAGCCGGCGCTGCTGATCCTGGACGAGCCGACCTCGGGCGTCGACCCGGTGGCGCGCGACCTGTTCTGGCGCCACCTGCTGCGCCTCTCGCGCGAGCAGGGGGTGACCATCTTCATCTCCACCCACTTCATGAACGAGGCCGAGCGCTGCGACCGCATCTCGCTGCAGCACGCGGGCCGGATCCTGGCCATGGGAAAGCCCGCCGACCTCGTGGCGCAGCGCCACGCCGCCTCGCTGGAGGAGGCCTTCATCGGCTGGCTGGAGGAGGCCGCCGGGCCGGACGAGGCGGCGGCCGAGCTGCCGCCGCCCACGCCGGCCACGCGCCGCGCCACCCCCGCCCTGTTCGACCCGCGCCGCCTGCTCGCCTGCGCCTGGCGCGAGGCGCTGGAGCTGCTGCGCGACCGCGTCCGCCTCGCCTTCGCCCTGCTCGGCCCGCTGGTGCTGATGGTCGCCTTCGGCTACGGCATCTCCTTCGACGTGGAGAACCTGCCCTACGCGGTGATGGACGGCGACCGCACGCCCGACAGCCGCTCGCTGCTGGAGAGCTTCGCGGGCTCGCGCTACTTCTCCGAGCGGCCGGCGCTGGACGGCACGGCGGCGGCCGAGGCGCGGCTGCGTGCCGCCGACATCGCCATCGCGGTCGAGGTCCCGCCGCGCTTCGGGCACGACCTGCGGCGCGGCGACCGGCCGGAGGTCTCGGTGCTGGTGGACGGCGCCATGCCCTTCCGCGCCGAGACCGCGCGCAGCTACGTCAACGGCCTCGCCCAGACCTGGCTGCGCGACGAGGCGGCGATCTCGCCCCTGCCGCGCCAGCGGGAGCCGCTCTCGGTCGAGACGCGCTTCCGCTACAACCAGGCCTTCCGCAGCGTCGTCGCCATCGTGCCCGGCGTCATCATGCTGATGCTGATGCTGGTGCCGGCGATGCTCGCCGCCGTCGGCGTGGTGCGGGAGAAGGAGAGCGGCGCCATCGCCAATTTCCGCGCGACGCCGGTGACGGCGCCGGAATTCCTGATCGGCAAGCAGCTTCCCTACGTCGCGGTGGCGCTGCTCAGCTTCGTCACCCTGGTCATCGCGGCGCGGCTGGTGTTCGGCGTGCCGGTGCTGGGCTCCGGCGTCGCGCTGGCCGGCGGGGCGGTGCTCTACGTCCTCGCCTCCACCGGCTTCGGGCTGCTGGTCTCGGCCTTCGTGGCCAGCCAGGTGGCGGCGATCTTCGCGGCGGCGATCCTCTCCGTGGTGCCGGCAGTGAACTTCTCCGGGCTGCTGGTGCCGACCTCCTCGCTCTCGGGCGGCGCCCGCGCCGCCGGCCTCGCCTTCCCCGCCGGCTGGTTCCAGCAGATCTCGATCGGCACCATGAGCAAGGGGCTGGGCTTCGACGCGCTCTGGGTCAACCACCTGGTGCTGGCCGGCTTCGCCCTGGCCTTCATCGCGGCGGCCGCGCTGCTGCTGCGCAAGCAGGAGCCCTGAGCCATGCGCGCGGGAATCGGCACCGCCCTGGGCAACATCCTCTGGCTCACCATCAAGGAATTGCGGGTGCTGCGCGCCGATCCGGTGCTGCTGCTGCTGGTCGCCTACACCTTCACCGCCGCCGTCTACACGGTCGCCACCGGGGTGAAGACCGAGGTGCGCAACGCCGCCGTCGCGGTGGTGGACGAGGACCGTTCCGGCCTCTCGCGCGCCGTGGTCGCGGCGCTGCTGCCGCCGCTGTTCCAGCCGCCCGTGCCGCTGGCCCCGGCCGAGGTGGCGCCGGCGCTCGATGCCGGCCGCTTCGTCTTCGTGCTGCAACTGCCGCCGCGCTTCGAATCCGACCTGCTCGCGGCCCGGCCGGTGAATCTCGGCCTCGACGTGGACGCGACGGCCATGGCGCAGGCCGGCAACGGCGCCGCCTACATCCAGCAGATCGTGCAGTCCACCGTGGCCGAGCGGCTGGGCTCGCCCCCCTCCCCGATCGAGCTCGTCATCCGGCTGCGCTTCAACCCGAACGGCCTGCCCGAGTGGTTCACCTCGGTGATGCAGGTGATGAACAGCACGCTGATCCTCTCGATCATCCTGCCCGGCGCCGCCCTGCTGCGCGAGCGCGAGCACGGTACGCTGGAGCACCTGCTGGCCATGCCGGTGACGCCGCTGCAGATCCTGCTCGCCAAGATCGGCGCCAACGCGCTGGTGATCGTGACGGCGGCGATCCTGTCGCTGCTGCTGGTGGTGCGCGGGCTGCTCGGCGTGCCGATCGCGGGCTCGGTGCCGCTCTTCGTGGTCGGCACGATGCTGTTCCAGGTCTCGGTCGCGGCACTCGGCGTGCTGCTCGCCACCATGACCAGCTCGACCGGGCAGTTCGGCCTGCTGGCCCTGCCGGCCTTCATCCTGATGATGCTGCTTTCGGGCAGCATGACGCCGCTGGAGAGCATGCCGGGCTGGTTGCAGCACGCGGTTCAGGTGCTGCCGACCACGCAGTTCGTCGCCTTCGCCCAGAGCGTGCTGTTCCGGGGCGCCGGCCTCGACATCGTGGCGCCGCGGCTGGCGGCGCTGGCGGTGCTGGGCGTGCTGTTCCTCGGCGGGGCGTATCTGCGGCTGCGCGACACGCTGGCCTCGTGAGCGGATCCGGGAACCGGTGGCGCATCGCCGCCTGCCGGCAGGGAGTCCTGGGCCGGCGGCGGGTGTTGCGGCGGTCGAGACGGATCACCGTCCGCCGGGCGTCCATGCCTTCTCGGCAGCGGCGGCGATCGTGCCCGGCGTCATGGCCGGCGTCACCGGGAGCGGTGTCGGCCGCGACCAGCCTGACGGCCCGGCGCATGGCCGGGGTGAGGCCGGAGGCGTCCATGGCCGCCATCGGCGCGGCGCCGAGCAGGCCCTGACGACGGGCCTGTCGGATCACGGCGGCCTGAACGCCGATGAAAGCCCCCGGCCGCGGCGTCCCCCTCGTCCACCATCGCCTGCGCCGCACCGGAAGGCGCCGCGACGCGCTGCGGCGCAGCAGGGTTTCGACGGAGCGTCGGCGCCTCTCGGCGCATCCGCGCCCCTTCCGTGGTCGCGGCGGGGATTCGTCGCGGGTCGTCCGGGCATCCTGCTCGCAGGCTATCGGGCAAGGCCCATCTCCCGCAGGAAGGAGTCGGCGTTGCGGTACTCGGCCTGCAGCCGCGCCCCGAAGGCGGCAGCGTCGAGCGGCGGCGCGATCTGGCCGGTATTGGCGGCCATGGCGCGGTAGGATTCGCTGCGCACCGCCTCCAGGCAGGCCGCCTCCAGCCGGCGCAGCAGCGCGGGCGGGGTGCCGCGCGGCGCCATGATGCCACCGAAGCCGCGCCAGTCCACGTCGAAGCCGAGCTCGCGCAGGGTCGGCACCTCGGGCATGGTCGGCTGCCGTTCCTCCGCCGCCACGGCGAGCAGGCGCAGGTTCTGGCCGCGCACCGTCGCGTAGGTGGGGATGGAGAAGGCGACGGCGCCGGACTGCGTGTCGAGGATCATCTGCGAGGAGCTGCGGTAGGGCACGTGCGTCATGCGCGCCCCGCTCAGCTTCGACAGCTCCAGCGTGATGAGGTTGCCGACCGTTCCCGGGCCGGCATCGCCCCAGGCCAGGTCCTCCGGACGTGCCTTGCCGGCGGCGAGCAGCGCCGCGAGCGAGTGGTAGGGGGAGTCGGCCGGCACGGCGACGACGAAGATGTTCTCGAAGGTCTGGCACACCGGCTCCAGCGCGCCCCAGGCATAGGGCAGGCCGGGGACCAGGAAGGGCAGCGTGGTCAGCATGCCCGAGGGGCCGAAGTAGAGCGTGCCGCCATCCGGCCGCGCCGTGGCGACCGCCGCCGCGCCGACCGCGCCGCCGCCGCCCTCGCGGTTCAGCACCACCACGCTGGTGCCGCCGCCGAGCGCCGCGCGCAGCGCCTCGGCGAAGGGCCGCGCCATGATGTCGACGACGCTGCCGGCCGAGAAGGGCACCACCAGCGTGACGGTGCGCGGCAGCCCCTCCTGCGCCAGGGCGCACCCCGCGCGCGCCGCCGCGAGCGCCAGCACCGCCGCGCCCAATCTCCTGCGTCCGATCATTCCCGCATCCTCTCCTGGGTGGTTTCCGTCGGTCATCGCGCCAGCCCGATGGCCCGCAGCAGCGCGGCCTTCTGCGCGACGTCCCGCGCCAGGCGCCCGGCGAAGGCCTCGGCGCCGGTGTGGTAGTCGGCGGGCTGCAGGGCGCGGCGCGCGGCGGCGCGGTACAGCTCGTCCGCCGCCACCTCGGCGCAGGCGGCCTCGAGCCGCGCGAGGCGATCGGGCGGCGTGGCGGCGGGGGCGAGCAGCCCGCCGAAGCTGGTCGGCGCCACGTCGTAGCCCTGCTCGATGGCGGTGGGTACGTCGGGGAAGGCCAGGTTGCGGGCATTGTCGAACACCGCCAGCAGCCGGATGTCGTCGCGGCCGGAGGCGGAGCCGAGCACGATCGCGCCGAAGTCGAGCCGCCCGGCCAGCACGTCGGTGAGCACCGCGCCGTCGCCGCGATAGGGCACGTGCGTCGCCTCGATGCCCGCCGCGCGCGTCCATTGCTCCATCGCCAGATGCGGGATCGAGGCGATGCCGAGCGTGCCGTAGCTCAGCGCGCCGGGTGCTGCCTTCGCCGCGGCGACGAGGTCGGCGAGGCCGCGCAGCGGCGAGTCCGGGCGCACCGCGATGGCCTGCGCGTTCGAGAAGAGCTGGCAGACCGGGCGCAGCATCTCCGGCCGCAGCCCCGAATTCGGCTGCGTCACCGGCAGCACCGAGAGCACCAGCGCCGGCACGAAGGCGAGCGTGTAGCCGTCGGGCGCCGCGCGCGCCACGCCGAGCGTGCCGACCGCCCCGGCGGCGCCGTCCCGGTTCAGCACCAGTACCGGCTGGCCGAGGCGCTGCGACAGGCCGGCGGCCAGGGCACGCGCCATCAGGTCCGTGGCGCCGCCGGCGGGGTAGGGATTCACCATCTGGATGGGGTGGTCGGAGTATGTCTCCGCCGCCCGCGCGCGGCGTGGCGACGTCAGGCCGGGCAGCAGCCCGGGCAGCGCCCCGAGCGACAGCCGCGCAAGGCGCCGGCGTCCGATCGTCATCCTGGTTCCTCCCCTTCGTCTTCCGGTTGGCGTTTTCCGGTTGGCGCTCCCCGGCCCGCCGCTTCCCGGCGGGCCGGTGTTCCGCCCTACTCGCGCCCGATTACCGCATCCGCCCAGCCGCAGACCGCGGCCAGCGGTGGCGGCGCGGGGTCGGGCACGCGCACGCCGCGCGCGGCCGCGTCCATCGCCAGCGCCCGCATCCGGGCGCGGCCCTCCTCGGGCAGGTGGTAGCGCTCGTGGCCCCACAGGCTCGGCCCGTCATGCGTCTCGTGCGGCTGCCAGGTGGCGGGATCGACCACGCGCGCGCCCCAGCCATACTCGACGAAGAAGCCGGACGGGGTGTTGGCGTAGAAGGAGGTCATCCAGTCGTTGGTGTGGCGGCCGAGACCGTAGGCGAGCCGCCCCTCCTCCATCCGCGCGATGTCGTGGCCCTGGCCGACATCGTCGAGCGAGCCCAGCTCCACCATGAAGTGGTGCAGGCCGGAGCGGCCGGAGCCCACCATGGCGAAGGAATGGTGCCGCCCGTTCACGTGGAAGAAGTAGAGCGGGTAGGGCTTGCGCGACCAGTCGGTGACGCCGAAGCCGAGCAGGTCGCGGTAGAAGGGCAGCAGCGCGTCCGCGTCGGCCACGTGCAGCACGGCATGGCCCATCCCCAGCGGCCCGGTGCGGAAGCCCGAGATGGGCCGGCCCGGTGAGAAGGGCGTCTCCGCCCGCTGCCCGCCGTGGAACGCCTCCAGCGGCGTGCCTTGCGGGTCGCGGAAGGTGATCAGGGCCGTCACCTGCCGTTCCGCCGCCAGGGCACGCGAGCCCCAGGCGACCGGCGTGCCGGCCGCCTCCAGCCGTGCCGCCAGCGCGTCCAGCGCAGCCGCGTCCGCCACCTCCCAGCCGATGGTGGCGGGCGCCGCCCCGCGCGCGACCAGCAGGCGCTGGCTGCGGTCGTCCATGCGGAAGGCGCGCATGCCGGCGCCGCGATCCACGCGCTGCATGCCGAGCAGTCGGGTCGCGAAGCCGTCCCAGTCCTCCAGCCGGTCGGAGCCGATCACCATGTAGCCGAGGGCGCGGATCGGCGCGCCGACGGGCTCGCGGATCGCCGCGTGGATCGCCATGGCGGCTACTCCTCCGCGACGACGGGGTTGCGCAGCACGCCGATGCGCGAGATCTCGACCTCGACCGTGTCGCCGGGACGCATCCAGAGCGGCGGGTTGCGCTTGGCGCCGACGCCGCCCGGCGTGCCGGAGACGATCACGTCGCCCGGCAGCAGCGGCAGGATGGTGGAGATGTAGGCGATCAGGCGCGGGACCGGGGTGATCATCAGGTCGGTCGTGGTGCGCTGCACCACCTCGCCGTTCAGCCGCGTCTCCAGCGTCAGCGCGGCGGGGTCGGGGATCTCGTCGGCGGTGACCAGCCAGGGGCCGAAGGCGCCGGTGCCGGCGAAGGTCTTGCCGGGCAGGAACTGGCTGGTGTGCAGCTGCCAGTCGCGCACGCTGCCCTCGTTGTAGCAGGCATAGCCGGCGACGTGCGACAGGGCCTGCGCCTCGGTGACGTGCCGGCCTTCCTTGCCGATCACCACGGCCAGCTCGCCCTCGTAGTCGAAGCGGTCGGAGACGCGCGGGCGCACCATGGGCTGGCCGTGCGCCACCTGGCTGCCGGCGAAGCGGGCGAACAGCGCCGGGTTCTCGGTGACGGTGCGGCCGGTCTCGGCCACGTGGTCGCGGTAGTTCAGCCCGACGCAGACGATCTTGTCGGGATCGGGGATCACCGGCAGCAGCGCCACCGAGTCCAGCGTCCGGCGCGGCGCGTCGGCCACGGCGCGGCGCGCCTCGTCCAGCAGCCCCGCCGCCAGCAGGCCGCGCAGCCCCGTGGCGCGGCCGGCGAAGTGCGCGGTCAGGTCGACGACCATCCCGTCCTCGACGGCGCCGAAGCCCTGGCCGCCATTCCCTGCCTTGCCGCTCTCTGTCCTGAAGGAAACAAGCTTCATCGGATCGTCCTCCCGTCCCTCGGTTCGTCCATCGCTTTCACAGCGCCGCCGCCAGCGCGCGCATCTCGTCGAGGTCGCGCGCGGCGCCGAGCACGTGCCGGTCCGGCCGCAGCAGCACGGCCTGCGCGCCCAGATCGTCCAGCATCGCCGTGACGCCCGGCGCGGCATCGGCCACCAGCACGGCGCCGCGCGCCGCCAGCCGGTCGAGCAGCGCGTGCGGCAGGCCGGCGGCGAATTCCGGCCGCATCACCGCGGCGAAGCGCGGCCCGACATGGTCGTCCAGCAGCGCGCCGTTGCCGAGGCGGGGCTGCGGCGGCAGCCGGCCGGCATGCGCCGTCCAGCCCGCCGCCGGGCCGGGGCCCAGCGCCGGCCGCACCGCCACCAGGCGCTCCGCCGCGCCGCCGCGCAGCACGTCGCCGGAGACCACCGCCTCCATCGCCGTGGTGTTGATCAGTCCGCCGATCCGCACCGCCTCGCGGATGTAGCCCTCGACATGCGGCGCGCGCTCGCTGCCGTAGCTGTCGAGCAGCGATTCCGGCGCCTCGCCGCGCAGCACGCGGACGAGCTTCCAGGCAAGGTTCGCCGCGTCGCGGATGCCGGCGCACATGCCCTGGCCGAGGAAGGGCGGCGTCTGGTGCGCGGCATCCCCGGCGAGCAGCAGCCGGCCCTCGCGCCAGCGCCGCGCCACGGTGCTGTGGAAGGTGTAGATGGCCGCGCGTTCCAGCACCGCGTCCTCTGGCGTGATCCAGCGCGCGAGCAGCGGCCAGGCGCCCTCGGGCCTGGCCAGCGCGGCGAGATCGTCGCCCTCGCGCAGCGCGATCTCCCAGCGGCGGCGGTTGCCGGTGCCGCGGACGTAGGTCGCGGGCCGCGCCGGGTCGCAGTGCTGCACCGTGTGGTCGCCGAGATCGGGGCGCGGACGGCGCAGCAGCGCGTCCACCACCAGCCAGCGCTCGTGGAAGCCGAGATCGTCCATCGGCTCGCCGATCCAGCGGCGCACCAGCGAGCGGGCGCCGTCGCAGCCCACCACGTAGCGCGCCGTGGCGCGGCCGATCCGCCCGTTCGACAGCTCCTCGAAGCGCAGGCCGACGCCATCCGCCCCGGGTTCCAGCGCGAACACCTCGGTGCGCGCGCGGAGGGTGACGGAAGGCCAGCGCGCCACGCCCCGGCGCAGCACGTCCTCCAGCTCCGGCTGGTGGAAGCGGTAGGAGACGTTCCAGCCCTGCGGCCCGACCGCCATCGGCCGCGACCAGTCGAGCAGCAGCCGCCCCGCGCCATCCACGAAATGCGTGCCCGGCGAGACGTGGGTGATCGGCAGGATCGCCTCGGCCAGCCCCATGGACTGGAAGATGCGCATCACCTCGTCGTCGAAGTGGACGGCGCGCGGCAGGTGGTAGGCGGCGGCCTCGCGCTCGATCACCAGCGTGCGCACGCCCTGCGCGCCGAGCAGGTTGGCCAGCGCCGCGCCGACCGGGCCGTAGCCGATGACCGCGACGTCGAATTCCATGGCCGCCGCCCCGTCGGCCGCCGCCGGCATTGCCGGTCCTTCTGTCGCCATGGCCGTTTCCTTCCGTCCGGTTCGTGGTCCGTGGGACCATCAGACCGCTCCGGCGGGGTCGGGGCGAGGCCGGATCGTGACCTGTTCACCAGGTGAACCGGCCCCGGCGGCGAAGGCCTCGGTACGCCGTTCCGCGCAGGCGCCGGGCCACCGGACGCGGCGGCGGCCCGGCGCGGCCTGTGCCGGGCAGGGCAGGCGGAGGCCGCCCCGGGTCTCCGCTGCCGTGCTTCTGCCAGTCGCCGGGCAGGGATGTCCGGCTGGCAGGCGCCCTATCCCTCGCCGGCCGCCAGCCGCGCCTCGATCAGCCTGGCCGTCTCGCGCAGCGGTTCGAGGCAGCGCGCCACCCCTTCCTCCCGGCCGACCACGCGCGCCATCCAGATGACGTTGATGCAGCCGAGGATCCGGCCCGAGGCGCGGATCGGCAGGCCGATGGAGCCGGTGTGCGGCCAGAGGGCGCCGCCCTGGCGCAGCGCGTAGCCGCGCCGGCGCGTGGCGGCGAGCAGGCGCGACACCTGCGCCGGATCCCGCGCGGGCGCGTCGGCCGGGTCGTCGGAGGCGGCGAGGAGGCGGAGCAGCGCCTCGCGCTCCGCCGTCGGGGCGAAGGCGAGCCAGGCGAGGCCGACCGTGCTGGCGAGTGGCGGCAGGCGCCGCCCGACCATGCCGCGGTCGATGGAGAAGGGCGCGGTGCGGTGCGTCGTGTCGCGGATCACCATCCGCGTGCCTTCCAGCGCCGCCACGTCGCAGGGCCAGAGGATGCGCGTGGTCAGCGCCGCCAGCGCCGGCATGGCGACGGCGGCGATCCACTGCTCGTCCTCGAAGCCCTCGGCCAGCTCGCGCACGCGCAGGCGCAGCGCGAAGTGGTCCTCGGAGGTGCCGCGCCCGACATAGCCTTCGTCGATCAGGGTCTGCAGCACGCGGTACACGGTGGCGCGCGAGAGGCCCGTTTCTCGCGCCAGGGTGACGGCGGTCGCCTTGCCATGCCGGTTCAGCGCGGCGAGCACGGCGAGGCCGCGCGACAGGGAACGGATGGGCTTGGCCCTCCCGGCACGGCTTCGCCCATCGGGAGCTTCGGACGGCGGCGGAGGGCATGCTTCTTCCGCGATCATGCCGCCTTCCCCCCTTGTCCGGAATTGCGTCGGCGGACGGTTACGGTCGTCTCGTGGAACGAGGCTATCACGCTCAGGCAATCCCGGCATCACGGTTGCGGCTTCCGTTCCGGGCGAGCGCGTCGAGCGTGTGCCTGATATGCGCGACGCCAGGCCGGCCGGGGCCGCGGCGCTTTCCCCCCTCTCCTGTTCCTGGACCGGGAACCGATACGCCCGTTCCCGAAGCCGCTGGCCACCCGGGTGGGACCGCAGCACCCGGCGCGCCCGCCACGCCCGCATGCTCGTCAGGGTCTCAACGGAGCAGGAGGCAGTCTCAGCCGTCGGACGAGGACAGGAGCGCATCCAGGTCGTGATCCGAGCGGAAGCCGGCTGCTTCCGCCGCCGGCAGGTGAACCGGCGGATAGGCGGCGAAGAGCCGGGTCACGGCGGGATCCGGCTGGTAACGGAGGTGGGATCGCACGGCCTCGCCGTGGCGGCGCGCCAGGATGTCCACCATCTGGCCGATGCTGGCGCGGAGCGGCGGCAGCGTGTAGGCATCGACGCCCGTCGGCAGGTCGACCGACGCGGCCCGCAACAGGTTCTCGACGCAGCAGCCGATCGACATCCACCAGGCCGTGCCCTCTGGCGGCACGGGACAGATCACCTCCCGGCCTGCCGGCAGGTCGCGGATCAGGTCGCTCATGAAGATCGAGACGGCGCCGTTGCGCTGCGGTGGCCGGCAGACGATCCCGGGAAGCCTGACCGAGCAGCCGCGCAGATCGCCGCGCCGGATCAGATCCGCCAGCAGGATCTCGCCGATCCGCTTCTGCGCGCCGTAGGTGGAAGCAGGCCGGGCCGGCGTGCCGTCGTCCACCAGCGCGGGAAAATCCGTGCCGAAGACCGCGATCGAACTGGCGAAGACGAAGCGTGGACGCGAGGGCCAGCCGGCGGCGGATTGCAGGAAACGCAGCAGCGCCACGACGTTCGCCTCGGCACCCCGGGCGTAATCGGCCTCCGCGGCACCGCCCGGCACGCTGGCGAGGTGGTAGATCACGTCCGGCGGCGTCACAGCGATCCGGGCCAGCACCGCCGGGTCGGTGATGCTGCCGGCCAGGAGCACGAAGCGTTGATCCGCCGGCCCTTCCGGCAGGGTGAGATCGACCGCCAGCACGGTCGGCCGGCGGCTCTCCGCGAGTAGCCGCCGGGTCAGTGCCCGGCCGACGAAGCCGGCGGCGCCGGTGACGAGGATGCGCATCGCCATTACCAGCCGAGCAGGGGCTGCCCGGCGACGGGCGAGCGGAAGAAGGGGATCGTCGTGCCGCGCAGGCTGCCGAGGTAGACGGTGCGCAGGTCCGGACCGCCGAAGGTCAGGCTGGCCATCCAGGGTGCGATCCGGCCGGTCGCCGCCGCCATCAGTTCCGGGGTCACCGCTCCCGCATGGTAGGCCCGGTCCAGCGCCGCGACCGCCGCGGGCGGCCCGTCGTCGAGCAGGGTCAGCACCTCGCCCTCCGGCGTGATCGCGATCAGCCGCTCGGCCATGATGAGGGTGGACCAGAGGTTGCCGAAGGAATCGAAGGCGATGCCGTCGCAGAAGCCGCCGAGATCGGCCGGCCCGTAGATCTCGCGGCCGGAAAGCGACCCGTCGGCGCCGACGCGGAAGCGGGTGACATGCCGCGCCGTGGTTTCCGCGACGTAAAGCCAGGCCTCGGCCGGATCGAAGCGAAGCTCGTTGGTGCCGAGCAGCCCGTCGGCGACGATGCGCGCGCCCTTCCCGTCGATCACCGCGATGTAGCCGTCGCTGATCTTCTCGCCGACCGATCGTGTCCAGGGATTGGTCCGCGTGGTGACGGTGAGCCAGAGCCGGTCCTGGCGGTCACGGGCGACGAAGTTCGCCTTGCCCAGGGGCTGGCCGTCGATGCTGTCGAGCAGGAGCCGCGTCGTGCCGTCGCGCCGCATGTGCTCCAGTGAATCGGTGCCGAAATTGGCGATCAGGAAGTCGCCCGCGGCGTCGAAGGCCAGGCCGTTCGGCAGGCTGCCCCGGGTGTGGATGTAGCGAGCCTCGAATCCGGCCGCCGGTGCGCCCTCGGCTTGCGCATGGTCCTGCAGGACCAGCGTCTGTCGGCCGTCGGGCGCGATCCGCATCACGCCACCGCGCGCATCGGCCGACCAGATCGTGCCGTCGCGCTCCGCCAGGATGCATTCCGGGCGCTGGAGGCCTTGCCCGATGGTCCGGATCGCGGCCGGATCCACCTGCCAGCCGCGCAGTGGGTTCGGGGCGGTCACCGGGCCACCTCCGTGGCGGGAGCCGCCGTGCCGCCGGTGACCACGATACGCTGGTCGATGCGACCGAACACGGAGGTGCCGTCCGCGTCGAGCACCTCCATGGTCACGCGGTCGCCGGAACGCAGATAGCCGGTCCGCGCCTCGCCGTGGTCCAGCATCTCGATGCCGCGGCGCTCGGCGATGCAGGAGGAGCCGACCTCCCGGCAATCCTCGTTCGAGACCGTGCCGGATCCGACGATGGTGCCGGCGCAGAGGTCGCGCGTCGCGGCGGCGTAGGCGATCAGCTCGTCGAAGCCGAACGACATCTCGCCGCCATCCGCCTGTCCGAAGCCTGCGCCGTTCCAGTTCACCCGCAAGGGTAGCCGCACGCGGCACCGCGCCCAGGCCGGCCCGAGCTCGTCCGGCGTGACGACCACCGGCGCGGCGGAGCAGGCGGGCTTGGCCTGCACCCAGCCGAACCCGGTCTTCATCTCGCGCGCCCCGATCAGCCGCAGCGACCAGTCGTTGATCAGCGCGACGAGGCGGATGTGCCGGGCCGCCGGCGCCGGCCCGGTGCCCATCGGCACCGCATCCGTGATGACCGCGAATTCGCCCTCGAAGTCGATGCCGTCCTGCTCGGAGCGGAACGGCACCTCCTCGAGCGGCGCCATGAACCGGTGCGACATGCCCTGGTACATGAGCGGCAGGTGGCTGGCGCTCTCCTCCATGCCGAACACCCGGGCCATCAGCCTCGCATGGCTGAGGAAGGCCGAGCCGTCGAGCCATTGCCAGGCCCGCGGCAGCGGCGCCAGGGCCTGCGCCGGCACGAAGGGCTGCAGATCCGGCGCGGTGCCGGCATTCACGGCGTCCGCGCGGGCTTGCAGCGGCGCCGCCACGCCGCCCCAGTCCTCCAGCGCCGCCTGCAGCGTCGGCACCGGCGCGGGAGCGCAGCGTGCCAGGTCGCGCGAGACGACCACCAGCCGTCCATCGGGATTGTCGGACCGCAACGTGGCCAATTTCACCGGGGCTTCCTCCAGGTCGTGGATGGGCGCCGCCGCACCGGCGGACGGTCCCGTCATGTCAGCCGGCCGTCCCGGGCGTCATCCCGCACTCGGCTCGCGCGATGCCGGTTGCGCCCCTCCTTGCGTCCCTCCGGCCAGATCCCCGCCGGCCAACCCGCGCAGGCCGGCCGCGGCGAAGGCGAGGAGCGCGTCATAGGCGGCGTCCAGGTCGGCGGCCGGCTGCCTGCCGTCGGAGAGCGTGTCCACCCGGCGATTGCCCGAGGCGACGGCCAGCATGCTGATCAGCACCATGTGGAAGCCGCGGTGCAGCAGCCCCGCCTCCAGGCCCGGCAGGGCCTGCTGGAGCGCCCGGATGAAGAGGCGTGCCGTGTCGTCGAAGTGGCGCTCCATCAGCCCGAGCCAGCGATTGGCCAGACCAAGCTGCGGCAGCAGCCGGACGTATCGCTGCCAGCCCGGATCCCCGCTCCGCATCCGCTCGATCAGCGGCCGCATGAAGGCGTCGAGCAGCGCCTCCACCGAAAGCTCGCCGACGGCCTGCAATGCCCGCAGCCGCTCCCGGCGCTTCCGGCCGACTTCCTCGGCCCGGCGCGCGATCACCTGCTCGAACAACGCTTCCTTGCCGCCGAAGTGATAGCTCAGCAGCGCCAGGTTGACATTCGCCTGCCGGCAGATCTCGCGTGTCGATACGGCGTCGAAGCCGCTGCGGCTGAAAAGGTCCTCGGCGGCATCCAGCAGCCGGTCCTGCGTCGGCCGCGGCAGTGCCGGCGCCACCTCCTGGCCGGCATCGGCGCGGCGCAGCCCCCTTCCCATCGGCGTGCTGTTCCTCGACCTGACCGCGAACGGAAGTCTTGCCCTCGACGGGCTGGGATATTAATCGATCGTTTAATTAAATCCGGCCCGTCGCCCTGTCAAGCCGCGCGGCGGCTGCGGGACCGTCGCCGCCATCGACCGCGGCGAAGGCCGGGGGAGGAAGGAATGAGCAAGAGCCCAGGACGCCTCGCTGCCCGGACTGGCCGGCCGCGCACGGCGCTGTTCGGCGCCGCGCTGGCCATTGTCGCCGCCCTGGGCGGCACGGGCCCGGCGCGCGCGCAGATATCGGGCGACGTGGTGCGGATCGGCGTGATCTCCGACATGAACGGCCCCTATGCGCCCAATGCCGGCGAGGGCTCGGTGATCGCCACCCGCGTGGCGGTCGAGGACTGTCTGCGCGCGGAATGCGTGGGGATGCGGATCGAGGTGCTGCAGGCCGACCATCAGAACCGCGCCGACCTGGCCGTCGCCATCGCCCGCCGCTGGATGGATCAGGACGGCGTGGACGCGCTGGGAGACATGGTGAACGCCTCCGTCCAGCTCGCTCTCCAGGGCCTGCTGCGCGAGCGCGGCCGGGTGGTCGGCCTGTTCCCCGGCGGCACCACCCGCATCACCAACGAGGATTGCTCGCCGGAAACCAGCGTGCAGTGGATGTGGGACACCTACAGCCAGGTCGCGGCCAGCGTCCGGCCGCTGGCCACGCCGGGCTCGCGATGGTTCTTCATCACCGCCGACTACGCCTTCGGCCACCAGCTCCAGGCCGATGCCACCGCCATGATCACGCGGCTCGGCGGCGTCGTGGTCGGCGCGGCGCGTCATCCATTTCCCGGCACCACCGATTTCTCCTCCCTGCTGCTCCAGGCGCAGGCGTCCAGGGCCGGGTTCGTCGCCGTCGCGAACACCGGCACCGATGCGGTGAACACCCTCAAGCAGGCACGGGAGTTCGGCCTCGTCGGCGGCCGCTCGCGCCAGCAGCTCGTGGCGATGATCCTCTCGCTGCCCGAGATCCGCAGCCTCGGCGACGCGGCGGCGGGCACGCAGGTGCCGGAAGGCTTCTACTGGGATCTCGACGACGGCACGCGCGCCTTCGCCGCCCGCTTCGCCGCGGCGGGCGCGACAGGCCGACCACGATCCAGGCGGGGGCCTACTCGGCCACCCGCCACTATCTGCGCGCCGTCGCCGCCGCCCGCACGGACGAGGGACGGGCGGTGGTGCGGCGGATGCATGCGCTGCCGATCGCGGACGACGTGGTGCGCAACGCGCGGCTGCGTCCCGACGGGCGGATGGTGCACGACTTCTACCTCTTCCGCGTCAAGCCCGTCAGCGCCCGCCGCGACCCGGACGACCTCTACGAACTCGTCGGCACCACCCCGCCCGATCAGGCCTTCAGGCCGATCGAGGAAAGCGCCTGCCCGGCGCTCCGTCAGGGGGCCGCAAGATGAAGCGCCCGGCACCGGCCCGGCGACGCGCGCAACCCGCAGAAAGGCTGGTTTCATCGATGATACCTATCCGTCGACGCCAGCTTCTTGCCGCGGCCGCCGTGTCGTCGGTCGCGCGGTCCGCCTCGGCGGAGGCCTTCCCGAGCCGGCCGGTCACCTGGGTCGTCCCCTACGCGCCGGGCGGCTTCGGCGACGGCGTGGCCCGCGTGCTGGCGCAGAAGATGGCGGACGGCCTGCAGGTGCCGGTGGTCGTGGACAACCGGCCGGGCGCGGGCGGGCAGATCGCCGCCGTCACCGTGCGCCAGCTCCCCGCCGACGGCCACACGATCTTCTACGGTGACGTCGGTCCCTTCGCCATCAACAGCAGCCTTTATCCTCGGCTGGCCTACGACATGGCACGCGACTTCCTGCCGCTGACACGCCTGCTCGTCACCCCGCAGCTCGTCGTGGTCGAGGCAGGCCGGCCGCTGCGCGGCTTCGCGGACCTCGTCCAGGCGGCGAAGGGCGGCAACAGCCTGACCTACGGCTCCTACGGCATCGGCAGCGCCCCGCATCTGTGGGGCGAGATGCTGCGGCGGGAGACCGGCACCGACCTGGTCCATGTCCCGTATCGCGGGGCGGCTCCGGCCCTGCAGGACATCATCGGCGGAAGGCTGGACTTCATGGCGGACGTGGTTCCCTCGAGCCTGCCGCTGGTGCAGGAGGGCCGGTTGCGGGCCCTCGCGCTGATCGGGGAGCGTCGATTGGCGCAGTTGCCGGACGTGCCCACCATGGCGGAGCTGGGCTACCCGCGGCTGCAGACGGTGGGCTGGAACGGCGTCGCCCTGCGGTACGGCACGCCGCCCGCCACCGTCGAGCGGCTGAATGCGGAAATCGTGCGGGCGTTGCGGCAGCCGGATGTTGTCGCGCGCTACACCGTGATGGGGCTGGAGATCGCGCCGCTGGCGCCCGATCGCTTCGCGGCCTTCATCGCGGACGAGACGGCCCTGTGGGGCGGGATCATCCGCAGCGCCGGCATCACCGTGGAGTAGGCGGAACTGCCCTGCCCGCATCGCGATGGCGGCCCGTGCCCCGGCCGCGCGCGGCGCGCCAGGCCCCGTGGATACCCGGGAGACAGGGCCGGCCGCCACGGGCATGACGGCCCTGCGCGCCAAACCAGGCGTCCGTTCGGCGTGGCGGGAGGGCCGCCCTCCTGCCTGACCGCGGCTTCGGGCTGGCGGGTCGGGCTGTCCTGATCGCCGGCGCGACGCGCGGCATCGGGGCCGCCATGGTGGAGGGTTTCCGCGGCGGGGGCGCGGCTGGTGATCGCCGGCGACGAGGGCGAGGCCCGCGCGGGGCGCGCCACGTTGCTCGTCGCATCGGGCACGGAGTCCCTCGGCGAGCCCTGCGATGTGCGCGATCCCAGACAGTTCGCGGCGCTGGCGGAAGCCTGCATGCCGTGCACCTCGGCCAGCTTGGCGCGGAGCGCACGCACGGTCAGGTCGGGCGCGGCCGAGATCCGCGCCAGCAGCCAGCCCCGCTCGTCCGGCAGCATCGGCCGACGCCTCGCACCACGCGGCCGTGGCGCCGTGCTGCCCGTGGCGCGCGCAAGCGGCGACCAGCCCACCGCGCTCGCCTTCCTGCGCCGGGCGTCAGTCCGCCTCATGCGCCGAGAGCCGTGTCGGAAAACAACATGATCTCGGTGGGCACTTATGGTTAGGAATTATTTCTGAGAAGGTGCGCGTCGCGCAAGATCACATTCCGCCGCGGCATGCATCGACTTCGGACGTCGGCTCTTCCATAAACCTGCGAGGCTGGCGCCACTTCGGCGGATCCGGTGAACGTTCCATGGCACCGGGTTCGATGCCGCGTGCCGTCGGGATGAGTGGCCGAGGGGCTTAAGGCAGCGGTCTTGAAAACCGCCATACGTGCAAGCGTATCGTGGGTTCGAATCCCACCTCATCCGCCATCTCGCGCGGTTTTCTTATCTCTTTCAATGCATTAAGTTCTACAGCGAACCGCAGTCCGGTTAGGACTGCGGTTCGCTGTAGCTCATTGTTCTCGGCGCGGA
>NZ_JALPRX010000137.1 GCF_023223525.1 Roseomonas acroporae | reverse complement strand
TGCATTAAGTTCTACAGCGAACCGCAGTCCGGTTAGGACTGCGGTTCGCTGTAGCTCATTGTTCTCGGCGCGGATTCATGCCGCCGGGCGTGTCCGCCCGTCGGCGATCCGCTCTAGTCCACCTGGATACGCAGGTCCCGCACCAGCCCCGCCCAACGCTCGCGGTCCCGGTCGATGAAGTCGCGCAGCGCCGCCGGGGTGCTGGCCTCCGGGATCGCGGCCTGGGTGCGCAGTACCTCGGCGGCGGCGGGATCGCGGGCGGCCTGGGCGGTCACCTCGGCGAGCCGGTTGGCGATGGCGTCGGGCATCCGGGCCGGGCCGAGCAGGCCGAACCAGTTGCCGCCCTCCACCGCGACGCCCTGCTCGCGCAGAGTCGGGGTGTCCGGCAGCAGCGGCACGCGCTGCGCCGAGGAGACGGCGAGGAGCCGCACGCTGCCGTCGCGCGCGGCGGCCTCGGCGCCGCCGGCGGTCAGGAACATCGCATCCACCTGCCCCGCGATCACGGCGGTGACGCCGGGTGCCTGACCGGTGAAGGGGACGTGCAGCATGTCGAGCCCGGCGGCGCGCAGCAGCAGTTCCATGGTGAGGTGCGAGGTGCTTCCCGTGCCCCAGGAGGCGAAGCTGAGCCGGCCCGGCTCGGCGCGGACCTTCGCCAGGAAGGCGGCGAGCGTGTCGATGCCGAGGCCGCGGCGCACCACCAGCCCGAACGGCGCCCGCGCGATCAGGCTGACCGGCGTGAAGTCGGTCACCGGATTGTAGGGCAGGCGCCGGTAGATCAGCGAGTTGATCGCGTGCGTCTCGGCGTTCGCCAGGATCAGCGTGGTGCCGTCCGGCGCGGCGCGCGCCACCACCTCGGTGCCGACCGCGCCGGTGGCGCCGGCGCGGTTCTCGATCACCACCGGCTGGCCGAGCGGGCCCTGCATGGGCTGGGCCAGGGCGCGCATCACCACGTCGGCGAAGGCGCCGGGCGGCCAGGGCACGACGATGCGGATGGGGCGGTCGGGGAAGGCGGCCCGGGCCGGGGCGGCGGCGAGCAGCGCCGGCAGGGCGAGGGCCGAGCCGAGCAGGGCGCGGCGGGAGGCGGAACGGGACATGGCGGGCACCATCGGGACGGGGCTGCGGGGCGGGCCGCCCCGCCCAGGGGCCGGGGCGGCGGCATGGGCTGGTGGCGCGTGCGGCGGCGCGGCCTGGCGAGGCAGAGCGGGCGGGGCGGAGCGGGCGGGACGGGACGCGGTGCCGCGTCAGCCCTTCACCTCGACGCCCGCCCACTGCTCCACGACCTTCACGATCGTGGTCATGTCGGCCTCGGCGCCGAAGGCGGCGCGCGTGACGCCCATCATCTGGCGCACCGCGCTGCCGACAACCATCGGCACGCCGAGCGCCTCGGCCTCATCGAGGCAGAGCCGGACATCCTTGAGCGACAGGCCGGCGGGGAAGCCGAAATCGAAGGTGCGCGGCAGCACGGCGCGGGGGATCTTGTCCTGCACCGCGCTGTTGCGCCCGCTGCCGGCGCTGATGACCTCGCACATCAGCCGCGGGTCGAGCCCGGCCTTGACGCCCATCACCAGCGCCTCGGCCGAGACCGCCAGGGCGGCGACCGAGAGCAGGTTGTTGCAGAGCTTCATCACCTGCGCCGAGCCCGGCTTGCCGCCGCAGTAGAAGGGCTTGCCGAGGTGCCGCAGCAGCGGCTCCAGCGCCTCGCAGGACTCGCGCGGGCCGGAGAGCATGATGGCGAGCGTGCCCTTCTCCGCCCCCGCCGGGCCGCCGCTGACCGGGCAGTCGATGGCGACGCGCCCCTGCTCGGCGAAGGCGTCGGCGAGCTGCACCGCGACGCGCGGGCCGGTGGTGGAGAGATCGACGAAGGTGCGGGCACGCTGGCCGCGCAGCACGCCGTCCTCGCCGAGCCCGACCCGGTGCACCACATCCGGCGTCGGCAGGCTGGCGAGGACGAGGTCGGCGCGGTCGGCGACCTCCATCGGGGTGGCGGCGCGGCTGGCGCCACACGCGACGAGGGCGGCGACGGCCGCCTCCGAACGGTCGCAGACCACGAGGCGGTAGCCCGCCTCGATCAGGCGCGCCGCCATGCGGCCGCCCATCTGCCCCAGCCCGATGAAGCCGATGACCTGATCCGGCATCCGTCGTGTTCCTCCCCGTGGCCGCCCCTGGCAGCCGCTGCCATCCACACCGCAGGCGATCCGCGCCGCCGGCCGGCTTCTGTACCGATATCACGCGATCGGCGTGGCATCGTCGCCGCGTTCTAGGAGCGTTGCGCGGCAGGAAGCAAGGCTAAAATGATATCGATATCAGACGCCGATCGGCAATTCCTTCCGCGACGCGTTCGGCCGGAAGAGTCGGCCCGTGCCATGCCTGCCATCCGGCCGGGCCTTCCTGCCGGCACGCCACCGCCCGTCAGGTGCTTTCGCGGTGGATGATCTCGAATTTCAGGTCGACCACCAGCTTTCCCGTGCTGCGGCCCTGGATGCGGTCGAGCAGCACCTGCGCGCTGCGCCGGCCGATCTCCAGGCGCGGCAGGCGCAGCGTGGTGACGGTGGGCACGGTGTGGCCCAGCAGCTCGAAATCGTCGAAGGCGGCGATGCCGACCCGGCCGGGCACGGCCCAGCCGCGCCGCTGGCACTCGAACAGCGCGCCGATCGCCATGACGTCGCCGGCGAAGAAGATCGCGTCGGCCCGGCCCGGCTCCTCGGCGAGCCGCACCACGGCCTCGGCGCCGGCGCCGAGGCCGGGCGGCATTTCCAGCATCAGCGCCGGGTCGAGCGGCAGACCGGCCTCGCGCAGCGCGGCGCGGTAGCCGCGCTGGCGCGCCACGCTGCGGTCGTTGGTCGCGGTGGGCAGGCAGACGAAGCCGAGGCGCCGGTAGCCGAGCCGCGCGAGGTGCAGCGTCATGGCGCGCGCGGCGCCCTCGTTGGAGTAGCTGACCACCATGTCGAGCGGATCGTCGACCAGCGTGCCGTTCTCCACCACCGGCACGCCGGCGCGCCGGATCATCTCCCGCGCGCGGGGGCTGTGGCTGGTGTTGTGCAGCACGAGGCCGGCGACGCGCTGCTCCAGGAAGGCCGCGATCAGCGCCTCCTCGTCCGCCTGGCTGTAGCCGCAATCGGCGACCATGAGCTGGTAGCCGTTCCGCCGCAGCACCGTGGCGATGCCCTGGATGGTGCTGCTGAACAGCGAATTCTCCAGGCTCGGCACGATCAGGCCGACCACGTCGGAGCGCGAGGAGGAGAGGTTGCCGGCCAGCCGGTTGGGCACGTAGCCGATCGCGCTGACGGCGGCCTCGACGCGCCGGCGCACCTCCTCGGAGACCTTCTCCGGGCTGCTCAGCGCGCGCGAGACGGTCATGGTGGAGACGCCGGCCGCGCGCGCCACGTCGCGCATGCGGATCGTCCTGCCCGGTGCCGCCGATTCCCCCGCCGCGTCGTCCGGCATGATCCTTTCCCCAGCCCCGTCCCCGGTCGCCGTCCCCGTGCCGCCCCGGTGCCGCCCCGGTGCCGCGCCCGGGGCATCGCCGCCGGCCGGCGCTGTCGCCAGGGTCTAGAGCATTTCGGGTGGGGCGCACACGCCCCCGATCCGGGCGCCGGGAGGCTACGCCACGCCGGCGCGGCGTAGCCGGGGGCCGGCACGGCAGGGCCCGGCCGGGTGGAGGCCCGGGCCGGGCAGCCGGTCAGACCGCCCGCACCCAGCCGCCATCCACGTCGAGGATCGCGCCCTGCACGTAGCTCGCCTGCGGGCCGGCGAGGAAGGCGACGGCGGCGGCGATCTCCTCCGGCTCGCCGAAGCGGGCGACGCCGGTCTCGGCGGCCAGGGCGCGGGCGGCGGCGGCCTCGTCCAGCCCGCGCGCCGCACGCACCGCGGCGATTCGCCCCGTCAGCCGGCCGGTGCGGATGCTGCCGGGGTTGACGCAGTTGACCCGCACCCCGTCGGTGACACCGCGATCGGCCAGCGCCTTGGTCAGGTTCATCAGGGCGGCGTTGACCGATCCGCCGATGGTGAAGTCGGCGCTGGCGACACGGCCGCCGACGCCGGCGATCAGCACGATGCCGCCGCCGGCGGCGGCGAGGTGCGGCCAGGCGGCGCGGCAGAGCCGCACGCCGCCGAACAGCTTCAGCGCGTAGCCGTCCTCCCAGGCCGCGTCGTCGAGGGCGAGGAAGTCGCCGCGCTGCGTGGCGCCGGCGCTGTGCACCAGCAGGTCGAGCCGGCCGAAGCGCGCCACCGCCGCGGCCACGGCGTCGGCGGCGGCCTTCGGCTCGCGCAGGTCGGCGGCGTGGGCGGCGCAGCCGGGCATGGCCGCCGCCGCCGCTCCGATCGCCTCGGCCGAGCGGGCGACCAGCAGCACGCGCATTCCCTCGGCGGCAAGGCGTCGCGCGATGGCGAGGCCGATGCCGCGGCTGGCGCCGCTGACCAGCGCGGTCCTGCCGGCCAGGCCGCCGCCGACGGGGCGATCCTCGCCCGGGTTCGTGTCCATGCATTCTCCTCCCGCCGGCCGCGCCGGCCGGCATGCCCCGCCCTGCGTGGCGGCGTCGTACCCACGGCGGCGTCCGCCGACCCGTCCGGGGCTCCGCCCCGGACCCCGCGAAGGGGCGAAGCCCCCTTCGAGACCCCCTTTCGTGAAGAAGGATCAGGGAGGCCGCCTTGCGCGTCATTCCACCGAGATGCGGGCCGCCCGTACCAGCCGGCCGATCTTGTCGACCTCCTGGCGCAGGAAGTCGCCGAATTCGCCGGGCGGGCCGCCGGCCGCCTCCGCACCCATGTCGAGCAGCCGCGCCCGCTCGGCCGGTTCCCCGACGATCCGGTTCAGCTCGGCGTTCAGCCGCTCCACCGCCGCCGGCGCCATGCCGGCCGGGCCGATGCAGGCGTACCACTCGTCGATGGCGAAGCCGGGCAGGCCGGATTCCGCGATGGTGGGGATCTCGGGCAGGTAGGGCGCGCGGTGCGCCGAGGTGACGGCGATGGCCCGCACCGAGCCGTCGCGCACGTAGGGCAGGGTCGAGCTGGCGTTGCCGAACATGAGCTGGATCTGCCCGCCCACCAGGTCGGCCAGCGCCGGGCCGCCGCCGCGATAGGGGATGTGCGTCATCTCCGTGCCGGTGGCGAGCTTGAACATCTCGCCCGAGATGTGCACCGCCGAGCCGATGCCGGGGGAGCCGAAGGCGAGCCGGCCGGGCTGCCGCTTCGCCAGCGCGATCAGGTCCGGCACCGAGTGCACGGGCAGGGAGGGATGCACGACGAGGATGTTGGCCACCCGCGCCGTGAGCTGGACCGGTGCCACGTCGCGCACCGGATCGTAGGGCAGCCGCTGCAGCAGCGGCATGGAGACCAGCGTGCTGGTCACGAAGCCGATGGTGTGGCCGTCCGGCGCCGCGTGCAGCACCTCGCCCGCGCCGATCGCGCCCGAGGCGCCGCCCCGGTTGTCGATCACCACCGGCTGGCCGAGCGCCGCGGCGAGCCGCGGCTGGAGCCGGCGCGCCAGGATGTCGGCGGAGCCGCCGGGCGGCCAGGTGACGACCAGGCGGATCGGGCGGGCGGGCCAGGCCGGCTGCGCCGCGGCGGGGCGGATGGCGGGGCGCCAAGGGGTGGCCAGGCCGGCGAGGCCGGCCAGCGCCTGTCTTCTGCGCATGACGATTTTCCTCGTTGCGTCGGGAGCGTTGCCGCGCGGGCGGAATTCAGCCGGCCGACCAGCCGCCATCCATCGGCAGGGCGGTGCCGGTGACGTCGCGGCCGGCCGGGCCGCACAGGAACACCACCATGGCGGCGACGGCCGTGGCCTCGACGAAGCGGCCGGTCGGCTGCTTGCCGTGCAGGAATTCGGCGGCGGCGGCATCGGCGTCGAGGTCGCGCTCGCGCATCATCGTGCCGATGCGGTCCTCGATGTTGGGCGTCAGCACGGTGCCGGGGCAGAGCGCGTTGCAGGTGATGCCCTGGCGCGCCGTCTCCAGCGCCACGGCGCGGCTGAGGCCGATCAGCGCCGTCTTGGTGGTGACGTAGCCGGCGCGGCCGGTGGCGCCGACCAGCCCGTAGATCGAGGCCATGTTGACGATCCGCCCCCAGCCGGCGGCGCGCATGCCCGGCAGGGCGAGGCGGATGGTGTGGAAGGCGGCGTTCAGGTTGACGGCGATGTCCGCCTCCCACCCGGCCGGGGAGAGCTGGTCGATCGGGCCGAAATGGCGGATGGCGGCGTTGTTGACCAGGATGTCCACCTGCCCGGTGGGCGCGGCGGCGGCTTCCATCAGCCCCTCGACCGGCTCGGCGCGGGCCAGGTCGGCGCGGTGGTAGAGCGCCTGGACGTCGCAGCGGCGCGACAGGGCAAGGCAGGTCTCCTCCATCTCCGCCGGGTCGGCGAGGCCGTGCAGCACGACATGGCTGCCGGCCTCGGCGAGCGCCGTGGCGATGGCGAGGCCGAGCCCGCCGGTGGAGCCGGTGACGAGGGCGCAGCGGCCGCGCAGGTCGGCGCCGCCAGGGGACGGGATTGGCATGGGATACCGCTCAGCCCGCCGCCGCGCCGCGTCGCACCGGCCGGGCGCCCCGCCGGTCGGCCAGTGCCTGCCATGCGCCATCCCCGCATTCCGTCCGCTGCATCGGTCTTGCTCCCCGTCGGCCGCCATGTGATACCGGCGCTCTGTGATATCGGTAACAGAGTCCGGGCTCAAGCCATTCGTGCGGGGTGACGGACAACAGGCGGGAGGTCAGGGATGGCGAGGATCACGCGGCGCGGGCTGCTGACGGCGGCGGGGGCGGGGGCGGCCCTGCTGCCGGGAGACGGGCGGGTGGCCCGGGCCAGCCCGGCGCCGGGCGACGCGGCATGGCCGCAGCGCACCGTCCGCCTGCTGGTGCCCTACGCGCCGGGCGGCGGTACCGACGTCTTCGCCCGGGCGCTGGCGGAGGGGCTGCGGCAGGTGCTCGGCCAGTCCGTGGTGGTGGAGAACCGGCCGGGCGCGAACGGGGCGATCGGCTCGGAGGCGGTGGCGCGCGGCGAGGCCGACGGCAGCCTGTTCCTGGTCGATACCGGCAGCCACGTGATGAACACCTACGTGATGCCCTCGCTCCCGTACCAGGCGCTGCGGGACTTCGCGCCGGTCGCGCTGCTGTCGCGCTATCCGCTGCTGCTGACGGCCTCGGCCGCGGCGCCCTTCGCCGACGTGAAGGGGCTGATCGCGGCGGCGAAGGCGGCGCCGCGCAGCATCGGCTTCGGCACCTCCGACGCCGCCATCTCCTATGCCGGCAACCTGTTCACCCGGCTCGCCGGCATCGAGATGCTGGAGATCCCGTATCGCGGCGCCGCGCCGATCCTCAACGACCTGATCGCGGGGCACCTGCCGACCGGCTGGAACAGCACGGTGGCGGCCCTGCCGCACCTGCAGGGCGGCCGCATCCGCGCGCTCGGCGTCACCACCACGACGCGCTCGCCGCAGCTGCCCGAGGTGCCGACGCTCGCCGAGGCCGGCGTGCCCGGCTACGACTTCGCCGGCTGGTACGTGATGGTGGCGCCGGCCGCGCTGCCGGCCGGGATCGCGGCACGCATGCATGCGGCGATCGAACAGGCCCTGCTGCTGCCGGCGGTGCGCGAGCGGCTGCTGGGCATCGGCGCCGATCTCGGCACGCTGGGGCCGGCGCCGCTGCGCGACTTCCTGCGCGAGGAGGACCGGCGCTGGGCGAAGGCGGCCCAGGAAGGGCTGATCGTGCGGGCGCAGTAGCGCGGACCGGCCGGGCCGCGGCGCCCGGGGCGGCGGTAGCGGCGGGCCGCCTCCGCCCGCCCCCGGCACGCCCCGACGGCCCCGCCTTCGGATCACGGGCGGCAGGCGCCGCGTCGTCCGCCGCCACGGCAGGCAGAAGGATCGTCCATGATGCAACAACCCGAACGCGGCGCCGGGGAGGTGCTCGGTGCCTTCGTCGCCGATACCGACCCGGGCGCCATCGCCCCGCCGCTGCGGCACGAGGCGAAGCGGGCGCTGCTGAACTTCCTCGGCTGCGCGCTCGGCGTGTCGCGCGACCCGGCCGTCACGACGGCGATCGGCGTGCTGCGCCCCTTCTCCGGCGCCGCCACGGCCACGCTGGTCGGCCAGGCGGCGCGGCTGGACGCGATGGGGGCCGCCTTCGTCAACACCGTCGCCGGCAACCTGCTGGACTACGACGACACGCATCTGGCGACGGTGATCCATCCCACCGCCGCCGTGGCGGGGGCGGCGCTGGCGCTGGCGGAGACGCGCGGGCTGCCGGGTGCCGCGCTGCTGCACGCCTTCCTGCTGGGGGCGGAGGTGGAGTGCCGCATCGGCCTCGCGGTCTCGCCCGGCCACTACGCGCGCGGCTGGCACATCACCTCGACCTGCGGCGTGTTCGGCGCGGCGGCGGCCTGTGCGCGGCTGCTGGGGCTGGATGCCGCCGGCTGCGCGACGGCGCTCGGCATCGCGGCCAGCCAGTCGGCGGGTCTGGTCGAGAACCTGTCGTACGGCGCCAAGAACGTCGGCATGGGCAACGCGGCGCGGAACGGGCTGCTCGCCGCCCTGTTCGCCGAGGCGGGCTACACCGCGGCGCCGACCGCGATCGAGGGCAAGCTCGGCTGGGCGCGCGCGATGGGCGACGTGCCGCGCCTGCCCGACATGCTCGACGGGCTGGGCGAGCGGTGGGAATTCGCGCGCAACACCTACAAGCCCTATCCGAGCGGCATCGTCTTCCACGCGCTGATCGACGCCTGCCTGGCCCTACGCGAGCGGCTCGGTGCGGCGGTCGGCGGGATCGAGTCCGTCACGGTGCGCGGCGACCAGCTGCTGCTGGATCGCGGCGACCGCGTGGTGCGCACGGCGCGCGATTCGCGGGTGAGCATCCATCACGGCGCGGCGGTGGCGCTGCTGCGCGGCCGGGCCGGCGTGCCGGAATTCGAGGACGGTGCGGTGTGGGACCCGGCGGTGGCGGCGCTGCGCGGCCGGGTGCGGGCGGTGCTGGACGACGCCATGCCGCGCGGCGCCGTCGCCGTCACGGTGGCGCTGGCAAACGGGCGGTCGGAAACGGTGCGGGTGGAGGCGGCGCGCGGCAGCCTGGAGCAGCCGCTGAGCGATGCCGAGCTGGAGGCGAAGTTCCGCGACAACGCGGCGCTCGGCGGCACCACGGACGCGGCGTCGGCGCAGATCGCGGCGGTGTGGGGGCTGGAGGAGGCCGGCGCGCTGGGCCGGCTGCTGGGGCTGATGGCAGGGCGCGCATGACGGGACAAGGAAGCGCCGAAAGTCTTGATACCGATATCAAGGCGGATTAGCCTCACCTGGCCAGGGCGGCTTCCGTTTCCGGGCGGCGTTCCACGGCCGCGTGGCGATGCCGGGGCCGGCCCGGGCCGATGCGGCATCCCACCCCGTGGGGCGACGGTGCCGCCATGCTGGGAGGAAAACGAATGAGCAGCACCGCAGGCCCCCGGGCAGCCGGGGTGGAGTCGATCGTCGGGGCCGCCGGGGGACAGGCGGCCGGAGAGCGCGCCGACCATCCGCTCACGCCGCTGACGCCCGTCTTCGCGGCCCGGATGGACGGTTTCGACCTGCGCCGGCCGCTGACCGCCGCCGAGGCGGCGGCGATCGAGGCGGCGATGGACCGCTACGCGGTGCTGGTCTTCCCGGGGCAGCAGCTCGACGACGAGCAGCAGCTCGCCTTCGGCAGCAATTTCGGGCCGGTCGAGGACACCCCGACGCTGGTGGACCAGGAGCGCCGGCGGCTGGCGACGGCGCGGATCAACGACATCTCCAACCTCGGCGCCGATGGCCGCATCCTGGCGGCGGACGACCGGCGGCGCATGTTCAACCTCGGCAACCGGCTCTGGCACAGCGACAGCAGCTTCAAGGCGACGCCGGCCAAGTACTCCATGCTGCATGCGCGGGTGATCCCGCCCGAGGGCGGCGAGACCGAGTTCGCCGACATGCGCGCCGCCTGGGACGCGCTGCCGGCGAAGGAGCAGGCGCGGATCCGCGACCTGGTCTGCGAGCACTCGCTGATCTTCTCGCGCGCCATGCTGGGCTTCGACGAGTTCACGCCGGCGGAGCGGGAGCGCTGCGCGCCGGTGCCGCAGCGCCTGGTGCGGCGGCATGCCGGCTCCGGCCGGCTGTCCCTCTACCTGTCCTCGCATGCCGGGCGCATCCGGGGCTGGCCGGTGCCGGAGGCGCTGATGCTGCTGCGCGACCTCGTGGAGCACGCGACGCAGCGGGCCTTCGTCTACAGCCACCGCTGGTCGGTGAACGACCTCGTGGTGTGGGACAACCGCTGCACCATGCATCGCGGCCGCGCCTACGACGACAAGGCCTATCCGCGCGACATGCGCCGCGTGACCCTGATGGACAGCGCCTCGACGCTGGAGCAGGCGGCCTGACGGGATCGCCGGCCGGCCCGTGGCAGGGCCGGCCGGCGGCCGGCAGCCGGCGCCGCGACGGCGCGGGCCTGGAGGCGGCCGCGTCCATCGGACCGGGTGGCGGCCCGTCGGCCGGGGCGGTCGGGACATGACGGCCGGCACAAGGCCGCGAAGGGGAGGAGTGCCATGGAGCGACAGGGACCGCCGCGCCGGCGGGCGCCGGCCTGGATGGGCGGCTGGATGGCGGTCGGCCTCGGCCTGCTGGCCGGGGGGCCGGCGCTGGCCCAGGCCACCGCGACGCCGGGGCCGGTGCCGGGCGCCGAGGCCGCCTATCCGGACCGCCCGATCCGGCTGATCGTCGCCACGGCGGCGGGCGGCGCCTCGGACATCGTGGCGCGGCTGGTGGGGCAGAAGCTGTCGGAGGCCTGGGGGCAGCCGGTGGTGGTCGATCCCCGGCCCGGCGCCAACGGCAACGTCGCGGCCCAGCTCGCGGCCCACTCGCCGCCGGACGGCTACACGCTGATGATGGGCACGATCGGCGTGATGGCGGTCAACCGCGCCATCTACCGCGACATCGGCTACGATCCGGCCGTGGATTTCGACCCGGTGGCGCGGCTCGTCTCCTTCTCGAACATCCTCGTGGTGCATCCCTCGGTGCCGGTGCACAGCCTGGCGGAATTCGTCAACTACGCCCGGGCGCGGCCGGGCCGCGTCACCTACGGCACGCCGGGCAATGGCGGCTCGCTGCACCTCGCCATGGTGGTGCTGTCGCGGATGGCCGACATCCAGGTGGTGCATGTGCCCTATCGCGGCGCGGCGGCGTCGCTGAACGACCTGATCGCCGGCAACCTCGTCGCGGCCTTCAGCGACCCGCTGGTGACTCTGCCGCAGGTCGAGGCGGGGCGGGTGCGGGCGCTGGCGGTGAGCGGCGCGCACCGGCTGGCGGTCGCGCCGCAGATCCCGACCGTCGCGGAAGCCGGCTTCCCCGGCTACGACGTCTCCGGCTGGCTCGGCATCGTCGCGCCGCGCGGCACGCCGCCCGCGGTCGTGTCGCGGCTGAACCAGGCGTTCAACGAGATCGTGCGCCAGCCCGACACGGCGGCGCGGCTGACGGCGCAGGGCGCCGAGGTGGTGACCGGCACGCCGGCGGAATTCGGCGCCTTCATCCGCGCCGAGATCGCCCGCTGGGCCGAGGTGACGGCGGCGGCGGGGATACGCGCGGAATGAGCGGGACGAGGATCGCCGAGGCGCTGGTGCGCCGCCTCGCGCAGCACGGGGTGCGCCGCTTCTTCGGCGTGCCGGGCGGCGATTGCAGCCTGGACCTGATCGACGCGGCCCCCCGCCACGGGCTGGAATTCGTGCTGACGCGCGGCGAGACGGCGGCGGCGATCATGGCCGGCGTGACGGCCGAGCTGACCGGCACGCCGGGCGTG
This sequence comes from Roseomonas acroporae, assembly GCF_023223525.1. Taxonomy (GTDB): domain Bacteria; phylum Pseudomonadota; class Alphaproteobacteria; order Acetobacterales; family Acetobacteraceae; genus Roseomonas_E; species Roseomonas_E acroporae. The sequence continues at coordinate 1,542 of NZ_JALPRX010000137.1, read as the reverse complement.
CTGATGACGACGCGCGGGCCCGGCCTCGCCAACGCGGTGAACGGCATCGCCTGCGCGGCGCTGGACCGCTCGCCGCTGCTGGTGCTCTCGGACGGGCAGGAGCCGGGGCACGGGCATGTCAGCCACCAGCGCCTCGACCAGGCGGCGCTGCTGCGGCCGCTGACCAAGGGGGAGAGCCGGCTGGACGGCGCCGATCCGGTGGCGGAGCTGGACGCGCTGCTGGGCGCGGCGCAGGCGGCGCCGGCCGGGCCGGTCTATCTGGAGCTGATCGGCCAGCGCATCCGCGAGGCGGCGCCGGCAGTGGCCGGGGGGTCGGATGCGCCGCCGGTGGCGCGGCCGGCCGTGCCGGCGCCCGCCGAGGCGGCGCTGGCGGCGGCGCGGGCGGTGCTGGGCCGGGCGCGGCGGCCGGCGATCGTCGCCGGGCTGCAGGCGCTGGATTCCGGCGCGGCCGAGGCGCTGCGCGGGCTGGCGGCACGCTGGGGCTGCCCGGTGCTGTTCACCTACAAGGCGAAGGGCGTGCTGGCGGAGACGGACCCGCTCGCGGTCGGCCCCTTCATCGGCGGCGCGGCGGAGGACCCGCTGCTGCGCGCGGCCGATGCGGTCCTGCTGTTCGGCGCCGACCCGATCGAGTTCCCGCCGCAGCCCTGGCGCTACGCGGTGCCGGTGGTCGAGCTGACCACCCATGCCGTCGCGCGGCCCTATGTCGCGGCGGCGGCCACGGTGGCGGGGGATCTCGCGGCCGCGGCCGCGGCGCTGGGGGATGCGGTGGCCCCCGGCGGCTGGACGGCGCGGGAGATCGCCGGGGCGCGCGAGGCGATGCGCGCCCTGGCCCTGGCACCGGAGGACGGCCCCTTCTCGCCCGGCGCCATCGTGGCGGCCATCGCGGCGGCGGTGCCGTCGGGCACGCGCATCGCCGTGGATGCGGGCGCGCACATGCTGCCGGTCATGGCGCTCTGGCCCGCGCTGGCGCCGCGCGGCGTGCTGATCTCGCGCGGCCTCGCCACCATGGGCTACGCGCTGCCGGCGGCGATCGCCGCCGCGCTCGCCGAGCCGGAGCGGCCGGTGCTGGCCTTCACCGGCGATGGCGGGCTGATGATGGCCGCGGCGGAGCTGGCGACGGCGGCGCAGCTCGGCTGCCGGATCATCGTCGTGGTGTTCAACGACGCCACCATGTCGCTGATCAAGGTGAAGCAGCGGCGGCGGCAATTGCCGGAGCGGGGCATGGCCTACGGGCGCAGCGACCTCGCCACCGTGGCGCGCGGCTTCGGCTGCCTGGGGCTGCGGGTGGAGAGCGAGGCGGAACTGGGACCGGCGCTGCGCCGGGCGCTGGATGCGTCCGGGCCGGTTCTGCTGGACGTGGCGGTGGATGCGGAGACCTACCACGCGGTGGTGAGGCGGATCCGGGGGTAGGAGCGGTGGTCGTCCTCCCCTGGCCCGATGGCCCCTTCGCGGGATGCGTGGTCCGGGCGGCGGGGCGGACGCGGCGCCGGAACGGCCCTAGAGCGTGCTGCGTTTGATCGGAATCGGGGTTCCGAAACGGGT
>NZ_JALPRX010000136.1 GCF_023223525.1 Roseomonas acroporae | reverse complement strand
TGACACGCATGGCGCCCGCGGCGAATGGCGCGTGGAGATCCGCTCATTCCGCGCCTGGATCCGCCGCCACAACGCCACCTGCCAGGAGCCACACAGCAGCCCGCCAGAGCCCCAGGCCGCTGCCGCACCACCGGACGGCAGCCAGACCGGGCTGGGCGGGCAGCGCAGGCCGCGTGCGGGGCATGTGGGGGTGACGCCATGACCCCGCAGCAGTTGGCGCGGGTGATGCGCGACGAGGCCGACACCCTCACGGCCCAGGCCGGCACCTCCACCCACGCCGCCGCGGACGGGATGCGCCTCCAGGCCGACAGCTACCGCCGCATCGCCGCCGCCTTCGACGCACTCGCCGGGCAGGACGCGAAGGAGAACGGGCGATGACCCGCGAGCAGGCCGTCGAGGCGGTGGCGAGGGCCATGTGCGTATACCCGTGGAACGACGATCCGGACGAGGTGGTCGCCGGGCTCGGACCGCAATGGCACAACTACCGCAACGACGCCGATTTCATCCTCCGCGCCCTCGCCGAGGCCGGCTTCGCGGTGGTGCCGGCCAAGCAGGGCACCCCGCCGCCCGAGCCCACGCCCTGGGACCCGCGCATGCAGCAGCCCGGGGGCGGGGAGGCTTCCCCATGAGCCGCGCCGTCTGGAAGTTCGTCCTGACGCCGAAGTGCACGATCAGCATGCCGGAGGGTGCCGAGCTGCTGCACGTCGCGGCGCAGGGCGGCGAGGTCTGCCTGTGGGCGCTGGTCAACCCAGAGCGGCCGGTGGAGACGCGCCGTTTCCGGGCGTTCGGCACAGGCCACGCCATCCCCGCCGGGCTGTCGCTGCGGTTCGTCGGCACCGCCCTGCTGGCCGGCGGCGCGCTAGTGTTCCACGTGTTCGAGGAGCGCGGCCAATGACCCACCCCACCGGCATCGCCGGCGCCGCCGGCGCCCCGCTCCCGCCCGTCGCGCCGCGTTGCCCGAACGCCGGCACCAGCCTGCCGTGCGTGGCGGCTGCCCGCATCGCCACGCTCCAGGCCCTGCTCACGGCGAGCGAGACAGCCCTCGCCGAAGCCACCGACGAACGCGACCAGCGCCACGCCCGCATGGCCCGCGACCTCGCCGCCAACGACCTGCGCCACGCCGAGGCGATGGCAGCGCGCGGGCAGCAGCAGGCCCGGCCCGCCGGCCTCGGCCCGAGGCAGTGGTCGGGCGCCGATTTCCACGGGAGGGGCGTATGAGCCGCCGCGAGCCTGACCTGACCGTGTACGCCCCGCTGCCGGGGTCGCTCACCCGCCGCGAGGCCGAGCCAGCCGAGTACCGTCCCATCGGCACCATCGCTGGCTGGATCGTCTGCCGCGGCGCCGACGCCGCGAACCCGGTCGCCGGGCCGTTTCCGTGCGTGGCAGATGCGCGGAGCTGGATCCACGACAGGCGGGATGTGGAGGGGAAGCGATGATGGCTCACGCCCGCCGTCCCGCACCCGCCGCCCCGCCCCCTCCCACCGACCTGGAAATCATCGCCCGCACGAAACCGTTGACGGGGGCCGTGCCGGTGCCTATTTTGCGGGCACAGAGTGAGGACGCTTGGGGTGGACCGAGCGGACCGCGCTCTGTCGGCACGCCTGGACCATCGAGCGACGCGCTCTGGTACTGCGTCAAGACCCATTCCAAGGCAGAATTTCGGGCCGTGCTGGAGATCAGCCGCCTCGGCCTTCGCCCCTACTGCCCGCTCGTGATGCAGCAGCGGAAGCTGCGCCAGCCGGGCGGGAAGCGCGAGCCGCGCGACGTCATCGAGCCTCTGTTCCCGCGCTACCTGTTCGTCCAGTTCGATCGCCACCGTGACCGCTGGCGGGCGCTGTTCAACCTGGAGAGCGTGGACTGGCTGATGATGGGCGCCGGCGAGGTGCCGATCTCGGTTCCGGACAGGGCAATCGCCTACCTGCGAGCGCAGGGCCGGCTCGGCGATGGCGTCTGGGACGATCGCACCGCCGCCGAGCGCCACCGCTCCGAGGCTCGCGCCCGGCAGGAAGCCCACGGCGCCCGCGTCCCCGTCACCTACCTGCCGGCCGTCGAGCCTGGCCAGCGCGTCAAGATCACCTCCGGGCCGTTTGCCGATCTGCACGGCATCGCCCGGATGGCCACCCACAGGCGCATCACCCTGCTGCTCGACATGTTCGGCGCCCCGCAGGAGGTGCAGGTCGAGCGGTCCGAGGTGCAGGCTCTGTGATCCCCAGCCCGGCGGGGCCTTCGGCCGGGCGGCCTGGACGTTTCCTCCCGAAACTACGCCGGGGCCTCACCGCCCCGGCGGCTTTTCGGGCGGCCGACGCCAGGGCGGACGGGGCCGAAGCCGTAGGAACCATGGCCTAAATGGGTCGTCTGTCCCCGGCCGACGCGGTGGGGCCCCTGGGGCCTCGAACAAACACGGGTGGCAAAGGCGCCCGAGATCGCTAGGCACGAAACATGCCAAAGGGTACCGCCGCCGAGCAGGCGAACGAGAGATTTTTGGTCTCGGCCGCCGACTTGGGCCGGATTTTCGGGGTTGGCGAGCGCCGCATCCGCGAGCTTCGCGACCAAGGCCGCATCCCTGGCCTGCCTAATGGGCGGTTCGACCTCTTCGAGGCGGGGCCGGCCTATGCCCTACTCCTGCGCCCTGCTGCCGGTCGTGGTTCGGCGGGCGGCTCGGCTGCCGCAGAAGGACTGGATGAGGCCCGCATCCGCCTGCTGACGGCCCAGGCCGAGCACCGTGAGATGCTGAACGAGCAGATGCGCGGCGAGGCGGTGCTGGCGGAGGATATGGAGGTTGTGGTCGGCGCCATGGTCGATGCAGCGCGCGCCAAAGTGCTGGCGATGCCGACAAAGGGTGCGCCGGCGGTGGTGGGGCTGACCACGCTCCCCGAAATCCGGGGCAAGATGACGGAGTTGGCGCATGAGTGCTGCGGCGAACTCGCCGCCGATCGTGTCGCCCAAGCCGTCCTCGACCGCGCGAAGCAGCGCGCGGGCCGCACTGGCGGCGGCGGGCCGGATAGCGCGGAGGTGGGCGCCGCCTCCTAGGCTGACGGTCAGCGAGTGGGCCGATCGGTTCCGGTTCCTGAGCGCCGAGGCGAGCGCCGAGCCAGGCAAGTGGAGCACTGGCCGTGCGGAGTACCAGCGCGGCATCATGGACGCCATCAGCGACCCGACCGTGGAGACGGTCGTGGTCATGTCGAGTGCTCAGGTCGGCAAGACCGAGTTCGGATTGAACCTGGTCGGGTTCCACGTCCATCAGGATCCGGCGCCGATCCTCGTGCTGCAGCCATCGATCGAGATGGGCGAGGCGTGGTCGAAGGACCGCCTGGCGCCGATGCTGCGGGACAGCGCCTGCTTCCGCGGACGGGTGTCGGACCCGAAGTCGCGGGACGGCACGAACGGGCTCCGGCACAAGGTCTTCCCCGGCGGCCACATCACTATCGCCGGCGCCAACAGCCCGGCATCGCTGGCGTCGCGCCCGATCCGGGTGCTGTTCTGCGACGAGGTGGACCGCTACCCACCGAGTGCTGGCGCCGAGGGCGATCCGGTCGCGCTGGCACGGAAGCGGACGACCACCTTCTGGAACCGGAAGGTGGTGCTGGTCAGCACGCCGACCATTGCGGGGTCGAGCAGGATCGAGACGGCATGGCGGCAGAGCGACCGCCGGCGGTTTTGGGTGTCGTGCCCGCATTGCGATCGGCCGCAAACGCTGAAGTGGGCGCAGGTGCGCTGGGACCGGGACGATCCGGAGAGCGCCGCCTACCACTGTGAGGCGTGCGGTGCCGGATGGAGCGATGCGGAGCGGTGGCGAGCCGTCACACGGGGCGAATGGCGCGCTGAGGCGCCGGGCGTCGCGGCGGCAGGCTTCCACCTCAGCGAGTTGTACAGCCCTTGGCGCCGCCTGGCGGAAACGGCCGCGGACTTCCTCGCCGCAAAGGATCGGCCGGAGACGCTGCGGGTCTGGATCAACACCGCCCTCGGCGAGCCGTGGGAGGAGCGCGGCGAGGCGCCGCCTTGGCGCCGGCTCTACGATCGCCGCGAAGACCGGCCGCCGGGCATCGTGCCGAACGGCGGCCTCGTGCTGACCGGCGGCATCGACGTGCAGAAAAGCCCCGGGCGCCTGGAGTGCTTCGCCTGGGCCTGGGGTCGCGACCGGCAATCATGGCTGGTCGAGCACCACGTGATCCACGGCAACCCCTACGAGAGCGCCGTGTGGGCCGCGGCCACGGAGTGGGTGCAGCAGACATGGCGGCATGAGGCGGGCGCGGAATTGCGGCTGGCCCGCTGCGCGGTGGACACCGGATTCGCGACGCTGCAAGCCGAGGCGTGGGCACGGCGGCACCCGGCGCTGGTGGTGCCGGTCAAGGGCGCGTCGACGCTCGCCGCGCCGGTCTTCGCCTGGTCGAGCGTCCGCGAGGCGGCCGCGCGGGGCGGCCCGCGGAAGCGAGGCCAGCGCCTCGGGCTGGTCGGCGGCCACGTCATCACGCTCGAACTGTACGGGCTGCTGAATCTTGATCCGCCGACCGATGCGGAGCGCGCAGCCGGGTGCCCCTACCCCGCCGGCTACGTGCACCTCAGCACCGAGGCGTCGGAGGAGTTCTGCAAGCAGCTCGTCGGCGACCAGTGGATCGAGGCGAAGGGCGAGTGGAAGCAGGCCCATGCCACGGAGGCGCTGGACGGCTGGAAGTACGCTAGGGCGATGCACTCGCTGGTCGGCCTGGATCGGTGGCGCCCGGCGCAGTGGGCGACGCTGGCGGATGAGTTGGGCCTGCCGCTCGACGCGACGCCCGAGGCGCCCGAGCCGGCTCCCGACGGCGATGGGCCCCCGCCAGCGGCTCCCCCCGAGCCGCCGCCCGCACCGCAGAAGCCGAGGATGCCGATCCGCCGGGTCGGCCGCTCCTCCTACATGTCGAGGCTTGGACGCTGATGCCTTTCACCCAGGCCGACATCGACGCGCTGAAGCAGGCGATCGCCGCCGCCGGCGCCGCCGGCACGGTGCGGGACAGCAGCGGTCGCAGCGTCGTCTACCTGTCGCCTGCAGACGCGCTGGCGAAGCTGAACCTGATGCAGCGGGATGTCGACGCTGCGGCGGCCACGGCCGGCACTGTCCCCGCCATGCGCCGCGCCTTCGTCGGCTCGGTCCGCTCGGGCTACTGACCTATGCCCCCCGTGCAGATCGGGCCGCGCCGGTGGCGTGTGCAGGCGGGCTCGTCGCGGGCACGGATGGACACCGCCCCGCTCGGCGCGCCCGTCGGGCAGCCGGCAGCGCCATCGACGGCGTTCCAGGCGGCCAGCATGTCGCGGCGCCTGCGGGGCTGGCGGCCGCCGAACACCGGCCCCAACGCCATCGTGCAACTGAACGGGCCGGACCTGCTGCGCCGCTCGCGCGACCTGCGCCGGAACGTGCCGCACGCCAGCCGGGCCATCAACCTGATCGCGACCCACACGGTCGGCACCGGGATCGTGCCGCGCTCCCTGTGCAGCAACAAGAAGGTCCGCGAGGCCCTGACGCAGCTCTGGTCCGACTGGACGGCGGTGGCGGATTCGGACGGGCTGCTCGACTTCTACGGCCTCCAGAACCTCGCCGTGACCGAGATGGTCGAGGCTGGCGAGGCATTCTGCCGGCTACGGGCCCGCTTCCTGAGCGACGGCCTGCCGGTGCCGCTGCAACTGCAAATCCTGCCGACCGAGATGGTCCCGCTGGACTACAGCACCCCGAACGGCACCAACGCGGTGGCGCAGGGGATCGAGCGGGACGCGGTCGGTCGGCGGGTCGCCTACTGGACCTATCCACAGCACCCGGAGGAGTGGATCGGCGGCGCGGCCACGCTGGACAACCTGCCAAGGCCAATCCCGGCCGAGGACGTGGCGCACCTCTACAACGTCACCCGGGCCGGGCAGATGCGCGGCCTGCCGTGGCTCGCCTCGGCGATCACGACGCTGCACCAGGTCGCGCAGTACCAGGACGCGGAACTACTCCGGAAGCAGATGGCGGCCGCCGTCGTTGCCTTCGTCAAGAAGTCGGTCGAGGGTGGCGCCGACCCGGCCGAGATGGCCGCGCAATGGGGCAATGTGCAAGAGGCGCTCGGCGAGCTGCCCTCGGTCGAGATGGAGCCGGGCACCGTCCAGTACCTCGGCCCCAACGAGGACATCGAGTTCCTGACGCCGGGCGACGTGGGCAACAACTACGAGGCGTTCCTGGCCTCGCACTACCGGGCGATCGCCGCCGGCACGAACACGCTCTATGAGGAGCTGACCGGCGACTGGAAGAACGCCAACGACCGGACGTTCCGCGCCGCGCTGATCTCGTTCAAGCGCACCGTGCGGCAGTGGCAGTGGGGGCTCGTCGCGGCGCAGTTCAACGTGCCGATCTGGAACCGCTTCGTCGGCTACGCGGTGAGCAGCGGCGCGCTGAAGGTGCCGAAGTCGGTGGGCGACGCGGACCTCTACCGGGTCGAGTGGAACCCGGAGCGGTGGGAGTACCTAAATCCCGTGCAAGACGTGCAGGCGATCGGCGAGGAGTTGTCGCTCGGCCTGACATCACGGCAGGCGGCCATCGCGGCGCGCGGCGACGACATCGAGGTGATCGACGCGCAGCGGCAGCAGGACCAGGAGCGCGAGCAGAGCCTCGGGATCGCGTTCCAGGCGCCGGGCACGATCGCGGCGGCCTCTGCGGAGCCGGACGCGCCGGCGGACGGCCACCAGCCAGGCTGAGGCTCGGGAGAATGGCGATGAGGCACATGTTCAACTGGCTCCGGACGCAATGGAGCCTTCTCGGCGTCAATGCCGCGGCGGCCGCGAGCGGCTGGGCCTCCGACGACCTGACGCGGATGATCCGCGCTGGTGAGGTCACGCCTTCTGCCACCCGCAACCTGATCCCGTGGCGCAGCGAGCCCGGTTTCGACCGGGAGGGCATCCTGCGGCTGCGCGCCATGCGCGAGATGGCCGCATGGGAGCCTGTCGTGGCGTGGCGTGCGAGCTGTGCGGTCGCTGCGCTCCTGTTCCGCGAGCGCCGCCAGAGCGGTGTCGCCATCATCACCAGGGGCGAGTGCGTTGTCGCGGAGTGGCTGGACACCGCAGGGTGGGTTCCGAAGGGTGGCTTGCTCGCGCTTTATCAGCCGGCGGTGGCGCGGATTGCGGCCTGACGATGACGCCTATTCTCGACCACATCGCTGAACGAGGATCAGCGATCACAGAGAATGGCGCGCGGTATTTTCGATCCCGCTGGGAATTTCTTTCCGGTCTTCATCCTTTTGATATGACCGAGGTCATCCGCCACTGGGAAATCAACCCAGTGCCTGTCGAAAGCTTCCCAGCAAAGTTCGCCCCCTCGGATCGGACATGGTTCGAATGGGAAGAGACTGACGGCAGCAGGGTGGGGATCGCTCTAATTCGAGATGGAGACACTGACGGTCGTCCAGTGTTCGCCGTTCTTACCAAGCATCTTGGTGCTAAAATGGACGATCTGCTCATATTCTGGGGGTTCGTTCAGTGCGTCGAGGATGGTTCCCTCGCTGCATCTGCGCCCACGTTCTCTGCTCGTGATATGGAAAGGGCGGCCTCCTCATCGTTTGATGTAGAGAAGAAATGGGCCGACCTTCGAGAACACATAGCTTTCCTCCTCGGCGTGATGTCCACCCCTGGGACCTATATCAAAACCACCCGGCATGCTGGTTGGAATGAAGCGCGAAAGCTGGTGAAGAAAATCGGCGCGGTGGGCGCCTATCCGCTTCGTGCCGTGAGTGAGATCAAGTTGGTGTGGCCGCCGCCAGAGCGAGCAGAAGACCCCAAGTGGCACGGCCACACTGGCCGCCGTTGCCAGCACTGGGTCCGTCGCCATGAGAGAAGGTATCGGCGGAAAGACACAGGTGAAATCTACAAGGTAGTCGTCGTGCCGGAGCATACGCGCGGCGATCCAGCTTTGGGCATGAAGCAAAGCCGTTACCGGCTGGTGCCGGCGTCACAGCAACCGGTTCAGTAGGACACCCCATGCGACATGAGCGGTTCCTGCGCCGGTTGCTCAACCGGCCGCAGATGATCACCCCTGCCGCCGGCGCGGCGGTGCTCGGCGCCTTGCTACCGGGCTCGCGGCTCGATGGCTACGACGAAGATGGCGCGCCGGTGGCGCGCGACCCGCGCGAGTACACGCAGGTCGGCGACATGGCGATCATCCCCGTGGTCGGGGAGCTGATCCACCGCGGCTCCTGGATGGACGCGATGAGCGGCCTGACCAGCTACCAGGCGCTGCAGGATCAGGTGAGCACGGCGCTGACGGACCCGCGCGTCGGTTCGCTGATGCTCGACATCGACAGCCCGGGCGGCGAGGCCGCCGGGTGCCTCGACTTCGCCGAGTGGCTGGCCGGACAGCGCGGCGCGAAGCCGATCTGGGCGAGCGTCAACCAGCTTGCCTGCTCCGCCGCCTATGCCATCGCCTCGGCGGCCGACCGGATCCTGATCGGTCAGAGCGCCTATGCCGGCTCGATCGGCGTCGTCGCCTATCACACCGACCTGTCGCGCGCCATGGAGAAGCAGGGCGTCGCGATCACCTACGTCTATGCCGGCGCCCAAAAGATCGACGGCAACCCGACCGAGCCGCTGCCTGACGACGTGCGGGACAAATGGCAGGCCGAGGTGGATGCCGACTACAGCCGCTTCTGCGCGGTCGTGGCGGCCAATCGCGGTCTGTCCGTTGCCGCCGTGCGCGGCACTGAGGCGGCCGTCTTCCGCGGGCAGGACGCGATCGACGCGGGCCTCGCCGACACAATCGCAACCAACGAGGAGGCCATCATGGCACTCGCCACCACGACGGCGCCAGTCGGCGCCTCGCTGAGCGCGGCCGCTCGCCGCGGCCGGCTCCAGGCAGGGAAGGCCAAGGCGTCCGACGCGGCGCCGGAGGACGACGCCCAGCCGGAAGCGCCGGCCGAGCCGGAGACGCCGCCCCAGGTCCCGCCTTCCCCGCCGGTGCCGGAGAGCCCGCCCGAGGATCCGGCCGCCCCTGCCGACGACATCCCCGGCGGTGGCATCCACCCGCCGCCCTCCCCCGATCAGCCAGTGGTTGAGCCGGCGCGGCTGGCGCAGGCGGCTCCCGCCGGCGCGTTGGCCGATGCCTGCGCCACCGCCGGCCACCCCGAGCTGATCGCCGGGTTGCTACGGCGTGGCGCCTCCATGACCGAGGTCAAGGCGGACATCGTCCGCGCCCAGACCATCGCCAAGACCGGCCAGACCCTCGGCATGCAGGTGGCGGCCGCGCAGGCGATCGCCGGTGGCTGCCCGGCCGAGGTGTTCGCCACGGTCGCGCACACCGCCAAGGCCGAGGCCGACGGCGCGCGGCGCACCGACACCGGCAACCGGGCTGGGACGCCGAAGGCGGCGACCGGGACGCTCGATCCGGCCGCGATCTACGGGCGCATGAACGCGCGCGGCCCGCGCGCCAGCAAGGGGCACTGAGCCATGCCGACCACTGTCGTCGTCAACCCCGGCTATCCCGGGGGCTACATCGTCGGAGAGGAGAGCGACAACCGCTCCCGCGACGTCGGCATCATCGCCGGTGGCGTCGCCGCCGCGTACCGCCCTGGCACCGTGCTCGGCAAGATCACCGGCTCGGGCAAGTACACCATCCTGGCGCCGGCCGCCTCCGATGGCAGCCAGAACGCCGCCGCGATCTACTTCGGCTACGGCGACGCGCTGAGCAACGGCGACCTCCGCGCGACGCTGCACGTGCGCGACATGAGCGCCAACGCGCTGCAGCTCACCTGGCCGTCGGGCATCACCGACAACCAGAAGGCCACCGCCACGGCGTCGCTCGCGGCCGCCGGCATCATCCTCCGTTCCTGATCGACCCCAGCTCGCCGGCCCGGTGAGGGCATAGGCAGGAGAGCATCTATGCCCGTAACGATCCCGGACATCTTCTCCGGCGACGCCTTCAACAGCGTCACTCTCACCTCGATGGTGAACAACCAAGCGCCCTACGTGCCGACCTTTCTGAGCGGCCGCAACATCGCACCGGCGCAGGGCATCACCACCACCACCGCCGCCTTCGAGGCGCAGAACGGCGGGCTGCGTATGCTGGCGTCCTCGCCTCGCGGCGCCCCGCCGAGCCAGGTCGCGCGGCCGACTAGCACACTGCGCGTGCTGCCGTCGTACCACTTCTCCCGCGAGGTGCAGCTTGGCGCCGACGAACTGCTGACGGCGCTGAACCGCATGCCGATGTCCTCCGATGCGGCGGCGACAATCCAGTCGCTGCTCATGAACAAGGTGGACGGCCCCTTCGGCGTGAAGACCGAGTGGGCGCTGACCATGGAGCACTTCCTCCTCGGCCTCATCGACGGCGTGATCTACGACGCGGACAACGCCACGGTGCTCTACGACTTCTTCAGCTTCTTCGGAATCTCCCGGCCGGCGGCGATCACTCTGCCGTTCTCGACCTTCACCGAGGACAGCGGCCTGTTCGTCAAGGCTGCCCTCGGCATCAAGCGCGGCGTGGTGGGCGCGCTGACCAACATGGCCTCCGCCGGCATGCGGCTCATGGTCCTCTGCGGCGACAACTTTTTCGACGCCGTGGTGACGAACAAGGAGTACGTCGCCGCCAAGAAGTTGGGCTCGCTCGAAAGCCAGGACGCCGCCGAGGCGATCTCGGAGAGCACGCCCTACGCGGCGGTGGCCTACGGCAACATGATCTGGGTGAACTATCGCGGCACCGACGACGGCTCGACGGTGGCGATCCCCACCAACGAGGCGCGGCTCTATCCCGAGGGCGTGCCCGGCCTGTTCCAGACCTACTATGCGCCTGCTGCCACCTTCCAGGCGGTCACGGCCGTCGGCCTGCCGGTGTACCTGCTGCGCCCCTCGGATCGGCAGAACGACAGGCGCTTGGTGGCGGAGTTCGAGTCCAACCCGCTGTTTGCCTGCACCCGGCCGCTGGCGCTGCGCCGGCTGGCGATGAGCTGAGCCATGCCGGCCGACGCCTTCACGGCGATGGTCGGCGTGCTGCATCGCGATCCGAACCTGTCCGTGGCGGCCGTGTACACGGCGCCCGGTGGGGTCGCGACGCCGGTGCGCGTGGTGCGCGCCAACCTCGACACGGACACGTCCGGCAGCGGCTCCCCCGTGGCACAAAGCATCGCCGTGTTCGAGGTGCTGAAGGCCGCGCTGCCGGGGCCGCCGGTGAAGAACGCCACGCTCGCTGTCGGCGGCGAGATGCTGCGGGTCTACCAGTTCGGCCAGGACGAACTGCGCCTGTGCTGGCGGCTGTTCTGCCAATGAGCACCCGCGAGGCGGCGCTCGCCGGGCTGCTCGCCGCGATCCAGGCGCAGGCACCGGCCGGCTGCGACGTGCAGCGCGACGACGGCAACGCCGACGCCCTGCCGCAGCAGGCGTCGCTGATCGTCATCGGCGCCGGCGCCGTGGAGAGCGAGGCGGTTCTGTCGCCGCTCTCCTACTGCATCACCCTCCAGCCGGAGGTGACGGTCGCAGCGTACCAGCCTGCCGACCTCGACGCCGCGCTGGGCGCCATTGTGGACGCCTACGCTGTCGATCCGACCCTCGGCGGCGCCATCGACGGCTGGCTGATCGGCGATCCGACATTCACCACCGTCACGCAGACCGAGCCGCTCGGCGGCCAGGACGTGCCCCTGCCGCCGTTCCAGGCCGCGCAGGTCCCGCTCCAGCTTTTCTATTCCGCAACCAGCCCGCTGGGCTGATCCAACCCTCGTCCGGAGGATACCGCCATGCCTGTGGGCGCACAGGGGTCCAACTTCCGCCTGCTCGCCAAGCAGGAGGCCAGCGAAGGCGTGCTTGCCACCGGCAATTTCAGCCAGTTGCCGGCCTACACCTTCGAGCTTTCCGGCGCGCAGGAACTCCAGTCGGACCAGATCCTTTCGGCCAACGCCGGCCGCGACGCGTCCGACCCGTTCCTCGACGTGCTCACCGTCCAGGGCAACGCGCGCGTCCCGGTCGATCTCGTGAACTTCGGCACGTGGCTCAAGCTGCTGCTCGCCTCGCCGGTCACGACCGGCACGACCGACATGACGCACGTGTTCAGCTCGGGCGCCACCGGCCTGCCGACGGACAGCTTCGAGAAGGCGTTTCCGGACGTCGCGCAGTTCTTCCAGTACACCGGCGTCCGGGCGAACACGCTGCAACTCGACTTCTCGCCCAGCGGCGCGGCGGATGCGACGTTCGGCCTGCTCGGGACCGGCGAGACCAAGACCACGACGACGGCCGCCGGCACGCCGACCCTCGCGGCCGGCTTCACCCGCTTCCTGAAGAAGCAGGGCGCCATCAAGATGAACGGCACCACGCTGGGCCGCGTCACGGCGGGCACGCTGAACTTCAGCAACAACATGGAGCCGGTGCGCACCATCCGCTCCGATGACCGGCTGGAGGGCGTGGACTTCGGACAGGCGACGGCGGAGGGCAACCTGACGGTTCGGTTCAGCGACGGGACGCTGATCGACCAGGCCGTCTCGAACACGCCGGCCTCGCTCGAATACAGCTACACCATCTCGGGCACGAAGTCGCTGACCTTCCTCTTCCCGCGCGTGTTCCTGTCGCGCCCGGGCATTCCGGTGAACGGCCCCGGCGGGATCGACCTCGCGATGACGTGGCGCGCGTCCAACAACGGTAGCAGCGGGACGCTCATGCAGGTCACGCTGAAGAACGCCGTGGCTGGGTACTGAGGAGGCGCCGATGTTCCGCTTGACCGCATCGACCGAGCCCCGGTGGCTGGAACTGCCCCACGGGGTCAGGATCAGGGTCCGCCCCCTCAGCGGCGTGTTCCTGGTGACGGCGCGCAACGCCGGCGAGATCGCGTTGCAGGAGGAGGCCAAGCAGGCGGGCGAAGCGGCCCGGGCCGGCGCGCCGCTCGACCCGCGCGACCTCAACGTGCTGAACACCGACTTCGTCGCGGCGCGGCTGGAGTGGGCGAAGGCCGAACACCTCGGCCGCCATGGCATCCTGGCGTGGGAGGGCGTGGTGGACGAGGCCGGCGCGCCGGTGCCCTACACCCACGACAATGCGGTGGCGATCGCGACCGATCCCTCGCTGATGCGCCCCTTCCTCGAAGCCTATTTTGCGACCCTGACGCCGGCGTTCTTCGAGGGGGAAGGCTCCGGGCGCTCCTCCGATACCGCTACGGAGGAGGCGCCCGCTACTGCCGAGGCTGCGCCAGCGGAGACGATACCGGAGCCGGAGCCGCAGTCGGCTGCGGAGACTGCCCAGCCCGAGTGAACCTGCCCCGCACCGAGGCGGGCGAGGCGTGCCGTCAGGCGGCAGAGGCCGCGGTGCGTCCTGACGGCTTCGGGGGGGCTTCGGTGGACATGGCTGGCGCGCTGGCCCTGGCCGAGGCCCTGGACGTGCCGCGCTCCGTCGCCGCACCACTGCTGATCGCGTGCGCCGACGGCATCATGCAGGGGATCGCCGATGACCGTCAGGTTCAGCGCGACGCTGGAGGGCAAGCCGGCGGAGTGGACGGAGGCGATCGGCCGGAACCTCGCGACGGCCGTGACCGAGGGGATGGTTGAAGCCTGGGAGAAGGGCCTCAAGACCGACCTCCGCTCGCAGGTGAATGCCGTCGTCCAGAGCAAGGCGATGCGCGGCGGCGGGACCATGCTCGGCAACGCGGTGCGCGCGCGGGTGTACCCGAAGGTCTACGGCACCGTGTCGCCGCGATCTTCGGCTGAGGTCTATGCCACCTACTCGGCCGGCGACATCCTCCAGGTGCTGTCGCAGGGCGCCACCATCGTGCCCAAGGCGGGCAAGGCGCTGGCGATCCCGACCGCCGCCGTGCCGCGGCTGGCGCAGAACCAGCGCATGACGCCGCGGCAGGTCGAGGCGCGGACCGGCAAGCGGCTGACTTTCATCCCCGGCAAGGGGCGCGGCGGCCGGCGTATCTTCCCAGCGGCCATGGGCGCGCTCGCGGTGGTCGGGCCGGAGCCTGCCGCCGGCAAGGGGAAGCGCCGCCGCGGCAGGAAGCCGCAGGGGCGGCTCAAGGTCATGTTCTGGCTGATCCGCCAGGCCGTGATGCCGAAGAAGATCAGCCCCGAGCAGATCGCGCAGGGCTGGGCCGACCGCCTACCGGCGCTCGTGCAGGCCGCCGCGGCGCGCCTGACCGGCAACCAGACCTGAGAGGACGAGCATGGCCGGCGATCGCGCCTTCGTTCTGCGGCTGCGCGCCGAGGGCGCCGACGACATCAAGAACGTGCTGTCGGGTATCGCCGGGTCGTCGGAAGAGGCGAAGCGCGCCTTCAACTCCTTCGATGCGGCGCTGCGGCAGAGCGGCAAGTCGGCCGATGCCACGCAGAAGGACGTGGACCGTATCAACGCCGCGCTGGGGCGGCTGACGGCCTCGGTCGATCCGGTCGCCGCGGCGTTCCAGCGCCTCCAGGCGGCCGAGAAGCTGCACGCGGACGCCCAGGCCAAGGGCATCACGATCACCCGGCAGCAGGCGGATGCGTTGAATGTCCTGCGGCAGCGGTATCGGGAAGCGGAGGCCGACGCCAACAAGGCGGGCGGCGCGGTCAAGCTGCGCGGCGACCAAATTCAGAACCTCGGCTTCCAGTTCCAGGATTTCGCAGTTCAGATCGCCTCGGGCGGCGGGTTCTTTCGGCCGTTCGTGCAGCAGGCGCCGCAGGCGATCGGTGCCGTGGGCGGCCTGACCAGCGCCATGACGCTGCTGCGGGCCGGCCTGACGCCGCTGAACGTCGGGATCGGGCTGGTGGCGGGCGGCATCGGCGCCGTGGCGGTGGCGACCGAAGCCTCCGAGCGCCGCCTGAGCACGCTGCGCAACAGCCTGCGCCTCTACACCTCGGACTACGCCGGCCTCGCCCAGCGCATCGCCGAGAGCGCGCGGACGCAGGCGGCGCAGACCCCTGGCCTGGACCGCTCCGATGCCCAGGCCGCGCAGGCGGCGATCCTCCAGGTCCAGCCGAGCCTGTCGGATGCCCAGGTGCGCCGCTTCACGCAGGACGTGCTCGACCTGAGCAAGACGATCGACGGCGACTTCCAGTCGGCGCTGACCAGCATGACGCGCGGCCTGCGGGACCCGATGGCGCTGTTCCAGGAGATGGCCGAGCGGCACGTCCCCGGCTTCGACCAGGCCCTGCGGCAGAACGTCGAGCGGCTGCTGCTGGCGGGCGACCGCGCCGGCGCTTTCAACGTCCAGATGGAGGCGCTGAGGAAGGTCATCCAGGGCGCGTCCAACGACATGAGCCCGATGCAGCGGGCGATGGATGGCCTGAACAAGTCGTTCAACAGCCTCTGGGAAGGCATCGGCCCCGGCCTCGCCCAGCAAGGGAAGGACTTCCTCGACTTCCTGCGGCAAGCGACGGACCTCGCCCGCGGGCTGAGCGACAGCGGCCTGGGGCGCTTCCTGTCCACCCTCAGCAACGCCAACCCCATGGCCGATGGCATGGCGGCTGGCGGCTGGATCAGGCGGCAACTCGGGCTGGACGGCGCGGCCGTTGGCGCACCCGGCGCCGGCTCGTCGGCCATGGACCGCATCGGCTTCTACGAAAACAGCGGCCGCACCAGCGGCGTGAACCAGCTCGGCTACACCGGCCGGTACCAGTTCGGCACCGCCGCGCTGGCGGACATGGGCATGTACCAGCCCGCGCCGGGTGAGAGTCTGAGCAGTCAGGGCTTCCGCTGGCGCGGCACAGTGACGGTGCCCGGCTTCGCGCCGATGAATCAGAGCCAGTTCGACGCCAACCTCGACGCCCAGAATGCGGCGATGACGGAGCGCCTCCGTCGGATCAACGAGGTGATCGACCGCAGCGGCATCCTCCGCGAGAATCGGACGGTGGGCGGGCAGCCGCTCAGCCGCGAGGGCCTGGACTATGTCGGGCACTTCAGCCCGGTTGCGCTCCAGGAGTTCATCGCCGACCTGCGCGCCGGCCGCGAGCCGGGCTCCTACACCCTCGGCGACAACCCGCCGGCGCGGACCTTCTACAACCGGGGAGCGGGCCTCGCGGGTGGAAGCGCGGCCGCGCCGGTGCCGGTGCAGGTGGTGCCCGGCTCGGCGCCCTCAGCGGCGCCGCCGGCGGGCGGAGCCGCCACGCTTCCGGCTGTCACGGCGACCGCCACCGCCGCCGCGTCGGCCGCGTCCCGTGAGGCGGTCGAGTTCGCTCTACGCATGTCGCGCGGCCAGCTCGCGGCGGGCGACATGCCTGCCGGCGGCACCTCGCAGCTTCGGTCCGAGCGCCAGGCGGCCTACGCCACGACGATCAGCCGCATGCAGGGCGCGCTGCCGAGCGCGACCCCGGCCGAGCAGCAGATCATCCAGCAGGGCATCGCCCGCATTCGCGCCGAGGCCGAGGGCGCCACCTCGGCCTACCAGCAGTGGATCGAGGCGCAGCAGAGGTCGGCGGCCGTCCAGCAGCAGGCCGAGGGACCGCAGCGGGAGATCGCGCAGGCGATCCAGCAGGCGACCGAGGCGGCGAAGCGCGACGGGCAGCAGCAACTCACTGCCGCCCAGCGCCAGGAGGTGACGGCCGCGACCCTCGCGCGCCTGAATGGCGCCTACGCCCAGACGGTGCGTGGGATCGACTTGCAGATCACGGCGCAGGACAAGATCGCCGCAGCCTACGAGCAGGGCGGCGCGGCCGTCGAGCGCGCGCAGAACCGCGAACGCGCCATCACCGAGGTCCGCAAGTCCGGCGTGGCCGGCACCCAGGCCGAAGGTGCGGCGGTGGACGCGCTGGCGGCGAAGTACGACGCTCTGACGCAGAAGCAGAACGACAACGCCCTCCGGCAGCAGGTGCGCGGCCAGGACAACACGCTCGCGACCCTGCGCCTCCAGGCCAGCCTGATCGGCACCGACACGGCCGAGCGCGACCGCCGGCTGGCGACGCTGCGGGCCGAGCAGGAGTTGGAGGGCAAGAACTACTCGCCCGAGATGCGGCAGGCCTACATCGACCGGGCCGTCCAGATCACCGACCAGACCAACGCGCTGAACCGGCAGTCCGCCGCGCTCCAAGAGGTGGCCGGCTTCGGGGATCAGGTGTTCAACCGCGTGGGCTCGGCGCTGACCGAGGCGTTCACCCAGGGCAAGGACGCGGCGGTGAACTGGGGCACCGTCACCAAGGGCATCATCTCCGAGGTGGCGCAGGAAATCCTGAAGCTGTCCGTGCTGAACCCGCTGAAGAACGCCCTGTTCGGCGGCAACTCGACCACCCTGAGCGACGTGGGCGGGATCATCGGGAAGCTGATCAACGGCACTGGCGGCGCTGCCAGCGCGGGCGGAACCATTTGGAGCGCGGCTGGCTCGGTCACCACCAACCACACCGGCGGCATCGCCGGCTCCGAGTGGACCAGCATGCGCACGGTGCCGTGGTCGGTGTTCCGCGAGGCCCCGCGCTACCACACCGGCGGCGTGGCGGGTGACGAGGTGCCGGCGATCCTGCGGCAGGGCGAGGGCGTGTTCACGAAGGGCCAGATGGCGGCGCTCGGCGCCGGGATGCAGGCCGGGCAGCAGCAGTCGCAGGAGCCGGTGGCGCTGCACCTCAACATCGACGCTCGCGGCGCCGGGCCGCGCGAGATCGATCAGCTCCGGGCGCAGATTCCGATGCTGGCGAAGGCGGCGGTGGCCGAGGCGTCGCAGCGCGGCGGCGGGTTCAGCCGGGCCGTGAGGGGGCGCTGATGCCCGCCCTGCTCGACTGGCCGACCGACCTGCGGCCGTCCAGCGCCACCTTCTGGCTGGAGGCGAACACCGCCACCAGCATGTCGCCGCTGAACCGCGCCTCGCAGGTGATCGTGCGCGACGGCGCCCGCTGGCGGTGCGACCTGACGTTCGAGAAGCGCAACCGCTGGGTGGCCGGCCGGCTCGACGCGCTGCTGGCGGAACTGGACGGCTCGGGCGGCGAGGTCCGGGTGTGGGATTTCCGCCGGCCACGGCCGCAGGGCACGGGCTCGGTCGGCGGTGAGCCGGTGAACACGCGCTTCACCGACGGCACCGCCTTCTCGGACGGCACCGCGTTCCTCGACCTGGTGCCCCTCGGCGCGCCGCAGCTTGCCGCCGCGGCGGCGAAGGGGACCGACACCCTCGCCACCGAGGGCTGGGGGATCAGCGAGACGGTACTGCTGCCCGGCGACTACGTGGGCATCAACGGTCGCCTCTACATGAACCTCTACGCCGCCGGCACGGACGCGCTGGGGCGGTGCAGCCTGAAAATCCGCCCCCGTCTGCGCTACGCCGCCGCCGCCGGCACACCGCTGGTGCTGGAACGGCCGCCGGCGCGGTTCCGGCTGGCGGACAACGGCCAGGGCGCCAACCGCACGGAGCCGGGCCTATTCAGCAGCTACACCATCTCCCTGCTGGAGAGCCTGCCATGAGACTGTCCACGCGCCGGGACGATCCCGGCTTTCGTGCCGATGCGGCCCGGTTCGACGTGCTGCTGGACGGCGTGGCGCAGGGCCGGGAGACCGGCCGGGCCGTGGTCACCGCCGACGAGGAGGCCGGCCGGCTCTGGTTCTGGCGGATCGGCGCCGACGGCCGGCTGGTGGGCGCCTTCGCGGTCGAGGAGGTGGCCGGCGCGGTCGAAATCCGGGAGCGCGTGGCGCCGTGACCCGCCCCCTCGCCACCGCCGTCTCCACGGCCGCCTCCGCGCCCGTCGTCCACCTCGCCGTGCTGGTCGAGCTGGATTTCGCCCCCGACCCGCTGCGGCTGTGGTCGGGCATCGGGGATTTCGTCTGGGGCAACATGACCTTCACCGGTGCCGGCACCCTGATGGGCGTGGGCGAGGTGGAGGAGACGACCGAGACGCGCGCCGCCGGCACCACGCTGAGCCTGTCCGGCGTGCCGTCGGAGCTGATCGACCACGCCATGGTGGTTGACTGGCAGGGCCGAGCCGGGCGCATCTGGCTGGCGCTGCTGGACGACGCCGGCGGCCTGCTCGGTGACCCGGTGCAGGCCCTCGGCGGCCGGATGGACGTGATGAGCTGGGCCGAGGGCGAGACGGCCACGATCAGCCTGACGGTGGAGAGCCGGCTGGCCGATCTGGAGCGGGCCCGGGTGCGGAGATACACGGACAGGGATCAGCAGGACGAATACCCAAATGATTTGGGGTTTGCTTACGTCGCTTCGCTTCAAAACCAAGAAATACGCTGGGGCAAAAACGGCTGAACTAGCCAGCCGGCTGCCGCTTCTTCTTCGTCGCTTCCAGACCAGCTCGGATCAATTGCCGGAAGGCTTCGCTCTCGCTTTTGACTTGATTGCCAAACCGATACTCAGCCACCTCTGCCAGCATCTCGCGCGGCAGGGTGACGAGCTTCCTGATCATCGTCTCGGGGTTCACGGCCATAGCCCATGATGGATCAAAGTGATATCGCTGACAACGGTTGTCAGTGATATCACTATACGCCTAACGGCGGGGTGCCGCGAGGGCGGTTCATGAGACGGATTGACCATGACCTACGAGGAGTACATCGCTTCGCCAGCGTGGCGAGCGTTGCGTCAGCAGGCATTGGCGCGCGACGGCGATCGCTGCCGGGTGTGCGACACCCCGGACAGATTGGAGGTACATCACCGGCGGTATCCACCCCGCGGAGCATGGGAGCAGGACTGCCTGGACGCGCTGACGACCCTTTGCGTGACATGCCACGACAGCATCACCTCGCGGCAGAGAGCATCGAAGTATGCCGCCAGCAGCCTGACGGCCAGCGAGGTGGCCAGAATAACACCGGTCGCGGAGGTTGCCTGTGAGCGCCTACGAGACCCTGAGCTTCAAGATCACCGGAGTTGCGCCGTTGTTGATGCACAACGGCCAGCTCGCGGACCCGCTGAACCCGTTTTCGCAGAGCATCGCCGAAGTCACTAAGAAGCGGAAAAAGACGGACGCCGATCATGTAGAAATGGCGCGCCGCGAGTTTTTTGGCGGTCTTTACATCAGCGGCGGTGCGCCTTGCATTCCGGCAGAGATGATCGAGGCCGCCTTAATCAAGGGCGCCATGAAGGAGAAGCGCGGTCCTGCCGCAAAAGCTGGGTTGCTGGTGGAGCAGAATGCCATTCTTGAGTATGACGGCCCGCGCGAGCCCAAGGCTCTCTGGCAGGATGAACGGTTTCGTCTCCGCGTCGCCGTGAAGGTGGGGCAGGCGAAAGTGATGCGAACGCGCCCACGATTTGACGGATGGCATGCCGCTGTAGAGGTGAAATTCCTCCCGTCGCTTCTCAACAGGAAGGAGGTCGGTGACTTCCTGGCGACGGCAGGTGAGCAAATAGGGATCGGCGACTGGCGCCCCAGGTTCGGACGTTTTCTGGTTGAGGGGGTAGTCGCCTAACTGAGCGGCGTGAGCCGCAAAGCCCAGGGTCGGGCTTGGCACGTCCAGGTCGGCTGAGGTCAGGCCAGGCGAGGCGATGCTTGGTCCGGCGGGGCGAGGCAAGGGTGAAGGGGTGTCCTCGCGGGCACCCCTTCCATTTTCGGAGATGGCCATGCCCCGCCGCCCCGACTGGCCCGAGCGGCTGATGGCCTACTTCGCCGAGGCCGGGCAGCGTCCGTTTCAGTGGGCCACCCACGACTGCGCCACCTTCGCCGCCGGCGCCATCCGGGCCATGGGCGGCCCGGACCTGGGGCGGGACTGGCGAGGCAGCTACGACGGCGAGGCCGACGCGCGCGACGTGATCGAGAGCTACGGCCGGGATCTGGAAGCCGCCTGCGCCGAGGTGTGCCAAGCGGCCGGCATGCAGGAGGTGCGGCCCGTTCTGGCCCAGCGTGGCGACCTGCTGGTGCTGCGCGACCGGGCGCTGCTGCGCGGCGTCCCGGCGCTCGCGATCTGCAACGGCGCCACCGCCATGACCGTGACACATCGT
>NZ_JALPRX010000135.1 GCF_023223525.1 Roseomonas acroporae | reverse complement strand
TGGCCCAGCGTGGCGACCTGCTGGTGCTGCGCGACCGGGCGCTGCTGCGCGGCGTCCCGGCGCTCGCGATCTGCAACGGCGCCACCGCCATGACCGTGACACATCGTGGCCTGATCGCCATGCCGATGCGGGTCGCGGTCAGGGCTTGGGTGGTGTGACTTCGTCCCAATCGGGGCAGACCCGGCCGCCTGTCTGTTCTATCGAACTCCGCACGATGCGTTTCCCGAGGGCCTGGAAGTCGGTGGTGTAGAGTCGGAGGTTATTCGCCGCCCGCAAGATTTCCTGACGGTAGGAAGCAATAGACTCGCAGGGAGGCGGTGCTGGTGGCGGGGGCTCGTAGAAGATGCTGCCGAGGGCGATCACGCCCAGCAGGAAGACGAGACCAAGACCGGATCGCAGGCGCGGCGACACAAGATCAGGAACCCGGCCGGCGGCCGTATGTCGGGCGCGCCGCCATCACGGCGGCAATGAACAGCGGATCGATCACCATCTTCTGGACCGCGTCGCGGAGTGCAGCGTTCAGAGCCGGGGCTGCGTTCTCGCCACTGAACACGACGATGCCTCCTACGGAATTGGTGCCGCTATAGGTCGCGGAAAACGGCTGCTCGGCGCCTCTAACGCGGACATTCAGCAGTACCTCAGCATCGGCCGTTGCCGTCCAGAACCCGACCTTGAAGTCGCTGTAGAACCGGAGAACATCCACCTCGATCAGGGCGTCTGGCGCGCCCCCAGCGCGGAACCCGCGTGCAGCCATCTCGGCCAGCACTGCCCTCTGCACCTCGGCGATCACGTCGCCCCGGGCGACGATCTGCGCCATCTCCATGCCGTAGCCGTTCTTCTTGGACGAGACGCGGTCCCGATAGGCGGTGCGGGCGTCGCGTGCGGTCACGGCGACCATGACCGCCTCGGCGCCTGGCACGGCCGCCGCCGGTTGGGGAGGTGGCTCGTACCGCACGTCGATGGTGTCCACGGTGAGGGCGCAGCCGGCCGTCAGCAGTAGGGCGGCGAGGCACAGGGCACGGGCCAGGAGGCGCATCGGGGCTCCGTTCGGTTCGGACCCGATACGCTACCAGGGGTTGCGGGGGTTGGGGAGGCCCTACTCGCCGGCCGGCGTCGGGCCGTTCTCCGCCGCCGCCAGCCGCTTGTCCATCCGGTCCAGGCGCGCCTCCATCCGGCGGTAGATTTCCAGGATCGTCTCCAGGCTCTGCCGAGTGGCAGCGAGGTCGGCGCGGATGGCCTGGATCTCGGCGAGGATGAGGTCGGTGGACATGGCGGCCTCGGGGAGGGGTCTATGCCCAGCATAGACCGTCAGGCGCGGCGCTGAGGCTCCGGATCGGTGCTGACTGCTAGGGCAGTTCGCCAGTTTTGAGAAGGAACACCAAATCCTCCTGGTCGCAGACTATTTCTTGGCTCGATACTTCCTTACCGCCCTCGTACAGGCAGAACTCAACTTTAAGCCCGTCCTCGTCCACATCTGCGACCTGTACGGATCGGCGAAGCACGCCAAGGGCCGCTTTCCATCGCAGTTTTCGAGCCTCAGGCGGATCATAGAAAATATCCCCAACGGAGAAATCGTAAGCAGCCGGGCGCCCCTGCGTTTCAACGGTCATCACTAAGCGGGGCTTACCGTTTGGAGCGGTTTCAATGCTGAGATTGGAGATGGAAACCCCTTTCTTCTGCGCCTCCTGCTGGAGTGCTTGAAGGGCGGCGCGGTCTCCGACCAAAGCCTCCGGTGAGCACTCGACCCCTTTGGCCGCCAACTCTCGCCGCAGAGAGCCGCCTGGGGAGAGGACGCGCTCATAGAAGAAAATGTCCAAGGCCCGCCGAAATGCCTCGGGCACGCCAAAAGCCCACCCTGCCGCGATCCCGTTTTCGAATCGCACCGGGCTGAGAACTCTACGGGTTTTTCGTGTAGCTTCCTCTGGAGCATTAGCTCTTAGGTGAAGATTCTGAATGATCCAGATTGCGGGATTGTTGACAATCTCGCCAGTTTCGGGATCGACCAAGTCCACAATCCGATCAACTCGGAAGTGACGTAGGCGATTGCGCAAATGGCAAAGGCCGAGGATGTGGGTGAACGCCGGCACATCTTCATCCGCTGACTTACTGCCAAGCGCCTGCTTGATGGTGACGAGCCGCTTGGTGTCCGCCTCTTCGGCGTCGCGGTAGTGGATCGCCACATCCAGGCTGAGGTGATCGGCCAACACCACCCCGTCGAACATCGGCATGCGCGGCTCCCAGGCAGTGAGCCGTCACGCTAGCAAAATCAATTGGAGGTTGTGGAGTCCCTCAGCCGGGCGCCGCCGGGGATGAACTCGACGCCGGCGCCTTCGAGGGCGCGCTGGATGGCCCCAAGGGTCTTGGCGGATGTGGAGGGCACCCCGTCCACGGCCTCGATCCGCTGGATGGTGTTGAGGCTGACGCCCGCCTCCACGGCTAGCTCGCGGGCCGACCAGCGGACCAGCGCTCGGCCGGCTCGGACCTGATAGCTCGTCAGCATGGGGTAAAAGCCCCCACGCGCGATGCAATCGCCTTGATGAATGCCCCACACATGGGGTAATTTACACCAGACACTCGGCCGTCTCAAGGCGGTTGAGCGTCCGGGCGGCGGGGATGTGGCCTAGGAACCTGCCCCGCCCGCCCGGCCCACCGGCGCCGTTTACCAGACGGCGCCTTGTCCCAACCCGCTTGATGGAGCGGACAGTGACCGACGACGACAATAAGCCTCTGCTGCCCCTATCCCAAGGCCGGATCGGCGGCGCCACCGTCTAGACGGTGGATGCCCGCGAGCTGCATGCCGTGCTCAAGGTGGGCAAGGACTTCTCGACCTGGATCAAGGACCGGATCGAGCAGTACGATTTCGTGGAAAATCAGGACTTTGTCATTGGTTCCCCAATTTCGGGGAACCAATCCGGGCGGGGCGGTGACCGGCGCTCCAAGGAGTACTTCGTCACCATCGACATGGCGAAGGAGTTGTCGATGGTCGAGCGCACCGAGGAGGGCAAGAGGGCGCGCCTCTACTTCATCGAGTGCGAGCGTCGCGCGAGGGCCGGCGCCACCGATCCGGTCGCCGTCCTGAACGACCCGGCGGCGATGCGCGGCCTGCTGCTGACCTACAGCGAGAAGGTGTTGGCCTTGCAGGCCGAGGTGGGCGAGCTGACGCCCAAGGCCGAGGCGTTGGATCGGCTGGCGGACGCGGACGGCAGCCACTGCATCACGGACGCGGCCAAGCTGCTCCAGGTGCGGCCGAAGGCGCTGTTCGACTACCTGTCGAGCAACGGCTGGACCTACCGCCGCGTGGGCGCGGACCACTGGTGCGCCTATCAGGCCCGGATCATCTCGCGCGATCTGGTCCACAAGGTGACGACGGTGCTGCGCCCGGACGGCTCGGAGAAGACGGGCGAGCAGGTCCGCGTCACGCCGCAGGGCCTCACGAAGCTGGCCAAGCTGATCGGTTCCGCCGTGAGGCCGGTGCCGCCGAGCGAGGAGGCCGCGTGATGGCTGACGATGAAATGCCAACCGATGACCAGAGCCTTGCCATTGGAGCCATGGCGTATCTGTCGCAGGCCGCAGTCTTCTCCGTCGAAGGCAAGCTTGTCCCGGCCATGAAGGCTCTTGATGAAGCGGCGCGCATGCTGGTTAAGGTCGGGGTCTGGGACGAGGCCGCGCCTCTATGGGTGGCAGTTCACGCATACATGCTGCGTATGCACGACCATCACTGTGATCGACGCCATGGCGAAATCAGCCACTACCACCCTCTGTTCAAGGCTAATGTGGAGATCCTGATACCCGGCGCGACGCTCATTCCCGTGAGTGGACACCCGGAGGGCCGTTGTGACTTTCTGGTTGAAGTCCAAGGTCAAATCCGGCCTGTGGAAATCAAGCGCGATAAGTTCGATCGCCGCGCGAAGGACCAGTTGCGCCGGTACATAGAGTTCTACGAGGCCGACCATGGTTACGCCGCTGCGCCTTCGCTCGCGTGTACTCTAGACGCCGAAATGACGTTCATTGACCTGGACGTTGAAAATCACCCTCTCATCAAGGGAGGGCTCAACTGATGCCCGCCACCATCCTCTGCTTCCCGCGCGTGCTGCGGCAGCCGACGCTGGCGGAGCGGCGCCGGGGCGAGCGTGCCGCCGAGCGCCGGCGGATCGAGCAGGAGGTCGAGGCGCCGATCGAGCGGCTCGACGCACTGGACGGCGACCCGGACGCCGAGCCCGACCACGACGGCGAGGCCGAGCCCGACGAGTGCAGCGTGGTGCCGCTGCACCTCTACGTGGCCCGGGCGCCGGTGCGGCGGATCGGGAGGGCGCGCTGATGCCCCGCCTCTCTCCCGACGCTCCTACCGCCCCGCGCCCCTGCACCTGGGGTGAGTTGCAGATGCTGCGGGAGGTGGCGGCGGTCGCCGGCCTTGGCGTCGTTCTGCATGTGCTGCGCGCCATGGGGATCGACGACGAGGTGATGGACCGCTTCGCCACCGATCTCGCGCCCCGGACGACTGGCGTCAGCCTGCACTGACCCCCGGCCCACCGCCGGCCTGAACCGAGGGCGCCCTGGCGACGGGGCGCCCTCTCCGTGTCACCAGTAGTAGGTGTGGGGCTTCCGGTTGCCGTAGCGGAAGAACACCACGTTCTCGGCGTCAGCGTCGCCGCTCGCCAGCCGGTAGAGGAGCAGGCGGTCGGCGCGGCGACCGGGACGCTCGTCGTAGAGCCGGACGAACCAGCCGGGTGCCTCTCCGGCCGTGCTGTTGCCGCTGTACCCGGCGCGGTCCACGCGATCCGCCCAGCGGTGCTCTCGGCCCCACTTGCGGGAGTGATGATGGGGGCGGGACACATCGGTCCCCTCCTGAACACCCTGGACGATCCAGGGCGAACCTAATGCCAAGTCATGGCGGCGCTCCTTTCGCAGATCGGCTTGCCTACGCTGCCTTCGCCGGCTCGATGTGCCCCAACTCCTCGGCCATGTCGCGCTCTACACGCCAGAGGTCGCGGTTCTGCTGCATCCGCAGCCACAGGTCAGGGCTGTTGCCGCAGAGCCGGGCCAGGCGAGCCGCCATCTCGGGCGAGACGGCGGCCTTCTCCGCCAGGATGGCGTGGAGCGCCTGCCGGGACACGCCGAGGCGCTCGGCCGCCGCCGTGACGGATAGGCCGATGGCCGGCAGCACGGTGTCGCGCAGCAGGACGCCGGGGTGGGTGGGCTCGAAGGCAGGCCGGCGAGCAGCCTGAATGTCGGTCATCGGCTTCGTCTCCAGTTTCAGTTCCAGTTCCAGATCCGGTCTCAGTCCCCGTCAGTGGTATTGCTCCAAGTCCACCTTGATCGCGTCCTCACCTTCCCAGCCGAAGGTGATGCACCAAGGGCCGTTGACGTGGACGGTGTAGCGAACAGGCTTGCCACGCAGCTTGTGGAAGTCGAACCCAGGCAGGTTCATGTCCTCAGGCTTTGTGGCGGCGGCCAGAGTGGAAAGCCGCACCTTCACACGCTCAACCAGGTCTTGGTTGACCTTGGAGGCGTCTCCCTTGGCCCAGAGGTTCGCGAGGGGCTTGCTTTTGAAGGACCGGATCATGGGGATATGTAAAGCATAGCCTTACAGGTCCGTCAAGCGTCACTTTACAGTCACCGGCCGAAAATCGGTCAGCCCACCCCACCCCGGAGCCACCCATGCACCACGCAGCCGCGCTGCCGAGGGCGACCTGACGTGCCAGTCGTTGTCCCGATCATCGCGGCGGTGGCCGGCGCCGTAGCGGGCTATGGTGCCACCGTCGCGCTCGGACTAAGCATCACCTCGCTCGCCGGCGTCTTGGTCGCATCCGTTGTTGGGATGGCGGTCACCTACGCGGTCAACGCCGCCGGCGCCGCTGTCTTCCCGACGAAGACCGCCAAGACCTCCAACGCCAGCGACCTCTCAAGCCGCAGCCAGCAGTTCCGCCAGGCCATCACGCCGCACCGGGTGATCTACGGCCGGGCGAAGGTCAGCGGCCCGATCGTGTTCCTCTACACGAACCCCGAGGCCTTGACCGACTTCGACAGCGTGCTGACCGGCGGCGCCAGCAGCGTGCCGCCCGGCGGCTGGGAGAGCGCCAGCACCACGCGGAATTACAAGGCAGAGCAGCTCCTCTACGTGGTCCACGTGCTATGCGGCCACGTCATCGACGGTCTCGACCAGATCAACATCGATGACCTGATCGCCTCGGACGGCAAGTTCGCCGGCCTCGCGCATGTCGAGGGCAAGCCCGGCCTGCCGGACCAGACGGCGTGCAGCTTCATGGTAGCCGAGACCAACGGCGCCTGGACGACGGCGCATCGGCTGCGCGGCCGGGCCTGCCTGTTCTCGGTCTTCAAGTACGATCAGGCGGCGTTCTCGGGCGTGCCGAACGTCTCGGCCAATGTGCGTGGCAAGCCCGTACACGACCCGCGCACCAACGACGTGGTATTCCGCACCAACGCCGCGCTGATCGTGGCCGACTACCTCACCAGCAACTTCGGCCTGCGCTGCACCTGGGACGAGATCGACATCCCGTCGCTGATCGCGGCGGCCAACATCTGCGACGAGGATGTGCCGCTCAAGGGCGGCGGCACCGAGAAGCGCTACACGATCAACGGCACCTTCGACCTTGACCAGACGCCGAGCGAGATCCTGGAGAAGCTGGCGCAGGCGATGGCCGGCGCGATCATCTTCTCCGGCGGCAAGTGGTACATCTTCGCCGGCGCGGCGACGGCTGCGACGCAGACGATCACCGAGAGCGACCTGCGCGGGCCGGTGACGGTGCAGGCGAACCGCGCGGCACGCGACCTCTTCAACTGCGTCCGCGCCACCTACATCCGGCCCGATGCGGACTGGCAGGCGACCGACGCGCCGGTGCTCTACGGCGACGCCTTCATCGCGCAGGACGGTGGGCAGAAGTTCTACACCGACCTCGATTTCCCCTTCACCACCAGCGGCTACACCGTCCAGCGCCTGATGAAGATCGCGCTCATGCGCATCCGGGCGCAGCGCACGATCAAGTTGCAACTCAACATGATGGGCCTGCGGCTGCGGCCGATGGACGTGGTGACCTTCGGCACCGCGCGGCTGCCCAGCGACACCTACCGCGTCACCGGCTGGACGCTGACCGATGGCGGCGTGGACGTGACGCTGGAGCAGGAGAGCGCCGACATCTGGGCCTGGGACGCGGCGACGGAGGAACAGGACCTCGGCGTGGTGTCGGTGGCAACCCTGCCGAGCGGCGTGACGCTGCCGGCGGCGGCGGTGACGGTCACGACGCCGACCGACCCGGTGCCGGCCAGCGTCGCCTTCGCCAGCGCCTTCGTGGACGGCGCCACGGTCTACGACGCCGCTTGGCGCAACGCCGGCGACACGGCGTGGCAGAGCGTCGATGCCTCGGGGCAGACGGCGGTGGGCTACCCCACCGGCCCGGCCTCGTTCCGTATGCGCGGCCGCTCGGAGACGCAGGTTGGCCCGTGGACCGAGGCGCACCCGCCGGTGGCGCCGGTCGCGATCGAGGCGCACGGCGTCGCCGGCGGCGTCGCGGTGCATTGGCTGGTCGGGAGCGACGCCGTGAAGGTGCAGATCTTCGTGGGTGGTGCGGCCGCCGGCTTCGACACGGCCGGCCTCGCCCTGACGGCGATCGTCCCCTCGGGCCTGGAGGGCACGAGCACGATCACCCTGACAGCCGGCGAGACGCGCCGTCTCTGGGCCCGGGCCGTGTCGGCCAGCGGCACCTGGAGCGGCACGCAGACGGCGATCGTGGTGACCGCGGGCGCGGGCGGCGCCGGTGGCACGGTCGGCACATGGCCGGCGCCGCCGGACCCGTCTCCGGGCGGCTGAGAGAGGACAGGCATGACAACCCCCGCACAGGCTTTGGTCGACGGCCAGGACGTCGACAAGGCGAAGCTGCGCGCGCTGCTGAGCGAGCTGCTCAATGCCGACAGCGCCCTGAGCAGCCGCGTCACGGCGACCGAGACCGAGTTGGGCAACGTCGCGATCACCGCGCTGCCGGCCGGCGCCGGGACGCGCCTCGCCAGCCCGGCCGCCGGTGCGACGTTGCTGGATCTGCTGGTGGGTGCGGTGGCGCTGAACGATCTGCTGCTGCGGCTGATCGGCAACGGCGCCTCGACGCTGGCCTTCACCGACGCGGTGGGGCGGGCAGTGTTCTCGGCCAGCCAGGACGAGATGCTCGGCGGGCCGCTGCTGGTCACGCGCGCGCCGGGCGGCGGGGCGCGCCTCTCGACCACGGACCTGCTGACCGCGCTCGACATCCTGACCGACGGCATCGTGCTGCCGGGCGGTGCCCGCATCAGGCAGGTGCCCGACGGCGCCGACCTTGCCTTCGCGATCACCGACGCGGTCGGCCGCGTCTGGTTCGGCGTCGGCCCGGCCGGCGTGGTTACCGCCGCCCCCTGACCGGAGAGCCTCATGGCAACCACCAGCGTCCAACTCGCCGCCGGCGGGGCGGCGGCGCTCGCCTCGCCGCGCGTGATCCTCCCCGTCATGGGCGGGCTGGTCTACGCCGGCCTGTTCGACGGCGGGAACGTCGACCACTCCCGCCTCAACCGCGCCCCCGGCGGCGGGCGGTGCGCCGCGCCGTTCGGCACGCTGCCCACGATCGACGGGCCGTGGACTGTGTTCCAGGGCGGCGCGGCCGGCTTCGACACCGGCGTGCCGGACCTCGCCGCCTGCAATTTCTACGCGGTCATGAAGACCACGGCGCCGCTGACCGGCGCCCATACGCCGATGATCGCCAGCAGCTTCGGCGCGGATGGCAAGGGCACGTTTTTCAGCCTCGCGGCGGATCAGGGCACGAGCGCCAGCGTGCTGGCTGTCAGCGCCAGCAGCGCCGGCAGCACGGCGCAGCCGATCGCCGCCGCGGCCGTGCCCTATGACAGCTACCGCACGGCCAAGCTGGTCTCAGGCGTGGTCGGCGCGGGGACGCTCCAGGCGCGTGACCGCCGCAGCCCCGGCGGCGTGGACGGGACCGTGACCAGCTTCAGCGGAGGCCGCGCGCTGGTCTCGCGCAACCTGCTGATCGGCACGGCGCACCCCGGCGCGCCCAACGACGGCGCGGTGCACCTCATGCTGGCGCTGGTCTACAACACCGTGCTCAGCGAGGCGGACGACGCGGCCGTGGTCGCGTGGTGCCGGGGCTACGCGGCGTCGAACGGGCTTGCAGTCTGATGCCGATCTTCGGGCGCCCGTCCCCGCCCCGTACCCAGCGCATCGCGATCCGGCACGGCGGTGCACGGCTCGACACGCTCTCGGCCGCCGCCGCGGGCATCAGCAGCGCGCCAGGCACGATGTTCGCGGCCGTGGCGGTGCCCGCGAGCACGACCGCGATCCGGCTCTGCTTCGGCAACTGCTCGAACACGCCGGTCCCCGCCGGCCCGTTTTACGTCTGCCCGTCCACCACCTGGGCCGACTACGCCAACCCCACCGGCGGCGGCGCCTGGAAGCGCGGCACCTTCAACTACGCAGGCACTCCCGGCGACAACCTGCCAGTTCTGCCCGTGAGCGGCTCGGTCTACACCGCCACGGTCCCCGGCAACGGCGGCACGGTGACCGATCCCGGCCTCGTCAGCCCGTGGTGGCCGGCGACCGATCAGGCGGCGGTCTACTACCTGTCCGACGTGATCCCGGTGGATCTGCTCCCCCGGCTCGACGGGCGGGACGGGCGCATCCTGTTCATTCGCGTGCTGTGGCCGCAGGGCGCCAGCGTGGCGCGCGGGCTGCCGACGCCGGACATGGGTGTGGGCGACGCGTACCTCGGCCACGGCACCGGCTGCCTGTTCAAGGCGGGCGACAACCTGCTGGCCAGCAGCGTCTCCGGCACCTCCCCCGGCGGCGGCATGCCGTTCTGCTGGGTCGAGGCGATCACCTGCGAGGCCGGGTTCCAGATCGTCACCGGCGGCGACAGCCAGATGCAGGGCGACGCCGGCACGGGCAACGCGCCGTTCCACCTGCTCAGCGCCTACGCCCTCCAGGCGGTGCAGGCGGCACCGATCGGCGTGCTCAACGCTGCCTGGGGCGGCGCGCGGCTGAACCAGTGGTTCCCCCACCTGCTCTCCACACTCGACCGCGTGCCGGCCTCACTGGTGCTGATCGAGGGGTTCAGCGGCAACGACAACATGGAGCTGAACAGCGTCGCCGATTTCCGCGCGAATGCCGCGTGGCAGATCGACCGCATCCTGGCGGTGCGGGCGATGCTGGACGACCGCGTGCCGATCGTCGTTACCACGCCGATGCCGCGGAACTACTCTGACCCGGCCTACATCGCGGCGTGGCGCGCGACGCGTGAACCGATCCGCGCGCTTCAGGGCCACAACATCCATGTGCTCGACCTCCAGACGATCGGCGAGGACCCGGCTCATCCCGGCCAGTGGCTGCCGAGCATGACCTCTGACGGATCCGGGCTGCACGGCGGCCCGCTGTTCAATGCCACGGCGTCGGCTGTCTTCACGCCGCTGCTGCGCCGGCTGCTCGGCCTCTAGCGCCCGCCACCGCACCACAGCCCGTCCCACCACCACCGCGCGCCGCCCGGCGCCGCGGCGATACCCCATGAGAGGTGACCATGGCCAGATCACCGAGGGCGTTGCGGCGCTCTCGCGGCTACGCGGCGATCACGCTCGTCAGCGGCCCGTCGCTCCCGCAGATCGTCGCCAGCCCATCGGCACCGAGCCTGAGCGCCAGCAGCACGACGGGCGCCGTGGTGACGACGCTGACGGCGCGCCCGTCCGATGCCACGCGCACGCTCACGCCGAACGACGGCCGCCTCGCGCTGTCCAGCGACGGTGGACAGATCGTCGTCGGCGTCTCCGGGCTGAGCGCGGGTGTCATCACGGCCGTGGTCACCGACGCCTACACCGACGGCAGGACCAGCACGCTGACGATCGCCGTCACCGTCACCGCTGCCGGCCAGTCCATCACCGACGACATCACCGGCGGCAACACCATCGTCACCGACGACATCACCGGATCGAACCAACCCGTCACCGACGACGTGTCGGCCTGAGGAGCTGCAGAGATGGCAGGACTTTCGACGCTGTTCAGCGGCGCCTTCCAGGTGCTGTCGAACAAGCTCGCCCCCGTGTTCGGCACCACGGCGGGCACTTTCGCGCAGGGCAACGATGTGCGCTTCGGGGTGGACCAGACGGCGCGGGATGCCGCCGCAGCGAAGCCCTCGCTCGCCTCCACCGGCACACCCGCCATGGACGGCACGGCGGCGCTCGGCAGCGCCACCACCTCGGCCCGGTCCGACCATGTGCATCCCACCGACACCAGCCGGGCGGCGGCATCGCACACGCATGCGATCGCCGACCTGACCGCCACCGGCACGCGTGACGCGACCACGTACCTGCGCGGTGACGGAACGTGGACCACCCCGGCGGCCGGCGTCTCCCTCGGCTCCACGACCCCGGCGATGGACGGGACGGCAGCCGCCGGCTCGGCCGGCACCGCCGCCCGCAGCGACCACGTCCACCCCACGGACACGTCGCGGGCCGCCGCGTCGCACACCCACAGCGCGGCCGACATCACCTCCGGCACGGTCGCCCCGGCGCGCCTGGGCACCGGAACCGCCAGCAGCAGCACCTACCTGCGAGGCGACCAGACCTGGGGGGCCGTGCCGACCGGCGCCTCGCTTGGCAGCGCCACGCCGTCCATGGCGGGCACCGCGGCGGCGGGCTCCAGCGCCAATGCTGCGCACGAGGACCACGTCCACCCGGTGGACACCAGCCGGCAGGCCGCCGACGCCACCCTGACGGCCCTCGCTCCGCTCACCGGCGCCGGATTGGTCCGCGCCACCGCCACCGACACCTTCGCCATGCAGGCGGTGGGCGTGGCGGCTGCGACGGACATTCCCGACCGACAGGCGGCGGATGGTCGCTACGTCACCTACTACGTCGGCACCGTCACGCCTTCCGCCGGCACCGTCAGCATCGCCATCACGGCGCGCGACAGCCAGCACTACGTCACGCTGGGCCAGAACAGCACGCTCGCCAACTTCACCGGGCTGTTCGACGGCGCGAAGGGCCGCATCGTCGTCACCAACGGCAGCAACGGTGGCACGGCCTACACGCTGGCCTATGGCGACAAGTTCTCCTGGCCCGGCGGGGCCATGGCGCTGAGCGGCGCGGCCGGCGCGAAGCATGTCATCAAGTGGTTCAGCGACGGCACCAACATCTTCGCCACGCTCGCTTCCGGGTGGGCCGCCTGATGGCGCAGATCCTTCGCACGTCGGGGCATCGCGTCGGTCAGGCCGACCTCGCAAACGTCGCCGATTTCCAGACCGAACTGCTGGCGGTCGAGGCGGCGATCCCGAGCGTGCAGAACGCCAATGCCGCATCCTGGGCCAGCGCCGTCTACGGCAGCAGCCTGCGCGACTGGTACACCACGACCGACGCCGCCACGATCACGTCCTCATCCAATGCCGTCTCGGCCTGGGCGGACAAGGGCGCGGCGGCGCGCAACCTGACGCAAGCCACCGCCGGCAACCAGCCGACGCTGGTGGCGAGCGCCTTCCCGACCGGGCGCAGCGGCATCCGCTTCGCGAGCAGCGCCTCGAAGTACCTCTCGCACAACAACACCAACTTCCAGACCGACTTCGGCGTGCTTCAGCCCTGTACATTCATCAGCGTGATGAACATCGACAGCGTCGGTGCCACGGCGCAGGCGCTGTGGGATCTCTGCAACCCGGCCTCGAACAGCACCAGCGACCGCTACAGCCAGATGACGATCAACTGGGCCGGGACCTGTGTGCGTCGAGGCAATGGCGTCAACGTCAACTTCCCGGCGGCTCCGGTCGCGAACACGCGCCTCGTGATGCTCATCCGGCACGACGGCACGAACATGACCGTGGATGCCAAGTACCAGCTCGGCACCGCAGGCTTGGTCACGACCTGGAGCAGCGGCCCCACGCTGGCAGACAGCCAGATCGCCGGCATCTCGCGCCTGACGCTGGGCGCCCGCGTCAAGGACGGCGAGGCCGCGCCGTCTCTCTACGGCGACACGACCTTTGGTGAGTTCGTCACCGCGAGCCGCTTCACCACGGCCACGGAGGCGGGCGTCCTGCTCAACCGCCTGTGGGCCAACTGGTTCAACACGTGATCAGGGACCTCTGACATGGCACAGACCGCCCACGTCACCGGCCACCTGTTCGCGGCTGGCGACGCCTCGAACCTCGCGGATTTCGTCACCCGGCTCAACGCCGCCGAGGCGTCGCTGGCGACGGTGCGCGGCATCGCCGCACCGACCGCGCTGGCGCTCGGCGCGCGCACGAGCGGCCACGCGTTCGGGGCCGCCGACGCGGCCAACATGACGCTGCTCGCCGCCCGGCTCGCGATCGTCAAGGCGTCGCTCGCGATCGCGCAGGGTGTCGGCGCCTTCCTCGCGGCCCTGGTGTTCACCCCCGGCACCATCGCGGCGGGCGATGCCGCGGGCACTCCCTGGGGTGCCATCGCGGGCATCGCCAGCGGCTCCACGGTAACCTTCGTCCCGATCAACCCGGCCGACGCGGGCAAAGTCGCGGTCACCGGCTCGCAGGTCGTGGCCGGCAGCACCCCGGCCGCCATCAGCACCATCCCCGGTATGCTGGTGGAGACGGCGGCCAGCGGCACGACGCGCAGCACGCTCATCTCCGTCACCGTGGGGGCCGCCGCCGCCACCGCCTTCAACCAGGTCCTCGCCAGCGTCACATCCGGCGCCGTGTCGGCCGGTACGACGGTGGGCACGCTGTCGGCCAAGGCGAGCGGCGCCACGCGTGTCTTCGCTTCGCGCAACGACGCGCTGGTGCTGGACGCCGATGGCGTCACCATCAAGACGGGCAACACCAGCAGCCCGAGCTACACGCCGTGGGGCACGGCGGACGGCACGCTGACGGACACGCCGGCCAGCGGCACCGCCGTGTCGGTGCCGATCAACCTCACCACGGTCGGCGCGGCGGGGCTGCGCATGGCCGCGCTGCGGTGCGGCCTCAACGACACCGCCAACGCCGTCTGGAAATCCGTGAAGTGGGGC
>NZ_JALPRX010000134.1 GCF_023223525.1 Roseomonas acroporae | reverse complement strand
CTCGCCAACTCAGGATACGCTTCCATGTAAACGCAGCACGCTCTAAGGGGCGCCGCCCCGTCCGTTCCCCGGCGGTCCGTTCCCTCACAGGCCATCCCCCACTGGCCATCCCTCCAGAGTCCATCCCCCGCGGGCCGCCTTCCGCTCCGGCCCGCGGTTCCGTTCAGCGCATGCAGCGCAGGAAGACGGTGGAGGGGTGGGCGATGTCGCCCACCTCGGCCGCGCTGCGCGAGGCGGGGCCGGGGGGCGTGTCCTCCAGGCGCGGCTGGACGTTGTTGCGGCGCAGGAAGTCCAGCGCCGCCTCGACGCGCACGGCGAAATTCACGTTCTGCGGGATGTCGCCGGTGCGCTGGGCGATGCGCTGCGCGTTCAGCTTCGACACCACCACGCCGACCACGTGCCCCGCGAGGTCGAGCAGCGGCCCGCCGGAATTGCCGGGCTGCACCGGCGCGCTGATCTGGATCTGGTTCGGGTTGTCGCCGAGGCCGGAGAGCGCCGAGACGTCGCCCGTGGTCAGGGTCGGGCCGGAGGAGAGCAGGCCGGCGAGCGGGAAGCCGTAGGTGACCACGCTCTCGCCGCGCCTGACCTCCGGGCCGCGCCGGAACACCAGCGGCGGGCCGGGCGTGCCCTGCACGGCGATCAGCGACAGGTCGCGTTCCTCGTCGCTGTTCAGCACGGTGCCGACCAGCTCGGTACCGTTGGCGGTGCGGGCCCGCATCTCCGTGCAGTTGTTGGTGACGTGATGGTTGGTCATGATCCGGCCGGGCGCCACCACGAAGCCGGTGCCGGTGGAGACGGGGCGCAGCCGCTCCGTCTGGCCGGGACCAACGGGAGCCGGGCCGGGCGGCGTGCCGATCGAGGGCGGCGGGCGCGGCGGCCCGGCGTAGCGCGGCGCCTCGTTCTGCCCCAGCGGCGGCGGCTTGCGGCCGGGAACGGAGGCATAGTTGCCGCCCGGCGTTCCGCCGGGCGCACCCCCGCCGGGCCTGCCGCCGGGACCGCCGCCGGGACCGCCGCCGGGCGGCGCCTGGGGCGGCACGGCGGCGCCGAGCGGCGGCGGCTTGCCGCCGGCGCCCTGCGGCGATGCGGGCGGGCCGGCATAGGGCGGCGGATAGGGGCCGCCGGGCGCCGGCTGCACGCCGAGCGGCGGCGGCTTCGACTGCGCCATGCTCAGCCCGGCGGCGCAGCACAGCAGGAGGAGGCGCGAAGGGGCGGAGCGGCGCATCGGGAAAAAATGCCTGTCGCAATTGCTGCCGGTCAACTGTGCCGTGTCCGGCTTGCGGGCGGGTTACACCGGCGGCGCCACGGGGAACCGCCACAGGGCACCGCCGGCCGCGACTCTCAGCCTCGCGCCGGCCGGGCGGGGCTGTCGGGAGCGGCCCGGGGCGGCACGCCGTCGGCCGCCTCGATCGCGGCGGCGTCCAGGCCCGGCCGCGCCTCGGCGTCGCGCTCCTTGATCAGCAGCCAGTCGTCGCCGCTCCGCCCGCCGCGCGGGCGGAAGCGCACCAGGGTGAAGCCGCCGCGCAGCCGGCGGCCGGCGAGGCGGAATTTCAGGGCCCCGGCCGCGAGGTCCCGGGCGGGGTCGGCCGGCGGCTCCCAGAAGCCCTCGTCCCACAGCGCCACCGTCCCGGCGCCGTAGCTGCCGGCGGCGATGGTGCCCTCGAAGCGCGCGTAGCCGAGCGCGTGGTCCTCGACCCGCACGGCCAGGCGCCGGTCGGCCGGGTCCATCGACGGGCCCTTCGGCACCGCCCAGCTCCACAGCACGCCGCCATGCTCCAGCCGGAAATCCCAGTGCAGCCGGCGCGCCGCATGCTTCTGCACGACGAAGATCGTCCGCCCCGGCGCCATCCCGGCGGCATGCGCGGCCTCCCGCGCCGGTCCGGCGCTTCCCCGGCCTGTCCGCCGGGGCACTTCCCCGGGATTCCCCCGGGCGGGACCGTGGACCGCGCCCTCGGGCGTCGATGCGGGGTGTGCCATGACGTCGCGCGCAACGTGGCCGGCGCGGCCCGGTTGCCGCCGGGCCGGCGGGCGGTCAGAACGGGATGGTCAGGCTGAGCGAGCCGAACACCTGCCCGTTGTGCTGGCGCGTGAACTCCTCGGACTGGATGACGTGGGTGTAGGAGAGGCGCATGCCGCGCCAGAGCAGCGCGGCGCCGAACTGCACCTCGCCCACCGCCCAGCGCCGGTCCACGCTCGGGCTGCCGCTGCGGAAGGTGCTGCCGTCCAGGAACAGGTTGCGCGCGACGAGGCGCCCGCCCACGCCGACGAAGGCGTACCAGCCGAATTCCTCGCGCGGGCGCGTCAGCGGCGAGCTGGAGAGAGCCGGCCGGATGCGCACCGGCCCCCAGTCGGCATCCAGCGCGTTGCCGAGGCGCAGCAGGGCGCCGGTGCCGGCATAGGTGTAGGCGTTGCCGAGGGCGAGCGTCGCGTTCGGGATCACCTCGGCGGCGATCCCGCGCACCGGCGGCAGGGCCACGCGCCAGTCGCGCTCGGTCAGCACGCCGAAGGTCGGCTCGTCGCGGAGCTGGTAGCGCCAGCCCTCGGCGTGGAACTTGTTGATCACGTCGTGCCAGCGGTTCTGCACGAACTCGCCGCCCGCGCCGGGGCCGGTCAGGCCGAGCTGGAACTCCAGCACGGTGCGCCGGGTCTCGGTGGCGCGCTCCAGGGTCAGCGAGCCGTAGAGGTGCCCGGCATAGGGACGGTCGAACGGGTCCGGAACGCGGCGGCGTATGTCCTCGGGGGTGAAGATGGACTGGCTCAGCCCGAGCCCCCAGCGGAACTCGCCGGGGCCGAGCAGCCAGCCGGCCTGCCGGTCCAGCCAGCCCACCGCGCCCGTGGGCGGCCCGGCCGGCGAGGTCCAGCGCGCCTGCAGCCCGTTGGTGTAGTAGCGGTCGGTGCCGCCCCACATGTCGTTCTCGTTGGTGAGGCTGAGCGAGCCGCCGGCATAGGGGGAGACGGTGCCCGGCGTCCCGGCCCCGGCGGGTGCGGCCCCGCAGGACAGGGCGCCGAGGGCGAGGCAGAGGATCAGGCGGCCGCGGGTCTGACGACGCATTTCGCTCCTTCCGGTGTCATCCCGCCGGTCATGCGGGGAGGGGCCGGCCATGGCCCGGGCGCATCCGCCTGCGGTCGGGCGCGGATCGGCGGGCCGGGACCGGCCGGCTTCCAGGCACAGGCATAGGCCGGCCGGCGACTTCACCACAATCGCCCAAGGGCGGGCGGTGTTTCGCCGGCCGCGCTGTTTTGCCGATCGCCGGCATGGCGGAGGAAAAAACGGGCCGGCGCCGGCCGTCCGTTATTCCGGAAGCATTCCGGAAATCGCGATCACGCTATTTGGAATTTCTCGGCCGTGCTTATATGCGCCCGGCGATTCGCACCGATCGGGGAATATGCGACGATGAAACCCATGATTGATCTGGACGTAATGTCCGCCGAGGAGCTGACCCAGCTGATCGAGAAGGCGACCGAGAAGCGGCAGCAGAAGGTCGAAGGCGCGAAGCAGGCGCTGATCGAGGAAATGGAAACGCGCGCGGCGCAGCTCGGCCTCAGCCTCGAAGGCCTGTTCGGGCTGCGTTCCGGCAAGCCCGAGCCGGCGCCGCCGCGCCGCCGCGTGCGCAAGGACGCGGGTGGCACCGTGCCGGTGAAGTATCGCGGCCCGGAGGAGGGCCAGACCTGGAGCGGCCGTGGCCGGATGCCGAAATGGCTCACCGAGCTCGAAGCCCAGGGCAAGCACCGGCAGGATTATCTCGCCCGGAACTGAGCCGGGCCGGGATTACGCCATCCTTGACGGCGTGTTGCCGCATGAACGGCCGGCGAGGCTCGCGATCGGGAGCGTTCCGTT
This sequence comes from Roseomonas acroporae, assembly GCF_023223525.1. Lineage (GTDB taxonomy): Bacteria > Pseudomonadota > Alphaproteobacteria > Acetobacterales > Acetobacteraceae > Roseomonas_E > Roseomonas_E acroporae. Next base: position 8,710 of record NZ_JALPRX010000134.1, on the reverse strand, counting down.
TTTGGCGCGCCGTGGCGATGATATTCCCGCCCTCGTGGCGTATCGGATCGCCGGCGCCGACCACCGGCCGATTCGCCGGCCCGTCCCGTTTCGCACGCCGGGCATGCGCGTTACGGCATCGTTGATACACGTCGATTTTCCGGGCGGATATTTTCCGGCCCCGGAATCACGTTCGATCCATGCTCCGGCCCTTCCCGCTCCGGTCGTCCCCGCCTCGGCCCGCCGCGCCGGAACGGCCGCCACCGGCCGCGGCGTCGCGCGATTCCGGGCGGGAGGGTGGCGCGCGTGACCGACGCCTGGTCCGCCCCGGGCTCCTTCTGGGGTCCGTTTCTGGGCCCATTGCTGGGCCCATTGCTGGGCACGGTCGGGCTGAGCCTGCTGCACGTGGTGCTCTCGGCCCTGGTCACGGCGCACGTGCTGCTGCGCAAGCGCGACGTCGCCTCGGCGACCGGCTGGATCGGGCTGATCTGGCTCTCGCCCTTCGTGGGCAGCGCGCTCTACTACCTGCTCGGCATCAACCGGGTGCGGGAGCGCGCCCGGGCCTCCAGGCCGGTCAGGGCGGGCGGGGAGGACGTCGCCACCCTGCCGGCGCCGCCGCCGGCGGAGCCCCTCGCCGCCCTCGACCGCACCGCCCTGCGCCTGACCGGCCGCCCCGCCGAGGCCGGCAACGCCGTGACCCTGCTGCACGACGGCGACGAGGCCTATCCCCGCATGCTCGCCGCGATCGAGGGGGCGTCGTCCTGCATCGACCTGTCGAGCTACATCCTGCGCGACGACGCGGCCGGCGCCCCGTTCCTCGATTCGCTGATCGCCGCCCACCGGCGCGGCGTCGCGGTGCGGGTGCTGGTGGACGGGATCGGCGGCGGCTACTTCGCCTCGCCCGCCTGCCGCCGGCTGTGGCAGGCGGGCGTGCCGGCCGCCCGCTTCATGCACTCGCCGCTGCCCTGGAACATGCCGTTCCTGAACCTGCGCTCGCACAAGAAGATCCTGGTGGTGGACCGGCGCATCGGCTTCACCGGCGGGCTCAACATCGGCGCCGAGAACCTGCTGCGGCAGGACCCGCCCGATCCGGTGCGCGACGTGCACTTCGCCCTGTGCGGCCCCGTGGTCCGCCAGCTCGCCGAGGCGTTCGACCGGGACTGGCGGTTCGTGCAGGGGAGCGCCGGCACGGCGCCGCCGGCCGACGAGGCGCCCAGGGATGCGCTGGCGGATGCGCCCAGGGATGCGCCCAGGAATGCGCTGGGGGAGGCCGTGGCGGCCGGCGTGGTCACGGCGCGCGTCGTGACGTCGGGGCCGAACCAGGACGTCGAGAAGATCGAGCTGCTGATGCTGCAGGCCATCACCTGCGCCCGGCACTCGGTCCGCGTCGCGACGCCCTACTTCCTGCCGGACGAACGTCTGGTCACCGCGCTCGCCCTGGCCGCGCTGCGCGGCGTCGCCGTGGACATCGTGGTGCCGGAGCGGAGCAACCATCCCGTCGTGGACCGGGGGATGCACGCCCATGTCGGGCCTCTGCTCGCCGCCGGCTGCCGGGTGTGGCTCAACCCGCCGCCCTTCGACCATTCCAAGCTGATGGTGGTGGATGGGGCGTGGAGCCTCGTCGGCAGCTCGAACTGGGACATGCGCAGCCTGCGGCTGAACTTCGAGCTGAACGTCGAGATCTACGACGCCGCCACGGCGGCGGCGGTCGAGGCGGTGGTCCTCGGCAAGCGCGGCGGCCGGCTGGAGGCGGAGATGCTGGCGCGGCGTTCCCTGCCGGCGCGGCTGCGTGATGCGGCGATGCGGCTGCTGCTGCCCTACGTGTAGGGGAGGGGAGGCGGTCCCGGGGCGCCGGGCGAGTGCGCCCCGCTCGGGAATGCTCCACCCGCCCGCCAGGGTGACGCGCCCGAGATCGGGCCCGGCCGCGCGCGGCCGGGCCGGCGGCGCGCGCCCCGGCCTCCCGGAGGCGCCCCGTCCCGAGGCGCCCTGTCCCGAGGCGTGGAGGCGCGGATCAGTCGAGGTTGGTGGAGACCCGCGGCCGGGCCGTGCTGTTCCAGGCGCCGCGGATGGTCTCCATCACCTCGACCGGTCGCGGCACGCCGCGCAGCACGTGCTCCTCGTGGATGCCCGGCGCGCCGGTGCTGCGCACCACCACGTCGCCCACCCCGAGCGCCCGCGCCCAGAGGCTCTGCGAGGTGACCACGTCGCGGATGCGGAACACCTCGATGTCGTCGCGCACCCGGGTCAGGAAGCCGGATTCGATGATGATGCGCTGGTCGGTGACGGTGATCCGCTGCCGCCCCAGGAAGGGCAGGCCGAGCGCCGCCACCGCCATCGCGCCGCGCCGCAGGCCGAAGGAGCGCTTCGTCTCGCGCGTCGTCAGCAGCACCTGTTCGGCCATGGTCAGCGTCCTCCCGTTCCCCTCGCCGGCCGTCGCGCGCGGCATGCGGCTTGCTGAACCCCGCGGCGGAACCGGGCCGCATCCGAGCGGCCCACGGAGGCAGCCATGATCGGCACCATCATCGCCGGCGCCGCTGAGGTCCGGCAGCGCCTGTTCGAGCACCTGAACCGCGACGCCTCGCACCGGGACACGGACGGCGACGGCCGCGTCAGCGCGGCGGAACGTGCCGCCGCCCGGCAGAACGTGCCGGGCAGCGGCGCCAACGGCCCCAGCGCCTTCGAGACGGCGCTGCGCCAGGCCGACAGCGACGGCGACGGCACGGTGACGCGGCGAGAGCTGGTGGCGGCGGGGCGCGAGCTGTCCGATACGCTCCAGGCCGCCGCGCTGCGCGCCCAGGAGGCGATGGGCGGCGTCATGACGCAGCAGATCGGGGCGCAGCAGATCGGGGCGTGACGGCACCGGGCGCAGCCCGGGAACGCCGCCTCGCGCCCCGGCGCCGCGGCCCGCCATCGCCCGTGCGCAGCCGGCGCACGAGCGCCCGGATGGCCCGCTGCGTCGCGTGGCGCGAAAGGCCGGTCCACACCACGTGGTCGGCGCGCCGGCGCTTCTCCGCGTCCGGCATCTGGCGCGCCAGGATGGCGTCGAGCCGCTCGGGCGTCATGCCGGGGCGCAGCAGCACGCGCACGCGCTGCACGGCGGCGGGCGCCGAGACCACCACCACCGCGTCGCAGCGCCCCTCGCCGCGCGTCTCGAACAGCAGCGGCACGTCGAGCACCACCAGCGGCAGGCCGCGCCGGCGGGCGCGGGCCAGGAAGCGGCGCTCCTCGTCGCGCACCAGCGGGTGGACGATGCGCTCCAGCCGGTTCAGCGCCGCCCGGTCCGGCATCGCCCGGTCCGGCATCGCCCGGTCCGGCACCGCCCGGTCTGTCGTCGTCCGGTTCGGCGTCGTCCGGTCCGATGTCGCCGCCGGCGCCCCGGAATCCCGGCGCGCCGGGTCGCCCAGCACGGCGCGTCGCAGCGCCTCGCGGTCCACCATGCGCCCGCGCGGCGTCTCCCGCAGCGTGCCGGGAAAGGCCTCGCCGATCGGCGCCACGGCGCGCCCGCCCGGCCCCTGGAGGCGGTGCACGGCGAGGTCGGCGTCGAACACCGGCACGCCCAGGCGGCGGAAGATGCCGGCGGCGGTGGACTTGCCCATGCCGATGCCGCCGGTCAGGCCGATGATCCTCAACGCCGTGCCGCCGCGCCCGGGCCCGCCAGGGCGCTCGTCGGGACGTCCGGCGGGCCGGCCGCCGTCCTCGGCAGGTCGGCGGCGACGAATTCGCGCAGCGCCGCGTCCACCGCCGGCGCCACGCCGAACCACGCCTCGAAGCCCGGCCGCGCCTGGTGCAGCAGCATGCCGAGCCCGTCCACGCCGCGCAGGCCGCGCGCCCGGGCGGCGGCCAGCAGCGGTGTCTCCAGCGGCACGTAGACGGCATCCGCCACCACCGCCCCGTCCGGCAGCGGGGCGAGGTCGATCGCCAGCGGCGGCTGCCCCTCCATGCCGAGCGAGGTGGTGTTCACCAGCAGCGCCGCCCCGTCGAGCGGCGCCTCGGTGGCGATGCGCAGGCGGCCGGGGCGCGCATCGGTGGCGTCGAGGTCGCGCGCCAGCGCCTCGGCCCGCTCCGTGGTGCGGTTGACCAGGGTCACGCGCGGGCAGCCCTCGTCGAGCAGCGCGGCGGCGATGGCGCGGCAGGCGCCGCCGGCGCCGAGCAGCACCGCCGGGCCGGCGGCCGGGTCGAAGCCCGGCGCCTGCTCGGCCAGGGATTCGAGGAAGCCGAACCCGTCCGTGTTGCCGCCGAGGATGCGGCCGGCCTCGAAGCGCAGCGTGTTCACCGCCCCGGCGCGGCGCGCCGCGTGGTCCACCTCGTCGCAGAGGGCATAGGCGGCCTCCTTGTGCGGGATGGTGACGTTGGCGCCCCGGAAGCCCGCCGCCGCGAGGCCGCGCACCGCCGTCTCGAACTGCGCCGGCGCCACGGAGAGCGGCACGTAGGCGCCGTCGATGCCGTGCCGCTCCAGCCAGAAGCCGTGCAGCCGGGGCGAGCGGGAATGGGTGGCGGGCCAGCCGAACACGCCGGCCAGCCGCGCCTTTCCGGAGAGGATGGGCATGGCGCGCAGACTCGCCGGCCGGCCGGCCGTGGTCAATCCGTGCCGCCACGGGCCGGCATGTCGGACCGGCCCGTCGGCTGGGGACGCGGCCGAACCCGGTGGCCCGACGAACGTTCCCGTCCCGGCGGCAGCGGCCGGGTGCCGCCCGCCGGCCCCGCCCTTCCGTTGTGCGGCGCGCCGCCGGCATCCTGCGGCGCCGGCCGGCCCTGCCGCGCGGGGCGGCTTCCCGGTGCCGGGCCGCCGCGTCCCTCGGCGATCCGCTTTGGGCTGGCCTGCGCAGCCGGCCCCGCGGATGGATCCCGGCGGAGGCGGGCCACGCGACCCTGCTCGGCCCTCCGTCCGTGCGCGGACGTTCGGAGGTTTGCTTGGGAGACGACGATGACCCGGATTCCCGGCCTGCTCCTGGCCCTTGCCTGCGCCCTGCCGCCGCGCCCCGTCGCCGCGCAGGCCAACGGCAACACCTGGGACTGGCGGCATCACCAGCCCGATGCCGGTGTGGCCGCGCGCGAGCGCGATGCCGGCGTGGCGCCCGCGCCGCAGGTTGACCGGCGGCTGGACCAGGAGGTGGAGCGCCTGGCGCGCCAGCTCGGCACGCCGCAGCCCGCCCCTGCCGCGCCAGGCACGACGAGCCCGCCCGGACCGCGCCGCTGAAGGCGGCGCCCCGCGCCGGACGTCACCGGGACGGCGCGGGGCGTCAGGTGCCGTCGAGGCGGCGCCGCCACCGGGCACCGCACCGGCCCCGCCTGGCCGATCCCCCGCTTGGCCGATCCGTCAGGCCGATCCGTCAGGCCGACCCGATGGCCGCCCCCGACCGGTCCCGGCTGGCGCCTTGCGTCGACGCGGCTCCCGGTGCGGCGCACCGTCAGGCCGGCACGGGCGGGTAGCGGCGGGCGGGGCCGAACCGGGGAAAGGCCCCGGCGATCTCTCCCGGCGCGCCGCCCGGCGACCTACTCCGCCGCCACCGCCGCGGGTGGCGCCGGCGGCGCCTCGGCGGCCCAGAGCTCGGGCCGCAGCTCCTCCGGGCGGTCGGGGAAGAACAGGGCGCAGAGCAGCGTCACCGTGCCGAAGCCGGCCAGCACCAGCAGCACCAGCCCGACCCCGCCGCCCAGCCCGTACAGCCAGGCGATCAGCGGCGAGGCGGCGGCCGCGCCGAGGAAGCCCACGAAGAAGCGGATCGAGTACAGCTTCACCCGCAGCGCCGGGGCGATGTAGCGCGCCGTCATCGTCTCGTTCACCGTCACCTGCCCGAAGATGGCGGCGGCGATCAGCGCCGAGAGCACCAGCACCGCCCAGCCCTCGGCCCGCCACAGCAGCAGGAAGGCCGGCAGCGGGATCAGCCCGAGCGGCAGGAAGACGCGCTTGAGCGTCATCCGGTCGATCATCCGGCCCACGGTGAACTGCGTCAGCCCGCCGGTCAGCGTCACCGCGAAGGCGAGGCCGCCCACCAGCGGCAGCAGGTCGGGCGAGCTGGCCAGACGCTCCTGCATCAGCCGCGGCAGCAGCAGGGTGAAGGCGTTGAAGACGAGGCCCGAGACCACGGCGATCGACATCAGCGTGATCACCGCGCGCCGCACCACGGCGGGCGGGATGGCGGGGAAGGGCCGCGCCGCGGCGCGCGCCTTGTGGGCGTCGAAGGCCGGCTCGCGCAGGTAGAGCAGCCCGGCCACCACGCAGACCACGCCGGGCACCAGGAAGCCCCAGCGCCAGCCCGCCACCTGGGCCAGCAGGGCGGTGACCACCGGTGCCAGCGCGACGCCGAAATTGCCGAAGGCGCCGTTCACGCCGACCGAGCGGCCGATCTTGTCGCCCGCCGCCTCCACCAGCATGGCGGTGCCGACCGGGTGGTAGATGGCGAGGAAGGCGCCGGCCAGGGCCAGGGTCAGGGCGAGGCTGAACGGCCCGGTGGCGAAGCCGGCGGCGATCAGGCAGAGGCCGGAGCCGAGGAAGAAGGCGACCATCATCGCCTTGCTGCCGAAGCGCGCCGCCAGCCAGCCCATGGGCAGCGAGCCGGCGCCGTAGACCACGAACAGCCCGGTGCCGAGGGCGAGGATGGCGCCGTAGCCATCGCCGAAGCGGCCGGGCTCCTGCGCGATCATGCCGAGCACCGCCGTGGCGAGGATCAGCAGCGCGTAGTGGGTGATGGTGTGGGCCAGATTGACGAAGAGGATCTGGCGCTTGGCGCTGTGCATGGCTCCGTCCCGTGTTGCCGACGTTGTTGTTGCGTCCTGCGCGGCATCCTATCCTGGCCGGGAGGCGACGTCGGGACAAAGCATGTCGAGAAACGGCCAAACCGACGGTCCTCCGCCGGCCCTGCTCAGCCGGCCGCCGCAGGCCAGGGTGGACCGCCCGCTCGCCGTCATGGCGCGCGATTACCACGACCGCGACACCACGGGCCGGCACCTGCACGACCGGGCGCAGCTCCTCTACGCGACGCAGGGCGTGCTGCGCGTGACCACCGACGCCGCGCGCTTCGTGGTGCCGACCGGGCGCGCCCTCTGGCTGCCGGCGCACCTGCCGCACGCCGTGACGATGCAGGGCGAGGTGGCGATGCGCTCGCTGTTCCTGCGCGACGACGCGGCCCGCGCCGGCCCCGCCGAGACCACCGTGCTGGTGGCCTCGCCGCTGCTGCGCGAGCTGGTGCTGGCCGCCTGCGCCGAGCCGCTGGAATGGGACGTGGCGGGGCGCGGCGGGCATCTCGCGGCGCTGATCCTGGACGAGATCGCCCGCGCCCCCGCCCTGCCGCTCGGCGTGCCCGAGCCGCGCGACCGCCGGCTGCGGCGCCTGGCCGAGGCGCTGCGCGAGGACCCGGCCAGCCCGCTGGGGCTGGAGGAATGGGCCGCGCGCAGCGGCGCCAGCGCCCGCACCCTCTCGCGCCTGTTCCGCCACGAGACCGGCATGAGCTTCGGGCGCTGGCGGCAGTCGCTGCGGCTGGCCGAGGCGGTGGCGCTGCTCGGGCGCGGCGTGCCGCCGGCGCGCGTGGCGGCGGCGGTCGGGTATGGCAGCGCCTCGGCCTTCGGGCAGGCCTTCCGCGCGGCCTTCGGCGTGTCGCCGGGGGCGAGCCGGGGGGCGGCCGCGGGCGGCGGCGCCGGAAGCGGCGGGGCGACGCGGGCCGCTTGACGCCGCCCCGTCATCACGTCAGGAAACGTGACCTGAATCACCGCCAGCAAGCACGGCCCACGCCCCCAGATGCCGCCGGCAGCCGCCCCGGCGCGTCCCCCGGAGCCAGCCGCCCGCATGCCCAGCTCCTTCCGCCCGACCCGTCGCCTCCTCCTCGGCGGTGCCGCTGCGCTCGCCGCGACGCCCGCCCTGGCCTTCCCCGACCACACGGTGCGCCTCGTCTCGCCCTTCAACCCGGGCGGCGTGAACGACATCATCGCGCGCGCCCTGGCACAGCCGCTCGCCGGCGCGCTGAAGGTGCCCGTGGTGGTGGAGAACCGCGCCGGCGCGGGCGGCGGCGTCGGCGCGGCCTCGGTCGCCCGCGCCGCGCCGGACGGCCACACGATGCTGCTCGGCATCGTCGACACGCAGGTCATCAACGCCTTCATCTACCGCAACCTGCCCTACCAGCCGGAGCGCGACTTCACCCCGGTCAGCCTCGTCACCACCGTGCCCTTCGCCATCGTGGCGGGGCCGGCGCGGCCGGGCATCAAGGATTTCGCCGGGCTGGTCGCGGCGGCGCGGGCCGAGCGGGGCGGGCTCTCCTTCGCGAGCTGGGGCGTCGGCAGCACCTCGCACCTCGCCTTCGCGCGGGTGCTGCGGCAGGTGGACGCCGAGATGCTGCACGTGCCCTTCACCGGCCAGGCGCCGGCGATGCAGGCGGTGATGGCGGCGCAGGTCGACACCATGGCGGTGCCGGCGGGCGTCGCCGAGAGCATGGCGCGCGACGGGCGCACCCGCATCCTCGCCGTCGTCTCGCCGGAGCGGCTGCCGCTGCTGCCGGACGTGCCGACGCTGCGCGAGCTGGGCTTCGACATGACCATCGGGCTCTGGCAGGCGCTCTACGCCCCGGCCCGCACCCCGGCGCCGGTGGTGGCGCAGCTCGCCGCCGCCGCGCACGAGGCGATGCGGGCGGACAGCTTCGCCGAGGTGCTGAAGGCCCAGGCCTGCAAGCCCGAACCCTCCTCGTCCGAGGCCCTGGCGGCGATGCAGCGGCGCGAGCGCGAGGCCTGGGGCGACATCGTCACG
>NZ_JALPRX010000133.1 GCF_023223525.1 Roseomonas acroporae | reverse complement strand
GAGGCGATGCGGGCGGACAGCTTCGCCGAGGTGCTGAAGGCCCAGGCCTGCAAGCCCGAACCCTCCTCGTCCGAGGCCCTGGCGGCGATGCAGCGGCGCGAGCGCGAGGCCTGGGGCGACATCGTCACGCGGCTCGACATCCGCCTGGACTGACCAGCCGCCTTCCCGCGGGCGCGGTTCCCGCTCCGGCGCGTCGGGGCGGCACCCGCGCCTGCCATCGGCCCCGCGCATCGTCCCGTTGCCGGGCCGGGACGCCCGGCTCGCGAGGGCGCCGGATACCGCGCGGGCCGGCGCGGGGCTTGCATGCGAGATGGCAGGAGAGATGGCAGGAGACCCTTCTGCCCGGTACATCCCGCCAGACCAGGCGGGCAAGGAAACGATCACCATGGACGCGACGATCGCCGATACGCCGGCAGGGCATGCCCCGCCGGCGCGGCTGCTCCCCGGCCCCGCGTTGCGTGCCCTCTCGGCGCGTTCCGACGCGCGCGGCGCGGCGCAGCTCGCCTTCCACCTGCTGCTGCTGCTCGCCGGCGGTGCCTGGGTGTCGCTGGCCGGGCCGTGGACGCTGCTGCCGGCCATGCTGGCGCTCGGCGTCGCGCAGGCCGCGCTGTTCGCGCCGCTGCACGAGACGATGCACCAGACCGCCTTCGCCTCGCGCCGCGCCAACGCCGTGGTGGGGTGGCTGTGCGGCTGCCCGTCGCTCTACAACTGGCACTTCTACCAGGTGTTCCACCTCGCCCATCACCGCCACACCCAGGACCCGGCGCGCGACCCGGAGCTGCTCTCGCCCGTGCCGGACACCACCCGCGCCTATCTCTGGCGCGTCCTCGCCGTGCCCTACTGGCAGACGCGCCTGCGGGTGATCCGGGACTGCTGGCGCGGCGACCTCGCCGCCTACCCCTACATCCCCGCCCGCGCCGCGCCGAAGGTGATCCGCAGCGTGCGGGCGATGACCGTGTTCGACCTCGCCCTGGCCGGCGGGGCCGGGCTGCTGTTCGGCTGGTGGGCGCCGGTCTGCCTCTGGATCGTGCCGCAGCTGCTCGGCCAGCCGGCGCTGCGCCTCTACCTGCTCACCGAGCACACGCTCTGCTCGCAGGACGCGAACGGGCTGACCAACACGCGCACCATGCTCACCAACGCCCTGCTGCGCCGGCTGATGTGGAACATGCCCTACCACACGGAGCACCACCTCTACCCGTCCATCCCCTTCCACCGCCTGCCGGACGCGCACGCCGCGCTGCGCGACCGCCTCGCCCATGTCGAGCGCGGCTACGTGCGCTGGCATGCGGGCTTCCTGCGGCACCTGCGCGGCGGCGCCTGACGCGGCCGCGGCCCCGCATCCCGCGCCCGCATCCCGCGCCCGGCGGGCCAGGGCAGCGTTGGTCAGGCAGCGTCGGCCGGGCAGGGCGGGCAGGGGCAGGGCGGGCCAGGGCAGCATGGGCCGGGGCTTTCCAGCCCGCGCCGATAGGCTAGCCTCGGTTGCGTCCCGCCGTTCCGATCCGGCGCCGCGGGAAGGCGACATCATGCAGGGAGCGCGATGACGGAACCGGGCGGCGCAGGGCGCAGGGCGGCGACCCGGGAGGAGACCGACGCCTGGCCGGCCGGCGGCGGGGAGGTCGGCGCGCTGCTGCGCCGGCCCGGCTTCTCGGCGGCCGGGCTGGGCCCGCCGGACCGGTGGCCGCCCTCGCTGCGCGGCGTGGTCGAGCTGGTGGCGGCCTCCCGGCAGGCCATGTTCGTCGCCTGGGGGGCGGAGCTGGCCTTCCTCTACAACGACGCCTACGTGCCGATCTTCGCCGAGCGCCATCCCGCGGCGCTGGGCCTGCCGTTCCGCGAGGTGTGGTCGGACATCTGGCCGCAATTCGCCCCCCTGGTGGACCGGACGATGCGGGGCGAGGCGAGCCTGCACCGGGAGATGCTCATCCCGATGATGCGGGAGGGCCGGTTCCGGGACACCTGGTTCACCTTCTCCTACACGCCGCTGCGCGACGAGGCCGGGCGCATCGCCGGGATACTCTGCGCCACGATGGAGGTGACGGACCAGGTACTCGGCAAGCAGCGCGAGCGCGCCGCGCTGGCGGCGCTGCACGAGCGCACCGCGGCGCTGGAGACGGTGAACCGCGCCGGCATCGCCATCACCGGCGAGACCGATCTCGGGCGCGTGGCGCAGACCGTCACGGATGCCGGCGTGGCGCTCACCGGCGCCGAGTTCGGCGCCTTCTTCTACGAGGCGCACGGAGCCCGGGGAGCGGAGGGGGCCGGCGCCGGGGCGGGCGGCGTGGAAGGGTCCGGCACGGAAGGATCCGGCGTGGAAGGATCCGGCACGGAAGGGCTGGGCCCCGCGGGGAGCGGCTACCGGATCTTCGCCCTCTCCGGGGTGGACCGCGCCGCCTTCGCCGGCTTTCCCATGCCGCGCAACACGGCGCTGTTCGCGCCCACCCTGTCCGGCCAGAGCGTCGTGCGCTCGGACGACATCACGCGGGACCCGCGCTACGGGAAGAATGCGCCGCATGCCGGGATGCCGCCCGGCCACCTGCCGGTGCGCTCCTACCTCGCCGTGCCGGTGCGGTCGCGCACCGGCGAGCCGATCGGGGCGCTGCTGTTCGGCCACAGCAGGCCCGGCCGCTTCAGCGAGACGGACGAGGCGAGCCTCGTCAGCGTCGCCGGCCAGGCGGCGGTGGCGATCGACAACGCCCGGCTGCTGGAGGCCGCCGACCGCGAGATACGCCGCCGCCGCCGGGTCGAGGAGCAACTGCGCCAGCTCAACGAGACGCTGGAGGCGCGGGTCGCGGCCGAGATCGCCGAGCGCCGGCAGGCCGCGGCGGCGCTGCAGCAGGCGCAGAAGATGGAGTCGATCGGCCGGCTCACCGGCGGCATCGCGCACGACTTCAACAACCTGCTCCAGGTCGTCGCGGGCAACCTGCATCTCCTCGCCCGCGACGTGGCGGGCAATGCGCGGGCGGAGCGGCGCGTGGCCAACGCGCTGGCCGGCGCCATGCGCGGCGCGCGCCTCGCCAGCCAGCTCCTGGCCTTCGGGCGGCGGCAGCCGCTGGAGCCCAAGGTGGTGAACATCGCCAGCCTCGTCGCCGGCATGGACGACCTGCTGCGCCGCGCGCTCGGCGAGGCGATCGTGGTGGACCTGCGCATCGACGGGGCGCTGTGGAACACGCTGGTCGATCCCGTCCAGCTGGAGACGGCGCTGCTCAACCTCGCGATCAACGCCCGCGACGCCATGGACGGCGCCGGCCGGCTGACGATCGTGGCCGGCAACGCCGCGCTGGACGCGCGGCACGCCGCCGCCGACGCCGAGGCCGCGCCGGGCGACTACGTCGTGCTCTCGGTCGGCGACACGGGCTGCGGCATGCCGCCCGAGGTGCTGGCGCAGGCCTTCGAGCCCTTCTTCTCGACCAAGCCGGAGGGCAAGGGCACCGGCCTCGGCCTCTCCATGGTCTACGGCTTCGTGCGCCAGTCCGGCGGGCACGTGCGGATCCGCAGCGAGGTCGGGGTCGGCACCGTCGTCCGCCTCTTCCTGCCGCGCGCGGCGGGCGCCGGGGAGGCGGCCGCGGCGGGCGCCGAGGCCGGACCGCTCTCGGCCGCCGCCGGGGCCGGGTCGCTCGTCGGCGGCACCGAGACCATCCTGGTCGTCGAGGACGACGAGCAGGTGCGGACCACCGTGGTCGAGATGCTGGGCGATCTCGGCTACCGCGTGCTGGCGGCGCCGGACGCCACGGTGGCGCTGGCGATGCTGGAGGGCGACGCCGTGGTCGACCTGCTGTTCACCGACGTGATCATGCCGGGGCCGCTGCGCAGCACGGAGCTGGCCCGCCTGGCGCGCGAGCGCCGGCCCGGCCTCGCCGTGCTGTTCACCTCGGGCTACACCGAGAACACGCTGATGCAGGGCAACCGGCTGGGCGCGGACATCGAGCTGCTCTCCAAGCCCTATGCGAGCGAGGCGCTGGCACGGCGGATCCGCCATCTGCTGGCCGGCCGGGCCACCCGGCATGCCGCCACGGGCGCGGCCGGGGAGGCCGTGCCGGACGGCGCGCCGGACCGGGCCGCGCCGTCCGCCACCCTCGAAGAAGCCGCGGCATCCGGCGTCGTCGGCGGAGCCGCGCCGTCCGGCGTCGTCGAGAGTACCGCGCCATCCGGCGTCGTCGAGAATGCCACGCCATCCGGCGTGAGGGACGCCCCGCGCGGCAGCGCCGCCGATCCCCGGCGCGGCGGGGCCGGGCCGAACCCGGAACGCCGATGCTCCTGACCTTCGCGATCCTGCTGACCACGGCGGTGCTGCTGGTCTCGCTGTCGCGCCGGCTCGGCCTCGGCAGCGTGCTCGGCTACCTCGTGGGCGGCGCGCTGATCGGGCCCGCCGGGCTGCGCCTCGTCACCGACGTGCACGACATCGCCGAATTCTCCGAGCTCGGCGTCGTCATGCTGCTGTTCCTGATCGGGCTGGAGGTGCGGCCGCGCCGGCTCTGGGTGCTGCGGCGCGCCGTGTTCGGCCTCGGCTCGGCGCAGGTGGCCGCGACCGGCGTGGCCATCGCCGCGATCCTGGCCGCCGGCGGCCTCGCCTGGCCGGCGGCGACGGTGCTGGGGGCGGGGCTCGCGCTCTCCTCCACCGCCATCGTGCTGCCGATGCTGGCCGAACGCGACCTGCTCGGCGCCCCCGCCGGACGCACCGCCTTCGCCGTGCTGCTGTTCCAGGACCTCGCCTTCGTGCCGCTGGTCGCCGCCGTGCCGCTGCTCGCCATGGGCCCCTCGTCGCACGGGCTGCCGACCGAGGTGCCGTGGCGCGAGGTCGGCCTCGGCTGCGCCGTCATCGCGGCGATCCTGCTCGGCGGCCGCTTCCTGGTCCGTCCCGTCTTCCGCGCCATCGGCGGCGCGCGCACGCCGGAGGTGTTCACCGCCCTCGCCCTGCTCGTGGTGATCGGCACGGCCACGCTCGCCAGCCTCGCCGGCCTGTCCACCTCGCTCGGCGCCTTCCTCGCCGGCGTGCTGCTCTCCGATTCCGAGTACCGGCACGAGATCAAGTCCACCATCGAGCCCTTCGAGGGGCTGCTGCTCGGCCTGTTCTTCCTCTCGGTCGGCATGGCGGCCAATCTCGGCCTGGCCGTGGCCGAGCCCGGCTTCTTCGCCCTGGCCCTGCTCGGCATGATCGCGACGAAGACGCTGGTCGCCTTCCTGCTGGCGCGGCTCGCCGGGCAGCCGGACGCCTCCGCGCTGCGCGTCGCGCTCTCGCTCTGCCAGGGCAGCGAGTTCTCCTTCGTGCTGTTCGCGGCGGCGGTCGGCGTCGGCGCGCTGGACCAGGAGGCGGCGGACCGGGCGACGCTGGTGATCGCCCTCTCCATGGCCGCGACGCCGCTGCTCTTCGCCGCCTCCGAGCGCCTCGTGATCCCGCGTCTCGGCCGCGAGCGGCCGCGCGTCTTCGACAGGATCGAGGACGACGGCGCGCCGGTCATCATCTGCGGCTTCGGCCGGGTGGGGCAGATCGTCGGCCGCGTGCTGCGCATGCGCGGCATCGCCTTCACCGCGCTGGAGAAGGACCCGGCCCAGCTCGACGTGGTGCGCCGGTTCGGCGAGGGCGTCTACTACGGCGACCCCACGCGCCACGACCTGCTGCGCGCGGCGGGGGCGGAGCGTGCGCGGGTGCTGGTGGTGGCGCTCGACGACATGGAGGAGGTGCTCCAGGTCGTCGACATCGCGCGGCGCAACTTCCCGAACCTCAAGCTCGTGGTGCGCGCCCGCAACCGGCGCCACGCCTACCTGCTGATGGACCGCGGCGTCGGCGACCTGGTGCGCGACACCTTCCACTCCAGCCTGCGCCTGAGCGAGCTGGTGCTGCGCGACCTCGGCATCCCGGAGGCGGAGGCCGGGCGCGCCGTCGCGCTGTTCCGCGACTACGACGAGCGGCGGCTGGTCGAGAGCCACGCCTTCTACACGGACGAGAAGCAGCTCATCCAGAGCAACGCCCAGGCGGCCGAGGAACTGACCGAGCTGTTCGCCGCCGACCAGCGACGGCTGGAATCGGAGGCCGCCGCCCGCAGCCGGGTCGGCGCGGGGGACTGACGCCCGCCCGCACGGGTCCCGGCTTGTGCGCGCCGGTCTCGCGCGCGGCGTTGCTGGGGCGGCCGCGCGCCGAACCGGCAAACCCTGCGGGTCCGCATCCGTGCGGACCCGGACGAGGCGCCCCGGCAGCGGCCCGCCCCGTGCCGGCGGCGTCGCGTGGGGCGCACCGCACGCCTGTGCCGGGAAGGCCCGCCCGGGTGGCGGCCTCGCGCCGGGCGCTTGACGCCCCGCCGCCGCGGCCGAAGGCTGCGCGCCGCGTCGGCGCCGGCCGGCGGCGAGGCAGCGGGGGGAAAGCGCGATGGCCGAGAAGGGACAGGGCGCCGGGCCAGGGGCGGGGAAGGCGGGCGGGGCGTCGCTGCGCGTGGCGGTGATCGGCCTCGGCAACATCGGCCTCGGCGCCGCCTGCAACCTGCTGCGCGCGCCCGGCCTCGACGTCACCGGCTGCGACCTCGGCGAGGCGGCGCGCGCGGCCTTCGCGGCGGAAGGCGGACGGGCCGTGGCCGGCGCCGAGGCGCTGCCCGAGGGCACGGAGGCGGTGCTGGTCTGCGTGGTCAGCGCCGCACAGGCGCGCGCCGCGCTGTTCGGGCCGCGCGGGGCGGCGTCGCGCCTCGCCCCCGGGGCGGTGCTGATCGTCTCCTCCACCATGGCCGCGGCGGATGCGCGCGCCCTGGCCGCCGAGGCGGCGGCGCGCGGGCTGCTCTACCTCGACGCGCCGGTCTCGGGCGGCGCGGTCGGGGCGCGGGAGGGGCGGCTTTCCGTGATGGCCTCGGGCTCGGAGGCGGCCTTCGCGAAGGCGGCGCCGGTGCTGGGGCCGATCGCGGGCAAGGTCTGGAAGCTCGGCGACGCGCCCGGCCTCGGCACCACGATGAAGGTGGTGCACCAGCTCCTCGCCGGCGTCCACATCGCGGCCGCCGCCGAGGCGATGGCGCTCGGCATCAAGGCCGGCATCGAGCCGCAGGCGCTCTACGACGTGGTGACCAACGCCGCGGGCAATTCGTGGATGTTCGAGAACCGCATGGCCCATGTGCTGGAGGGCGACGACACGCCGCGCAGCGCGGTGGAGATCTTCGTCAAAGACCTCTCGCTGGTCGCCGAGCTGGGGCGCGAGGTGGCCTCGCCGGTGCCGCTGGCGGCGCAGGCGCAGCAGCTCTTCGTCGCGGCGAAGGGGCTGGGGCAGGGCGGGCGGGACGACGCCTTCGTGATCCGGGTGTGGCAGGCGATCACGGGGATCGCCTTGCCGGAGAAGGACGCCTCGTAGGCCCCCGGGGGGCCCCCTGGGGACCTCCAAGGGGGGGAAGCCGGGAACCTGCCTCGCCCCCGAGCCGATTCCGCAGAAAAAAGGCGGCACCGGAAGGTGCCGCCGAGTTCAGGGAGGAAACGTCCAAGAAAGGCAGCGCCCGCGGGCGCCGCTGCGAGGGAGAATGCCGGAAATCCCTGAACGGTTCCTTACGGTTTTTGCGATGCACACCAGGTGTGTTGCCGCTGCAACAACGGCTTCGGCCGCCACGGCGAACCGCAGTCCGGTTGGGACTGCGGTTCGCCGTAGCTCGTTGTTCTCGGCGCGGATTCACGCCGCCGGGCGTGTCCGCCCGCCGGCGATCCACTCCAGCCTGTCGGTTTTTCGCATTTTCCGAGTCGCCGGGTGAGTCCACCCAGCTTGAAAATGCTCTACGGCGAACCGCAGTCCGGTTGGGACCGCGGTTCGCCGTAGCTCGTTGTTCTCAGCGCGGATTCACGCCATCGGGCGTATCCGCCCGCCGGCGATCCGCTCTATCCCGCCGCCGGCAGGCAGGCGGCCGCGAGCAGCGCGAAGGCCCGCGCCCGGTGGCTGATTGCGTGCTTTGCTGCCGGCGCCATCTCGCCGAAGGTCTCGGCGTGGCCGTCCGGCACGAACATCGGGTCGTAGCCGAAGCCGCGCGTGCCGCGCGGCGGCGCCACCCAGTGGCCCGTGGCGCGGCCCTCGAAGGCCTCGACATGCCCGTCCGGCCAGGCCAGCACCAGCGCGCAGGTGAACCAGGCCGCGCGGTCGGCCGAGCCCGCCGCCAGGGCGGCTACCCTGGCCATCGCCGCGGCATAGTCGCGGCTGCCGTCCGGCTGCTCGGCCCAGTCGGCGGTGCGCACGCCGGGGTCGCCGCCGAGCGCCGCCACCGAGAAGCCGGAATCGTCGGCCAGCGCCGGCAGCCCGGCGGCCGTCGCCGCCGCCAGCGCCTTGATGGCGGCGTTGCCGACGAAGCTGTCCTCCGTCTCCTCGGGCACCGGCAGGCCGAGCTCGCCGGCCGAGACCACGGCGACGCCGTGCGGTGCCAGCAGCGCCGCCACCTCGCGCAGCTTGCCGGCGTTGTGCGTGGCCAGGACGATCCGCGCCCCCGGCTCCAGCCGGCGCGGCATCAGCCCGGCTCCCCGGCGGGAAGCCCCACGGCGAGGCGCTGCGCCGCGAAGAGCTGCGCCGTGCCGTGGCGGGCGAGGCGCAGCAGCTCCAGCAGCTCGGCCTCGGAGAAGGGCGCGCCCTCGGCGGTGCCCTGCACCTCGACCAGCCCGCCCTTGCCGGTCAGCACGAAATTCGCGTCCGCCCCTGCCTTGCTGTCCTCCGCGTAGTCGAGGTCGAGCACCGGCACGCCGTCGCAGATGCCGCAGGAGACCGCCGCCACCTGGTCGAGCAGCGGCACCGCCTTCATGATGTTCTTCGACATGCAGTGCCGGAACGCCAGGTGCAGCGCCACCCAGGCGCCGGTGACCGAGGCGCAGCGCGTGCCGCCATCGGCGTTCAGCACGTCGCAGTCGATGGTGACGGACATCTCGCCCATGGCGGCGCGGTCGGTCACGGCGCGCAGGCTGCGGCCGATCAGGCGCTGGATCTCCTGCGTGCGGCCGGACTGCCGGCCGCGCGCCGCCTCGCGGTCGCCGCGCGTGTGGGTGGCGCGCGGCAGCATGCCGTACTCGGCGGTCACCCAGCCCTCGCCCTTGCCGCGCAGGAAGCCGGGCACGCGGCCCTCGACGCTCGCCGTGCACAGCACCTCGGTGCCGCCCATGCGGATCAGGCAGGAGCCCTCGGCATGGCGGGCGAAGCCGGGCTCGATGCTGAGCGTGCGCAGCGCGTCGGCGGCACGGCCGGAGGGGCGTGAGAGGGCGGGGGCGGAAAGCGCGGTGGCCATAGAGGGCGGTATCCTGGTCGGAGGGCGCCGCACCATACGCGCGGCGGCCATGGGGTCCAGACCGGCTCGGCTGCTCAGTCCGGCAGCACCTCCGCCCGCAGCCGCTCCGCGACGCCCGCGCGCTCGATCGCCTCGCACAGCCGGCGCATGCGCCGTCGCTCGGCGTAGAGCCGGTCGAGCAGCGACAGCACGACCGGCATTGCCTCCTCGCCCACCTCCATCTCGTCGCGCAGCTCGACGATCAGCCGCACCCGCGCCACGTCGATCTCCGAGAAGGCGAAGCCGTCCGCCCCGCGGGAGGGCCGCACCCAGCCCTGCGCGATCCACCCCTCGATCTCCGACGCGCGCAGCCCGGCGACGAGGCGCAGCAATGCCTCCAGCGCGATCATGCCCCGCCCTCCGTGTCGCGGCCCATGCCGGCGCGCGGATCGGTCTCGTGCGCCGGCGCCCAGCCCTTCAGGAACTCCTCCAGCCTCTCGTCCACCTCGCCGAGCACGAGTTGCAACGTCACGTAGAGGTCGCCCGCCGGCTTGCCGCCGTGCTCGGGCACGCCGCGGCCGCGCAGGCGCAGCCGCTTGCCGGTATCGGAACGCGGCGGCACGGTCATGTTCACCGCCCCGGCCGGAGTCGGCACCGAGACCTTGGCGCCCAGCACCGCCTCCGCGTAGGTGACCGGCAGGTCGAGGTGGATGTCGTTGCCCTCGCGCCGGAAGAAGCGGTGCGGGCGGATGTGCACCTCGATCATCGCGTCGCCCGCCGGCCCGCCATTGGCGCCGGGCGAGCCCTGGCCGCGCAGGCGCAGCACCTGGCCGTCGGTCAGCCCCACAGGGATGTTGACGTCGAGGTCGCGCCCGTCCGGCAGGGTCAGGCGCCGCTTCGCGCCGCGCACCGCGTCGAGGAAGTCGACCTCCAGCCGGTACAGGTTGTCCTGCCCGCGGCGCGGGCCGCTGCTGCCGCCGCCGCGCGCGCGGAAGTAGTCGCCGAAGATGTCGCCGAGATCGGCGTCCGAGAGGTCCTCGAACCCTCCCTGGAAGCCGCCCTGGAAACCCTCGGCGCCCGGGCCGCCGCCCATGCCGCCACGCGGCCCGGCGCGCCGGTAGCGGGCGCCTGACATGCCCTCGGCATGGTCGCGGTAGTAGCCGCGCGGCGCCTGCTCCTGGCCGCTGGCGTCGATCTCGCCGCGGTCGAAGCGGGCGCGCTTCTCGGCGTCGGAAAGCAGGTCGTAGGCCGCGGTCACGTTCTTGAACCGCTCCTCCGCCGCCTTGTCGCCGGGGTTGAGGTCGGGGTGCAGGGTCTTGGCGAGCTTGCGGTACGCCTTGCGGATCGTGTCCGCGTCGGCGTCGCGCGCCACGCCCAGGGTCTGGTAGGGATCTTCGGCCGCCATGTGTCCCCATATCGTTGCCGGGATGGCCGGGTTCCAGCCTCGCCGGAACGGACCCCGGGTTGCCGTTGGGCCGCCTCCGGGACTCCATGCCCGCGGTTGACGCGTGGTGGTCCCGTCCCTAGCTTTTTTGCGACGTTTCGCAGCGCCTTGCCAAGGAGGTTCCGGCAGGTTTCGATGGTCGCGGCACGCGGCTTCACCCCGGGCGGCCTCGCCCCCGGCGGTCTCTCCACCGGTCTCGGTCAGGCTGGCCTGGGCAGCCTGGGCGGCGTCCCGCCCGGGCTGGACACGCGCTCCGCCACCATCCTGCGCGAGCTGGTCGAGCTCTACGTCGCGACCGGCGAGCCGGTGGGCAGCCGCACCCTGTCGCGCCGCCTGCCGCAGGCGCTCTCGCCCGCCACCATCCGCAACGTCATGGCCGACATGGAGGAGGCGGGGCTGCTCTACGCCCCGCACACCAGCGCCGGCCGGCTGCCGACCGAGCGCGGCCTGCGCCTGTTCGTGGACGGGCTGCTGGAATTCGGCGACCTCGCGGAGGAGGAGCGCGACGCCATCGCCGCGCGCTGCGCCGCCACCGGCCGCTCCTTCCAGGAGACTCTGGGCGAGGCGAGCCAGATGCTGGCCGGCCTCGCCGGCGCCACCGGCCTCGTCGTGGCACCCAAGTCCGAGGCGCCGGTGCGCCACATCGAGTTCGTCAACCTCGGCCCCGGCCGCGCCCTGGTGGTGCTGGTGACGGCGGACGGGCAGGTGGAGAACCGCGTCATCGAGGTGCCGCCGGGCCTGCCGCCCTCGGCGCTGACGCGCGCCTCGAACTACCTCAACAGCCGGCTCGGCGGGCAGACGCTGGAGGAGGCGCGGCGCGCCGTCAGCGAGGACATCGCCGCCGACCGCACCGCGCTCGACGCGCTGACGCACCAGGTGATCGAGGCCGGGCTCGCCACCTGGTCGGGCGGCAGCGCCGGCGGCTCGCTGATCCTGCGCGGCCAGGCCAGGCTGCTGCAGAACGTGGACCAGATCGCGCGGCTGAACGACATCCAGGCGCTGTTCGAGCGGTTGGAGGCGCAGGAGACGATGCTGCGCCTGCTGGAGCTGGCCCAGCGCGGCGAGGGCGTGCAGATCTTCATCGGCGCCGAGAGCGGCCTGTTCGACACGGCCGGGCTCTCCATGGTGGTCGCCCCCTTCCGCGCGGGGGAGGGCGAGCGGCAGCGCATCGTCGGCGCGATCGGGGTGATCGGGCCGATGCGGATCAACTACGGGCGTATCATCCCGGTGGTGGACTACACGGCGCGGGTGATCGGGCGGCTGCTGGGGTAGGGCCCGGCCGGGACGGAGGCCGCCCACGGCCGGACCGCCGGTGCGCGGCGCCGGGGCCGCCATGCCGCCGGGAGCGGCGGCACGGCGGCGGTCGCGGCGCTACCGGCCCTTCGTCAGCGTCGTGTAGGCGGTGATGAGGTTGCGGTAGTCGGGGATGTGGTTCGAGAAGAGCGTGCCCAGCCCCTCGACGTCGTTGCGCCAGTCGCGGTGCAGCTCGGCGGCGAGGCCGAACCAGGTCATGAGCTGCACGCCGGCCTGCGACATGCGGTTCCAGGCCGAGTGCCGCGTCAGCTCGTTGAAGGTGCCCGACGCGTCGGTGACGACGAAGACCTCGAACCCTTCCTCGATGGCCGAGAGGGCCGGGAAGGCGACGCAGACCTCGGTGACCACGCCCGCGATGATGAGCTGCCGGCGGCCGGTCGCCTTCACCGCCCTGACGAAGTCCTCGTTGTCCCAGGCGTTGATCTGGCCCGGCCGGGGGATGAAGGGGGCGTCCGGGAACATCTCCCGCAGCTCGGGGACCAGCGGGCCGTTCGGCCCGTCCTCGAAGCTCGTCGTCAGCACGGTCGGCAGGCCGAAGTACCGCGCGACGTCCGCGGTCGCCAGGACGTTGTTCTTGAAGCGGTCCGGGTCGATGTCGCGCACCAGCGACAGCAGGCCGGTCTGGTGGTCGACCAGCAGCATCGCCGCCTGGTTCCTGTCGAGCCGGACGTAGGGCTTGCCCATGGGCTGTCTCCTCTCTCTCGTGTGAAGGCACCTGCCCGCCCCCGGCGTCGCCGCCGGGGGCGGGGTCCTCGTCAGGAGGCGGCGGCCTCCGGGATGAGGCCGAACCGTCCCGACTGGAAGTCCAGCATCGCCTGCCTGATTTCCGTCGCCGTGTTCATGACGAACGGCCCGTGCGCGACCACCGGCTCGTCGATGGGCTCGCCGGACAGGACCAGCAGCTTGGCCTCGGTCTCCGCCGTCACGGCCACGGGACCGCCTTCGCGCCCGAGGATGACGGTCTGCGCCTCCCGCGCGGCCTGTCTGCCGTCGATCCCGACCCGGCCGGAGAGGACCGCGATCGAGAGCGTGCGTCCCGCCGGCGGGTCGAGCGTGACCGTGCCGCCGGCCGCGAGCCGCACGTCCCAGATGTCGATCGGCGTGAAGGTCCGCGCCGGACCCCTGGCGCCGCCGAAGGCGCCAGCGATGACCCGCACGCGGCCCGCGCCGTCCGGCAGCGTCACGACGGGGATCGCCGCGTCGGCCAGGCCCTGGTAGCCGGGCCGGGCCGACTTGTCGCGGGCCGGCAGGTTGACCCAGAGCTGGGCCATCTCGAAGCGGCCGCCTTTCCGGGCGAAGTCCGGGGCGTGGTACTCCTCGTGCAGGATGCCGGCCGCCGCCGTCATCCACTGCACGTCGCCTGGGCCGATCACGCCGCCGGCGCCGGTGGAGTCGCGGTGCTCCACCGCGCCGTCGTAGACGATGGTCACGGTCTCGAACCCCTTGTGGGGATGCTGCCCGACGCCGCGCCGTGCCGTCGTGGGCGCGAACTCCGTCGGCCCCGCATGGTCCAGCATGACGAACGGGCTGGCATCCCGGCCCTGCTCGTGATGCGAGAGCATCGTGCGGACCGGGAAGCCGTTCCCGACCCAGTGCTGGCGAGGGGCATCGTGGATGCCGAGAACCTGTCGCATGGACTCCTCCTTCCGGCGGCGCCGGTGCGCCGTGCCGATCACGGCCTATCTGTGCATGGGACAGTGCCGCCTTAAGACGTGGCTGCTCGCCAGACTGTCCTGCTCATGGGACAATGGATGATGCAGGACCTGAACGACCTCTATTACTTCGTGCAGGTGGTGGACGATGGCGGCTTCGCCGCGGCGGCCCGGCGCCTCGGCATGCCGCGGTCGCGACTGAGCCGGCGGATCGGCCTGCTGGAGGAGCGGCTGGGCGTGCGCCTGATCCAGCGCTCGACGCGCCGCTTCGCCGTCACCGACATCGGCCGGGACTACCACCGGCACTGCGTGGCCATGCTGGTGGAGGCCGAGGCGGCGCAGGAGGCGATCGACCGGCGCCGCGCCGAGCCGCGCGGCGTGGTGCGGGTGAGCTGCCCGGCCACCCTGCTGTTCTTCGAGGTCGGCGAGATGGTCGTCCGCTTCATGGCGGCCTGCCCCGATGTCGAGGTGCATCTCGAGAACACGAACCGCCGGGTCGACGTCATCGGCGAGGGCTTCGACGTGGCCTTCCGCGTCCGCTTCCCGCCGCTGGAGGACAGCGGGCTGGTGATGCGCGAGCTGGGGCCGAGCCCGCAGCGCCTGGTGGCCGCGCCCGCGCTGCTGGCGGGACGGGCCGGCCTGCGCGCGCCCGGGGACCTCGCCGCGCTGCCGAGCCTCGCCTGGAGCACGGGCGATGGCGGCGACCACGAGTGGCGGCTGACGGACGGGGAGGGGCGGGAGGCGACCGTCAGGCACCGGCCGCGCCTCGTGACCGAGGACATGATCTCGCTCCTGCGCGCGGCGCGGCGCGGGATCGGGGTCGTCCAGCTTCCGTCCATGGTCGTGGGTGAGGACATCGCCGGCGGCGCGCTGGTCGACGTGCTGCCCGCCTGGGCGCCGCCCGCCGCGACGATCCACATGGTGTTCCCGACCCGCCGCGGCCTGCTGCCGGCCACGCGGGCCTTCATCGACCACGTCGCCGCGGAATACGGGGCGAAGGGCGACGGGCATGGCGCGCGCGCGGCTTCCGGGCCGGGCTGATCCGGGCGGCGGGACTGCCCGGCGGCGCAGCCCTTGCCCGCCGGCGGCGCAGCGCCGTCGGAGACGCGGGCGGGGCCCGGTCCCGCCTCCCCCGGCGCCGGCCGTTCAGGCCGGGCCGTCGGCCCCCGTCGCCGCCGCGCCGCCGCCATCCCGCGTCGCCAGCGCCTTGCGCAGGAAGATCCGCTTGTACCCCGGCGGCACGTCCAGCTCGCCGAACACCTCGTAGCCCTGCCGGCGGTAGAATTCCGGCGCCTGGAAGCTGAACGTGTCGAGCCAGACGGAATGGCTGCCGCGCGCCAGCGCCCGCCGCTCCGCCCGCGCCAGCATCTCGCGCCCCAGCCCCCGGCCGCGCAGCGGCTCCGAGACCCAGAAGTGGCGGACGTACAGCCAGCCGCCATAGGTGCCGCCGGCCAGCCCGCCCAGGATCTTCCCCGCCGCGTCGCGCACGAACACGCCGAGCGGTCGGAAGGGCTGGTGGCCGGGCCACATCGCCTCGTTGAAGGCTTCCAGCCCCTCGGGGATGCGGTCGAGATCGGCGGCGGCCGGCGCGTCCTCGACGTCGATCCGAAGCCCGGGCGGCAGGTCCACGGCCGGCTGCCCTCAGCGCCCGGAGGGGCCGCCGGCGGCGAAGCGCAGCAGCTCCAGCCGGTCCACCGCCAGTTCCAGCAGGCAGCCGGACTGCGCCACCCCGGCCATCGGCCCCGCCGCCGGGTCGGAGCCCGCGAAGCCGCATTGCAGGTCGCGGAAATTGCTCCAGGCCGACTGCACCCGGTCGAACTCCCCCTGCCGCCCGCCGCCCAGCGTGGCGCGGTAGCGCTGCACGGCCTGGGCGAGCTGGGGCTCGACCTCGCGGCGCTGGGTGTCGAGGCACTGGCGGATGCGCGCCGCATCCTGCTGCTGGTTGCCGATGCAGGCGGCGAGCGCCGCCTGCACCTGCTCGCCGATTCCCGGCCCCTGGGGCATTCCCTGGGGCGTCCCCTGGGGAGCCGGCGCCTGGCCGGCGGGCTGGGCGGCGGCCGGCAGGGCCGACAGCGCGGTGGCCAGGAGGCACGGAACGGCCCATCTCGGGCGCGCGGGCAGGGAACGTGGCATCGGCGGCTTCCTCGGTCGTGGCGATCCTGCGGGGTGGCGCCCGGTGCGGATGCAGGCCGCCGGATATAGAGCGGTTCGTCGCGGCGCGGATATGCCCGCCGGCCGACGCCGCCCGGGAAAGGCGGGATTCCGGCGCGCGGGGCATGTGGGGTCCCGCGCCCCGGCCGGGCCGCGATCCGCCGCCGGCGCGGAGCGATCACGGAGCGGGCGGATGGCCGGCCCGGCCCGGCACCCGCGGACGGCACCCGTCGACAATCCCCCCGACTCCGGGACCGCCCTGGCGCCGAATTCACTTTGCGCGCGTCGCCCGCCGGCCAAACCTTCCGCCGCCGGGCGCCGTGGCCGCCGCCGGCGGAAGGGACCGCCATGCTCAGGGTTCACCACCTCAACAATTCCCGCTCGCAGCGCATCCTCTGGCTGCTGGAGGAGCTGGGCCTCGACTACGAGGTGGTGCGCTACGAGCGCGACCCGCAAACCATGCTGGCCCCGCCCTCGCTGCGCGCGGTCCACCCGCTCGGCAAGTCGCCCGTGCTGCAGGACGGCGACGCGGTGCTGGCGGAGTCGGGCGCCATCATCGAGTACCTGGTCGGCCGCCACGGCGATGGCCGCCTCGTCCCGCCGCCCGGCGGCGAGGCGCACCGGCGCTACCTCCACTGGCTGCACTTCGCCGAGGGCTCGATGATGACGCCCCGCTTGGTCCGCTTCTGGCTGCGCCGGCTGGGCGAGGCCGGGAAGCCCGGCATCGAGGCGGCGAACGCGCAGATGGCGGGGCTGCTGGCCTTCGTGGAATCGTCGCTGGGCGACGATCCCTGGCTGACGGGCGCGGACTTCACCGCCGCCGACATCCAGATGAGCTTCCCGCTGGAGGCCGAGGCGGGCAACGGCGTGCTGGACGACGGCTATCCGCGCCTGCGCGGGCTGCTCGCGCGGCTGCATGCCCGCCCGGCCTACCAGCGGGCGCTGCAGCGGGGCGGCCCCTACGCCTACGCCTGAACCGGCCCGCACAGGTCCCGACCGGTGCGGGCCGGCAGCGCGCGGGGTTGGCGGGCGGCCGCCCGCCGAACCGACCCCCGCCCCGGTGCGGACCCGTGCGAGAGCCGTCCGGGCTGCCGCGGGCCGGTACCGGCGGGTGCTTTGCCGGCAACGGGCGCCTCGGCCCCTTGCCCCGCCGCCCCGCGCCGGGGCGGCGGGCCGGCCTGCGGCGTTCGGCGCGCCGCGCCGGACCTTCCCGGCATGCGTGCCGGCGGCGTCGTGCCGCCGGCGGTTGCCCCGGACCCCCCGCGCCACTAACTGGACGACCAAAGCAAGGGCACCAGGGCGACGGCCGCCGGGGTGCCCCCCACGCCGGAAGACACGAAGATCATCCCATGAACGACAGAGACGACGCGACGGGCGGCCCGGCCGACCAGGGCGGGGCCAGGCAGGACGGGAACGGCCAGGACGGAACCGGCCACCCGGCCGGCGAGGCCGACCGCATCGCCGCCCTGGAGGCGGAGATCGCCTCCCTGAAGGACCGCTGGCTGCGCTCCGAGGCGGAGGCGCAGAACATCCGCAACCGCGCCCGGCGCGAGGCGGAGGAGGCGCGCAGCTACGCCATCCAGAAATTCGCCCGCGACGTGGTGGACGCGGCCGAGAACCTGCGCCGCGGCCTCGACTCGCTGCCGGCCCAGAGCGACTCCGAGCCCGAGCTGCTGACCAAGCTGCGCGGCGGCTTCGAGGGGGTGGAACGCTCCTTCCTGGCGATGCTGGAGCGCCACGGCGTGGTCCGCAAGGACGCCGCCGGCCAGCCCTTCGACCCCGAGCTGCACCAGGCGATGGCCGAGCAGCCGGCGCCCCCCGGCACCGCGCCCGGCACGGTGCTCCAGGCCTGGACGCCGGCCTGGACGCTGAACGGGCGGCTGCTGAAGCCGGCCATGGTGGTGGTGGCGGGCGGCGGCCCGGCCGCCGGCGCCGCGCCGTCGGGCGAACGGGTGGACCGCACCGCCTGACCGCCCCGTCCGCCCGCCGCCGTCCGATTCCCCCGGCCGCCGCGGAAGGACGGCCGCGGGAAGCGGGCCCGAAGGCCGGCTCCCCAGGCTGATTTTGCGAGGGCGGGATGCGGCATCGGGTGCTCCCCGCCACTTGTCGCGGCGCCCTCGCCTGAATACATCCCCCTGCAACAAGGCCCGCCCCGTCGGGCGGGCCGTTCCACCATCCGAGCCCGGATCCCGGGCCAGGGGATGGGCGCGGCGCCGAGCGAGGGCCGCCCCCATCCGCCGCAAGAGGAGACTACGGATGAGCAAAGTCATCGGCATCGACCTGGGCACGACCAATTCGTGCGTCGCCATCATGGAAGGCGGCGAGACGAAGGTGCTGGAGAACGCCGAGGGGGCGCGCACCACGCCCTCCATGGTCGCCTTCGCCAAGAACGGCGAGGTGCTGGTCGGCCAGTCGGCCAAGCGCCAGGCGGTGACCAACCCGACCAACACGCTCTACGCCGTCAAGCGCCTGATCGGCCGCCGCTTCGACGACCCGATGGTCCAGAAGGAGAAGTCGCTCGCCCCGTACCACATCGTGCGGGCCGACAACGGCGACGCCTGGGTCGAGGTCGAGGGCAAGAAGTACGCGCCGCAGCAGATCAGCGCGCACGTGCTGACCAAGATGAAGCAGACCGCCGAGGCCTATCTCGGCGAGAAGGTGACGCAGGCCGTCATCACCGTCCCCGCCTACTTCAACGACAGCCAGCGCCAGGCGACCAAGGAGGCCGGCTCGATCGCGGGGCTCGAGGTCCTGCGCATCATCAACGAGCCGACGGCGGCGGCGCTCGCCTACGGCCTCGACAAGAAGCATTCCGGCACCATCGCGGTCTACGACCTCGGCGGCGGCACCTTCGACGTCTCCGTGCTGGAGATCGGCGACGGCGTGTTCGAGGTGAAGGCCACCAACGGCGACACCTTCCTCGGCGGCGAGGACTTCGACCAGCGCGTCATCGACTACCTCGCGGACGAGTTCAAGAAGGAGCAGGGCATCGACCTGCGCGGCGACAAGCTCGCCCTGCAGCGCCTCAAGGAGGCGGCCGAGAAGGCCAAGATCGAGCTCTCCTCGTCCAAGCAGACCGAGGTGAACCTGCCCTTCATCACGGCCGACGCCTCCGGGCCGAAGCACCTCGTGATGCAGCTCACCCGCGCCAAGCTCGAGAGCCTGGTGGACGACCTGATCCAGAAGACGCTGGCGCCCTGCCGCGCCGCGCTGAAGGACGCCGGTCTCCAGGCGAACGAGATCGAGGAGGTGATCCTGGTCGGCGGCATGACCCGCATGCCCAAGGTCATCGAGGCGGTGAAGCAGTTCTTCGGCAAGGAGCCGGCGCGCAACGTCAACCCGGACGAGGTGGTCGCCATCGGCGCCGCGATCCAGGGCGGCGTGCTCAAGGGCGACGTCAAGGACGTGCTGCTGCTCGACGTGACGCCCCTCTCGCTCGGCATCGAGACGCTGGGCGGCGTGTTCACGCGCCTGATCGACCGCAACACCACCATCCCGACCAAGAAGTCGCAGGTCTTCTCGACCGCCGACGACAACCAGACCGCGGTCACCATCAAGGTGTTCCAGGGCGAGCGCGAGATGGCGGCCGACAACAAGCTGCTCGGCAACTTCGACCTGCAGGGCATCCCGCCCGCGCCGCGCGGCGTGCCGCAGGTGGAGGTGACCTTCGACATCGACGCCAACGGCATCGTCAGCGTCAGCGCGAAGGACAAGGCCACCGGCAAGGAGCAGCAGATCAAGATCCAGGCGCGCTCCGGCCTGTCCGACCAGGACATCGAGCGCATGGTGCGCGACGCCGAGGCGCATGCGGGCGAGGACAAGAAGCGTCGCGAGACGGTCGAGGCCCGCAACCAGACCGAGGCGATGGTCCATCAGCTCGACAGGACGCTGAAGGAGAACGCCGAGAAGGTGCCGGCCGCGGAGAAGGAGGAGGCCGAGTCCGCCCTGGCCGCCGCCCGCACCGCGCTGGAGGGCAGCGACCCCGAGGCGATCAAGGCCGCCGGCGAGCGCGTCTCGCAGGCCGCGATGAAGGTCGGCGAGGCGATCTACAAGGCCACCCCGCAGGAAGGTGCCGGCCCGCAGCCCGGCGCCGGCCCGGCCGGCGGCGCCTCCGGTGCCCAGGGTGGGGCCCAGGGCGGCGACCGCGTGGTCGATGCCGACTTCGAGGAAGTCGATCCGAAGAAGAAGGCCGGCTGATCCGGCGCCGGTCCCCGCCCGCACGGGTGGGGGCCGGTGGCCGCGCGGGCCGGCCGGAACGCGCAGCGCAGGGTCTGCCGGATGCCCGGTTCCGCTCGGAACCGGGCATCCGCGTATCTTCCCCGCCGCGCGGCCGCCGGCCGCCCGTACCGGCATGGGAATTGCTCCGCGGCCGGTCCGATCCCGGTGGAATGCCTTCGCGCCGGATCGGGCCGCCTGCGGATCAGGCAGATGGATGACCGGTCCCGCGCGCGGGGATCGGCAAGCAGGGGATCTGGGGGCGGATGGTTGAGCAGATGGCCAAGCAGGACTACTACGAGATCCTTGCCGTCGCACGGGACGCGACCGAGGACGATCTGAAGAAGGCCTACCGCAAGCTCGCCATGAAGTACCACCCGGACCGCAACCCGGGGGACAAGGCCGCCGAGGCGCGCTTCAAGGAGCTGAACGAGGCCTACGACGTCCTCAAGGACGGCGAGAAGCGCGCCGCCTACGACCGCTACGGCCATGCCGCCTTCGAGCAGGGCCAGGGCGGCTTCGGCGGCGCCGGGGCGGGCTTCGGCGGTGCCTTCGAGGACATCTTCGAGCAGATGTTCGGCGGCCTCGGCGGCCGTCGCGGCGGGCAGGCCGCCGGGCGTGGCGCCGACCTGCGCCAGGCGGTCGAGATCTCGCTGGAGGAGGCCTTCTCCGGCGTGAAGAAGCCGGTCCGCGTGCCGTCCTCGATGACCTGCGAGGCGTGCAAGGGCACGGGCGGGGAGGGGGGCTCGGCCGCGGCCACGAATTGCGGCACCTGCGGCGGCTCCGGCAAGGTGCGGGCGCAGCAGGGCTTCTTCCTGATCGAGCGCACCTGCCCCACCTGCGGCGGCCAGGGCCGCATCATCAAGAACCCCTGCAAGGTCTGCCACGGCGCCGGCCGCGTGCAGAAGGAGCGCACGCTGAGCGTCGCCATCCCCGCCGGCGTCGAGGACGGCACCCGGATCCGGCTGGCCGGCGAGGGCGAGGCGGGGCTGCGCGGCGCCCCGGCCGGCGATCTCTACGTGGATGTCGCGGTGCGGCCGCACGGGCTGTTCCAGCGCGAGGGCGCCAACATCTTCGTCCGCGTGCCGCTGCGCATGTCGCAGGCGGCGCTCGGCAACAGCGTCGAGGTGCCGGTGATCGACGGCGGCCGCGCCCGCGTCGCCATCCCCGCCGGCACGCAGACGGGCGACCGCTTCCGCCTGCGCGGCAAGGGCTTCTCGGTGCTGCGCTCGGCGGCACGCGGCGACATGTATGTCGAGGTCGTGGTGGAGACGCCGCAGCACCTCTCGAAGCGCCAGCGCGAGCTGCTGGAGGAATTCGAGGCCGAGGCCGAGCAGTCCGGCCGTCATTCGCCCGAGAGCGAGGGCTTCTTCGCCAAGGTGAAGGAGTTCTGGGAAGGGCTGGGGCGCTAGATCCGTTCCGGCCTGACTGTATCAGGCCGGAACGGCTCCAGACTTCGGTTTTTCGCATTTTCCGGGTCGCCGGGTGAGTACACCCAGCTTGAAAATGCTCTGGAGCGGATCGTCGGCGGGCGGCGACGCCCGGCGGCGTGAAGCCGCGCTGCAACAACGGGCCACGGCGAACCGCGCTCCCATCCGTCGGTTCCTTGCCGGTGCGGCACGATAGCGGCGAGGTGAAGCCGGGCCGCCGCTCCTTCCGCCGGCGTGGCGGAACCGCCACGGACCGGCCCACGTTCTCCCCGTGCCCGTCGAACTTCCCCCA
Source organism: Roseomonas acroporae (assembly GCF_023223525.1). GTDB lineage: Bacteria > Pseudomonadota > Alphaproteobacteria > Acetobacterales > Acetobacteraceae > Roseomonas_E > Roseomonas_E acroporae. Next base: position 3,722 of record NZ_JALPRX010000133.1, on the reverse strand, counting down.
ATCGACGGCATGGCAGGCGGTGGCACGTCCCTGGTCCCGGCACGTGTCACCGCCCGCCCCCCGCTTCCGCCATCGGCTGCCTGAATCCCCGCCTTCGGTCGGACCCTTCCGCCGGCGATGGGTGCGGCACGCCCGGAACGACACGGAGGAAACCATGGCGACGAACCCCAGTCCCGGCCCTGTTGCCGGACAGCCCTCACCCCGACCCTCCAGCCTGCCGCAGGGCGACATCGCCCGCGACGAGACGGGCAGCCTGATCGCGGCCGAGAAGGTCAACGGCACCGCCGTCTACGACCGGCGTGGCGAGCGGGTCGGCACCATCGAGGACCTGATGATCGACAAGCGCAGCGGCCAGGTCGCCTACGCGATCCTGAGCTTCGGCGGCTTCCTCGGCATCGGCGAGAAGCACCATCCGCTGCCCTGGTCGGTGCTGGAGTACGACACGGCGCAGGGCGGCTACGTGGTGGACATCGACCCCTCCGTGCTGGAGGGCGCCCCCGCCTACGCCCGCGCCGAGGAAGCCGACTGGAACGACCGCGCCTGGGGCCAGCGCGTGCACGACTACTACCGCGTCAGACCCTACTGGGACCCGGCGGTCTGACCGGCGCGGCGGGCGCGGCCCGGGCGCAGGGCCGCTTCGCCCTGGCGTCCCGCGCGCCCTCCTTCCGGCCCCCCGGCGCATTCCGCCGGCGCCGCACGGACACCTCGTCTGGACGGGACGCCGCCCCTCTCCCTAAATCGCCCGCGACGGAGACCAGGGGGAGCCGCATGCCGGCACGCATCGGAATCGCCGGCCTCGCCGGCCGCATGGGTCGGCTGCTGGCCGAGGAGGTCGCCGCCGCCGGCGCCGCGCTGGCCGGCGGCACGCGGCGCAGCGCCGCCCCGCCCGCCGGGGATCCCGGCCTGCCCCTGCTTCCCGACGCCCGTGCGCTGTTCGAGGCGAGCGAGGTGGTGATCGACTTCACCCATGCCGCCGCCGCCGCCGGCCACGCCGCGCTGGCGGCCGAGACCGGCACGCCGCTGGTGCTCGGCACCTCCGGCCTGGACGCGGCGCAGGAGGCGGCCGTGGCCGAGGCGGCGCGGCGCGTGCCGATCGTCTATGCCGCGAATTTCGCGCCCGGCGTGGTGCTGCTGTTCTCGCTCGCCGAGCGCATGGCCGCCGCCCTGCCGGCCGACCAGTACGATGCCGAGATCGTCGAGATGCACCACCGGCAGAAGGTGGACGCCCCTTCCGGCACCGCCGTGGCGCTGGGCCGTGCCGTCGCCGCCGGGCGCGGCACCACGCTGGAGGAGGCCGGGCGCGAGAGCGGCCGCGACGGCCATACCGGCCCGCGCGGCACCGGCACGATCGGCTTCGCGGCGCTGCGCGGCGGCCAGGTGGTGGGCGAGCACACGCTGCTCTTCGCCGCCGCCAGCGAGCAGATCGCGCTGACGCATCGTTCCTTCGACCGCCGGGTCTACGCCACCGGCGCGGTGCGCGCGGCGCTGTGGCTGCTCGGCCGGCCGCCCGGCCTCTACGACATGAAGCACGTGCTGGGCCTGGACTGACGGCCACGCCGTCCCCCGGCGGCGCGGCGCGCTTCGCCGCGCGCTTCCCCACCGTCTGGCACGTCGCCGAGGCGGAGGGGATGGCGCTGATCGGCGCCTGGGGTTTGCTGCCCGCGGCCGAGCTGCGCCGCCGTCTCGGCGCCGCCGCCTCGGACTGCAACCGCGAGGCCTTCGAGCCGCTCCGCGCCCCGGCCGACCAGGGCGGGGGCGTGGCCGTGCTGCGCTTCCAGCTCATGCGCGACGCCCGGCTCCGCCCCACCCTGCACGGTGCCTACGCGAACGACCCCGCCGCCTGGCGCCGCCACGTCGATGCCCATGTCTTCCTCTGGCCGGGCGAGGTGCGCCGCGATTCCTTCCTGCGCGCCGTGGTCCGCGCAAGGCGCGCCGAGGCCGTCCGCCTGGGCCTGCCGCCGCCGTCGCCGCCGCTGGTGCTGGCGCTGGACACGGCCGGGCTGCTGCGCCGGCATGGGGAATCGGCCTGGTTCTCCCGGGTCAACGTCGGTTCCACCCTGCGCGCCGGGGCGCGGGTGCGGCGGGACGAGCACACGCTGCGGCCGATCGCCGACTATGCCGGCGGGCCGGTCGCCGAGCTGGCCGTGCGCGGCCCCGTGGCGCGCGACCTGATCGGGCGGATCGCGGCAGGGCATCCATGCCCTGCGGCGTGACACGTACATTTAAAGATATCTTTATGCTTGACCGTATAGGTCGCGGCTGCGAAACAGCATGACCAGCCGGGCACGGCGCCCCCGGGTGCAACACCGGGTCCACCAATCGTGGCAGGCGTCGCGTCCTCCGCCCCGTCCCGCCGGGCGGTCCGGCGATGCCGTGCCACGCCGCGCGACAAGAGGACGAATCAGGCCATGCGCGACAAGGGCGAATACCTCTTCACCTCCGAGTCCGTCTCGGAAGGCCATCCGGACAAGGTCGCCGACCGCATCAGCGACACGGTGCTCGACACCTTCCTGGCCGCCGACCCCTATGCGCGCGTGGCCTGCGAGACGCTCGTCACCACCAACCGCATCGTGCTGGCGGGCGAGGTGCGCGGCCCCGACACGATCACGGCCGAGGAGCTGATGCACAACGCCCGCATGGCGGTGCGCGACATCGGCTACGACCAGAGCGGCTTCTCCTGGAAGACCGCCGACATCGCCTGCCACCTGCATGCCCAGTCCGCCGACATCGCGGTGGGCGTGGACGCCGCCGGCAACAAGGACGAGGGCGCCGGCGACCAGGGCATCATGTTCGGCTACGCCTGCACCGAGACGCCGGAGCTGATGCCGGCGCCGCTCTACTACGCGCACCTGGTCCTGCGCCGCGTCTCCGAGATGCGCCGCAACCACGACAAGCTGGTCGAGGGCCTGCTGCCCGACGCCAAGTCCCAGGTGACGCTGCGCTACGTGGACGGCAAGCCGGTCGGCGCCACCTCCGTGGTCGTCTCCACCCAGCATGTCGAGGGCATGGAGCAGGCCGAGATCAAGCGCCTGCTCTGGCCGATCGTCGAGAGCTCGCTGCCCAAGGGCTGGATGCCGCCGGAGAAGGAGTTCTACGTCAACCCGACCGGCACCTTCGTGATCGGCGGCCCGGACGGCGATTGCGGCCTGACCGGGCGCAAGATCATCGTGGACACCTATGGCGGCGCGGCCCCGCACGGCGGCGGCGCCTTCTCGGGCAAGGACCCGACCAAGGTGGACCGCTCGGCGGCCTACGCGGCGCGCTACCTCGCCAAGAACGTCGTCGCGGCGGGGCTGGCCGAGAAGTGCACCATCCAGGTGAGCTACGCGATCGGCGTCTCGCACCCGCTCTCCGTGTACTTCGACCTGCACGGCACGGGCCGCGACATCGACGAGGAGAAGCTGGCGGCCGTGGTGCAGGAGCTGATGGACCTGCGCCCGCGCGGCATCCGCGAGCACCTGCACATGAACCGCCCGATCTACGTGCCGACCTCGGCCTACGGCCATTTCGGCCGCGTGCCGGACGAGGAGAAGGGCACCTTCACCTGGGAGCGCACCGACCTGGTGCCGGCGCTGAAGCAGGCCTTCGGGCGGCGCTGAGGACTTCGACCGCTCCGGGGTCCCTTCGGGGAAGGCGCCGCCTTCCCCGGACCCCATCCGCCCCTCGGGGAAGGCTCCGCCTTCCCCGGACCCCATCCGCCAGGAACCTCAGGTTCCTGGACC
>NZ_JALPRX010000132.1 GCF_023223525.1 Roseomonas acroporae | reverse complement strand
GCGGACGCGCAGGTCAGGGAAGGCGGTATATGCCGGACGGGTACGTCATGGCGGCCTGACCTATTTCAGCGGGATCACGTTCGAGCGCCCCTGAGGCCTGACCCCGGTTCCGGTTGCCGGCACGGCCTTGCTCAGCAGCGACGGCGAGACATTCCACTGATGCCCATCGTCGGTGATCACGGTAACGGTCCGGCGGTTGTAGCGCGTCAGCATGCCTTCGATAGGGCCGTGGCCATCGGCTTGGAAGCTAACCCGGTCGCCAACCCGGAACGCCAGCATCTGCGTATGGGCGCGCATCTGCTGCAGCAGGCGCAGGCGCTCCACCACCCGGCGGTTGAGGTCGATCAGGTCGGCCTCGCTCAGGCTGTCGATGTTGATCGGCATGATGTCCCCTCTGCTGGCGGGCCGGTGTCCCGAGGCGAACGACGCAGCCCGTTGCCGGGCATCCCCGACAGTCCCACTGGCAGGGTGGCGGATCGGGGGAGCAGTCCGCAATCCGCCCGCGACTGCTTCCGAAGCAGACGCTCATCACGGTTGACCCTCGCGGTCGGCCGTTGTTCCTCCCGGCCATGGCCGATCATCTCGCGCCCCTGAACCCGGAGCAGCGCGCCGCGGCGACCGCTCCGGCGCCCGTGCTGGTGCTGGCCGGCGCCGGCTCCGGCAAGACCGAGACCCTGACTCGGCGCGTCGCGGCGCTGATCGAGCGTGGCGAGGCGCCGGAGCGGCTGCTCTGCATCACCTTCACCACCAAGGCGGCAGGCGAGATGCGCGCCCGTCTCACCGCCCTGCTCGGCCCCGAGCGCGCGCCGCGCTGGGTCGGCACCTTCCACGCCGTCATGGCCCGCCTGCTGCTGGCCGAGGGCGGCGGCATCCCCGGCCTGCCGCGCGGCTTCGCCATCCTGCCGCAGGGCGAGGCACGGCGGCTGCTGGCCCGTATCGCCGGCGCGCAGGACGGCAAGGAGGCAGCGTTGCTCGCCGAGGGCGTGTCGCTGCTCAAGAACGGCCTCGCCACCGAGCCGCGCCGGCTGCCCCGCTCGATGGCGCTGGCGCGCTTCGATCCTGAGGCGCTGGCCCGCGCCGCCGCTCTGCTGCCGGCCTACCAGGCGGCGCTGGCGGAGCGGCAGGCGCTCGACCTCGACGACCTGATCGCCACCCCCGTCGCCGCCATGCGGGCCGACCCGGCCCTCGCCGCGCGCTGTTCCGGCCGCTGGGCCGAGATCCTGGTGGACGAGTACCAGGACACCAACCACGCCCAGCATGCCCTGCTGCGGCTGCTGGCCGGGACAGCAGGCCGGCTTTTCGCGGTGGGCGACGACCTGCAGGCGATCTATGGCTGGCGCGGTGCCGACGTCACCCACATCCGGCGCTTCGGCCGCGACTATCCCGCCGCCCCGGTGCCGCTGAAGCTCGAGACCAACTACCGCTCGACCCCCACCATCCTGCGCGCCGCCAACGCGGTCGCGCGGCAGGATACGGAGGCGCTGCAAAAGACCCTGCGTCCGGCCGATCCGCAGGCGGGGCCGGGGGCGGCCATTGCCATCCGCGAGGCGGACACGCCGGAGGAGGAAGGGCGCTGCGCTGTCGCCTGGGCACAGGCGCTGCGGCGCCGCCAGCCCGACCTTCCCTGGCGCGAATGCGCCGTGCTGGTGCGGGCCGGCTTTGTGGCCGAACCGATCCTTGCCGCCCTGCGCGAGGCGGGCATCCCAGCGCGACTGATGCAGGAGCGCGAGCCCGAGATGCCGCGTGAGGTGCTGGCGGCCATCGCCTGGCTGCGGCTGGCGATGAGCCGGGAGGCCGATGGCCATGTCCGGTCCTCCGGCAGCCGGGTCGAACGCTGGGATCCGGCAGCCGACGACGCCTTCCGCCGTGCCTGCGCCTTCCCCGCCCGCGGCATCGGCGCCGCGCTGTTCGGCCGCCTGCGCGCGCACGCGGCCGAGTGCGGCCTCGCCCTGGCAGCGGCCGTCGCCACCTTGCCGGCCACCCCTGCCGAGCGACAGGGGCTGGAGGCGGTGCTCGGCGTGGCGCGCGAGATCGGCGAGGGCATCGCCCGCGGCCGGCTCGGCCCGGCCGACGCGCTGCGCCTCGCCGCCGAGGCGAGCGAACTCGGCGAGCGGCTGCGCGAGGGCGGCACTGGCCGGCTGGACATGGCCTGGGAGGCGGCGCTGCGCGCGGCGGACCAGGCGGGCAGCGTCGCGGCCTACTGCGACGCCGCCGCCCTCGACGAGGCCTCCGGCGAGGTCGCCGCCGACGCCGTGCCGGTCATGACGCTGCACCGGGCCAAGGGGCTGGAGTTCGACCACGTGCTGCTGGCCGGGCTGGAGGAAGGGGTCTGGCCGCACTGGCAGGCGGAGGAACACGGCACCCTGGCCGAGGAGCGGCGGCTCTTCTACGTCGGGCTGACCCGCGCCCGGCACTCGCTGTGCCTGAGCTGGGCGCGCCATCGGCGCGAATGGGCCGGCAAGCCGTCGCGCTTCCTGGCCGAGATCCCGAACGTGCTGGTCGAGGGGGCTGGGGCAGCGGCCCCTGGCTTCAGGCGTTCCGCCCACCCTGACGTGGAATCACGCCTCAAGGCCATGCCGCCGCCAACCAGGGCCGAGGCCGATCGGCTGGTGGCCGAGTTCCGGGCCCGCAAGGCAGCCGAGGCCCGGCGGTGAGCGCGGCCTTGCCCACCCCCGGGCGGCCTCTGCTCCGGCTGCGGGTGATCGACATCGAGACCACGGGCGAGGCGCCTCCGGCCGAGGTGATCGAGTTCGGCCGGGTGGACGTGGTGCATGAGCACGGAACGTGGCGCGTCGAGCGGCCGATGGCGCGGCTCTACCGGCCGCTGCACGGCATCCCGCCCGAGACCATGGCGGTGCACCACATCACTGAGGCGGATTTCGACGTCGACACGCCGGTCTGCACCAACGAGCGGCTGCGGCTCGCGATCTGGGGTGGCGAACCGCCGAACGCGCTGGTAGCGCACAATGCCGAGTTCGAGCAGCGTTTCGTCACCACGGCGGCGACCGATGACCTGCCCTGGATCTGCACCTACAAGGTGGCGTTGCGAGCCTGGCCCGAGGCACCGAGGCACTCGAACCAGGTGCTCCGGTACTGGCGGGGCCTGCGGCTCGACCCGTCGCTCGCCATGCCGCCACACCGCGCGGGCCCGGACGCCTACGTCACGGCGAGCCTGCTGGTCGAGCTGCTCCGGACCGTGGCGGGGGAGGAGATGATCGCCTGGTCGAGGGAGCCCAGGCACCTGCCGGCTCTGCCCTTCGGCAAGCACCGCGGCCTGCCCTGGACGGCGGTGCCGCTCGACTACCTCGACTGGATGCTGCGCCAGGCCGACATGGAGGCGGATGTGATCTGGTGCGCCCGGCGGGAAATGCAGCGGCGGCAGCACGCTGCGGCCGACGCAAGCCACGATTCCCGCCCTCCTTCGTGCTAGGCTGATCCACCATGACCCTCGCGCTGCGCCAGCCCATGACCCTGCCGGAGTTCCTCGCCTGGGAGGAGCGGCAGGAACTGCGCCACGAGTTCGACGGCTTCCAACCCGTCGCCATGACCGGCGGTACGGTCGCTCACGCCATCATCCAGCGTAACCTGGCTATCTCGATCGGCGGGCGTCTGCGCGGCAAGCCCTGCGCCTTCTATGGGAGCGACCTGAAGGTCGTCACGGCAAGGACCAGTCGCTATCCCGACGGCACGGTCAGCTGCACGAAGGCGGCCAGCGACAGCATGACCGTGCCGGAGCCGGTGGTGATCTTCGAGGTGCTCAGCCGCAGCACGGCGAGCACCGACCATATCACCAAGAACCGCGAATATGCCTCGATCACCTCCGTCCAGCGCTACGTCATGCTGGAGCAGGAGCGGATCGGGGCCACGGTGTTCTCCCGTTCCGAGGCAGGTTGGAAGGGCGACGTCCTGGCCGACGATGCCATCCTCGTCATGCCCGAGATCGGCATCGAAGTACCGCTGCTCGAACTCTACGAGGGGTTGGACCTTTCCGGCTCGAATGATGAAACACCGGAAGATGTGCCAGCGCGATAATATCGGTTCTGTCAGCACTCGCGCCAAAGGGGATATGGGGCTTTGGGGTGACGTGGTTGATCTATGCAGATAGCAGGATGCCGAGTGCGGACGGTGTTCCGGCTGGCGCTGCGCCAGACCGAGGGGTTGAGCGGGTCGGTCATGGCCCGGCTCGGGCTGGACCTGCCGGTGCCGGACCACACCACTCTCAGCCGCCGGGGCGAGACGCTGGCCATGCCACGGCCTCGCCCTGGCCGCCGCCCGGTGCACCTGATCGTGGACAGCACGGGGCTGAAGCTGGGCAGCCCGGGCGAGTGGCTGGTGGAGAAGCATGGCGGCCGGACCAGGCGCGGGTGGCGCAATCTGCACATCGGGGTGGATGCCGACACCGGCCGGATCGCCACGGCGCTGCTGACGGCGCACGACGCCGATGATGCTTCGCAGATCAGGCCATTGCTTGACCAGGTGGCTTGCCCGGTCGCCTCCCTCACCGCCGATGGCGCCTACGATCAGGATAGTGTCTACGTCGAGGTCGCCGCGCAGCATCCCGCGGCGGCGGTGATCATCCCGCCCCGCGCCGACGCCGTGCCCAGCGACACCGCCAAGACGGCGCCAACCCAGCGCGACCAGCATCTGAGCAGCATCGCCCGGCATGGCCGCATGGTCTGGAAGACGCGATCGGGCTACAACTTCCGTGCCCTGGTCGAGGCCGACATCGGCAGGTTCAAGCGCGTGATCGGCGACGGGCTGCGATCGCGCACCGACGGGAGGCGGGCAACCGAGGTGGCGATCGCCATCGCCGCGCTGAACAGGATGCTCGAGCTTGGACGGCCCGACTATGTCCGCGTCACCTGATCGAAGCATCTCGCCAGCCTGCTGCGTCGGTAGTCCGGATCCGTGCAACACAGTCAAGTAGGTGCAGATCGTCGGTGACGGCCGGTCGAGAGTACCGAAAAAGGTGGCATCTCCAGAAGTGACGATGCGCATCCAGCGTGTCGGGGGCGACATCGCGGTGCCCCCGCGCCTGTCCGACCGCGTGTGGCATCCTACCCCTGCCGGACCAAAGGCGGAAATCGACATGTGCATCCAGTGCGCCGGACTGGCTGGCGGCGGCCAAGCCCGCATCCTGGATCTCCTTGACCTTCTCGAGGAGCCCGGCACCTTGCCCGCCGGGCTCGCCCTGCGGCTGGGACGGGAGATCTGGGCACTGACCCGGGGCTCCATGCCGGCTTGCGAGACCGTTGCCGCACCGGAAGTCCCCGCCCATGAATAGGCCGCCCCCCGGGACCGCCCTGATCGAGGAGCTGGCGGCGGTCTATCGCGACCTCCACGCCCATCCCGAGCTCTCCATGCAGGAGCATCGGACCGCGGAGATCGCCGCCACCTGGCTGGAGCGGCACGGCTACGAGGTCACGCGCGGCGTCGGCGGCACCGGCGTGGTCGGCCTGCTGCGCAACGGGGAGGGCAGCACGGTGCTGCTGCGTGCCGACATGGACGCCCTGCCCATCCAGGAGAGCACCGGCCTCCCCTATGCCAGCACCGCGACCGGGACCGACCGCTTCGGCGGGGCGACCGCGATCGCCCATGCCTGCGGCCACGACATGCACGTCGTCTGGCTCATGGGCGCGGCAAGGCTGCTGAGCGAGAGCCGTGATGCCTGGAACGGTACCGTCATGGCCGTCTTCCAACCGGGCGAGGAGACCGCCGCCGGTGCCCGCGCCATGCTCGCCGACGGCCTCGTGACGCGTTTCCCGAAGCCCGACGTCGCCCTCGCCCAGCATGTGGCGCCCGCGCCCGCCGGGTCGATCGGCTGGCGCGCGGGCGTCGCGATGTCCGGCGCCGACAGCTGGGAGGTGACGCTCTTCGGCCGCGGCGCGCACGGCTCCATGCCGCAGCGGAGCATCGACCCCGTGGTGATGGCCGCCTCGGCAGTCATGCGCCTGCAGGGCGTGGTCAGCCGCGAGGTCGCGATGGAGGAGAACGCCGTGGTCACGGTCGGCGCGCTGCTGGCCGGGCGGACCGAGAACGTCATCCCCGACCGGGCGCTGCTGCGGCTCAACGTCCGCGCCTTCCGCGACGAGGTGCGCGCGCGCGTGCTGGCCGCCATCCGACGCATCCTGGAGGCGGAGGCGCAGGCCTCCGGCGCGCCACGGCCACCGGATTTCGCGGTGCTCGGCCAGCATCCCGTCACGCGCAACGACCGGGCCGCGACGGAGCGCGCCATGGCCGCCATCGGCGCCCGCCTCGGCGCGGAGCGGCTGCGGGAGGTTCCGCCCGCCGCGGCCAGCGAGGATTTCGGCCTCCTCGGCGCGGCCTGGGGCGTGCCCTCGGTGATGTGGTTCGTCGGCGGCACGGACCCGGCAGTCTTCGAGGCGGCGGAGAAGGCCGGCGGGTTGGACGACCTCCCGTCCAACCACATGCCGAACTTCGCGCCGGTCATCGCGCCGACGCTCGAGGCGGGCATCGAGGCCCTGCTGGCGGCGGCCGACGCCTGGCTGGCACCGGGGACGGAGGCGGCCTGACCGCCGGCCGCTGCTTTTTCGACGCCATCCGCAGTCATGGCGACGAGGCGGCCGCGCCGCCGCTCCACCCAGGGCGCGACGACACGCAGGGCGCCACGAAAGGACCGCACCCATGCCCGACCACAACCCGATCCCGGAGCGTCGGCGGATGATCGTCGGCCTCAGCGGCGCCACCGGCGTCGCCTACGGCCTGCGCCTGCTGGAGGCGCTGCGCGAGCTAGGCATCGAGACGCATCTCGTCATGACCAAGGCCGCCGAGCGGACCCTGGCCTACGAGACCGATGTCACCACCCGCCAGGCGCGCGAGATGGCCGACCGCTGGTACCATGACGAGGATATTGGCGCCGCCATCGCCTCCGGCTCGTTCCGGACGATGGGCATGGTGGTGGCGCCCTGCTCGGTGCGCAGCCTCTCGGCCATCGCCACCGGCAACACCGACGGGCTGCTGACACGCGCCGCCGATGTCTGCCTGAAGGAGCGCCGCCGCCTCGTGCTACTGTTCCGCGAGGCGCCGCTGCATGCGGGGCACATCCGCGCCATGGCCGCGGCGACCGAGAACGGCGCCATCGTCTTCCCGCCCGTGCCCGCCTTCTACGACCGGCCGCGGAGCGTGGCCGACATCGTCGGGCACACGATCGGCCGCGTGCTCGACCTCTACGGGCTGGAGGCCGGGCTGCTGCGCCGCTGGGATGGCCGCCCGCCCCACGCCCTCGCCCCGACTGCCGCCCAGGAGGACATCGCATGCGGCCCGTGAACGACCTGCGCCACTACATCGCCCTTCTGCGCGAGCTGGGCGAGATCCAGGACATCGACGTCCCCGTGGCGCTCGACCTGGAGCTCGGCGCGATCATCCGCCGCTGCTACGAGACCGGCGCGCCCGCGCCGCTCTTCGGCGCCTATTCCGATCATCCCGGCGGCTTCCGCATCCTGGGCGCGCCGGCCGGGACCAGCCGGCAGCCCGGGATGCGCCTCGCGCGCATCGCCGTCTCGCTGGGCCTCGCCCCGCGGTCCAGCGGGCAGGACATCCTGGAGGCGGTGGTCGCCAGCCTGGACCTGCCCGGCATCCGGCCCGTCGTCGTGGATGACGCGCCCTGCTTCGAGAACGTCGCCACGGGCGAGGCGGTGGATCTCGACCGCCTGCCGGTGCCGCTGCTGCATGCGGGCGACGGCGGCCGCTATCTCAACACCTATGGCTGCATCGTCGCGCGCACGCCAGACGGCGCCTGGACCAACTGGTCCATCGCCCGGATGATGCTGGTGGACGGGCACCGGCTCTCCGGCATCGTCGCGCCGCAGCAGCATGTCGGCATGGTCGCCAGGGCCTGGGCCGACATCGGCAAGCCCATGCCCTTTGCGCTGGCGCTCGGCGTCGAGCCGGGCATCCCCTTCGTTTGCGGCATGCCGCTGCCTGCCCATGTGGACGAGGCCGACCGGCTCGGCGCGCTGCTGAACCGGCCGGTGCCGACCGTTCGTTGCCGCACCGTGGCGCTGGAGGCGCCGGCCAGCGCGGAGATCCTGATCGAAGGCCATCTGCATCTCGACGAGACCGTGCCCGAGGGGCCGATGGGCGAGTTCGCCGGCTACCTCTGGCCCGGCACGCCGGCGCCCCGACCGGTCTATCGCGTGACGGCCATCAGCCACCGGGACGACGCCATCCTGCCGGTCGTGGTCGCGGGCGAGCCGGCGGAGGAGAACCACACGGTCTGGGGCGTGATGTCGGCGGCGCAGATCCTGCACCAGCTCCGCCAAGCCGGCCTGCCCGTGACCTTCGCCTGGGCGCCGCTGGAGGCCGTGCTGCACTGGGTGGTCGTCACCGTGCCGCGCGACTGGCGGCGGCGCAGCGGCGCCGGGGACAGCGAGGAATTCTGCCGGCGCATCGGCGAGGCGGTCTTCCACAGCAAGGCCGGCGCCACGACCCCGAAAATCATCGTGCTGAACGACGACATCGACCCGACCGACCTGAAGGAGCTGGTCTGGGCCTTCGCCACGCGCTGCCACCCGACCGTCGGCAACGTTCCCTTCAACGGCGAGGATACCGCGCCGCTGATCGCCTATCTGCGCCAGGACGAGAAGCTGTCCGGCACCAGCGCGAAGATGGTCTACAACGGCCTGCCACCCGACGAATGGGGCGAGGCCCTGCCGGTGCGCGCCTCCTTCCGGCACGGCTACCCGCATGCGGTGGTCGATCGCGTGCTGAAGCGCTGGCATGAGTACGGCTTCGTCGAATGAGTCCGCGAGGAGAGGGAGGCGGCGTCACCTCGGACTCCCATGTTGTGGGCCTCGTTCCGATGCGGCATCATCCGGTCGGCCGGGCCGGAGGATGTGCGTGGCGGACCGCGAGCGGGACCTCGCCGACTGCGTCGGCGCCATCTACGAAGCCGCGATGGGGAACGGCGGATGGCTCGGGGTCGGCGACCGGCTCTGCCGGCTCTTCGACGCGCGGACCGCCGTGTTCCGGGTCGATGGCGAAGGCAGCGGGCTGCACAACCTGCTGCGGCCGACGACCGCGTCGGAGGCGCTGTACGCGGCGTATTTCCACCGGGTGGATCCGTTCCGCGCCCAGGCCCGTCGGGACTTCTCGACCGGCCGGGCCCGCCATGTCGGCACGGCCAAGCTCGGGCCCGAGATCGTGCCGGAGGACCAGTATCTCCGCAGCGAGTTCTACACCGATTTCGCGCGCCGGAACGGCATGCGCCACATGATGAGCGGCATGGTCGGCGTCCGCGTTGCGTCACCTCTCTCGCTGTATCGCGACAGCGGCGCGGAGGCCTTCGACGGCAGTGACCTTCGCCGTCTGGAGACCCTCCTGCCGCACCTGCAGCGTGCGCTGGAGCTGCAGAGGCGGCTCGGGCTCCAGGCCGAGGCCGCGTCCGTCTCGCGCACGGCGGTGGACGCACTGCCGGTGGGCCTGCTGCTGGTCGATGCCGGGCTCGGGGTGCGCTTCGCCAACGCGGCTGCCGCCGCCCATCTCGGCCGGCCGGGCGCGCCGGCCTCGCTGGCCCATGCGGGCCCGCGGCTTGACGGCGGCACCTACCTCTCGCCACGCCATCGGGACGACGCGGTCCGGCTGCGCCAGCTCGTCGCCTCCGCGACCTCCGGCGGCGTCGGCGGCTCGCTCCGGCTGCGGGCCGACGAGCCGGACGGCGACCGGCCGCCCGTGGCCGTCATGACGGTTTCGCCCGCGCCGGCCACCCTGGCCGCGGAGGCCGGCGCCGGGACGGAGCCGTTCGCCCTGATCGTCGTCCACGACGTCGCCCGCGGCGTCGCTCCCCCCGTCGGGATGCTGTGCGACGTCTTCGGACTCAGTCAGGCAGAGGCGGAGGTGGCGGTCGCGCTGGCGGGCGGCGTCAGTGCGGAGGAGGTGGCACGGCAACGGGCGGTGGCGCTCGGCACGGTGCGCAGCCAGGTCCGCGCGATCCTCGACAAGTCGGGCGCCGCCAACCTCCGAGACCTGGAACGGTCGCTCGCCACCCTGGGGGCGCTGGTGCCACAGGGGCCTGGCTGATCCCGGCAACAAGCGACCTGTCAGGGCTCGTGCCGAACGTGGCAACGGCAGAGGGAAGCTGGCTTTGCCTACGCTGCCTGCTGGATCGCAAGGGCTGCGGTAGCACGGCGGCGGTGAAGGAGACGGCGACGATCGGCGGAAACCTGCTGGCCGTGTCGGGCACGACACCAGAGGTGGTTGCGTCGTTCATCGTAGCCACGGCCGATCCATGCACCACGATCCTCACCCTCAAAAAATCGCGATGATGGACCACCATCCCCATGCCGTCAGCAGCGAGAGCGGCACGCCGATGCCGATGAGCAACGCCACGAGGTCGGGCTCCAGGTCGTGGTCCATGGCGATGATGCTGGCGCCGAGCATGGGCGGCATGGCCATCTCCAGCATCGCGACCTTGGCCACTGGATCGCCGGCCTGGCCGAGCGCAACATACATCGCCAGGATCCCCAGCGGCGCGAGGAAAAGCCGATAGCCAAGCCCGACGCCCAATGCCGTGATCCGGCCGGCAATGCGATCAAAGCGTAGCGCGAAGCCCACGGCGGCCAACGCGATCGGCGTCAGCGTGCCGGACAACTCGTCGAACAGCTGCTCCAGCCAATCCGGTCGCGCCAGATGGTCGGTGGCGAAAGCCAACAGGATGGCGAGGAAAGGCGGGAAGGTCACGACGCGCCTTGCCACCACCCGCCAGTCGAGACGCCCCGAGCTCGCGACCGCTGCGACCGCGAGACCCAGCGTGGAGAGTGCGAGGTAGGAGCCGAACAGATCAATGACGATGCCGAGGCCGACCCATTGGCTGCCGGCGAAGGCCGCGATCATCGGCAGGCCGACGAAGGATGTGTTGGACCAGCCGCCCACCAGCATCAGCGCGCCCGTCCGCTGCCGCGTCCAACCCATCGCCAGGCAAAGCGGCACGAGCAGAAGAAGGGTGAGCAGCGCGCCGATCCAGGGCGTCGCCGCGGCGAGCCACCAATTGCCGACCGGATCGAGGTCGTGCACGCTGCGGAGCGCCGCGGCTGGCAGCGCCACGTTGATGACCCAGCCGCTCAGCACCTTGGTTGAGCTGTCCGGCAGCTGCCCCAACCAGCGCAGCAGGATGCCGATGACGAGGCAGACGACGATCAGGGCGATCTGATGCAAGGGGCGCTCCTGTCAAGGCGTCGTGCGACCGATGTCGCGGTTTGTCACAGGAGCGAGGCCAGCCCACTTCCGGACGTTGATGGCACGGCGACGGATTGGGTAGCGGGTATGCCAGGGCTACCGCTCGCCATCATGAGGATCGGGAGAGGTGCAGAAAGCTTCTTCCCGGCCTTCCGCCTTCGCTGGGCGCAGGCCCACCGCCCGGTCAGAACCGGTAAGCCACGCGCGCGGTCCCGGTATGGGCGAGATAGCCGGCGGAAACATCGGCGCCGTACTGCACGGTGACGTCCCAGTGCTCGCTGGCCGTCAGCGTAACGCCGGCGGCCATCCGCCCCATGATGCCGGAAACCGGCGTGCCCGTCTGGAAGCCCGGACTTGTCGGCAGTCTTGCGAAGCGCGCCGTCGTCGCCCAGCCGTCCACGCCGACCGCGGTGATGCCCAGCCGGGCATAGGGCCGCAGCACGCCGCCATTGCTGAAGGCGAAGCGCGTCCCTACCTCGAGCATCGCCGTTGCCGCCACGGCCAGGCTGCTGTGCGAGTCCACCGTCAGGTTGAACGGGCCGACGCCGCTCTCGGTATAGCCGCCGCTCCGAACATGGGTCGCGTGCAGGTCCAGCGTCGGCTTCAGATACCAGGTCTCGAAGGGGATCTGGTAGCTCACCCGGGCGTTGATCCCGAGATGCCAGGCCGTCGGTGAGCCGCGGGCCACGCCGGACCAGTCGCCCAGGCTCATGACGCGGTTGCTCTCGTACCAGCCGTAGCCGCTGTCCAGCCCGGCCGAGAAGAGCCAGTTGCCGCGCTGGTGCTTGAGTACCGCAGCCATCAGCAGGTTGTCGCCCGTGACCCGCGAGCTGCCTTCGGCACCGGAGAAGCGACCGTATTCGTAGCCGCCCGAGAGGCCGAGGAACCAGTCGGGCCGCAACGCCCACTGGCCGCCGAACTGAATGGTTTGCGACGCCATGCTGTAGCCGAGTGCGGCGTTGCTGGTGTCCTGGGTGGCACCGTTGCCGACGACGCGGGCCCAGCTGCAAGCCTCCTCGTGCGAGACCACGCCCAGGCCCTGATAGGCCGGGCAGCTGTAGAGGTTGGTCACGAAGTTGCGACTGGCGGTCAGGCGCGCCGCCGAGACGGCGCTGACGGTCTCGCCGGAGAGGCTGTTCAGCGCGGTTCGGTAGGCCCCGGCATCGGCGATACGGGCAAGGGTGGTGAAGCCGGCGTCGAAGCGCGCGCCGTCGTCCCAGAGGCTCTGCAGGTGATCGGCAACCTGGCGCTGGTTGACGCCGAGCCCGGCCGCCTGGGCGGCGAACTGCGCCTGCGGCTGGATCAGCAGGTCGTTGCCCTGCTGCCGCGGCAGGAAGGTGTAGAGGTGCAGCCGCGTCGCGGCGAGGTTAGGGTCCACCGTCAGCCCCTCGGTCGCGGTGAGCACCGTGACGGCCCGGTTCGCCAGGCTGACCGGCCGGACCTCGATCGTGCCGCCGAGCTGCGCGCTGCCGACGATGCTGAGCGTCGAGGCCACGCCCGCCGCATGGTCGGTCGAGGTGATGATGGTGCCGGTATTGTGCAGATGGCCCGTCAGATAGGTCGTCTGCGCGGTCTGGGTCAGGTCCAGCCGGCCGGCATTATTCAGGATCCCGTTCGTCCCGAGATAGATGGAGCCGGCGGGGTTGAGATAGCCGCCGGCCAGGTTGTTGAAGGTGGAGTTGCCCAGGCTCTGCACCTGTCCCTGGACCGTCCCGGCGTTGTTGGCCGTGAACGGACCCCAGGAGACGATGGCCGAGGTCGCGCTGCCGGTCGCCTGGATCGTGCCGGCCGCCTGGACCGTCAGGTTGGCGGTGCCCATGCTGTCCATCACCAGGGCGATGCCACCCTTGCCACTCGCCCGGACGATGCCGTCGTTGACGTTGATGTCGACGTTGTTGACGCCGTTGCCGCGGCTCTGCGCGAAGATCGTCGTCGAGTTAGCGCCCAGGGATTCGACCAGCGAGTTGCCGCCGATCGTGACCGTGACGTTGCCGGTGCAGGTGCCGTCGCGGCCATGGCCGCAGAAGGCGTAGGGCTGGCCCGCGGAGAAGGTGATGCCCGTCGCCCCCGGCTGGTCGATGACGCCGCCGCCGCCGCCCAGGCTCTGGGCGAAGATCACGGGTGCGTAGGCGCCGAAGGTGGCGAGGCCGCCCTGGATGATGTCGACCGACACGTCGCCGCCCTGGCCGTAGCGGCCCGAGCCGGCGCCGGAGGCCTGCGGGGTGGTGGTGCCGGGCGTCACGAACTGCGAGTTGTTCAGCCCGCCGAACAGCCCGCCGCCGCCGCCGATGCTCTGCGCCAGGATGCCGGCCGCGCCGGCGCCATAGGTGCCGATGTTGAAACCGTTGGAGACCGTGATGCCGACCGGGCCGCCATTGCCCTGCACGACGCCGGGCGTGCCCACCAGCGTCTGCAGCGCGGAGGAGGTGGAGGGGTTGTTGCCGCCGGCCACCCAGCCGCCGCCGCCGCCGATGCTCTGCGCGAGCACGCCATGGGAGTTGATGCCAATGGTCTGCAGGTAGCCATAGGCCGCCGCGCCCTGGCCGAGCTGCACCTGGACCTGGCCGCCATTGCCGCTCGTCAGCGGATCGGTCCCGTTCGGGTTCGTGCCACCCAGGTTGAGGGCGACCGGCGTGGAGCCGGGAAGCTGGCCGCTCTGGGCCGTGCCGCCGGTGGAGGGTGTGGACAGCAGCAGCACCGCGCCGCCGCCGCCGCCGATGCTCTGCGCCACGATGCCCGGCGCGTCCCGTCCGTTCGTCTGGATGTGGTTGTTCGCCGCCGCGGGATCCAGCGTGACGCTGATCGATCCGCCATCGCCGCTTGCTCCACGGCTGCCGCCGATCTGGATCGAGGCGTTGCTGCTGGTGGCGTCCCGCAGGAGGGTCTGCACCGCGAGACCGCCGCCGCCGCCGATGCCCTGCGCCAGGATACCCGGCGAGAGATCGCCGCTGGTCTCGATGATGCCGCTGCTGGTCACGCTGACACCGAAGCTTCCCGCCCCCGAGCCGAGGCTGCCGCTGCCGCCCATGCCCTGGCTGCCGCCGACGCCGGCATTGAGGACCACGTCGCGCGTACGGTTGACGGTGAAGGAGCCGGACTGCGCCGCGCCACCCGCGCCGCCGCCGCCGCCGATGCTCTGCGCCAGGACGCCGGCCGAGGCCGGGCCGGAGGTGATGGCCGTGCCTTCGTTCACCACATTCACAGGGCCACCATCCTGTCCGCTGCCACCGGCGCCGCTCCGGCCGCCGCCGACGTTCAGGGTGAAATCGAGGTTGAAGCCGTTCTCGGCCGGGGCCGGGGCCGGCACCGCGCTGTTCGTCGTCTGGTAGCCGGTCACGAGGTCGCGCAGGTTCTCGTAGACGTTGAAGTCGCCCCACCAGCTGTTGCTGATCGAGTAGAGGCCGTCGGCACGCTGGACGACCGGGGCAGAGACGCCGAGGCCGCCGGCGAGGAAGTTGCCCGCTGCGACCTCGGGGCCGTTGCCGCTGCCGGTCGCGCCGATGCCGCCGGTGCCGCCGCCACCGCCGATGCTCTGCGCGTGGATGGCCGGCGACTGGCCGCCCAGGGTGATGATGGAGCCACTGTTGCTGGCGGAGGCATTGCCGCCGACATTGCCATTGCCACCCCGTCCGCCGACGCCGATGTTGAGGGTGAGCAATCCGCCGCTGCCATGCCCGGACGCCGCGCCGCCCGCGCCGCCGCCGCCCGAGACGCTCTGCGCCAGCATGCCGGCGGCACCGTCGCCGAAGGTGAAGATGCCGCCGCCATTGATGACGCTGGCCTGGCCGGCCGCGCCGCCGGCCCCGCCCGCGCCGCCGGTCGTCACCGTCAGGGTCAGGCCCCGGAGGTCGCCGTTCCGGAAATTGCCGGTGTTGGAGCTGGAGGCGCCGGCCACGCCGCCGCCGCCCGCGATGCTCTGCGCCGCCAGGCCGAAGGCACCCTGGCCCAGCGTCATGACGAGGCCGCTGTTGACGATCAGTGCCGAGCCCGCGGTGCCGCCCGCGCCGGCCTGGCCGCCGAGGGTGGTGGAGACGGTGATGGTGGGCGCGTCGACGGAGAGCGCCGAGCCGCCGGCCGACCCGCCCGCGCCGCCACCGCCCGAGATGCTCTGCGCCAGGATGCCGTGCGCATAGTCGCCCGTGGTCAGCACGCCGCCGGAATTGCCGATGGTGACGCTGCCCGCCTGGCCGCCGGCCGCGCCGGTGCCGCCCAGGGCCATGACGAGGTTGACGGAGGGGATGTCGCCGCTGGAGACCTGGAAGTCGTGGCTGGTGGCCGAGCCGCCCGCGCCGCCGCCGCCGGAAACGCTCTGCGCCAGGATGCCATAGGCGTGGTCGCCGAGGGTGACGATCTGGCCGGTGTTCTGGACGAAGACCGCGCCGCTCCTGCCGCCGCTGCCGCCGGCGCCGCCGATCGCGACCGAGGCGGTGATCTGCGATCCGACCATGAGCGTGCTCGCGGAGCCGCCGATGCCGCCGCCGCCGCCGAGGCTCTGCGCGGCGATGCCGTAGCTGTACGCGCCCCCGGTCTCGACGAGACCGGTGTTGTAGGCGGTCACGCCGCCGCCCGTGCCGCCCGCCCCGCCGCTGCCGCCGATGGCGAGGCCCAGGATGCTGCCGGGGCTGACGACGAAGGCATCGCCGCCACGGCCGCCGCCGCCGCCGATGCTCTGCGCCAGCAGGCCGACCGAGTTGTCGCCCTGGGTCCAGATGGCCGCGCCCGGCATCGCCGCCGTGTTCTGCCCGGCCGGCTGGCCGTTCCAGAGGTTCACCGTTCCGCCCAGGCCGGCCGCCCCGCCAGGCCCGCCGATGGCGATGGAGGTCAGCGAGCCCGAGACCCGGACCGAGCCGCCCTGCCCGCCACCGCCGCCGAGGCTCTGCGCCACGAGGCCGTCGGAGAAGCCCCCTCGGGTGAGGATGAGCGCCGTGGCCGCCGCGTTGTCGTAGGTGGAGAGGTTCACGGCGGCGCCGTCCGCGCCCGCGCCACCGAGGCCACCGCGCGCGCGGAAGAAGGCGCCGGCGGTGGAGCCGTTGCCGGCCACGCCGCCGACGCTCTGGGCCAGAATGCCGGCGGCCGAGTAGCCGCTCATGCTGATCGAGCCGCCATTACTCGTCACGCTCACCGCGCCGCCGGCGCCGGCATTGCCGCCCGCGCCCCCGGTCGACGAGCCGCCATTGGCGAGGTTGCCCTGACCGGCGACCCCGCCGAGGCTCTGCGCCAGGATCCCGGCCGAGGAGACCGAGAGCTGGCCGGTGGCGCCGCCGTCGAGCGGCGTCGTGCCACCGGTGGCCTCGCCCGACGCGCCGCGGCCCTGGATGCTGGCGCCCGCGCCGAGCCTGACCGTGATGGTGCCGCCTGCGCCGCCGTTCCCGCCGGCGCCGCCGACCGCCGAGCCCGGGCCGTCCGCTGCGGCGCCGGTGCCTCCCGTACCGCCCTGGCTGAGGATGACGACGCCCGACCCCGCCGCGTTGACCGTGCCGTTCAGGGTCACGCCCGCCGATCCGCCCGCCCCGCCGCTGCCGCCCGCGGGCCCGGCGGCCCGGTCCCAGGCCGTCTGCGCGCCCAATCCGTTGGCGTCCGGCCCGTTCCCGCCCCGGACGTCGATCGAGACCGCCGGGGTCAGCGCAGCCGCCGCGCTGTTGTCGATCGAGCCGCCCGTCTGGGTGAAGGTGACACTGCCGCCTGCCCCGCCGGCGCCGGAATCGCCGACGCGCCCGAAATTGGCGCGGTTGCCGCCCGCGCCGCCGTTGCCGCCATCGGCGCGGAGGTCCACCGGGCTGCCGGCACCCGAGACCGCTCCGGACAGGTCGAGGCCGATGCCGCCGGCCCGGCCGCCCGCGCCGCCGTTGCCGCCGTTCGACCAAGTGGCACCGGTGCCCAGGCCGGAGTCGGCGCCCCGGCCGCCGTCGCCGCCATTGGCAGTCAGGGCCGCGGGTTCCTGGAGCTGGAGGGGCGCGGCGCCGCTGCCGATCGTGCCGCCGGGATTGCCGGGAAGGCCGCCATTGCCGTTGTACTGGGGGGAGCCGCTATCACCGCTGCCGCCGCTACCCGGCGCGCCCGAGACGTCCTGTGTGAAGGCCGGCGCCGAAGCCGGTGCCATGAGCAGCGCCGGACCGGCCAGCGAGCCTAGCAGCAGGGCACGGAAGGTCTGCCGATGGGGATGCGCGGCGCCAGGATGGAGGTGCGATACGAGGGGACGGAACATGCGCGCTCTGGTCCTGTGCCACGGTGTCGGGCGACCATGTCCGGCTGATCAAGCGGCGGCACATCTCCAGAACTATCGACAGGAGGTGACAAGGCGCAGGCGCGGGAGAAATTTCCGGAGGCTCTTGTCGGCGTTCGGAGTGATGGAGTGCTCACTGAAACGCTCCGGGTTTGCCGGAGATAAGTTGGCTCCTGATTACCCAGCTTTATCCGCTGGCACGAAATGTCTGTAGGGGGTTGGGGGCTGGCTGAGAGCGGCGGTGGCGAGGCGGTGGATCATGCTGGGGAGGTTGGTTCTGCGGTTGAAGCGGTACTCGAAGCCGGCGAGGTAGCGATCGGCGTGACGTGGGCGCAGGGCGCGACAGGTGCCGGTGATGGCGGCCTTGACGTTGCCGAGGATGGTGTTGGCCCAGGCGAGTTGCGGGGTGGTGGGCCGCTTGCTGCTGCCGGTCCTGATGGGGGTGTGCTCGAAGCCGGCCTCGGCGAAAGCGGTGAAGCAGGCGAGGCCGTCGGAGACGACGCGGCTGCCGGGGGCGAGGTGCTGGTCGGCGTAGGGGCGGATGGCGGCCTTGGAGAAGGCCTCGACGCGGCGCAGGTGCAGCGCGGTGGGCCTGCCGTCACGGGTGGCGACGGCGACGACGAAAGAGCGCTTGTTGGGGGCTCCGTGCCCGGTCTTGTCGCCGGCGCCGAGGGTGGCCTCGCCGCCGAGATAGGCGTCGTCGACCTGCACCAGGCCCGAGAGGGGGTGCTGGTGGTTCCTGGTCTGCATGGCGCCGAGCAGCTTCTGCTTGAGCAGCCAGGCGGTGTCGTACTTGACGAGACTGTCAGAAATTTTGTGTGAGGGTCGGTTGATGAACCCTCAGGCTGCGAGGAAACGGTCGCCGAACAGGATGGCGAACTGGGTTCTGGCGGCCTTCCACTCGCGCGGGGGCATCTTCCAGTCCCGGCTGACCTCGCGCAAGACCAGGAACAGCAGCTTGGCGGCTGCCTCGTCGGTGGGGAAATGCCCGCGCAGGCGGACGGCCTTGCGCAGGCAGCTGTTGAGGCTTTCCACGGCGTTGGTGGTGTAGATCATCCGCCGGACCTCGAGGGGATAGGCGTAGAACGGGATCACCTGCGGCCATTGCCGCTCCCACGCCGGGGCGATGGCGGGATAGCGCGTTCCCCAGGGGCCGGCAGCGAAGGCGGCCAGGGCCTCGCGAGCCAGTTCGGCGCTGGGCGCCCGGTAGATCGGCTTCAGCGCCGCGGCGACGTCCTTGCGCTCCTTCCAGGAGGCAAAGGCCAGCGAATGTCGGATCAGATGCACCACGCAGCTCTGACCTGGGCTTCCGGGAAGACGGCGCTGATGGCCTCCGGAAAGCCGCGCAGCCCGTCCACCACCGCGATCAGGATGTCGGCGACACCGCGATGACGCAGGTCGTTCATGACACGCAGCCAGAACTTGGCACCCTCGGTCTGCTCGATCCAGAGCCCGAGGATCTCCTTGGTGCCGTCGGGACGCACGCCGAGGGCGATGAACACCGCCTTGTTGCGTACCACCCCCTCGTCGCGGATCTTTACCCGCAGCGCGTCGAAGAACACCAGGGCAGAAACCGCGTCGAGCGGCCGGTTCTGCCACTCGGCCACCTCCTCCAGCACCGCGTCAGTGACCGCGCTCACCAGGTCCGGCGAGACCTCGATGCCATACAACTCCCGCAGGTGCCCCTGGATCTCGCGCACGGTCAGCCCGCGGGCATAGAGCGAGATGACCTTGTCGTCGAAGTCCGGGAAGCGCCGCCGGTACCGGGCGATCAGCTGCGGCTCGAAGCTGCCCTGCCGGTCGCGCGGGATCTGCAGCGACAGCTTGCCCGTCCCGGTCAGCACCGTCTTGCGGCTGCTGCCGTTGCGATGGTTGCGCCGACCGTCCCCCTCACCGGGTGCCTCCGCCCGCTCCGCCGCCAGGTGCTGGTCCAGCTCGGCGTTCAGGATCCGCTCGGCCAACGCTTTCTTGAGTTCGTCCAGCAGGCCGTCCCGGGCAAACACCTCCCCAGGGTCGCGCCCCACCAGAAGCTCCTCCACCAACTCTCTCCGGATCGCCATTCAGTCCTCCCGCCCCTCAGGGCAGCGTAGGACCCTTCACACATAAATTCCGACAGTCTCTACTTGACCCCGAGCTGGCGCATCAGCTCCAGCGCCGCGATGTCGTTCTTGCTCTGTGTCAGCAGGAAGAGCCCGAGGAACCACTGGGTCGCCGCCAGCTTCGAGGCCTGGAACACCGTCCCCGCCCGCACCGAGGTCTGGTGCCGGCAGGCCGAGCACTGGAACAGCTTGCGCGGCCCGCACACCGCGTAGCGCTGCCCGCCGCAACGCGGGCAGGCGAACCCCTCGGGCCAGCGCCACGCCACCAGCGCCGCGTGGCACTGCTCCTCCGTCCCGTAGCGCGCCTGGAACGCCGACAGGCTCAATCCCTTCTGGAACTGCACCGCGTTGCGCGCCATCGCCCATGCCCCGCTAATCGATAACTCACTGAAGTATAACACTTCCAGACGAAAAGCGGAAGAATCTGGGTAATCAGGACGCGCTACGGGGGCGTCGGGCATTGTAGTAGCCGATCCACTTCCCCAGCCCGGCCCGCAGCTCCGAGCCGGTCTCGAAGGCATGCAGGTAGACGCACTCGTACTTCAAGCTGCGCCACAGCCGTTCGATGAAGACATTGTCCATCCATCGGCCGCGGCCGTCCATCGAGATGCGCACCCCGGCCTGCTGCAGCACCCCGGTGAAGCGCGGCGAGGTGAATTGACTGCCCTGATCGCTGTTGAAGATCTCCGGCCGCCCGAACCGGGCCAGGGCCTCTTCCAAAGCCTCGAGGCAGAACTCCACGTCCCCTGTCGGCTTTGCCGACATCACTGCGTGGGATCGCGTCGCGATGGTGTTCGACACCCGCCAGGTCAGCACCTTGCGCGTTGTCCAGTCCATCACCGCGACCAGGTAGAGGAAGCCGCGCCGCATCGGCAGGTAGGTGATGTCGGTGCAGCAGACCTGGTTAGGCCGGTCGATGACCAGGTCCCGCAGCAGGTAGGGGAAGACCCGGTGCTCGGAGTTGGGCACCGTCGTCCGCGGCCGTTGGTAAATCGGCGTCAGGCCCAGGCGGCGTGTGTGGCGACACCCTGAACTCGGCCCGTGTAGGTGCAGCGCCGGATGCCCTTCCTGGCTGGCGCCTGATCGGCCGGGATGCTGGGCAGCACGCCAGGATCGCGCCTGTGCACAGCCCGCGGCTTCAGACCGCGGCATCGGCCAAGGCGGGGTAGTCGGTGTATCCTCTAGCGCCACCGCCATAGAGCGTGGACGGGTCCAGCGGATTCAGCGGCGCGCTGGTCCGCAGTCGCTCCACCAGGTCGGGGTTGGCGATAAAAGGACGGCCGAAGGCGAAGAGGTCGGCCTCGTCCGCTGCCAATTTGCTGGTGGCAAGGTCCAGCGTCAGACCGTTGTTGGCAAGGTAGGTATTGCGGAAGGCCCTGCGCAGCGCCCCATAGTCGAAAGGCACCACGTCGCGCGGACCACCGGTCGCGCCCTCCACCACGTGCAGGTACACTAAGCCAAGCCTGTCCAGCTCCCTGACGATGTAGTCGAACTGTGACTGTGGGTCGCTGCAGGTGATGGCATTGGCGGGGGAAACCGGCGAGATCCGGATGCCGGTACGCTCGGCGCCCACCTCCTCGGCCACCGCTCGCGCGACCTCGATCATCAGCCGGGCGCGGTTCTCGACCGAGCCGCCATAGGCGTCGGCGCGCCGGTTGGCGCCGTCCTTGGCGAACTGGTCGAGCAGATAGCCGTTTGCGCCATGCACCTCGACGCCATCGAAGCCGGCCTCGAGGGCATTGGCCGCGGCGCGGCGGAAGTCGGCGACGATGCCGGGTATCTCGTCGAGGCGAAGCGCGCGCGGCTCGGAGACGTCGGCGAAGCCGCCGTTGACGAAGGTCTTGGTCTCGGCACGGATGGCGGAGGGTGCGACCGGCGCGGCACCGCCCTCCTGCAGATCCACGTGGCTGATCCGGCCCACATGCCAGAGCTGGAGGAAGATCCGCCCACCCTTGGCGTGGACCGCGTCTGTCACGCGGCGCCAGCCCGCCACCTGCGCCGGCGTATAGATGCCGGGGGTGTCCTGGTAGCCCTGGCCCTGCCGCGAGATCTGCGTTGCCTCGGAGACGATGAGGCCGGCCGAGGCGCGTTGGGCATAGTAGGTGGCGGCCAGTTCGCCCGGCACGAAGCCGTCGCCGGCCCGGTTGCGCGTCAGCGGCGCCATGACGATGCGGTTGGCCAGTGTGATGCCGCCCAGCGCGTAGGGCCGGAACAGGGCGTCGTCGGTCATGTATCGTCTCCCGGTGCGGTCTGCTCAGTGGCGGGGCGACGGCGGCGCCCCAGGGAAATCATGCCGCGGAGGCGGCAGCGTGGTAGCGCGCGGCGGCGTGCCTCTGGCGCAGATTGGGCAGCATGGCTTGGCGTGCCGCTTCCATCGCCTCCCACTGTGCGGCCTTGGGCAGGGGCGGGATGGTCACGGTCTCGCCGCGATCGAAGCCCGTCAACGCGGCGTCGACCAGTTCTCCCACCTCCATCACGCCGTCCAAACGAGCGATGTCGATGCCGGCACGGCCCCAAAGCTCGGTACGCGTCGCCGCAGGCAGCACGGCCTGGACCCGCACACCCCTGGGCTCCAGCTCCAGCGCCAGCGACTGCGAAAGATGCAGGATGAAGGCCTTGGTACCGCCGTAGACGGCCATGCCGAACTCCGGCGCCAGCCCGACCACGGAGCCGATGTTGACGATGGCGCCGTTGCCGGCCGCCGCCATGCGCGGCGCGGCGGCGCTGGCAAGGCGCATCGGCGCCGTCACGTTGAGTGCGACGAGGCGGGCGAGATCGTCGGGGGATTGCGTCAGGAAACTGCCGCCGAGCCCCGCGCCGGCATTGTTGACCAGCATACCGATGCCCGCGTCATCGCGCAGCCGTGCCTCCACCCCGGCAAGGTCGGCGGTATCCGTGAGGTCGGCGCGCAACACCTCCACGGCGATGCCGTAATCATGGCGGAAGCCATCGGCCAACGCCACCATCCGCGCTGCGTTCCGTGCGACGAGGACGAGGTTATGGCCTCGTCGCGCCAAGCGGTCCGCATAAGTGGCACCGATGCCGGTGGAGGCGCCGGTGACGAGGGCGGTGTACTTTCCGGTCATGGGATCGCCTTTATGGACATATCGTCGGTTTCGGATCGGGCTGCAGGAATTCCGGTTCGGAGCTTCATGGCGTACCTGCCCAGCCCATCGGTCCGCCGGCGCCCGCAACGCTCCGCCTGTGGCGAGGTGACGTGCCGCATCCGCAATCAATGCCGGAATCTGCCGTGCAACGGCCTGAATGGGGCGGACAAAAACCTGGAAAATCAACTGAGATGGATGTCGGACAGATCGATCGATACGACCAAAGGCGCGGTCAGCGCAGTACCATCTGGCTGCCGGGGATAGATGCGCCGTTCGGTGGGAAACCGTAAGCCCTGGACCTCGACATACTTCCCCACGTAGTGCGCTCCCGGGGTGTTTCCAGCTATCTCGACATCATAGTCGTGGCGCTTCAGCAGGCCGCTGTCGTCGACATAGAGGGTCTGGACGGTGCTATGCGTTGCAATATCCGGCGGGAATGTCACTTCGAGGCGCTGCCAGAGCTCGCCCTTCTCCCGCCATTCCCCAAGGGGCCTAGTCACGACGCCGGGGGCTGCCAGCAGGAACGGCACGTTAAGGTAGGTCCACATCGCGATCCCGGCGAAGTAGGCCAGTTGCGGCTCGCTCCAGGGGGTCTCAAGCGTGTGGCCAGCGAAGGAGAGCCTTGGATCGTCCAGCGCCTCGACGAGCGTTCCGGCGGCGTCCCTGATCTCCACCCGGTCGGGCTTGAACAGGCTCGACTTCCCTTCCAGCCCGAACGGCGAATGCGATGCCCATTCCTGCCCAAGCCGGACGGTCACGCTCGTCTCGTCGAGCTTGCCGCCCTGCCCCTTGAGCGGCCACAGCGCGCCGCCCTGGCGGAGCCGGCTCGTCAGGGTCATGAACTTCTTCCAACGGTCGAGCCCGCCATGGGCATCGATGATCTTCCGGCTCAGCTTGTCCATGCTTCGCTCCCGTGGTTCGTGCCGTCTTTCATGCATCGAGAAAGATCCTGGCGTGCGATACGAATGTCGCCGGATACTGGAACAGTGCCCCGTGCCCCGAGTCCGGATAGATAATCAGCGTCGCGTCGCTCATCCGCCTCGACATGTCGTAGGCGTTGATCGGCGGGAACATCGTGTCGTCGCTGCCGTGAACGATGAGCGTCGGCTGCCTGATCGCCCGCAGTGTTCCGTAATCCGGATCGGTCTCCGCGCACCAACGGATGATCGCCTGCGCCTGCGGGTTGCTGACGGCGTCGCCGCGATCGGGATCCCGGTCCTCCCTGCGAAGGCCCGCTCGGTCGATGAAGGCCTCGCCCGCCACCTGGCTCGCATCGGACGGGGTGAAGAAGAGCGGCAGCCTGACGTCGCGCGCCTTGCGGGCGAAGGCCGCGGCAACGACCTCCAGCAGGTGCTCCTCGCCGCCGCGCGGGGCCGTTCCGGTGAGGATGAGCCGACGCACCGCGAGCGTCCCGCGGGCGGCCATCACCTGCGCCAGGAAGCCTCCCAGCGAGAAGCCGAGGAGATCGATCTCCTCCAGGCCAAGCGCCACGATGAAGGCTTCCGCATCGGCGGCCTGCCGCTCGATGGTGTCGGGCGTTTCGCCGGAGGTCGTGCCGACGCCGGCATTATTGAAGGCGATCACCGGCCGATCCGCGGCCAGCGCATTGACCACCGCGGGATCCCAGGCGTCGATCGTCCCGGTGAAATGCTGCAGCAGGACCAGCGGGATGCCGGTCTCCGGCCCCAGGCGGCGGTATCCGAAGCGCACGCCTCCGGCATCGACGTATCGCGTCCGTGCCTGTTCGAGAGTGTCCCGCATGTCCGGTCCTTCCGTTTCCAGTTGCGCCGGGCTTCCCCGGTCGCGGCCGCGTGGGGCAGGCGGCGCGGTCCGGGCCGATCACGGTGGTCGGCGCTGCGTGCGGCCGGACCTCAGGCGGCCTGGTGTTCCAGCGAGGAGAGTTCCGCATCGTCGAGGCGCAGGGTTGCCGCCACGAGGTTGCTCTCCAGATGCGACAGGCTCGACGTGCCGGGAATCGGCAGCATCACCGGGCTGCGCCGCAGCAGCCAGCTCAGCGCCACCTGCGCCGTCGTGGCGCCGTGCCGAGCGGCGATGGCGTCCAGCGTCGAGCCGGGCCGGGACAGGGCGCCGGAGGCGAGCGGGAACCAGGGGATGAAGCCGATGCCCTTCGCCTCGGCGTGGGCCAGCACGCCGGCATGCGAGCGGTCGGCGAGGTTGAAGCGGTTCTGTACCGTCGCCACCGGGAAGAAGCGCGACGCTGCCTCGATCTCCTCGATCGAGACCTCGCTGAGGCCGGCGAGGCGTATCAGGCCGTCGGCCAGCATCTGCCGGATCGCATCGAACTGCTCGTCACGCGGCACGCGCGGGTCGATGCGGTGGAGCTGCCAGAGGTCGATCCGGTCGCGACGCAGGTGGCGCAGGCTCATCCGCACCTGCTGCATCAGGTATTCCGGCCGGCCGCAGGGAACCCAGCGATCCGGGCCCGGCCGCAACAGGCCGCCCTTGGTCGCCACCACGACATCCTCCCTGGCGCCGATCGCCTGGCCGATCAGCGGCTCCGACACCGCCGGCCCGTAGGAATCGGCGGTGTCCACGAAGTCGATGCCCAGCTCGGGCAGGCGCCGCAGCAGGCGCAGCGCCGCCGCCTCGTCCGCCGGCGGCCCCCAGACGCCGGGGCCGGCGAGCCGCATGGCCCCGAAGCCCAGGCGGTTCACCGGCAGCACGCCGCCGATCAGGAAACGGCTGGCACCGGCAGCACTCGGAATCGTTGCCATGAATACGATCCTCCGTCAGTTCGGCGCGGCGCCCTGTTGCAGGAAAGCGACGATATCGGCGCGGTCGGCGTCGTTCGCGACGCGCGTCGGCATGCGCGTGCCGGGCACCCGGCCGCCGGGGTTGGCGAGGTAGGCGTCGAGGTTCTCGGCCGTCCAGGTCAGGCCGGAACCCTTCAGGGCCGGCGAGTAGCCGAAGCCCTCTGCCGTGCCGGCCGGGCGGTTCGTCACGCCCAGCAGCGACGGCCCCACGCCGTTGCGCGGCGTCGCCACCTGATGGCAGGCGGCGCATTGCCGCTGGAACAGCACCTTGCCGTGGTCGGCATCCGCCGCCAGGGAAGGCTGCGCCAGGAGAATCGTGAAGGCGGCAGGCAGGACGAGGTGTCGCATCACGCGGCTCCGAGGCGGGTCTTGGCGAAGGGCAGGCTGCGTACGCGCCGGCCGGTGAGGGCCGCCACCGCGTTGGCGACGGCGGGCGGCACGCCGGGCAGGCCGGGCTCGCCGATGCCGCCCATCGGCGCGCCGCTCTCGACGATGCGGACATGCACCCGCGGCATGCGGTCGCGCGGCAGGATCGGGTAGTTGTCGAAGTTCCGGGCGCGCGGCGCGCCTTCCTCGAACACCACTTCCTCCAGCAGCGAGGCGGACAGGCCGAGCGCCACGGCGGACTGCACCTGCCGCTCGATGATCGCGGGGTTGACGATCGAGCCCGGGTCGATCGCCACCCAGACATCGTGCACCACCACCTCGCCCGCCGCGATCGACACCTCGGCGATGGTGGCGACCTCGGTGTTGAAGGGCGTCGCCATGGCGACGCCGCGCGCGCGGCGCGTGCCCTCCGCCTCGAACGGCCCGCGCTTCCAGCCGCCGGACAGTTCTCCCACCGCCTCCAGCAATGCGCGCTGGCGCGGCCGGTCGCGCAGCAGGGCGAGGCGCAGCGTGAACGGGTCCTGGCCGCCTGCCACGGCCAGCTCGTCGAGGAAGGATTCGTAGAAGAAGTCGTTCATCGAATGCCCGACCGAGCGCCAGAAGGCGATCACCGGCGGTTGCCGGTGCGGCACGCAGTCGACACGCCGGTTCGGGATGGCGTAGGGCTTCTCGACGATACCCTCGACCATCGACGGATCGACCGGCGAGCCGCCCTGCAGCGCGCCGAAGTAGCGGCCGATCGGCCCCTCACCCACCACGCGCGCGTGCAGCGCCACGGGCATGCCCCGCGCGTCGAGCCCGCCGCGGAAGCGCACGAAGCCCATCGGCCGCACCGCGTCGCGGCCGAATTCCTCCTCGCGGCTCCAGATCACCTTGACTGGCTGCCCTGCCGCTTGCGCCAGCCGGATCGCCTGCTGGAACGGGCTGGCGAAGTCGTAGAGGAAGTGCCGGCCGAAGAAGCCTCCCAGTAGCGGCGAGTGCAGCCGCACCTGCTCCGGCCGCAGTCCTGCCACCTGCGCGGCGGCCGCCTGGAACAGCTCGGGCATCTGGTTGGGCAGCCAGAGATCCAGCGTGCCGTCCGGGTTGAACCGGGCGAGGGCGGAGGGCGGCTCCAGTTGCGCGTGCGAGAGGTAGGGCGCGTCGTACTCGGCCTCCACCACCCGTGCCGCCCCGGCCAGGGCGCTGTCCACGTCGCCCTCCCGCTCGGCCGGCGCGCCGGCGCCCGTCTCGGCTCGCAGCGCCGCCAGCATGACGGCGGAGGAGAAATCCGCCTCCAGCCCGCCCCGGCCCGCCGTCCAGGCGACATCCAGCGCCGCCACCGCCTGCCGCGCCCGCCACCAGCGATCCGCCAGCACCGCCACCGCGCCGGGCAGACGGTGGATCGAGTGCACCCCCGGCATCGCCCGCACCGCCGCCTCGTTGGCGAAGGCGCCGGGCTCCCCGCCCAGGCGCGGCGCGTGCTGCACGGCCGCCTGCAGCATGCCGTCCACCGCCATGTCGATGCTGTAGCGCGCGTGCCCAGTGGATTTTTCCCGCGCGTCCAGCCGCGCCACCGGCTTGCCGATATAGCGGAAGGTCTTCGGGTCGCGCAGCGGCACGGCGGCGGCCGGCGCCAGGGCCAGCGCGGCGCCGGCCAGTTCGCCGTAGCCTATCCGTCGGCCCGAGGCGGCATGCACCACCTGGCCCGGCTCGGTGGTCAGCGTCGCCTGCCCGACCAGCAGGCGCGCGGCGGCGGCGCGCAGCAGCATCTCGCGCGCCGAGGCGCCGAGCCGGCGCATCGTCTCGTAGGAGGAGCGGGTGGAGAAGGAACCGCCGGTCATGCGGATGCCGTTGACCACCAGGTAGTCGGCGCCGGGCGGCGCGCACTCCACCGTGAAGCGGGCGGGGTCGGCATCCAGCTCCTCGCCGACGATCTGCGCCATGGCGGTGCCGATGCCCTGCCCGCCCTCGACGAAGGGGCTCAGCAGCCGCACCGCCCCGTCGGGGCCGATCTCCAGGAAGGCAGGCACGCGCGTGCCGGGCGGCGGCGCGGCGCCCGGCGTGGTTGCCTGTGTGGTTCCCTGGGCGCGGGCGAGGCGCGGCGGCAGCGCCACGCCGAGCACCAGCGCCCCCGCCGCGAAGCCCAGCACGCCGCGCCGCGACAGGTTCGCCGGCCGCGCCACGCCGGGCAGGCCGCGGGGAAGGCCGGGTGCCGGCGCCGGGGGGCGGGTCATGCCGTTCATGGTCCCGCTCCGCCTCAGGCCGCTGAGGCGGCGGCGCGCACCGCGTCGGCGATGGCGTTGTAGGTGCCGCAGCGGCAGAGATTCGTCATGGCGGCCGCGATGTCGTCCTCGCCCGGCCTCGGCGTCTGCCGCAGCAGCGCCGTCGCCGCCATCACCTGGCCGGACTGGCAGTAGCCGCATTGCGGCACCTGGTGCGCCACCCACGCCGCCACCACGCGCCGCCCCACCGGCTCCTGCTCCACCGCCTCGATGGTGGTCACCTGCGCCCCCGCAACGCTCTCCGCCGGGGTGATGCAGGCGCGCGTCGCCTGCCCGTCCACCAGCACGGTGCAGGCGCCGCACTGCGCGATGCCGCAGCCGTACTTCGTGCCGGTCAGGCCGAGCGTGTCGCGGATCACCCACAGCAGCGGCGTCCCGTCCTCGACGTCGAGCCGGTGGGTCGCGCCGTTGATGGTGAGTTCGAGCATGCCGCCTCCGTCGCGCCGTCACGGGAGCGGCCGGCTGGCCGCCACGCCCTGGTTAGTGGCTGCGGCACGGGCAGGCTTGTCGGATAGTCTGGTGCCCGTCTCCGCGACCGATGCCGGGGGGGCGGGGCCCGGAGCAACCCGGCCACGTCCGGGCAGCGGTTCCAGCACGACGGTCCCGGGGCACAGCGCTCCCCGGACACAATGGTCCTAGACGGCAGGACGCCACGTTCCGATATCCCGTGCCATGCAGCCTCGCCTTCCGCCCCAGGCGCGGGACGGATCATGTCCCGGCCCGCGCCATGTGTGCGGTCGCCACGGTCATGGTCTACCGCTCCGGCCCTTGCTCCCGTGCATTCCCCGAGCCGCCGGGCGAGCGTGCCCGGCTCGGCAATGCCCTGACGACGGGCCGCCGTGACGGATGACGGGCGAGGAGCGCCGGTCGCCTTCGGGGATTTCGTCTTCCGGCCGGAAGGCCGGATCCTGCTGCTGCACGATCAGCCCGTGGCGCTGAGCGGCCCGGCGCGCGGCCTGCTCGCCCGGCTGCTGGAGCAGCCCGGCACGGTGGTCGGCACCGCCGCGCTGATGGCGAGCGCCTGGCCCGGCGTGCTGCGCCTGGAGGCCAACCTGCGCGTGCAGATGGCCGCGCTGCGGCGGGCCCTGGCGGCAACGCCGGGCGGCGGCCGGGCGATCCTCAACATCCCGGGCCGGGGCTACCAGTTCGCCCTGCCGGTGCGTGCCCTGGCCGAGCCGCCGGCGCTGCTGAGCGTTGCCGACGAGGCCGCCGGGCGGCCGCCGCCCCTGCTCGTCCCGCTGATCGGGCGCAAGGCCGAACTCGCCCTGCTGGCGCAGCGCCTGACGGAGCGGCGCCTGCTCACGCTGACCGGCGCCGGCGGCATCGGCAAGACCAGCCTCGCCCTGGCCGCGGCGGCCGCGTGGGAGGCGGTCGCGCCGGGCCGGCGCGTGCATTTCCTCGACCTCGCCACGATTTCCGAGGAATCGCTGCTGCCGGCGGCGGTGGCGAGCGCCTTCGGCCTCGGCACCCCGGGCATCGACCCGGTGGCCGAGATCGGCATCGCGCTGCGGGACCGGGAGACACTGCTGCTGCTCGACGGTGCGGAGCACCTGGCCCTGGCGGCCGGTGACCTCGCCGTCCGCCTGCTGGCAGGCAGCCTCGTGCTGCGCCTGCTGGCGACCAGCCGCGAGGCGCTTCAGGCGCCCGGCGAGTGGCTGCATCCGCTCGCCCCGCTCGCCGTGCCGCCGGCGGAGGCGCCGGCAAGCCTGGCCGCGGTGCTGGCCTGGCCGGCGGCGCAGCTCTTCGTGCAGCGCGCCGCCGCCCGCCTGGGCGAATTCCGGCCGGCCGAGGCCGACGCGGCGGCGCTGGCCGGGCTCTGCCGGCGGCTGGACGGGCTGCCGCTGGCCATCGGCCTCGCCGCGGCGCGGATCGACATGTTCGGCATCGCCGGGCTCGCGGCCGGCATGGCCGACCTGCTGGCGGTGTCGGGCGGGGCGCGCCGCGGCGTCGCGCCCCGTCACCGCACGATGCGTGCCACGCTCGACTGGAGCCACGACGCGCTGTCGCCCGAGGACCGGCGGCTGCTGCGCCGGCTCTCCGTCTTCGCCGGCCCCTTCACCGCCGAGGCGGTCCACGCGGTGCTCGACGAGCCGGATCCCGTGACGCTGGAGCGGGCGCTGCGCCGGCTGGAGGGCAAGTCGCTGCTCGTGCCCGCCGGCGCCGCGGACGAGACCGCGCCACGCCGCCGCCTGCTGGAGATCACCCGCGCCTACGCGGCGGAGAAGCTGGCCGGCAGCGGCGAGGCGGCGGCGATGCAGCGCCGGCACGCCCTGCAGGTGCTGGCCCAGGTGGAGGCCGCCGAGGCGGCGCGGCCGCTGCTGCCGCTGCCAGCCTGGCGCGCCCGCCACGACCACCTGCCCTACGAGTTGCGCGCCGCGACCGACTGGGCCTTCGGGCCGTCGGGGGAGGCGGCGCTGGGGCTTCGCCTGCTCGCCGGCTCCGCCCCGATCTGGCTGGAGCTGAACGCGATGGCCGAGTACCGCCAGCGGCTGGAGACCGCCCTGGCGCGGCTGGCGGCGACGGGCGAGGCACGGACGGCTGCGGCGGCGCGGCTGCACGTCGCGGCCGGCACGGCGATCCTGCACAACACCGGCGAGGTCACGCTGATGACCGAGCATCTGCGCCAGGCGATCGAGATCGCCGACGCCGCCGGTGACGCCGCCCTGGCCATCACGGCGACCGCCGGCCTGTGGATGAGCCGCAACATGGCCGGCGAGGTCGCCGCCAACGAGGCGGTGGTGGCCGACATGGGCCGCCGCATCGCGGTGCTGCCGGCCCCTGACGGCCGGCTGGCGCGGATGCACCAGCGCATGGCCAGCCTGACGGCCTATTTCGCCGGCGACCTCGCGACGGCCCGCCGCCTCGTCGATGCCAGGCTGCGGGACGCGGAGGAGGCGGACCGGCACGACATGCCGATCGACCTGGAGACCGCCACGCTCGCCCTGCATGCCCGGCTGCTCTGGCTGGAGGGGCGGCCGGCACAGGCCTGGGACGTGGCGCGGGCGGCGCTGCGGCGCGCGGAGGTGGTCGACCGCCCGCTGACCCTGGCCTACTGCCTGACCTTCGCCGCCTGCCCGGTCGCGATCTGGAACGGCGACCCGGCGGCGGCGGCGCTGGCGGCGCGACTGACCGCGACCGGCCTGCGTCACCGCATGCCCTATTGGCAGGGCTGGGGCCGCTGCTTCGAGAGCGCCCTCGACGCGCCGCCGGCACGGCCGCGTGGCCTGGAGCTGACGCCCTTCCACCTGGAGCTGCTCGGCACCATCCACCCGGCCCTGGCCGACCCCGCGACCATCGCGCGCGCCGAGGCGGGCCTCGCCCCCTGGTGTGCGCCTGAATTGCTGCGGGTGAAGGCCGAGACGCTGCTGCAACGCGCCGGCGGCGAGCCGGGGGTGGCGCGCGTCGCCGAGCGCATCCTGCGGGAGGCGCTGGCACTGGCGGAGCGGCGGGGGATGCACGCCTGGGCGCTGCGCTGCGCCACCAGCCTAGCGCGGCTGCTGCGCCGGGGCGGCGAGGCCGGCGCCGCCCGGGCGCTGCTGGCGCCCGTCGTCGCGGCCCGCACCGAGGGGCAGGAGCTGCCGGATCTGCGCGCCGCCCGCCAGGTGCTCGACGACGCGGCCGCCTGACCCTGCGCTCGCAGGGTGCCCCCGGGGGACGCTCCGACCTCAGGCCGCCGTGGCGCAGCGGGGCGGGCCGCGCAGGAAACGCTCCGCGGCCAGCCGGTCGGGCGTGTCGAAGCCTTCGGTGAGCCGCTCCAGCGCCGCCGCCACGCCGGCCCGCGCCGCCTCGGCACGGGCCGCATCGCCGCACCCGTCGAGCGCCTGCGCCCGGCTCAGGGCGACGCGCAGCGTCCAGAAGCCTGCACCCTGCGCCTCGGCCATGGCGGCGGCGCGGTCGAGCAGCAGGGCGGCGCGCGCCGGGGCCGTCCGCGCGCAGGCCATGGCCTCCAGGCGCAGCACCTCCGGCATGATCCAGCTCGGGCGATCCGGGTCGATCAGGTCTATCCCGTCCGGGCCATGGTGCCCGAGGCCGAGCACGGCGAGGAATTCCCGGTGCCCCGCGCTCCACGGCTCGGCCGCCAGGAATTCCCCGCGTGGCGCCTGGGGCCGGCCCAGCATCGCCGAGGCGGCCTGCCGCAGGATCGTGCCGTAGCGGCCCCAGAAGGGCAGGCCGTCGCGCCGCGCCGTCTCCAGCAGCAGCGCGGCGCCCTCCAGCGCCGCCGCCGGCTCGGCCGCCAGCATGGCGATGAGGCAGTGGCCGACGGTCAGCGAGAAGCACAGCGACAGGCCGTGGCCGCTCGCCCTCGCCTCCTCCAGGCTCTCGCGCGCCGCGTCGCGCGCCTGGTCGGCGCAGCCCTGCAGCCAGAGCGTGCGCGCCAGCAGCGCCCGCGTGGCCGAGCGCGGCTCGAACTGGTAGGCGCCGAGGATGTTGCCGCCCTGCGGCGCCGGGCGGGCCAGCACTCGCTCGGCATGGCGCCGCCCCTCGGACAGCTCTCCCAGGAAGGTGAGCGTCATGCCGGTGGCGCGGTCGACGATGTACAGCGGGTCCTGGTCCGGCGGCGTGCAGTCCGCGTAGTCGCGGATGAGGTGCAGCGCCTCGGCGTAGCGCGCCTCGCCGAAATGCCAGGTCCAGAGGCCCCACAGGCTGTGCCGGCGCATCGGCAGGTCGCCGGCCCGCTCGGCGAGGGCGAGCGCCCGCGCATAGGCGTCGCGCACCGCTTGCGTCGGCCCGTCGGCATGGAAGGTGGCCAGCGCCAGCGTCGC
The DNA here is from genome assembly GCF_023223525.1 of Roseomonas acroporae. Classification (GTDB taxonomy): domain Bacteria; phylum Pseudomonadota; class Alphaproteobacteria; order Acetobacterales; family Acetobacteraceae; genus Roseomonas_E; species Roseomonas_E acroporae. Next base: position 5,088 of record NZ_JALPRX010000132.1, on the reverse strand, counting down.
CAGCAGGCGCGTCTCGGCCACCGGGTCGGGCGGCGCACCCCCGGCCAGCGCGGCGAGGGCGCGCCCGGCCTGCCGCCGGTTCTCGCCGACGAGCGTGAGCTGCATGAAGAACGGCCCCGCCGCCGCCGCCAGCCGCACGCCGGCCGCGGCATCCCCTTCCGGGCCGAAGGCCCAGTCCAGCGCGGCCAGCAGGTCGTCCAGCAGGCGCCGGTTCTCCCGCTGCCGCTGCTCCGGCGGCATGGGGCGCGGCGTGGCCAGGTCTTCCAGCCGCGCGCGCACACGGTCCAGATGGCACCGGGCCACGGCCGGACGGTCGCCGCTCGCGGCCAGCCTGGCCGCCGCGTCGTCGCGGATCGTGTCGAGCAGCCGGTACCAGGGCTGCTCGCCGCCGAGATCGGCAGCGACCAGGGAACGGTCGATCAACTCGGCCAGGGCCTCGGCCACCTCGGCCGGCCGCGGCGCCGCGTTCCCGGCGCCGGGCGCCGTGCCCGTGGCGGCCCCCACCGCGACCGCGCCCGCCAGGGTGAAGGGACCGCGGAAGATGCCGAGCCGTAGCAGCAGGGAACGTTCGGCCGCCGGCAGCAGCCGGTGGCTCCAGTCCAACGTGGCGGCCAGGGTGCGGTGCCGGTCGACCACCGGCGCCTGCCCCGGAACGGGGGTCGCGAGCTGCCGCGAAAGGTCCTGCACCAGCGTCGCCAGCGGCAGCGTGCCGAGCCGCGCGGCAGCCAGCTCGATCGCCAGCGGGATCCCGTCCAGCGCCCTGCACAGGCGGATGGCGAGCGGCAGCTCCGCCGCCCCGGGCCACCAGGGCGGGTCGCCGGCGGCGGCGCGTTCGAGCAGCAGCCGCATGGCGGGCGCCGCCGCCGCGTCCGCCGCCGTCTCCCCGGCCGGCAGGGCCAGCGGCGCGAGGCGGTACAGGTACTCGCCCTCCACTCGCAGCGGCTCCCGGCTGGTGGCGAGCAGCCGCAGCGCCGGGGCCTCGGTCTGAAACCGTTCCGCCAGGGGCGCGATGCCGTCGAGCACGTGCTCGCAGGTGTCGAGGATCAGCAGGCGCTGCTGGTCGCGCAGCGCCGCCGCCAGCTCGGCGGCGGAATCGGCGTCGGCCAGCCGCAGGCCGAGCGTGGTGGCGACCCGTCCGACCGCGAGCGAGGCGTCCGGCAGTGCCGAGAGATCGACCAGGGTGACGCCCTGCGCGAAGCTGCCGGCGAGGTCCTGCGCCACCGCCAGGGCGAGGCTCGTCTTGCCCACCCCGCCCACGCCCAGGAGCGTGGTCAGCCGCTGCCGCGGCAGCAGCGCGCCCAGCGCGGCGATGTCGGCCTCGCGGCCGACCAGCGTGGCGCCGGGCCGGGACAGCGCGCCGTCTCTCCCGCCCGCGCGCACGGCGAGGGACAGCGCGTAGCCCCGGCCGGGATGGTTGACGATGCCGTGCCCCTCGCCCAGCGCCTTGCGCAACGCCGAGACGTGGACGCGGATGTTCGCCTCCTCGACGAAGAGGTCGGGCCAGACGCGGCCCATGATCTCCGGCGCGCCGACCGCCGCCGGGGCGCGTTCGGCGAGCAGCCGCAGGATGGCGATGGCGCGGGCGCCGAGCGGCAGCGGACGTCCCGCCTTGGTCACGCGCCCCTGAGCCGGGTCCAGGCGGAACGATCCGAATTCCAGGCTTTCCGTCGTCAATCCGGCCCTCCATTCCCTCCGGCGGCGCGGCCACGGATGGCGGCGCCGCGGCAGGATGCCCCGGCAGGCCCGGACGGGACTAGGACGGTACGCTTTGGCCGTCGCCCTCCTTCATGCGGCCGGGCACGCCGCCGCGGCGCGCCGCCACCGGCTCGGCGTCTCGCCGGCATGGCGGCGGAAGACGCGCGACAGGTGCGCCTGGTCGGCCAAGCCGCAGGCCAGGGCGATCTGCGCCAGCGGCTCCTCGCCGTCGCGCATCATCCGCTTGGCGCGCTCGATGCGCTGCTCCAGCAGCCAGGCATGCGGCGCGCAGCCGAAGCTCGCGCCGAAGCCGCGGAAGAAGGCGCTGCGGCTCAGCCGTGCCGCCGACGCCATCTCCATGACCGACAGCGGCTCCGACAGGCGTTCCGCCACCAGTCGTCGCACTCGCCGCACCTGCCAGGCCGCGAGGCCACCCGGCGTGGCGGCGGCCGCGTCCGATGGTGCGCCATCCGGATGCCGCGCCGCGTCCGGGTGCGGCAGCCCGGCGGGACAGGGTGGGAGCGGCACCGCCGGAACCGCGGGAAGCTGCATCATGGCCGTCGCTCCTGTCCTCGGTGCGGGCGGCAGGGCGCCCGCCGAACGACGTTCCTGATGCGCTGCGCCGGCGGCGGGGCGTGAGTAAAGCGATGCAAAAACGGCCCGGCCACGGGAGCCCGCCGAGAGGTCGGCACGGGACGGGATCGACGGGCCCGGGCGCTGCCGCCCGTTCTCCGGGCCGCCGGAGGACGCGCGGACAATCGGCCCGCCCTCGGGGTGCCGATGCTGCCGGCCCGCCGGCGCGGCCGGCATCCCCGTCCGGCCCGGCCACCGGGACGCGATGAAGGCCGGAAGGTTCATGCGACGAGGTTGCAGGACGAAGCGCGGCGGTGCCGTCGAGGCGCCGATCCGGCACATCGAGGTCGGGGAGCACCGGCTCGCCTACCGCCGCATCGGCGCGGGCCGACCGCTGCTGCTCTGCAACCGGTTCCGCGGCACCATGGCGTGCTGGGACCCGGCCTTCATCGACGCCCTCGCCGCCACGGGGATCGAGGTGATCCTGTTCGACTACGGCGGCCTGGGCCTCTCCACGGGCGAGCGGCGCTACAACCCGATCGCGCTGGCGGAGGAGGTGCGCGCGCTGCTGCTCGCGCTCGATCTGCGCCGCGCGGCCGTGGGGGGCTGGTCGCTGGGCGGCATGGTGGCCCAGGTGGCGGTCGCGACCTTCCCGGCGCTGCTCAGCCATGCCGTGCTGATCGGCACGGTGCCGCCTGGCCCGAATGCGCGGCTGCCGAGCCAGCGCTACTACGATCTCGCGACCCTGCCGGAGCCGGATCTCGAGACCGAGACGGCGCTGTACTTCGTGCCCACCTCCGCGCCCAGCCGGACGGCGGCGCGCCGCTCGGCGGAGCGGATCGGCCGGTGGCCCGCTTCCGGCGACCCCGTTCCGGCCGAATGGGCGGCGGCGCAACTCGGCGACGGGCCACGCCAGCCGCTTTTCCCGGCCGACTTCGTGCTGGCGGCGCTACGCACGACCGCGCTGCCGATCCTGCATCTCGGTGGCGATCACGACATCGGCTTCCCCATCGAGAACTGGTACGCGCTCAGCGGGCAGTTGCCGAGCCTGCACCTGCTGACCTTCCCCTCCGCAGGCAACGCGCCGCACCACCAGCACCCGGAGGCGGCGGCGCTGCACGTAGCGGCCATCCTGCGCCGCGAACGCTGAAGGCCCGCACGCACGGTGCAAGCCATTGGGCGATCCATGGGCGACCGATCGGCGGGCCTGGCCTGCGCCGCGGCGCCATGGACGAGCACCGCGCCAACGGGCGCCCGCCGTCGGCGCCGCAAGCCTGGCGCCCGCCGCAACCCTGCATCGAGATGGAGAAAGGCGATGTCCGAGCCTTCATGGTCGATCGGATCGACATCTCGCATGCCGCTTCTCGCCAGCGGCGCCCATGGCGTGATGCTGCCGGCCTACCGCTCCTGCGTGCTGCCCCAGGGAGCGCCTAACGCCAGGCTGGTTCTCTACACTGGCGCCAGCCACGCCTTCCTGCTCCAGCGCATCGAGGAGTTTGCCGGCGGGGTCGGCCGCCTCTCGGCGACCTGACGATCGCGGCCACGACGGGGCCATGGCGACGGGGCCGGTCCGGCCGGCCGCGCCGCGGCACGCCGCGACAAGACCGACGGCGTGTCGGCCACGATGGTGTGGCGCTGCCTGTCCCCCAGGCCCTGTGCAACCGACGCGGAGAACCCGGCATGCGAAGCATCCCGCCCACGAGGCTGCTCCCCGCCCTCGGCCTCGCGTGCCTCCTCGCAGCATGTTCCGGCCCGGGAACCCGTCAGGACACGACCCGCCAGGCCGCAGATGCCGGCCCGGCGGCCTCCAGCGGCACGCGAGGTGATGGCGCAGGCTATCTCGAGGAACCCGAGTACCAGCCCTGACAGCCGGGCCATCGCGCCCGACCGGCCGTTACCACGCCGCACCCTCCAGGGCCCCGAGCGGGATACGCAGGTAGCGGCGTCCGTTCGCCTCTGGCCGCGGCAGCCGGCCACCGCGTATGTTCACCTGCAGCGCGTGCAGGATCAGGCGCGGCATCGGCAGCACGGCGTCGCGCGCCTCGCGCATGTCCATGAAGGATTCCTCGTCCTGCCCGGCAAGATGCGGGTTGCGGCGCTTCTGCTCGGCCACGCTGCTTTCCCAGCGCGGCTCCCGGCCGCCGGGCTGGTAGTCGTGGCCAGTGAAGAGCCGGGTCTCTTCCGGCAGGGCGAGGATCTCCTGGATGGAATGCCAGAGCCGCCGCGCGCTGCCGCCCGGGAAGTCGGCGCGCGCCGTGCCGCCATCGGGCATGAAAAGCGTGTCGTGCACGAAGGCGGCATCGCCGATCACGTAGGTGATGGAGGCCAGCGTGTGCCCCGGCGAGAACAGCACACGCCCTTCCAGCGAGCCGATCCGGAACCGGTCGCCGGCGGCGAAGAGACGGTCCCATTGCGAGCCGTCGGCGGCGAGGTCTGGCAGGCCATAGATCTCCTGCCAGAGCCGCTGCACCGCGACGACATGCTCGCCGATCGCCGTCGGCGCGCCGGTGCGCTGCCGGAGATAGGCGGCGGCGGAGAGATGGTCGGCATGCGGGTGCGTGTCGAGGATCCAGTCCACGCGGAGATCATGCGCGACGAGATGGTCCAGGATGGCGTCGGCGCTGCGCGTGGCGATGGTGCCCGACTTCTCGTCGTAGTCCAGCACCGGGTCGACGATGGCGCAGCGCCGTGTCGCCGGGTCGGCGACGACGTACTGGACGCTCCAGGTGCGCGGGTCGAAGAAGCCGCGCACCTCGGGCTGCCCCGGGGGACATCCGGTGGGTCGCCCCGGGCCTGCCGGGGTCGCGGCGTCCCGCTCCG
>NZ_JALPRX010000131.1 GCF_023223525.1 Roseomonas acroporae | reverse complement strand
CGCCGGGTCGGCGACGACGTACTGGACGCTCCAGGTGCGCGGGTCGAAGAAGCCGCGCACCTCGGGCTGCCCCGGGGGACATCCGGTGGGTCGCCCCGGGCCTGCCGGGGTCGCGGCGTCCCGCTCCGTGAAGCGTGCAGCGCCGCTCATGCGGCGAGCCGGGCACGCAGCGTGCCGTCCCGCCACTGCTCCATGCGCAGCCGCGCCGGGCCGTCCTCCAGCACCCGCCACTCGCCCCCAGCCAGCGGCGCGCCGTGGATCACCACCGGGGCCGCGCGCGTCTTGAG
>NZ_JALPRX010000130.1 GCF_023223525.1 Roseomonas acroporae | reverse complement strand
GCCATCCGCGAGGGCGGCCGCACCGTCGGCGCCGGCGTCGTCGCCTCGATTACCAAGTAAGGGGCATCGCGAAGTAGCCTCTTGCCAAGCGGGGCGCGACGGGGCATTCCGTCGCGCCCGCCCCGGCCGCCGCGACGCGGCCCGGGGCTTCAGGGGTGTAGCTCAATTGGCTAGAGCGCCGGTCTCCAAAACCGGAGGTTGGGGGTTCGAGACCCTCCACCCCTGCCAGCTTCCGGCGTCCGCCGCCGCCCCAGGGACCTCCCGGCCAGGGATCTCCCGGAGGCGATCCGGGCGCCGCTACCGGACGTGAAGCGGGGCGGCACGGCACCGGGCAATCCGGCGCCTTGCCGCCCCGACTGCGTTGCCACCGGCCCGTGCCGGTCCCGAACCATCCCGACCCGCCGGCGTTGCCCGGACGGTCCGCGGGGTGGGCCGCCGGGGCGACACGGGCAGAACCATGCTGAGGAACCGGAATTGGCGAAGCTCGATCCCGTGCGGTTCGTCCGGGAGGTGCGTCAGGAGGTGGCCAAGGTCACCTGGCCGACGCGCAAGGAAACCATGATCACGACCGGGCTGGTTCTGGCCATGTCGGCGGTGGCTGCTGTGTTCTTCCTGCTGGTGGATCAGCTCGTGGCACTCGGCATGCGCGGCCTGTTCGGCTTCGGCGCGTAGGGGAGGGCAGGCCATGACCGACATGCGGTGGTACGTCGTCCACGTCTACTCGGGCTTCGAGAAGAAGATCGCCCAGCAGATCAAGGAGCAGGCGGCGCAGAAGGGCCTCGCCGACCGCTTCGGCGACATCCTGGTCCCCTCCGAGGAGGTGACCGAGGTCCGGCGCGGGCAGAAGATCAACTCCGAGCGGAAGTTCTTCCCCGGCTACGTGCTGGTGAAGATGGCGATGAGCGACGAGGCCTGGCACCTCGTCAAGGACACGCCCAAGGTCACCGGCTTCCTCGGCGCCCGCAACAAGCCGAGCCCGATCACCGAGGCCGAGGCCCAGCGCATCGTCAAGCAGGTGCAGGAGGGCGTGGACAAGCCCAAGCGCCCCGCCGTGGTCTACGAGGTGGGCGAGCAGGTCCGCGTCGCCGACGGCCCCTTCACCTCCTTCAACGGCGTGGTGGAGGAAGTGGACGAGGAGCGCGGACGCGTGAAGGTCTCGGTCTCGATCTTCGGCCGCTCCACGCCGGTCGAGCTGGAATACGCCCAGGTCGAGAAGGTCTGACCGCCCGCGCCGCGCGGGCGGCGGGCCGTCGTCGCCGGCCCGGCCGGGCCGGCGCGCTGGTCCGCCCGGCGCGCTGGTCCGCCCGGCGCGCTGGTCCGTCCGGGCTTCAGCCTTCGGCCCGGCGGCCGGGCTCGGCCGCCGCCAACTTCTGCGCCGCCGCCCTGCGCACCGCCACACCGCGCACCCAGGCATTCCCGTCGCGCGCCAGCAGCGCCAGCGCCCCGGCCGGCGTGCCGGCATGCGCCGCCACCCGTGCCCGCACCTCGACGCTGGCATCCAGGGCCAGCGCCGCCAGCGTCCCGGCTGGTGCCGACGGGTTCTCCGCCACCCGCCAGCGCGTGAACTCGTCTCCGGCACGGGCCAGCGCCGCCAGCGTCGCGGCGGGCGTCGCTGGGTTCTCCGCCACCTTCCAGCGCACCTCTTCCTGCCCGTCGCCGGCCAGCGCGTCGAGCGCCCCGGGCGGCGTCATCGGGTTCCCCGCCGCCGCCAGCCGCGTGCCCGCCCAGGGATCGCGCGCGAGGGCATCCAGCGCCTCGGCCGGCGCCGCCTCGCGCCGTGCCACCGCCTCCCGCGTGTAGGCGTTCGCATCCGCCGCCAGCATCGCCAGCGCCTCGGCCGGGGCCGACGGGTTGCACGCCACCAGCCGGCGCACCCGCGCGTCCGCGTCGCGCGCCAGCAGCAGCAGCGCCTCCCGCGGCGTCGCGGGGTCGCGCGCCAGCCGCTCGCGCGCCTCCTCGTCGCCGTCCCGCAGCAGCAGGGCCAGCAGCTCCGCGTCGAGCGCCCCGCCTTCCCCGTCAGCCCCGCCCATGGCCGCCTCCCGCGCTACCGCCCCGGCGGCGCCTCGAAGTCCAGCAGCGGTCCCAGCGGCACGATCCCGGTCGGGTTTATCGTGCGGTGGCTTTCGTAGTAGTGCCGCTTGATGTGCTCGAAATTCACCGTCTCGCGCACGCCGGGCCACTGGTACAGCGCGCGCGTGCAGGCCCAGAGCGCCGGGTAGTCCACGAGGCGCCGCAGGTTGCACTTGAAGTGCCCGACATAGACGGGGTCGAAGCGCAGCAGCGTGGTGAAGAGGCGCCAGTCCGCCTCGGTCGGCGACGCGCCGCACAGGAAGGGCTGGCGCGAGAGCCGGTCCTCCAGCCAGTCCAGGGTCTCGAACAGCGGTCCCACCGCCTCCGCGTAGGCGGCCTGCGTGGTGGCGAAGCCGGCCTTGTACACGCCGTTGTTCACCGTGTCGTAGATCCGCGCGTTCAGCGCGTCGATCTCGTCCCGCAGCGGCGCCGGATACCAGTCGCCGGGGCGCGCGCCCACCCCGTCGAAGGCGCCGTTGAACATGCGGACGATCTCGGCGGATTCGTTGCTGACGATGGTCTGCCGCACCTTGTCCCACAGCACCGGCACGGTGGCGCGGCCCGACGCCTTCGGGTCGGCCAGCGTGTAGAGCTGGTGGATCGCGGTCACGCCGTTCACCGCGTCCGGCACCACGCCGGGGCCGGGGGCGAAGGTCCAGCCCTCATCGGCCATCAGCCAGTGGGTGACGGAGAGGCCGACCATCGCCTCCAGCCCCTTCAGCGCCCGGAAAATCGTCGTCCGGTGCGCCCAGGGGCAGGCGCGCGAGACGTAGAGGTGGTACCGCCCGGGCTCGGCCGCGAAGCCTCCCTCGCCGGTCGGGCCGGGGCTGCCGTCCGGCGTGATCCAGTTCCGGAAGCGGCTGGCCTCGCGCCGGAACCGGCCGCCGGAGGCCGCCGTGTCGTACCAGCGGTCCTGCCAGACGCCATCGACCAGTACGCCCATGCGCTTGCGCTCCACCAGACGGGGCTCCGCCCCGGACCCCGCCGGGAAGGGTGCCGCCCTTCCCTGGTCCCATCCCGCGAAGGGGCGAAGCCCCCTTCGAGACCCCCGTTCGATAAAAGACCACCGTGGCGGCCACGCCGAGCCGTCTTGACGTAAAGGGGGTTCCAAGGGGGCTTCGCCCCTTGGCGGAGGGTCCGGGGAGGCAGCGCCTCCCGGCGGGGTCCGGGGCGGAGCCCCGTCCGGCCCCGCGGAGGCCCGCCTAGACCCGCATCGGCATCAGCACGTAGAGCGCCTCCGGCCGCGCCGCGTCCGTGACGATGGTGGGGGCCGAGCCGTCGGCGAAGCGGAACTCCACCTGCTCGGCGATCTGGTCGGTGATGTCGTTGAGGTAGCGGGCCTGGAAGCCGATCTCGAGCGGCCCGGCGTCGTAGCTCACGCTGTCGCTGTCCAGCTCCTCCTGCGCCTGGCCCTGCTCGGGCGAGGCGGCGGAGAGCAGCAGGTGGTGCCTGGCCAGCGCCAGCTTCACCGGCCGCGACCGCTCCGAGGAGATGGCGGCGACGCGCCCCACCGCCTCCGAGAACTCCTTCTTGCCGACGCGCAGCACCCGGTCGTTGCCGCGCGGGATCACGCGCTCGTACTCAGGGAAGGTGCCGTCGATCAGCTTGCTGGTCAGGTTCACCGTGCCGAAGCTGAAGCGGATCTTGGTGTCGGAGAGCGCCACCTGGATCGGGTCCTCGCCGCCCACGTCCTCGGCCAGCTTGCGCAGCTCGGCCACGGTCTTGCGCGGCACGATCACGCCCGGCATCCCCGCCGCGCCCTCCGGCAGGTCGACCTCGACGCGCGCGAGGCGGTGCCCGTCCGTCGCGACCGCGCGCAGCACCGGCCGGCCCTCGGCCTCCGTGGTGTGGAGGTAGATGCCGTTGAGGTAGTAGCGCGTCTCCTCGGTGGAGATGGCGAAGCGGGTGCGGTCGATCAGGTTGCGCAGCACGGCGGCGGGCAGGGCGAACTGGTGCGGCAGCTTCCCTTCGGTCATCGAGGGGAACTCGTCCACCGGCAGCACCATCAGCGAGGTGGCGAAGCGCCCCGCGCGCAGCGCCAGCGGCGCGTCGCCGGACTGGTCGAACTCCACCCGCGCCCCGTCGGGCAGCTTGCGCACGATCTCGTAGAGCGTCGCGGCCGGGGCGGTGATGCGCCCCGCGCGCGCCACCTGCACGCCCGGCACCTCCTCGACGATCGCGATCTCCATGTCCGTCGCGGTCAGCCGCAGCGCGTCGTCCCGGGCCTCCAGCAGGACGTTGGCCAGGATCGGGATCGTGTTGCGCCGCTCCACCACGCTCTGCACATGCGCGAGCGCCTTGAGCAGCACCGCCCGGTCCACCGTGAACTTCATGGCACCCGCTTCCAGCAAGGGCGGCCCGCGGCCCCCGGCATGCCCCCTTGGGGGCGACGGGGAACGCAGGGTCGCCGAGATCCCCCTGTCCCCGCCGGGTGGCGGCGCACCGGCCCGGCAGGGCCGAACACTCTAACAACCGGCGATTTCGGCGAAAAGCGGGGAGAATCACGCCTCTCCTTCCCGTCGTGCCGCAGCCGGGGCGCGGTACCCCGCCATCGCGCCGCGGCGCGGCGCCGTACCTCGCCATGCGCTCAGCCGGGGCGGTGCTGCACCCTCGCGAGCCAGGCGGCGGCGGCCGCGTCCGCGCCCGAGGGCAGGGGGGCGTCGCGGTCGCCGATCCAGGCTACCACGTCCCGCAGCACCGCCGCGGCGTTCCGGTCGCGCAGCAGGAAGTGGTAGCCCTCCTCGTAGTAGCCCAGACGCAGCGGCGCGGCATTCCCGGAGCCCCCGCCGCCCGCACCCGCCGGCATGGCGGGGCCCGGCACGCCGGCCCCGCCACGACCCGGCGCGTCACGCCCCGCCACGCTCTCCGCTGCCCGGCGGTCCGCTTGCAGTCCCGGCATGGCGTCCAGGGCGAAGAGCGTCGCGCGCTCCGGCACCAGCTCGTCCCGCGCGCCGTAGAGGAACAGCGCGGGCGGCGCCGGCCGGCCATCCGCCGCCGGCAGGCCGAAGCGCGGCGCCGCCGCCACCGCCGCGTCCATCAGCGCCAGCAGCCCCCAGGCGGCGTCGACGCGCGTGTTGCGGATGGTCAGCGGGTCCCGCCACAGCCGCAGCAGCGCCTCGTCGTTGTCGGTGGGCGTGATGCCGCCGGCGCTGCCGCCGAAGCCGACCAGCGGGATGGTGTGCGCCGCCAGCCGCAGCACCCAGCGCATCGCCGGGCTCATCGTCTCCCGCCCCCAGACGGCCGGGGCCAGCAGCACGATCCCGTCCGCGCGCGGCGGGTCGGGCAGGGTGGCGGCCAGCATCAGCACCGCCCCGCCCATGCTCTCGCCCATCAGGAACAGCGGCACGCCCGGATGCCGCGCGCCCACCAGACGCGCCGCCGCCGCCGCGTCGCGCGCCAGCGTCTCCGGCCCCGGCCAGATGCCGCGATGCGGCGCCCCGCCGAAGCCGCGCTGGTCGTAGGCGTAGACGGCGATGCCGGCGCGCGTCAGGTCCGGCGCCGGCAGCTCCATGAAATTGCGCGAGTCGTTGAAGCCGTGCAGCGCCAGCACCACCGCGCGCGGCGCCGTCGGCGTGCCCCGCGGTGCCGACCCCGGCGGGGCGGCTGGCGCGATGCCGGACCAGGCGCCGGGCGAGGCCGCCGCCAGCCTCCCGACGCCGACGGGTCCGGCCGGGGGCGCATCGGTCGCCGGCGCCACGCCGGCCCCCGCCACCGGCCGGGCATCCTCGCCGGGGTCGGTCGCGGTGCCCGGCAGCCAGACGCGCATCGGCAACAGGGCACCGTCCGGCATCACCAGCGCGTCCCGTCGCAGCAACGGCGGGGCGATGTCGGGCCCGGCCGGGATGAGCCGCGGCGTGCAGGCCGCGACGCCCAGCGCCGGCAGCAGCGACAGCAGGCCGCGACGTCCCGGGGCGGTGTGGGGGAGGGGGGCGGACGGCCTGTCGCGGTGCATCATGCCGCCGGCTCAGATGCGGCCGGCGTCCGGCAGAGTCCAGCGCATCCTGCGGCGATCGTTCGTTGCGGGCTGGCCGGGCACGACCGCCGCGGCCCCGGCCGGGCCGCGGCCACCCGCCGGCTCTCCGCCCCGCCCGAGGCCGTCTCCCCGGGTGCCCTCCCTGGTTCCTCCGGCCGCCCGCCGCTATATCCACCCCGACTGTCCCTGACCCACTGTCCCCTTCCTGGCCGCGAGGTAGAGCGCCCGATGCAAGACGGCACGCAGACCGGCTACACCCCCATCCCGGTTCCCGGCGTCACTCCGGAGGACGTCATCATGGTCGAGCACCGCGCCGTCCCCTGCGACGGCGGCGGCGGCGCGCTCGGCCACCCGCGCATCTGGCTGCGCATCGTGGACCGCGAGATCTGCTGCCCCTACTGCTCGCGCACCTTCCGGCTGCGCGAGGGCTTCGGCGACGACGGCGGGCACTGAGCCCGGCATGGCCGAGACCGACGCCGCCCAGGAGGTTGCCGTGGCCCCGTCGCCCGGGGGGCCGGCGGACGCCGCCCCGGCGCCTGCCGGGGCCGAGGCGGCGCCGAACTTGGGCGGCGCCGGCACCCTGCCGCCGACGCCGGTCGAGACCCCATCGGCCGATGCGCCTCCGGCCGCTGCCCCCCCGGGCGAGCGCCACCTGATCCTGGTGGATGGCTCCGGCTACATCTTCCGCGCCTTCCATGCCCTGCCGCCGATGACGCGGCCGGACGGGGTGCACGTGAACGCCGTGTTCGGCTTCACGCAGATGCTCTCGCGCTTCCTGCTCGACCATCGCGGCAGCCACATCGCCGTGGTGTTCGATTCCAGCCGCGTGACCTTCCGCAACGAGATCGCGCCCGACTACAAGGCCCACCGCCCCGAGCCGCCGCCCGAGCTGGTGCCGCAATTCGCGCTGGTGCGCGAGGCCACCGAGGCGCTCGGCGTCGCCCGCATCGAGCAGCCCGGCTTCGAGGCGGACGACATGATCGCCGCCTATGCCCGCGCCTTCCGCGAGGCCCACCCCGAGGGCGGCTGCCGCGTCACCATCGTCTCCTCCGACAAGGACCTGATGCAGCTCGTGCGCCCCGGCGTCGGGATGCTCGACCCGATCAAGCAGAAGCCGATCGGCGAGGCGGAGGTGCTGGAACGCTTCGGCGTGCCGCCCGCCAAGGTGCCCGAGGTGCAGGCGCTGGCCGGCGATCCCACCGACAACGTGCCCGGCGTGCCCGGCATCGGCATCAAGACGGCGGCGCAGCTCATCGGCGAATTCGGCGACCTGGAGACTCTGCTGGCGAAGGCGGAGACGATCAGGCAACCCAAGCGCCGCCAGGTGCTGCTGGAGAACGCCGACAAGGCGCGCCTCTCGCTGCGCCTCGTCACGCTGGACGACGCGGCGCCGCTGCCCGTGCCGCTCGACTCGCTGCTCGCCCGCGCGCCGGAATCGGCGTCGCTCGCCGCCTTCCTGCGCGCCCAGGGCTTCCGCTCGCTGCTCGCGCGCCTCGGCCTCGGCGACGGCGCCGCCATCCCGGCGCAGCGCTTCACCCAGGCGCCCGTGCCTGGGGGAACGGCGGCGACCACCGCGCCTGTCGCGGTTGCCGCCGACGCGCCGCCCGGCACGGCGCCCCTCGGGCTGAAGGACATCCCCTTCGGCCCCTACGAGACCGTCACCACGCCGGAGGCCCTCGCCGGCTGGATCGCCGCCGCGCGCGAGGCCGGCATGGTGGCGATCGACACCGAGACCAGCAGCCTGGACGCGCTGCACGCCGACCTCGTCGGCGTCTCGCTCGCCACCGCGCCGGGCCGCGCCTGCTACATCCCGCTGCGCCACGTCTCGCCGCCCCCGCCGCCGGCCGAGAAGCCGAAGGGGAGGAAGGGCAAGGCCGCGGCCGCCGCCGACAACGGCACCGCCGACCTGCTGGCCCCGCCGGAACCGCCGCCCGAGGTGCCCGCCGAGTCGCCCTCGGAAACGCCGCCCCCGCCGCAGATCTCGCCCGCCGCCGCGCTCGACGCGCTGCGGCCGCTGCTGGAGGACCCGACGGTCCTCAAGGTGCTGCACAACGCCAAGTACGACCTGGAGGTGCTGAGCCGGCCCCAAGGGGAAAAGGTCGGGGAAAAGACCGGGGAAAAGGCCGGGGACGCGGTTGGGGACGCGGCCGAGGGCGGGCAGCGGGGCGGCATCGCCGTCTGGCCGGTCGACGACACCATGCTGATCTCCTACAGCCTGGAGGCGGGCCGGCACGGCCACGGCATGGACGAGCTTTCCGTGCTGCATCTCGGCCACCAGCCGATCGCCTATGACGAGGTGACCGGCACCGGCCGCGCCCGCATCCCCTTCGCGCAGGTGCCGCTCGACCGCGCCACCGCCTACGCCGCCGAGGACGCGGACGTCACGCTGCGCCTCTGGCACGCGCTGCGCCCGCGACTGCGCGCCGAGACCGCGCTCGCCCTCTACGAGCAGGTCGAGCGGCGCATGGTCGCCGTGCTGCGCGACATGGAGCTGGCCGGCATCCGCGTGGACGGCGACGAACTCGCCCGCATCGGCGAGGACTTCACCACGCGCCTCGCCGCCTTCGAGACGGAGATCCACGAGCTCGCCGGCCGCCCCTTCAACGTCGGCTCGCCCAAGCAGCTCGGGGAGATCCTGTTCGACGAGATGAAGCTGCCGGGCGGCAGGCGCAGCAAGGCCACCGGCGCCTGGGGCACCGACGTCACCGTGCTGGAGGAGCTGGCCGGGCAGGGCCACGCCCTGCCGCGCAAGGTGCTGGAGTGGCGCCAGCTCGCCAAGCTGAAGTCCACCTACGTGGAGGGGCTGACCGCGCAGATCGACCCGCGCGACCGCCGCGTCCACACCGACTTCTCGATGGCGATCACCAGCACCGGCCGGCTCTCCTCGACCGAGCCGAACCTGCAGAACATCCCGATCCGCACGGAGGAGGGCGCCCGCATCCGCCGCGCCTTCGTGGCCGAGCCCGGCAACGTGCTGCTCGCCGCCGACTACTCGCAGATCGAGCTGCGGCTGCTTGCGCACCTGGCCGAGGTGCCCTCGCTGCGCGCGGCCTTTGAGCGCGGCGAGGACATCCACCGGCGCACCGCCGCCGACATCTTCCGCATCCCGCCGGACGCGGTGGACCGCGAGGCGCGCCGCCGCGCCAAGACCATCAATTTCGGCATCATCTACGGCATGTCTGCCTTCGGCCTCGCCGGCCGGCTCGGCATCGGGCCGGGCGAGGCGCGCGGCATCATCGACGCCTATTTCGCGCAGTACCCGGGCATCCGCGACTTCATGGAATCGATCAAGGAGGATGCCCGCCTCAACGGCTACGTGCTGACGCCGTTCGGGCGCCGCCTCTGGATCCCCGAGATCGGCAACCGCGACCCGATGCGCCGCGCGGGCGCCGAGCGCGCCGCGATCAACGCGCCGTTCCAGGGCGGCGCCGCCGAGATCATCAAGCGCGCCATGGTGCGCATGCCCGCCGCGCTGGCCGATGCCGGCCTCGCCGCCCGCATGCTGCTGCAGGTCCACGACGAGCTGCTGTTCGAGGTGCCGGAGGCCGAGCTGGAGGCCACGGCGGCGCTGGTGAAGCGCGTGATGGAAAGCGTCGCCACGCTGCGCGTGCCGTTGCTGGCCGAGCTCGGCCATGGCGCGAGCTGGGCCGAGGCGCATTGATCCGGGGCGCCGGCGCGGCGGGTCGATTCTGCCGGGCCGGCATCCCCGTCGGCAAGGGCGCCGCCCCGGGGAGGACGGCGCCCTCCCCGGTGGACGGGGCGCGGGGAAGGCCGGGCCTTCCCCGCCGTCGTTCAGCCCGCCACCCGGCGGATGTCGGCGCGGGTCAGGCCGATATCGGCCAGCTCGCGGTCGTTCAGCTCGTTCAGCTCGGCCATGGCGCGCGCCCGCGCCGGCCAGGTGACGAGGCGGTGCAGGGCGGCGGCCACCCTGGTGCCGAAGCGGCGCAGATTCGCCGCGGATTCGGCCAGGTTGCGGCCATACTCGTCGTACCGCGCCTGGGCGGCCTCGCGCTGCAGCGCCTCGACCTGTCGGGCACCCTGGGAGACCGGGTGGTTGGGGAGCACGATCTCCATCCAGAGCTTGGTGGTGCTCGTGTGCATCGTAGAAAGTCCTCGTCTCTGCCGTGTGGCTGGCGCCGCTTTGGGTCGCCTCTTCTTCTGCGCCGAATCTAGGTCCGATCCGGTCGATGAGGTAACGGCGGCCGCAAGCTGGAGCCATGCGTCTGACGCATGAAAAACTGTGGATGGATGACGAAATGTTGACGCTTTCCGGGGTGGGTCGATGACGGTTCCGGGCGATGGGGGCCGCGCCCGACTCGCCGCCCTGCGAGCCGAGCTGGCGCGCCGCGGGGTGGACGGCTTCCTGGTGCCGCGCGCCGACGAGTATCTCGGCGAGTACGTGCCGCCCTCCGGCGAGCGGCTCGCCTGGCTCACCGGCTTCACCGGCAGCGCCGGGCTGGCCATCGTGCTGGCCGACCGCGCCGCGCTGTTCACCGATGGCCGCTACACGGTTCAGGCGGCGCAGCAGGCGGATCCGGCGCTCTGGGAGCAGCGCCACATCACCGAGGCGCCGCCGAAGGAATGGCTGGCGGCGCATGCCGCCGGGGCGCGCCTCGGCTACGACCCGTGGCTGCACGCGGAGGCGGCGCTCGCCCGCCTCGTCCCGGGAAATGCGCCGGCGGATGCAGCGGGGGACGCACCGGGGGGCGTGACCCTGGTGCCGCTGGAGCCGAGCCCGCTGGACGCGGTCTGGACCGACCGCCCGGCGCCGCCCGCCGCGCCCGCCGTGCCGCACCCGCTGGAATTCGCCGGCCGCGACGCCGCCGACAAGCGCGCCGAGGCGGCGCGGGCGCTGCGCGAGGCCGGGCAGCAGGCGGCGGTGCTGGCCGACCCGCACTCGGTGGCGTGGCTGCTGAACCTGCGTGGCGGCGACCTCGACCACACGCCGCTGGCGCTCGGCTTCGCGCTGCTGCACGAGGACGGCGAAGTGGACCTGTTCATGGACCCCGCCAAGCTGCCGGCGGAGACGCGCGCGCATCTGGGCAACGCCGTCTCGGTGCAGGGGCGCGAGGCGCTGGGGCCGGCGCTGGACGCGCTGGCCGGGCGCACGGTGCGGATCGACCCCGAGGCGACGCCTGCCTGGTTCGCCCGCCGGCTGCGCGCGGCCGGCGCGACCGTCGCCGCCGGCGACGACCCGTGCCGACTGCCGCGCGCGTGCAAGAACGCGGTGGAGCAGGAGGGCGCCCGGGCCGCGCACCGGCGCGACGCCGCCGCGCTCGCGCGCTTCCTCGCCTGGTTCGCGGCGGAGGCGCCGAAGGGCGAGCTGACGGAGGTCTCGGCCGCCGGGCGGCTGCTGGCCTTCCGCCGCGAGGTGCCGCTGTTCCGCGCCGAGAGCTTCCCGGCGATCAGCGGCGCCGGCGAGCACGGCGCCATCGTCCACTACCGCGCGACGCCGGAAAGCGACCGGCCGATCCGGCCGGACGAATGCTACCTGATCGATTCCGGCGCGCAGTACCTGGACGGCACGACGGACGTGACGCGCACGCTCTGGTCCGGCCCCGGCGAGGCGCCGGCCGCGCTGCGCGACCACGTGACGCGCGTGCTGCGGGGCCACATCGCGCTGGCGACGCTGCGCTTCCCCGCCGGCGCCGCCGGGCCGCATCTCGACGCCATCGCGCGCCGGCCGCTCTGGGACATCGGCCTCGACTACGACCACGGCACCGGCCACGGCGTCGGCAGCTTCCTCTCGGTGCACGAGGGGCCGGTGGCCTTCTCGCGCGCGGCGCGGCCGGTGCCGCTGGCGGCCGGGATGATCCTCTCCGACGAGCCGGGCTACTACCTGCCGGGCCATTACGGCATCCGGCTGGAGAACCTGCTGCTGGTGCGCGAGGCCGCGCTGCCCGAGGCGCGCCGGCCCTTCCTCGAATTCGAGACGCTGACGCTCGCCCCCTTCGACCGGAAGCTGCTGCTGCCGGCGCTGCTCACCGGCTTCGAGCGGGATTGGCTGGATGCCTACCATGCCCGCGTGCTGGCGGAGGTGGCGCCGCTGGTGGATGCGGCGACGGCGGCCTGGCTGAAGGAGGCCTGCGCGCCGGTGAAATGAGGGGCTCCGACGCCGGAGCCCTTTCGGGGGCTTTCCGAAGGAAGGCGCCGCTTTCCCCCGTCGAGGTCCACGGGGCAGGGGGAATCCGCGTTCGCGTCCGGCCCCGACGGACGGTGCGCCCGGGCCCGGAACGGATCGGGTTCCGGCCGGGCCTCGCCCGCCTGGCGGGGGGGCGGGGAGGGCGGAGTCCTCCCTGGCGGACGGGGCCGGGGAAGGCGTCGCCTTCGGCGAACCGCAGTCCGGTCGGGACTGCGGTTCGCCGTAGCTCATTGTTCTCGGCGCGGATTCACGCCGCCGGGCGTGTCCGCCCGTCGGCGATCCGTTCTTGCCCGTCCGCGCCTGCCTACTCCGCCGCCGCCGGCAGCGCCGCCGGCCGGGCCGCCGGCACCCGTCCGCAGGTGAACAGGAAGGCCGCCAGCATCGCGTAGGCCAGCGCCACCGCCGGCGCCACGCCGAGCCCGTTGCCCACGCCCACCGCCTCGCCATGCATCAGCCCGAGATAGGCGAGCAGCGCGCCCACCAGCGCGAAGGCGGCGGCGCGCCGGTACTCCCGCTCGATCACGAAGACGCCGATCGCCGCCAGCACCAGCCCGGCCAGCGTGGCGCCGCCGCCCAGCACCTCCAGCCCGTGGTACAGCACGCCCTGGCTCGCCAGCCTGTCGAGCCCGACCGCGTGCGCGTTCAGCCCCGCGGCGCCCAGGGCGCCGTCGATCTGGTTCTTGCCCCAGGCGGCGAGGTGCGGCGTGAAGGCGAGCACGATGGCCGGGGCGTGCGCCTTCGGCGTCTCCTGGAAGGCCTGCGCGCCGATCAGCATGCCGATGTAGAGCAGGATCGGCGAGATCGCGACGACGGGCACGAGGTCGAGCAGCACGCCGGCGATGCCGAGCCAGGTCAGCACCAGCACCACCGCGCCGGTGGCGGCCGAGTAGCCGATGCGCCCGCCCATCGCCTTCCAGCCGGGATGGCCGATATAGACCGCGTTGATGTAGGGGTTGCCCATCAGGCAGCCGATCAGGCTGACCACGCCGTCGGCGGTCAGCACGCGGGTGGTGGGGTAGTGGTCGCCGGCGGCCTCGGCGCTCTCCACGTTGTCCATGGCCTCGACGAGGTCGTAGATGCCGAACGGGATCGCGGTGACGAGGATGACGCCGAGATACTCGAAGCCGGCGAAGACGTGCCCGACCGCCGGGATCGGCACGTGGAAGCCGACATTCGTCAGCGCGCCGAGCAGCCGCGCGCCGTTCACGCCCCCGATCGGCAGGCCGAGCGCGTTGCACACCCACGCCACGACCATGCCGACCGCGATGGCGACGAGGCCCGCCGGCATGCCGCGCGGGTAGCGCGTCGCGCCGAACCACGCCGCCAGGATCACGCCGAAGCAGAGCAGGCCGATCACCGGTGTCATGAACATCTCCAGCGCCGGGCGCATGGAGATGAAGGTGATCGAGACGCCGGCCAGCGTGCCGAGCAGCGCCGCGCGCGGCGTGATGCGGCGGATCACCGGGGCGACGAAGCCGCCCGCCATCAGCACGAAGCTCTGGATGAACACCCAGGTGAGCCCCGCCTCCCAGCCCTTCACCGGGTCGCCGGTCTGCGTCGCGATGGGCAGCATGACGACGAGCGTGACGATGAACATGTGCGGCACGCTGATGCCGGAGGGCAGGGCGCACACGTCGTCGCGGCCCGTGCGGATGGCGAGGCGCCAGGCGAGCCAGGCGTAGTAGCCGGTGGAGAGGAACAGCATCAGCCCGGCCGCCGGCAGGATGCGGCCGAAGGTGATCTCGTCCGGCATGTGCAGCACGAAGCGCAGCAGCACGGACAGCGTCAGCAGGTTGACCAGGATGTTGGTGCCGAAGCCGAACAGGGCGTTCCAGTCGCCCGGGGTCCAGAGGCGCGGGCCCGCCCCCGGAGGCGCGGGGTGGAGGCCGGTCGCGGTCGCGTTGCGCATGGGCGGGCTTCCTTCCGGGACGGTGGGTTGGCGTGGGCGGGGGAGGCTCCTTGGGCGCCCGTGCCGGTTTCCGCGGCCGGACGCGCGAGGGGGATCGACGGGGTGCCCGAGGGCCGGCGGGGCGCGTCGCGGCGTCGCCTCAGTCGGCCGGCGGGGCATCGAGGGCGGCGAGCAGCGGGGCGGAGGCCGAGACCCAGCCGAAGATGCCGCCCCGCTCGCCGCCCTGGGCCTTCACCATGGCCAGCGCCGCCGCGTGGAATTCCGGGAAGTAGGAGGCGCAGCAATCGGCGAGCACGACGCAGCGGTAGCCGCGGTCGTTGGCCTCGCGCACGGTGGTGTGGACGCAGACCTCCGTGGTGACGCCGGCGACCAGCAGCGTGTCGATGCCGCGGTTGCGCAGCAGCAGGTCGAGGTCGGTGCCGAAGAAGGCGCCCTTGCCGGGCTTGTCGATCACCGGTTCCGCCGGCAGCGGCGCCAGCTCGGGGATGATGGCGTGGCCCGGCTCGCCGCGGATCAGGATGCGGCCCATCGGCCCGGGATCGCCGATCCGCATCCCCGGCGCGCCGCGCGCCACCTTGGCCGGGGGCGCGTCGGCGAGGTCGGGGCGGTGCCCCTCGCGGGTGTGCAGCACCGGCAGGCCGGCACGGCGGGCCGCCGCCAGCACGGCGCGGCAGGGCGGCACGGCGGCGGCGAGCCGCGAGACGTCGTTGCCCAGGCTGGCGCCGAAGCCGCCCGGCTCCAGGAAATCGCGCTGCATGTCGATGATGAGAAGCGCGGTCCGCTCGGGCGCGATGGCGATCGCGCCGGGCTCGGCCTCGATACGCAGCATGCCGGAACTCCGTTCGACACTCTGGCCGGCGATGGTACAGCAAGATCGGGGCCAGGGCTGACGCGTGCGGGGCCGCGCGGCACCGGAAGTATCGCGCCGTAGGCGCGGGGGGGGGGGG
>NZ_JALPRX010000013.1 GCF_023223525.1 Roseomonas acroporae | reverse complement strand
CCCCCCCCCCACGGGCCGGCGAGCGCCGGCATGCCCGGCAGGGCGCCGGCGGAAAGTCCGGGACCGGGCGATCCGCCCGTCCCGTTCAGTGGCCGCGGCGGCTCGGCGTCGCCTGGCGGGCCGGCGCGCGTGCCGTGGCGCGGGGCGCGGCACCGGCCCGGGGCACGGCCTGGGCGCGGACCGGGGCATGGTACTGGCGCCGGGCAGGTGCCTGGTAGTAGTGGCTGCGCGGCGCCACGTACCGCCCGCGGTAGCTACGGTGGTAGCGGGCCGGCGCGCCGTAGTAGCGCGGCGCGGGCGGCTCGGGCGGCTCGTAGACCGGGGTGCCCGCCGGCAGCGGCAGGGCCTCGGTGACGGCTACGATCGGCTGTCCCGCCGCCTGCGGCGTGCCCTTCGCGGCCAGGGCGATCGCCGTCGCGAAGTCGAGCGGCTGCACCGGCGGTGCGCCGCGATCCGGCATCGTCACCTCCAGCCGCAGGAAGTGGCCCGAGAAGCCGCCGACGCAGAGGGTGGTCACGATCGGCGTGCGGCCGAAATTGCCCCGCAGCGTCGCGCAGCGCAGCGCCGGCTGCCCGCCGGCCGAGACCAGGTTCATCTCCTGCACCGAGAGACGCTGGCTGCCGCGGTTCGGCGCCGAGGCCAGCGCCTCCTGCACCGTGCGGTCGAGCTGCGCCGCCACCTCGGGCGCCCGCGGGTCGGCGGCGGCCGCGCCGTCGTCGAAGATCTGCACCTGGCCGGCGGCGGCGCGGTTCGCCGTGGCGTAGGCCACGGCGAGGGCGGCCCCGGGCGGATCGGTCTCCATCGGCGTGGTGTCGCCGCGGATCATGCCGGCCGCCTCCTGCGGCAGCCGTGCCGCGAGCGTCGGGATGTCCACCGGCGCGGGCGGGCCGGAGGCGCAGGCGGCCAGGCCGAGCGGCAGCAGCGCCGCGGCCCAGCGCATGCAGGCTCCGCGCCGCGAGGGCGGCGCGGAAAGCGGCGACTCTGCCGTCACGCTAGTGATGCTCTGCCGCCGGCAGGAAGCCGAGGCCGAGGTGGAGTTCGGCGTTGCCGATGATGGCACCCTCCCAGAGCAGCTTGAGACCGACATACACGATCAGCGCGACGCCGATGTAGGCGATGATCGGGAAGCGGTCGAGCACCTTGGCGAGGAAGCCGCCCAGCACGCCCATCAGGATCACCGAGACGAGCAGGCCGATGATCAGCAGGGCCTGGTCGTTGCGCGCCACCGCGGCCACGGCCAGCACGTTGTCGAGCGACATCGAGACGTCGGCGACGATGATCTGCCAGAGCGCCTGGCCCAGCGTCTTCTCGTGGTGCTGGCCCGCATGCTCGGGATGCTCCTCCTCCTCCTTCTTCTCGCGCAGCTCCTTGAAGAAGGTCCAGGCGATGTAGAGCAGCGCGAGGCCGCCGACGATGTCGATCCACCAGAGCGCCAGCAGGTAGGTGGCGAAGAGCGAGAAGACGATTCGCAGCACCGCCGCCGCGACGATGCCGAACAGCACCGCCTTGTTGCGCTGCGCCGCCGGCAGGCCGGCCGCCGCGAGGCCGATGACCACCGCGTTGTCGCCCGACAGGATGACGTTCAGCCACATGATCTGCAGCAGCTCCGGCAGGGAGCCGGTGATGGTTTCCATCAAGGGGGAAGTCACTCCGGAATGGACCGGTGCGATGGCGGGTGCGCGGGCAAGCCGGTCGGGAGATGGAACGAAAGGCGCGGCAAGCTAGACGAGCCGTCCTGGAGCGGGAAGGCGGCGACGCGCGAAGATCAATTTTAGTTCACGCGAAGTCCACGATGCCGGGCATGGCCGCCTGCGGACGGCGGCGGGCGAAGCGGAGCCGGGCCGCGCGCACGGCGCCCGCCGGTCGTGCCCTGTCCGGACCTCGCATCCGGGCATCGCATCGGGATGCCGCTGCGGATGCCCGCCCGAAACGACGCCAGCCCGACCGGGAGGGTCGGGCTGGCGGGAAGCCGGGTGGTGTGCGGCGCCCGGCGGGACCGGGCGCCGCGGCGGCACGTCAGAGCCGGGCGTGGACGTCGTGGAAGCCTTCCCAGATCATGTTCGCGGCCACGTAGAGGATGACCAGCAGGCCGACCCAGGCGATCCAGCGGTGCTTCTCCAGCAGGCGCGCGATGAAGGTGGCCGCGACGCCCATCAGCACCACCGAGATGGCGAGGCCGACGATCAGCACGTCGAGATGGTCCTTGGCCGCGCCGGCCACCGCCAGCACGTTGTCGAGCGACATCGAGACGTCGGCGACCAGGATCTGGATGATCGCCTGGCGCAGCGTCTTGCGCGGCGCGCCCGGCGCCGCGTCCACCCCCTCGGCGGCGCTGACAACGTCGGCGCCGACATGCTGCTCGGGGTCGTGCCGCAGCTCGCGGTACATCTTCCAGCAGACCCAGAGCAGCAGCAGGCCGCCCATCAGGGTCAGGCCGACGATCGAGAGCAGCTGCGTCGTGATCGCCGCGAAGCCGATGCGCATCAGCGTGGCGGCGCCGATGCCCCACAGGATGGCCTTGCGCCGCTGCTCGGGCGGCAGGCCGGACGCGGCCATGCCGACGACGATGGCGTTGTCGCCCGCCAGGACGAGATCGATGAGCAGCACCTGCCCCAGCGCGATGAACCAGTCGAGTGTCATGACCCTCTTTTCTTCTCTCTGTCGGGCCGGACACGTCCCGGTCGCGCGGCCGACGCGTTTCCATCAGGCAACCGTGCGGCGCGACCCCCTCGGCCTGCGCAACGAAGGCCGCACCACTTAAATTGTTGGCAATGCTAAAGCAAGCTTTCTGCCACGCCGTCGGCTCCTTCCGGCACCCCCCCCCCCGGATCCGCCATCCCTCCGCGGGGCGGCCGGCATGCACTCCCGCCCGTTCCGCGAATGCCGTAGCGTCGCCGACGGCCGGGACCGAGGGCTCCGGGGAACGGGCGTCACGCAACCCGGTCCGGGAGGGGAACGATGGAACACCTGACGGTTCGCGGCAACGCGGCCGACCTGCACCTGGTTCGCACCGGCCGCGGCGCGCCGCTGCTGCTGCTGCACGGCTGGCCGGAATTCTGGCTGACCTGGGAGCCGGTGATGCAGCGCCTCGCCGACCGCCACACGCTGATCGCCCCCGACCTGCGCGGCTTCGGCGCCAGCGCCAAGCCGGACGGCGACTGGGGGGCCGAGGGCCACGCCGCCGACATGCTGGGGCTGCTGGACGCGCTGGGCCTCGGCCGGGTGGGCGTGGTGGGGCACGACGTGGGCGGGGCGGTGATCCAGGCCCTGGCCCGCGCCGTGCCGGAACGCTGCGCCGGGCTGTTCCTGTTCGACTTCGTGTATCCCGGCATCGGCGCCCGCATGGGGACGCCCGACCGGCTGAGCGAGATCTGGTACCAGTCCTTCAACCAGATGGACTTCGCCCCGGCGCTGGTGGGTGCCTCGCGGGAAAGCTGCCGCCTCTACATCGGCCACATCCTGCGCCACTGGGCGCACCGGAAGGAGGCGATGGAGGCGGTGCTGGAGCCTTTCGTGGACAATTTCATGCAACCCGGCAATCTCGCCGGCGGCTTCGCCTGGTACCGCGCGGCGCATGCCGGGCGGATCGCGATGATGCGGGGCGAGGCCCCTGCCCTGCCGCCCATCGCGGTGCCCGCCTGCGTGCGCTGGGCCGAGCACGACCCGCTCTTCCCCTATGCCTGGACCGACCGGCTGGGCGAGACCTTCGCCGACCTCGACCTCGCCCCCTTCCCCGGCGTCGGCCACTTCCCGCACCGCGAGGACCCGGACCGGGCGGCCGCCTTCATCGGCGACTTCTTCGCCCGCATCGGCCATCGCTGAACGGCCGTCGCTGAGCGGCGGGCGCGCGGCCGGCGGCGCCCCCCGCTTCGGCAGCCCGGTTCCGCGCGGGCCGGCCGCCCGGCACGACGCCGCGCGCCCGAGGGGCGCGGGACGGACCGGCGCAGGACGACCGGCGCAGGACGATCGGCACGCCGCGCGGGGCAGCCCCGGCCAGCGCCCGATTGACGCGCGGCGGCCGGCGCGCGAGGGAGGCCGCTCCGAGATACGCCCGCCAACCGAATGCCCCCGCCCGCCCCCGCCCGCGATCCGCCGGGCCGCCAGGGCCGGGCCAGCCTCAGGAGGCCGCCGATGGTCCCGCGCTACGCCCGCCCCGAGATGACCGCCATCTGGTCGCCCGCCGAGCGCTACCGCATCTGGTTCGAGATCGAGGCGCTAGCCTCCGAGGCGATGGCCGAGCTCGGCACCATCCCGCGCGAGGCGGCGCGGGTGATCCGCGAGAAGGGCGCAGCCCGGGTCAAGGACATCACCGAGGCCGATCTGGAGCGCATCGACGCGATCGAGCGCGAGACGCGCCACGACGTGATCGCCTTCCTCACCTGGCTCGGCGAGGGCATCGGGCCGGAGGCGCGCTTCGTCCACCAGGGGCTGACCAGCTCGGACGTGCTCGACACCTGCCTCTCGGTGCAGCTCACCCGCGCCGCCGATCTTCTCCTCGCGGACATGGACGCGCTGCTGGCCGCGCTGAAGCGCCGCGCCCTGGAGCACAGGCTGACGCCGACCATCGGCCGCAGCCACGGCATCCATGCCGAGCCGACCACCTTCGGCCTCAAGCTCGCCGGCCACTACGCCGAGTTCGCGCGCGGCCGTGCCCGGCTGGTCGCGGCGCGGGCCGAGGTCGCGACCTGCGCCATCTCGGGCGCCGTCGGCACCTTCGCCCATGTCGATCCGCGCGTGGAGGAGCACGTCGCGACCGCGCTCGGCCTCGCCCCGGAGCCGGTCTCGACCCAGGTGATCCCGCGCGACCGCCACGCCGCCTTCTTCTGCGCGCTGGCCGTGATCGCCTCCGGCATCGAGCGGCTGGCGACCGAGGTGCGCCACCTGCAACGCTCCGAGGTGCGCGAGGCGGAGGAGTTCTTCCACCCCGGGCAGAAGGGCAGCTCGGCGATGCCCCACAAGCGCAACCCGGTGCTCTCGGAGAACCTCACCGGCCTCGCCCGCGTGGTGCGCGGCTACGCGGTGCCGGCGCTGGAGAACGTGGCGCTCTGGCACGAGCGCGACATCTCCCACTCCTCGGTGGAGCGCTTCATCGGCCCGGACGCGACCGTCACCCTGGACTTCGCGCTCGCCCGCCTGACCGGCATGATCGACCGGCTGACCATCTACCCCGAGCAGATGGCGCGGAACCTCGAATCCCTGGGCGGCGTGGTGCACTCGCAGGAGGTGCTGCTGGCGCTGACCCAGGCCGGGATGAGCCGCGAGGACAGCTACCGCGCCGTGCAGTCCGCCGCCATGGCGACCTGGACGAAGCTCGGCCATGCCGACGCGAAGGATTTCCGCGCCAACCTGCTGGCCGACCCGACCGTCTCGGCCGTGCTCGACGCCGCGACGATCGACCGCGCGCTCGACCCGACGCAGCACTTCAAGGCGGTGGACACGGTGTTCCGCCGGGTGTTCGGCGAGGGCTGACGCCGCCGCGGCAGTCCCGGCGGCCCTGCGCGCCGGACGGGGAGTCATGCCGGTCCGCCCCGATGCGAATCGGCACGAGCCGCTTCGCCCTGGTCATCCGCCACCGGACACGGGAGGATGCCGCCGCGGCACAGCCGGAAGCGCCGGCCGCGGAGGAAGCAGCATGACCAGGAAGGACGACGCCCGGCCCGCGCCGGGCGCGCAGGCGTCACCCGCGCCGGACGCCATCGCCCCCCGAGCGCCGCGCGCCCTGACGCCACGCCGCGCCCTGCTGGCCGGCGGTGCGTGCGGCGCCGCCCTCGTCGGCTTTCCCGCGATCCCGCGCGCCCAGCCGGGCGGCGAGCCGCTGAAGCTCGCCGTGCTGACCGACATGAGCGGCATCCTGGCCGATCTCGGCGGCGCCGGCACGGTCGCGGCGATGACGCTGGCCATCGAGGATCTGGGCGGCGCGGTGAACGGCCGCCCGGTCCAGCTCCTGAAGGGCGACCACCTCAACCGCGCCGACATCGGCGCCGGCATCGCCCGGCGCTGGTACGACGAGGGCGTGACGGCGATCTTCGACGTCGGCAACACCTCGGTGGCGCTCGGCGTGCAGAACCTCGCGCGCGAGAAGAACCGGGCGGTGATCTTCCTCTCCTCGGCGAGCGCGGACCTGACCGGCGCCGCCTGTTCGCCCAATGGCCTGCACTGGACCTACAACAACTACTCGCAGGCGCTCGGCGCCGTGCGCGTGCTGCGCGAGGCCGGGGCGAAGACTTGGTTCTTCATCACCGTGGACTACACCTACGGCCGCAACGTGCAGCGCGACACCACGGGCATGATCGAGGCGGGCGGCGGCCGCGTCGTCGGCTCGCTGCTGCATCCCTTCGACATGACCGACTATTCCTCGCCGCTGCTCCAGGCCCGCGCCTCGCGCGCCGACGCCATCCTGCTCGCCACCACCACCGGCCACGCGGTGAACCTCGTCAAGCAGGCGGACGAGTTCGGCATGCGGCGCGGGGCGCAGAAGGTGATGCCGCTCAGCATCACGCTGCACGACGTCAAGGCGCTCGGCACCCGCCAGGCCGAGGGGATCATCGAGACGGCGCCCTACTACTGGGACCAGAACGACGCCACCCGCGCCTTCGCCGAGCGCTACCGCGCCCGCATGGGCGGCAGGATGCCCAACATGGTGCAGGCCAGCGCCTACGGCGCCGCGAAGCACTACCTGGAGGCGGTGCGCGCCGCCGGCACCGACGAGGCCGGGCGCGTGCTCGCGCAGATGCGGGCGACGCCGATCAACGACTTCATGACGAAGGACGGCCGCATCCGCCCGGACGGGCGCGTGCTGCGCGACATGTGGATCTTCCGCGCCAAGGGACCCGCGGAGTCGCGCGGCGAGTGGGACCTGATGACCGGGATCGGCCACATCCCGGCCGCGGAGAGCTTCGCCCCGCCCGA
>NZ_JALPRX010000129.1 GCF_023223525.1 Roseomonas acroporae | reverse complement strand
GGGGGGGGCATCGCGCCATAGGCGCGGGGAGGGGGAATCGCACCGTAGGCGCGGGGGGCATCCTGCCGTCAGGCGCGGGAGGCGACGCGCCGCCGTCGGGCATGGGACTCGCCACGCCGCCGGCATGGCGGACGCTGCCGGCAATGGCCGGTTCTGATGCCTTGCCGCAACAAGCTGTGGGATACTGCGCCCAACCGCCGGAGAGCCCCGTACCGAGGAGGAGTCCCATGCCAACCACCGCCCCGCGCCCGGCCGCCCCGCCCCGCCGGCCTTCCGTCTGGGCCTGCGTGGCCAGCCTGCTGATCGCGGTGGCGCTGTTCGTCGGCGCCGCGATCCTGGTGCGGGACTACCGGCACATGAGCCGCGACGGCATCCCCGTGGAAGGGCGCATGACCGGCAGCTACGAGCGTGTCACGCACACCCGCAACGGCTCGGTGACCGGCACGGACTACAACCCGAGCTTCAGCTATCTCACGCGGGAAGGCGCGACCGTCATCGGCACCGTGCCCGACAGCGTGGACTACGCCGAGATCCGCCCGGGGCGGACCATGGCGCTGCGCTACGACCCGGAGAATCCCAAGGATGTCCGCCTCGCCTCGGCGCTGGAGGGCGGGCCGGGCGTGCTGCCCTGGCTCTTCGCCGGGCTGGGCGTGCTGGTGGCGTGGTTCTCGGTCAGGGGGCTGCTGCCGTTCCTGCGCCGGTAGCGCGGATCGCCACGGGCGGAGCGCCCCGCCGAGCCGTCCGGCGGCGTGGGCGCGCCCGACCTACCAGCGGCATTTCTGCATGCAATTTTCGGCATATGCACTCAATTGGAGCATAATCGCATCCAATCGCGCCGTTGCGAGATTCGCCGGCCATGGCTGCCGGCGCGCCCGGCCGCACAGCCGCCCGAAGCCCTGCCGCCCGCCCCGGCCGGGGCGGGCGGCCTGACGCGAGGCCCCGGGGATCGGCCCCGGGCGGCCCGGGGTGGCAGTGGGTGGCGCCGGAGGCCCTGTTTCCCGACCTCCCTCGGGCGGGCCGGATTCCTTGCGACCGGAAAATGCTTCAGGCTGCCGGCGGGTCGGCCATGCCGGGGGCAACATGGAAGACGTGACGACGATTCTGGTGCTGCTGGTGGCGGTGGCGCTCGGCGGCTTCATGGTGCGGCTCTCGCCCGTGCCGCTGCCGCTGCCGATCCTGCAGATCGGCCTGGGCGCGCTGCTCGCCTACGCCACCGACTTCGAGACGGAACTCCAGCCCGAGCTGTTCTTCCTGCTGTTCCTGCCGCCGCTGCTCTTCCTGGACGGCTGGCGCATCCCCAAGCGCGGCCTGTTCCGCGACGCCACCACCATCGTCGAGCTGGCGCTGGGCCTCGTCGTCTTCACCGTGCTCGGGGTCGGGCTGTTCATCCACTGGATGATCCCGGCGATGCCGCTCGCCGTCGCCTTCGCGCTGGCCGCCGTGCTCTCGCCCACGGACCCGATCGCGGTCTCGGCCATCGCCGCGCGGGTGCCGATCCCGCACCGGCTGATGCACATCCTGGAAGGCGAATCGCTGCTCAACGACGCCTCCGGCCTGGTCTGCCTGCGCTTCGCCACGGCGGCCGCGATGACCGGCGCCTTCTCGCTCTCCTCGGCGCTGCTGACCTTCGTCGTGGTCTCGCTGGGCGGCATCGCCGTCGGCGTGCTGGTGACGCTCGCGGTCAAGCGCGTCCAGGCGCTGCTGGTGGCGCGGATCGGCGAGGATGCGGGCCTGCAGATCCTGGTCAGCCTGCTGATCCCCTTCGGCGCCTACCTCGCCGCCGAGCACTTCCACTTCTCCGGCATCCTCGCCGCCGTCGCCGCCGGCATCGCCATGAACTACGCCGAGCTGCACGTCGCCTCGGAGGCCGAGACGCGCATGCGCAAGGCGGCGGTGTGGGACACGGTGCAGGTGACGCTGAACGGCGCCATCTTCGTGCTGCTGGGCGAGCAGCTTCCCGCCATCCTCGACCGCGCCGCCGACACCGTCGCCGAGGTCTGGCTGCTGCCGGTCTACGTGGTGGCGATCGTGCTGGCGCTCGGCCTGCTGCGGCTCGGCTGGGTCTGGGCCTCGCTGCAATTCACCATCTACCGCGCCCGGCGTCGCGGCGGGCCGCGCCCCGTGGTGCGCTGGCGCGTGCTGCTCGCCACCTCGCTCGCCGGGGTGCGCGGCGCGATCACGCTCGCCGGCGTGCTGACCCTGCCGCTGGCGCTGCCGGACGGCACGCCCTTCCCGGCGCGCGACCTCGCCATCTTCCTGGCGATGGGCGTGATCCTGGCCTCGCTGGTGGGCGGCAGCCTGCTGCTGCCGATCGTGCTGCGCGGCCTGCGGCTGCCGCTGGAGGACCACCATGCGCGCGAGGAGGACGAGGCGCGCAACCTCGCCGCCGATGCCGCCGTGCGCGAGATCGAGCGGGTGCAGCACGAGCTGGCCGCCGGCCGCGCCGACGCCGACCTCTACGCCGAGGCCGCCGCGCGCAGCATGGAGCCCTACCACCGCCGCATCGACGGCGCCCAGCTCACCGAGGCGGAGGCGGAGCGGTTCCGGACCATCATCGAGATCGAGCGCAGCCTGCGCCTGGCCGGGCTGAAGGCCGAGCGCGAGGCGCTGTTCCGGCTGCGCCGCGCCCGGCAGCTGGAGGACGGCACGCTGACCCGGCTGGTGCGCGAGATCGACCTCGCCGAGACGCGGCTGCGCGCCTGAGCCGCGCTTCCCGCTTCGCGCCTTCCCGGGGACCGCGCTTCCCCGGCCCGCCCGGTGCGCCGGATGTAAGTTTCGCGCCGCATGCTGCGCGGGGCCGTCGGGCGCTCCCTTGCGGTTGCGTGGCGGGCCACCCGGACGCGTGCGGCCGGCGATGTCGGGAGGGGCAGGGCCATGCCGAGGCCTGTCGAGGGCGCCGAGGAGGCGGCGGACGCCGTGCCGGCCGGAACGCAGGGCCGGCCGGCACGGAGCCGGCCGGTCGGGCACCGATGAGCGGGCCGCTTCCGCCGTGGCGCGGCGGCCTCGGCCGGGCGCTGGCCTGGGTGCTGCTGCTGGTCTCGGTGCCCGCCTGCCTCGGGGGCGGGCTGCTCTCGCTGTTCGCCTTCGTCACGCTGTCGCAGCAGCTCGGGCGGCCGGTCGCGCCCGGGCAGGTCGTCGCCGCCGAGCGCCGCTCGGGCGATTCGGTCGCGCCGGTGATCGAGTACCGCACGCCCGACGGCGAGACGCGCCGCGTCGCCGGCAACATCGCCAATGACAGCCCCTCCTGGCGGATCGGCGACCCGATGGGCGTGCGCTACGATCCCGACGCGCCGGCGGAGGCGATCCCCGACACCTTCTGGTCGATCTGGCTGTTCCCGCTGATGCTGGGCGTGCCGGGGGCGATGCTGCTGCTGCCCGGCCTCGCCACCGTCGCGCTCGCCCGGCGCCGCCTGCGCCGCCGGGGGCCGCCCGCCGCCGCGGGCGCTCCCCTGGCCGCCGCCATGGCGGATGGCGCCGCGCCGCCATCCCGGATCGTGCTGGCCAAGGCCGGGCCGGGCGGAGGCGGGCAGGGCACGGCGCCGCCCCCGGATGCCGCGCCGGCCCCCGCGTCGGCCCCCGCGTCGGCCGGTCCGCCGGACAGGCCGGTGGAGCGCCGCCCCCCGCCGGTGGCGCCCGGCGAGGCGGCGACGCGCCGCGACAGGTCCAGGGCGCTGTTCCTGGTCGTGCTCGCCCTGCTGTTCGGCGGCGACGCGGCACGCCGCTTCGTGAACGGGCTGGAATACCGCCAGCGCACCGTGACCGCGCCGGGCCACGTCGCCGAGCTGGTGCGCACCGGCCGGCGCGGCAGCGACAGCTACGCCCCGGTCTTCCGCTTCCGCACCGAAGCGGGCCGGGAGATCCGGGCGCGGCAAGCCTGGAGTTCCGGCCTGCGCTTCTGGAGCGTGGGGGAGACCGCCACGATCCGCTACGACCCGGCGCATCCCGAGGAGGGAGCACCGGACACGCCCATGGCGCAGTGGGGCACGCCGATCGTCCAGTCCAACCTGGCGGTGCTGTTCCTGCTGCTCGCCGCCGCGGCCGTGCTGCCGGAGCGGCGCCGCGCGCGCCACCGGGCGCGGCTGTGGGAGGAGGGCGTGCCCGTGCAGGCCGGCCCGCCCCTGGTGGAGGAGGGGAGGGCGGCGGACGATGCCCCGGTCTGGACCGTCACGGCCGCCTGGGACGAGCCGGGGCGCGGCCGGCGCTGGGTGTTCGAGAGCCTGCCGCTGCGCGAGGACCCGGCGCCGCTGCTGCGGGGGCGGGAGACGGTGACCGTGCTGGTGCATCCCGCCGATCCGGCCGTCTACGCCATGCAGCGCCCGGGGGACGGGGAGCCGGCGGGGCTGGCGGGCTGACGCCACCGCCGCGCTTGCGCCGCGTGGCGGGGCGCCCTATCGCCCTGCCGGAACCGCCGTCCAGGAGAGCCGCCGATGTCCACGCCCCGCCCGGATCTGCTCGACTGGCTCATGTTCTATCGCGGCACGGCGGGGCGCGTGGTCGGCCTGGTGGCGGGCCTCGGCGCCTACCTGCTGATCGACGGCGAGACGTGGCTGCGCATCGTGATCGCGCTGGTGGTGATGCGGCTGCTCGGGCCGTGGGGGTTCGAGCTGGTGCTGCGGCCCTTCGCCGAGGCCCGCGAGCGGCGGCGGGCGCTGGAGCGCTCGGCGGCGGGCGAGTAGGCCTTTCGGGGCGCCTCGCTCCGGACCCCGTCGGTCCGGGGCGAGGCGCCGCAATCATCCTGCACCGATCGACACGAAGGGGTTTCCGAAGGGGCTTCGCCCTTTGGCGGAAGGATACCCGGGGAGGGCGAAGCCCTCCC
>NZ_JALPRX010000128.1 GCF_023223525.1 Roseomonas acroporae | reverse complement strand
CGGCGGGGGCGGCCCCCCCCGCCGCAATCATCCTGCACCGATCGACACGAAGGGGTTTCCGAAGGGGCTTCGCCCTTTGGCGGAAGGATACCCGGGGAGGGCGAAGCCCTCCCTGGAGCGCGGCCCAACGCCTCAGGCCAGCCGCAGCAGCCGTGCCGCCAGCGCCACGTCCTCCCCCCGCTTCGCGCGCGCCGCCGCGGCCGGCTCGTCCACCCCCCAGCGTTCCTCCTGGTAGGTCTCGTCCATCGAGGCCAGCGCGTGCGCCGCCACGTCGTCCAGCCGGCCGGCCTGCAGGGCCAGCCCCAGCACCAGGCTGCCCAGCGCCGGCACCGCCACCCCCAGCGCCGCCAGCGCCACCGGCGGCAGCGCCGCCACGGCACGGTGCAGCGCCGCGAGGCTCTCCGGCGGCTGCGCCACCGGCATGATCCCGGTCGTCACCAGCAGCGGCGCGCCGTGGTGCAGCGACGCCCAGTCCAGCAGCGGCTGCCATGCCGCCGCCTGCCGCGCGGCGAGTTCCGGGTCGTCGCTGCGGTAGCAGAGCAGGTCGCTCGCGCCGTACCTGGCCAGCGCCGCCACGGTGGGGGCGGGATCGGGCGCGATGCGGTCCTGCGCCGTGCCGACCAGACGCGTCAGCGGCACGTCCTCGAACGACATCTCGCCACCCTTCCCGCCACCCGCCGCCTGCCACTCCTCGGCGAGGGCGAGGGCGAGCATGCGGTCGGCCACCAGCAGGGGCGCGCCGCCGGGCAGGCGCATCGGCCGGCCATCCAGCAGCACGCGGAAGCCGCCATCGCAGGGGGCCGCCTCGGCCCCGGTCCAGAAACGCTTCATGCCAGCCAATATAGGGCGGCGCGGCGGCAGGTGTCCCGGCGCGCCGCCCGCCTCGCCACGGGCGAGGCCGGATCGACCCTAGGGGAGTGCCCCCGGGAAGCACTCCAGGGGATCACCCCAGGGGATCACCCTCGGGGATCGCCTCCCGGGAGCGGTCCGGCGATCAGCCCAGCGTGATGCCGGTGTCGCGGATCAGCTGCGCCACCATCTCGCGCTCGCGCGCCACCCGCTCGCCCAGTTTGCGCGGCTCGGCGGGCGTCGCCTCCGCGCCGATCGCGGCGAAGCGCGCCCTCACCTCGGGGTCCGCGGTGGCGGCGTCGATCGCCGCCTCCAGCCGGCGCAGCGCCGGCTCGGGGGTGCCGGCGCGGCAGAAGATCGCGTTCCAGCTCGTCAGGTCGAAGCCGGGCACGCCCGACTCGGCGATGGTCGGCACGCCGGGGATGCCGCCGCGCCGGGCGCTCGTCACCGCCAGCGCCCGCGCCTTGCCGCTCTCGATCACCGGGCTGAGCGAGTTGGTGGAGAGGATGCCCGCCTCCAGCGTCCCGGCCGCGAGGTCGCGCGCCACCTCCGAGCCGCCGCGATAGGGGACGTGCTCCAGCTTCGCCCCGGTGCGGTGCGCGAGCAGCGCCCCGGCGAGGTGGCCGATGCTGCCGACGCCGGGCGAGCCGTAGGCGATGCCGTCCCGGCCCGCCTTCGCCGCCGCGAGGAAGCCCGGCAGGTCGCGGGCGGCGCTGCCGGCGGGGACGGCGAGGATGTAGGGCACCTCCGCCACCATGCCGACCGGCGCGAAGTCGCGTTCGTAGCTGAAGGGCGTGCTCCTGTGGACGAACTGGGCGACCACGAAGGAGGCGGCGTCGAACAGCAGCGTGTAGCCGTCCGCCGGCGCCGAGGCCACGGCGGCGGCGGCCAGCGTGCCGGCGGCGCCGCCGCGGTTGTCGATGACGATGCCCTGCCCGAGCACCGCCGCCAGGCGCGGCTGCAGCAGCCGCGCCAGCGTGTCGGAATTGCCGCCCGCCGCGAAGGCGACGACGAGGCGGATCGGCCGGTTCGGGTAGCCGCCCGCCTCCTGTGCCCGGGCGGCCGTGGGCAGGCCCGAGGAGAGGAGGGCCGGCATGGGCAGCAGCGCGGCCCCGGCGAGCGCGGCGAGGCGCCGGCGGGAGACCGCCATGGCCTGCGCCGGCGGCGGGACGGGCTGGCCGGCGCCCGGGGCGAGCCGTGGCCCGGCGGGTCCCGGCCCGGGAGGGATCGGTCGGGCGGGGGGTGGCGGATCGCGGCGTTGCATGCGGCTGCTCCGGCTCATGGTCGGGGAGGGCGTGGCGGGGGACGGAATCGGGCGGAGGCCGGCGCGCCCTCCCGCACCGCCATGCCGATCAGGCTGCGGGCGATATCGACGCGGCTGTCGGGCCGGACCAGGCCGAGCGTGGCCGGCGGCGCCAGACCGCCCTCGGCCAGCAGCAGCACGTCGGCCGGCTCGCCGCGCGCGAGGCGCTGCGGGATGGCATCAGGCGCCGCGCCCATGGAGGAGGCCTGGACGCTGACCAGCATGTGGCCGGTCGCGCGCTGGAATTCGGGGACGTGGGCGAGATAGGCGGCGTTCAGCCCGCCGGAACTGAACACCACCACCTCCGCCGCGGCCGCGCGCCGGGTGACGAGGGGCAGGGCGGCTGCCTCCAACAGCAGGGCGCGTCGGCACGGCGTGGATCGGTCCAAGACGTTCTCTCCCGGCGTTGTTCCGGGCAGCCTACAACGAAGCCGGGCCGCCGCGACCACGCCGCGTTGCGGCAACGCGTCCCGTCGCCCATGCGGCGAAGCCGGATAGTCCCCGGGCCCCGTCCCTCGACCCCAGCCCCTGGGTCCCGTCCCTGGGCCGCCGGAGGCGGCGCCCGGCGCCCGAGGGCATGTCGGCCTCGCCTCCGCCACCGCCCTCCGTCGGCCTATCGCCGCCGGTCCGGCGGGAGCGAGACCCGCAAGGGCGGGAACAGGAAATCCCCGCGGATCACCGCTGCCGGCCGAACAGGCCGCGCAGCAGGTCCTGCGCCGGACCCTGGAGCTGGCGCGGCACGCCGGGGATGGCGGGCGCCGGCTCCGGGGTGGCCTGCGGCTCCGGGGCCGACTCAGGGGCCGGCTCCGCCCCGGCCCGGCCGCCACGGGCCAGCGCGAGCTGCGGCCCGCAGCCGGGCATCTCGCCCGCCTGCGCGGCGGCGCCCAGCGCCCCGGCCAGCGCCTGCAGCGAGCGGTCCGGCGTGGTCTGGAAGGACAGGAACGCCTCCAGCCCGCCCGCCGCCGCCCCGGCCGGGTCCACGCCCCAGCGCGGTTGCAGCAGCGTGCCGCCGATCGCCACCGGCGCGCGCAGGTTGAAGCGGGCCGTCCGGATGTCCGGCAGCAGCCGCAGCCGGAGCTGCTCGTCGCGCAGGTTCACCGCGCCGATGCCGCCCACCCGGCCGAGCGCGCCGTCGAGCAGCAGCGCCTGGCTGCGGGCCACGCCGCCCTCGGCATTGGCGCGCAGCGCGAGGCAGCGCAGCGGGATGTCCTGGCCCTGCAGCGGGCCGGGAATCAGGAAGCGGCGGAAATCCGCCGGCACCAGCTCCGTCAGCCGGCGGTCGAGGTGGCCGCCCACCATGGCGAGGCCGAGATGCCCGTACAGCGTGCCGGCCACGGCGCGCAGGTTGCGCCCCTGGCCGCGCAGGTCGGCGTCGATCTCCAGCGGGCCGCCGAGCGGCGGTCGCAGGCCGAGGGTCGGCAGCAGCACGCCGAGGTCGAGCCCCTCGGAGCGCGCGGCGAGCTGGATGGTGGGCGGCTCAGTCGTCGCGTCCGCTGCCAGGCGGAGCGCGATCCGCCCGCCCGGCAGCGTTGCGACGAAAGGGTCGAGTCTGGCCCTCCCGTCCTCGATCACCAGCCAGAGCGACACGTCGCGCCACGCGGCCCCCCGCACCGCGAGCTCGCCCACGTTCCAGCGCAGGTTGGCGTCCAGCGCGCCGAGCTGATCGAACGGCAGCGGCAGGTCCGGGATGGCGCGGCGGCTGGCGGCCGGGCGCGGCGGGTCGGGCGGCGGGGGCGTGGCCGGAACCACGGCGGGGTTGGCCGGGGCCGTTGCCGGGGCCGAAGGAGCCGCCTCGGCCGCGACGGCCAGCAGCGCGTCGCCGTCGAGCCGGCGGGAGGCGAGCTGCCCCGCCACCATCCGGCGCGGCACCGTGGCGAGGCCGAGGTCGCCCGCCACGTCGCCGGCCGAGGAGGTCAGGCGCAGCCCGCGCAGCTCGGCGCCGTTGGCGAAGCGCGCGCCGCGCTCGACCAGGCGCGCCTCCGCCGCGAGGTCGCGCACCGGCGGCAGCCGCCGGCCGGCGAGCGGCGACAGGGCGGCGAGGTCGGGGGCGCGCAGCGTCAGGGTGAGATCGACGCCGGTCACGTCCGCCGGGTTGGCGATGCCGCCGCGTACCGTGGCCACGGCATCGCCGGCGCGCAGGTCGAGCGACACCGGGTAGGGCGGGTTGCGCGTGTTGGCGCGCACGCCGGGCAGCAGCGAGGCCGGCGTGCCCAGCGCGCCGGCCAGCGCCAGGGGCAGGGAGCCGAGCGCGCCCTCGGCCGCGATCCGCACCGGCTGCGCCGGGTCGGGTGCCGTCAGGCTGAGCCGCGCGAGGCGCAGCCCGGGGCGCCAGGCGGCGAGGTCGCTGGCGCCGGCCTGGAGCGAGAGGTCGGAGATCTGCGGCGGCTGGCCGATGCCGTGGGCCACTTCCGGGCCGGCGGGCGCCCGGCCCTCGGCCGCCTGCGCCGAGAGCACCACGTCGCGCAGCGGCGGCAGCGCGGTGCCGGGCGGCAGCAGGGGCGCGAGCTGCGCCAGCTCGGCCGCCGAGGCGCGCAGCGCGACGCGCCAGCCGCGGCCGCGCGCCGGATCGGCCAGCCCTCCCTCGGCGGAGAGGCGCAGGCCCGCCTGCGCGCCCTCGCCCTCGGCGACGAGGCTCACCGGCCAGGGCGCGGCGCCGGCGGCGGCCCCCGGCGCGGGGGCGGTCAGGCGGGAGAGCGGGCCGGTCTGTCCCCGCATCGAGAAGGCCGCGCGTTCGGTCGCCAGCCGGCCCTGCAGCTCGATCGGGCTGTCGGCGGAGGCGGCGGTGGCGTCCAGCACCGGCAGGCCGAGCTGGTGCCGCGCGCCGGTCACGCCGTCGCGCCAGCTCAGGTGCCCGTCCTCGATTCGCAGCGTGTCCACCGAGATGCCGAGCCGCGCCGAGGCGGTGCGCGCCGCCTCGGCCGGCTGGGTGGGGACCGCCTCGGGGCGGTTCGGGGCGAATTGCCAGTTGCCGCGCCCCTGCGCGTCGGTCTCGACCAGCAGGTCGGGCTCGTGCAGCACGATGCGCCGCACCTCGACCTGGCGGGCGAGCAGCGGCAGCAGCGCCATCTCCACCTCGATGCGGCGGATGCGCAGCATCTCCGGGCGCGAGCCGCCCGCCATGTTGGCGAGCGACACCCCGTCGAGCGTCACGGTCGGCACCAGCGAGGCCTTCAGCCCGATCGGCCCCGCCAGGGTCAGCGCCCGGCCGGTGGCGGATTCGACGGCGGCGGCGATGCGCGGCTTGAGCGCCTCCGGATCGAACAGGGCGATGGCGGCGCCGGCGGCGAGGACGGGCAGCAGGACCAGCAGGGCGAGGGCGGGCAGCGCCCAGCGCAGCCAGGTTCGGCGGGCCGGCATTCAGGAAGTCCAGGCGTGGTCGAGGGCGGGAATCGGCATGGCCCGCCTTCTACGACGCCCCGGCCGCGCCGGCGCGGGTCGTTCCGCCGGCGCCGTGCCTTCCATGCCTCGCATTCGCGCGAGCGGCGGGCGGGGAAGGCGCCGGGGGCGGGTGGCGGGCCGGGCATCGATTCGCGCGGCCCCGGCCCGGCCGTTCGCCCGTGGGCAGGCCCTCAGCGCGCGTAGAGGCCGCTGTCGGTGACGGCGATGCGACTGGCGACGCAGATGTTCACCGCCCTGATCTGCGCCTCCCGACCGCCGACCCAGATGACGCGGAAATCGTAGTTCCCGGCGTTGGCGGCCCGGAAGTTCATCCGCGCGCTGGGCGGCAGGACGGCCGTGCCGAGCTGGTCCACGCCCCATTGGCCGTCGGCGGAGGAGCTGAAGTAGAAGCGCTCCACGGTGCGGCTCGATTCGTTGGCGATCTGGAAGCGGGAGTCGCAGACCTGCTGCGGCGCCGTCACGTACACCGTCTGCGGCGCGCAGGCCGGCAGGGCGGCCATGGCGACGAAGCCGGCCAGCAGGATCGCCGAAGCATGTTTCAAGGCGGATTTCCTTCCCGTCCGATGTCCGTTCGCGCCTGTATCATTGCCGGGCCGGTGGGGGTAGGCGCGGGGGCGGCCGCGCCGGGGCGGGGCGACCGTTCAAATCGAGGGCATGGCGCCGCGCACGCACCCCGGAAAAGGGCGCCCGAGCGGGCCCCGCGCCGCCTGCCTGGCCGTCCGGCCGTGCGCGAGGCGCCGGCGGTGCGCCCATGGCCAACTGTCGCGGCGCCTGCCGGGGACGCATCCGGGAACGGCGCGTCGACGGGGGCGGGGGCTGTCCGGCCGGTGGCGCGAGGGGAGGGGCTGGCGCCTCGGGCCGTTGCTGCGGCAAGCTTTCCCGGGGTGTTCCGGGCCGGAGCGAGGAGAGCCGTCCGGCCCGGCAGTGCCGGCCCGCCGGCGCCGCCTCGCCGGAACAGGGAGCCGCCATGCAGGCCCACCGAATCTCGATCGAGGGTCGCGTCCAGGGAGTGGGGTTCCGCGACTGGATGCTGCGCGAGGCCAACCGGCTCGGCGTGCAGGGCTGGGTGCGCAACCGGGCGGACGGCACGGTGGAGGCGCTGCTCGCCGGCGAGGAGGCGGCCGTCCAGGCCCTGCTCACCGCCTGCCGCGCCGGCCCGCCCGGCGCGCGCGTGGACCGCATCGCCGAGAGCTTCGCCGAGCCGCCCACCGAGCCCGGCTTCCGCCGCCTGCCGAGCGGCTGACGCCGCGGCCGATGCCGGCCCGGCCGCACCGGGCCATGCCCGCCGGCCAGAGACCATTGGCCAGAGACCATTGGCCAGAGACCATTGGCCAGAGACCACTGGCCAGAGACCATTGGCCAGGGTCTGTCGGCCAGACCCCGCCGGCCGGAAACGCCCAGCCGCGCCCGCCCGCCATGCCGGGCCGCCATGCCTGCCGCACGCCCGCGGGGGTCGAGGCATGCGTCAATGCCTTGATTCCGCGCCGCAGCAAGCGCATATGCGGTGCACCGGGACCGGCTCCACGCCGCCCGGCGGTGCCCCAGCCGCGTGAGCGGTCATCCGACGAGGCCGATGGATCGGCCCCTGCCGCCCCGAAGGCGGCGGAACGGACCGAAATGCTGGGCGCGCAGCAGAGATCCTCCGGAACGACCCAGACACGCGGGGCGTCCACCCCGCAACGGCGCGGTGCGACGGCGATACCCGTGCGCGCGCCCGGTTTTTCCTGGGAAGCAATCCACTTGACCACTTTCTCCGAACTCGGCCTCGCGGCGCCCATCCTTCGCGCCCTCGACGAGGCCGGCTACGTCACGCCCACCCCGATCCAGGCGCAGGCCATCCCCATCGTGCTGTCGGGCCGCGACATGCTGGGCATCGCCCAGACCGGCACCGGCAAGACCGCTGCCTTCTCGCTACCCGTGCTGCACCGCCTGGCGCAGAACCCGCAGCGCCCGCCGCGCGGCGGCTGCCGCGTGCTGGTGCTGAGCCCGACGCGCGAGCTCGCCGGCCAGATCGCCGACAACGTGCGCGCCTACGGCAAGCATCTCGGCTTCTCCGTCACCACCGTGTTCGGCGGCGTGCCGCACCGGCCGCAGATGCGCGCCCTGCAGCAGGGCGTCGACATCGTGGTGGCGACTCCGGGCCGCCTGCTCGACCACATGTCGGCCGGCACCATCCGGCTCGACCGCGTCGAGGTGCTGGTGCTCGACGAGGCCGACCAGATGCTCGACAAGGGCTTCCTGCCGGCCATCCGCAAGGTGATCCCGGCGGTGCCGAGGAACCGCCAGACCCTGTTCTTCTCGGCCACCATGCCGACCGAGATCGAGCGCCTCGCGGCCGACATGCTGAGCGACCCGGCCAAGGTGGCGGTGACGCCCGTCGCCACCACCGCCGAGCGCGTGGCGCAGCGCGTGATCCACGTCGAAGCCTCGCGCAAGCGCAACCTGCTGGCCGAGATCCTGCGCAGCGAGGGCGTCGGCCGCACCCTGGTCTTCGCCCGCACCAAGCACGGCGCCGACCGCGTGGTGAAGCAGCTCGAGCAGGACGGCCTCGCCGCCAACGCCATCCACGGCAACAAGAGCCAGGGCCAGCGCGAGCGCGCCCTGCTCGACTTCCGCAACGGCCGCGCGCCCGTGCTGGTCGCCACCGACATCGCCGCGCGCGGCATCGACGTGGACGGCGTGACGCACGTCGTGCAGTTCGACCTGCCCGACACGCCCGAGAGCTACGTCCACCGAATCGGCCGCACCGCGCGCGCCGGCGCCTCGGGCGAGGCGATCGCCTTCTGCGCGGCGGACGAGCGCGACAAGCTGCGCGCCGTGGAGAAGCTGATCCGCCAGCAGATCCCGGCCGAGGACCAGCGGCTCGACCGTTCCACGCCGATCACGGCGCCTGCCCCGGCCGCGGCCGGGCGCGGCCAGCCGAATCGCGGCCAGCGGCGCGGCGGCAATCCGGGCGCGCACGGCGCCGGGCACCGCGCCGGCGGCCGTCCGGGCGGGCACGCCCATGCCGGGCGGGCCGGCCAGCCGGGCGGCGCGCGTGTCCCCGCCCCGGCGGCGGGCGCCGGCCGCAAGGACCGCGCCTGGCGCGACGGCGACTTCCGCGACAGCGCCCCGGCGCCGCAGCGCGGCCGCTCCGGGCGCTGAACCCGGCATCCCGCGCCGAGACACGTGACGGCCCGCCGCCGGCGGGCCAGCGCCCGGCCCGGATCGCCGCGGGGCGACGTGCCGGCAGGTGCGAAGCCGCCTCGGGCAAGACGGGCCGCCGCGAGGCGCCGCTCCGGCCGGGATGGCGTGCCGCGGCAGGCGCGCGGGATCCCGCGACGCCGGCCCCCGCTGCCCGGATCGTCCTGGTCCGCGCGGGCCGCCGCTCCGCCCCGTCTCGCCGGCCGCTTCCGCCGCCGGCCGGGAACGGGCTTTCCGGGGCGATACGCCTTCGACTTCCGCCCGGCTGTCCGGTAGGGATGGCGGGACTGTCCGCCCGGTCCTGCCGGACCGGGAATACGAGGGCGTTCCGCCCCGTCCCGGAAACCCGCCTCGCGGGCTTCCGGCGGCAGCCCGGGACGAGGCCGGTACGTGGCGGCATCGGCCCGCTGCCGCGCCGGTCGTCCGGGGTGGCCCGATGGGTGGACCAGTGGGCGGCCCGGCGGCGCACGGCGCCGATGCGGGCCGGCGGCGGAAGCTCACCGCAGAAGGGGAACATTGCCATGGACCGGAGCGCCAGCACGACTGAAGCCGGGCCGGCCTGAGAGCGGTGCCTAGGATCCTGCTGGGCGGCATGCTCGCCACCGTGTCGCTGCTGGCGGTGGCCGTGTTCCTCTACGTCTCGTCCGACGGCGGCCCCGATCCGTACCGACCCGAATTCCACCTGCCCCGCGCCGAATCGCGGGAAGCCCCGCCGCCGCGCATGCCGCCTCCGTCCGGCCTCGCCGCGCCGGCTGCCCGGGCGGCGACGCCGGCTGCCCATTCCCCGGCCGCC
This sequence comes from Roseomonas acroporae, assembly GCF_023223525.1. Classification (GTDB taxonomy): domain Bacteria; phylum Pseudomonadota; class Alphaproteobacteria; order Acetobacterales; family Acetobacteraceae; genus Roseomonas_E; species Roseomonas_E acroporae. The sequence continues at coordinate 9,256 of NZ_JALPRX010000128.1, read as the reverse complement.
CATTCCCCGGCCGCCGATGACCGGACCGCCGATGACCGGGCCGACCGGGCAGGGCAGGGCGGTGCCGCCGCCACGCCCCGGCCGGCGTCGCCGCCCGACCCGATCACCGCCGCCCGGGAGGCGCTGGTCGCGCGCCTGCACGAGCTCGGCACGCGGCGCAACGCCGCGCTCGACGCGCTCATCGCGATGCCGCCGCCCGATGGCGCGGCCGACGCCTCGCCGGATGGCGCGTCGGCGGTGCAGGCGCGGCTGCAACGCGAGCTCGATGCCGTCAGCGCCGAGCGCGACGCCGTGCTGCGCGCCATCCTGGCGCTGGATTCGTCGCGGCCCGCCGACGGCGAAGCCGCCGCCCGGGGCAGGACGCCCGCCCCCGTGGCCGACGCCGTCATGCCGGCTCCCGCGCCGGCCCCTGTGACCGCCCCTGTGATCGCTCCTGGGCTGGCCCCCGGGGCGGTCACGGAGGCGCCGGCTGCCCCGGATCGGGCCGCCGGCGCCACGCCCATGCCGGCGCCGGCTCCCGCACCGCCGCACCGTCAGGCCGTCGTGGCCGCGCGGCCCGCCGCCGCGGCGCCGGCCCCGCCCGCCATGGCAGAACGGCAGGCCGATGCGCTGCCGCTGCCGCCGACGCCGCCTCCATCCCCGCCACGGATCGTCCCGGCAGCGATCCCGCCCGGGGCGGTGCTGCCCGAGCCGCCGCCCGCCGCCGCGCCGAGATCGGCCGCCCCGGCACGGCCGGCCGGGAGCCGCCGGCCGCCGGTGGCCGAGCCACAGGCGGAAGCGCGGCCCGAATCGGAGCCGGCGCCGCCGGTCAGCCCGCCGCGCCGTGCCGAGCGCCGCCCCGTCCGCCCGGCCCCGGGGCCGCGTCCGCTGGCTCTGCCCGAGACGGCCGAGGCGGAATGGGATGTCCGCCCGTCCGTCGCGCCCGCGCCCGAGGCGACCTGGCAGACCGAGGTGGCGGTGACGCCGCCGCCCGCGCCGCAACGTGGCGGGCGCCGCCGGCCCCGCGAAGCCGACGTGGCCGCGAACGGCCCGATAGCGAACGGTCCGGTGACGAATGGTCCGGCGGCGAATGGCGCGCCGACGCCCGGTCCGGCGGCCGAGGCGCTCTCGCCGGTGGCCCCGTCCGCCGGGCGGAGCTGCCTGCTGGCCATGTTCCGGGCGCGGATCGGCGAGAGCCTGACCGATCAGGAGGAGCGGCTCCTGCGCGCCGGCTGTCACCGCCGCTGATTCGGCGGGCGCCGCCCCGGCGGGGCAGGCGCCGCGCCCCCCGGCGGCGCTATGGCGCTCCGCCCTCGTCGAACACCTCGTCCCAGGCGGCGCGGAGCGCCGAATCGGCTTCCTCCATGGTCGCCGGCACGCCGAGGCGATGCAGGCTGGTCACCCCGTGCTCGCTGATGCCGCAGGGCACGATGCCGCCGAAATGCCCGAGATCGGGATCGACGTTGAGCGCGATCCCGTGCCACGTCACCCAGCGCGTCACCCGCACGCCGATCGCGGCCACCTTGCTCTCGGTGCCCGTGGCGCGGTCGGCCACCCAGATGCCGATGCGGCCGTCGCGCCGCTCCCCGCGTATGCCGAACCGGTCGAGCGCGCGGATCACCCATTCCTCCAGCGCATGGACGTAGCAGCGCACGTCGCGCGGCGGCAGGCGCCGCCGCTCCCGGGTCAGGTCGAGCATCACGTAGGCCGTGCGCTGCCCCGGCCCGTGATAGGTCCACTGCCCGCCGCGCCCGGCCCGGAACACCGGGAAGCGTGCATCCACCAGCCCGTCGGGCGTGGCCGAGGTGCCGGCGGTGTAGGTCGGTGGGTGCTCCACCAGCCAGACCGCCTCGGCCGCCGTGCCGGCGCGTATCGCAGCGGCGCGCGCCTCCATCGCCGCCAGCGCCTCGGGGTAGGGAAGGCGCCCCTCGAACACCGTCCATTCGGGGGCGTCAGGCCGCGGCGGGGCCGGCATGTCGATTTCGGTGAGAAGCTGCGTTGATGCGGACGGATTCATCGGCTATAGCGCCCCCCTCGCCGGGCGCTGGACGCCCGGGCGGCTGCGGTCGTGGCGGAATGGTAGACGCGCCAGCTTGAGGTGCTGGTGGGGGAAACCCCGTGGAAGTTCGAATCTTCTCGACCGCACCAGTGCCATCGGCACGCAATTGCTCTCATCCCGTTTCCCGCGCAATGTCGCCCACCCGCGTTCCTGCCCCGACGGGTGCCGGCGCGGCAGCGGCCCGTTCCGGCCGGCCCGGCGCCCGCTGATCGAGGCAGGGATTGCGAGCCGCCGTTGCGCGGACAGGGAGAGGTGCGGATGGACGAGGATTTCCGCAAGGCGGCGCTCGACTACCATCGGTTTCCCCGGCCGGGGAAGGTGGCGGTCGAGCCGACCAAGCGCATGGCGACGCAGCGCGACCTGGCGCTGGCCTATTCCCCCGGCGTCGCCGCCGCCTGCGAGGCCATCGTCGCCGATCCCGACCAGTCCTACGAGCTGACCAGCCGCGGCAACGTCGTCGCGGTGATCTCCAACGGCACGGCGGTGCTCGGGCTCGGCGCCATCGGCGCGCTGGCCGGCAAGCCGGTCATGGAGGGCAAGGCGGTCCTCTTCAAGAAATTCGCCGGCATCGACTCGATCGACCTGGAGATCGAGGAACGGGACGTCGATAAGCTGGTCGACGCGATCGCGGTGCTGGAGCCTTCCTTCGGGGCGATCAACCTTGAGGACATCAAGGCCCCCGAATGCTTCGAGGTGGAACGGCGGCTGCGCGAGCGCATGCGCATCCCGGTCTTCCACGACGACCAGCACGGCACGGCGATCATCGTGGCGGCCGCGGTGCGCAACGGGCTGCTGCTGCAGGGCAAGGAGCTCTCCGAGGTCAAGGTGGTCAACACCGGCGGCGGCGCCGCCGCGCTCGCCTGCCTCGACCTGCTCGTCGCCATGGGGCTGAAGCGCGAGAACGTCACGGTCTGCGACATCAAGGGCGTGGTCTACGAGGGCCGCACCGAGATGATGGACCCCTACAAGGCCCGCTACGCCCAGCCGACCAACGCGCGCACGCTGGAGGAGGTGCTGGAGGGCGCCGACGTCTTCCTCGGCCTCTCGGCGCCGCGCGTGCTCAAGCCCGAATGGCTGGGCAAGCTGGCGCCCAGGCCGCTGGTGCTGGCGCTCGCCAACCCCGAGCCCGAGATCCTGCCCGAGGCGGTGCGCGCGGCGCGGCCGGACGCGATCGTCGCCACCGGCCGCTCGGACTACCCGAACCAGGTCAACAACGTCCTCTGCTTCCCCTTCATCTTCCGCGGCGCGCTCGACGTGCGCGCGACCACCATCAACGAGGCGATGAAGGTCGCGACGGTGGAGGCCATCGCCGGCCTCGCCCGCGTCGAGGCGAGCGAGGTGGTGGCCACCGCCTATGGCGGCCAGGCGCCGGTCTTCGGGCCCGACTACATCATCCCCAAGCCGTTCGACCCGCGCCTGATCCTGGAGATCGCGCCGGCGGTGGCCAAGGCGGCGATGGATTCCGGCGCCGCGCGCCACCCGATCAAGGATTTCGCCGCCTACCGCCGGGAGCTGGAGCGGCAGGTGTTCCGCTCGGGCTACCTGATGCGGCCGCTCTTCGAGGCGGGGCGGCGCAACCCACGCCGCGTCGTCTACGCCAATGGCGAGGACGAGCGGGTGCTGCGCGCCGTGCAGACCGTGCTCGACGAGGGGATCGCCGAGCCGGTCCTGATCGGCCGCCGCGCCACCATCGAGGGGAGGGCCCAGGCGATGGGCCTGCGGATGGACTTCTCCGAGTCGGTCCGCATCTTCGACGTCGACGAGCTGTCGGCGGAGCGCCGGCAGTCGCTGATCGGCGAGTACCAGCGCCGCGTCGTGCGCCGGGGCGTGACGCCGGAGGCGGCGGTGCGCCGCTTCCACACCCGCCCCGCCGTGGTCGGCGCCACGCTGCTGGAGGTGGGCGAGGCCGATGCCTGCATCTGCGGCGGCACCGCCGACTGGATGCGCACCTGGAACTACGCCTACGACGTGATCGGCAAGGACCCGGGGGTGAGCCGCGCCTACGCCCTCTCGGCGCTGATCCTGCAGGAAGGCACGCTGTTCTTCGCCGACACCCACCTCAACGTCGACCCGACCGCCGAGCAGATCGCGGAGATGACGGTGCTGGCGGCCGAGGCGGTGCGCGGCTTCGGGCTGGTGCCGAAGGCGGCGCTGCTGTCGCACTCGGCCTTCGGCGCCTCCCACGCCCCTTCCGCGCGCAAGATGCGCGAGGCGCTGCGGCTGATCCGCGCCCGCGCGCCGGAGCTCGAGGTGGACGGCGAGATGCACGCCGACCAGGCGCTGATCGCGGCGCTGCGCGAGCGCGCCGTGGGCGTCTCGCCGCTCACCGGCACGGCCAACCTGCTCATCATGCCGAACCTCGATTCGGCCAACATCTCCTTCAACCTGCTCAAGGCCTCCTCGGACGGGCTGCAGGTGGGGCCGCTGCTGCTCGGCATGCGCAAGCCGATCCACGTGCTGGTGCCGAGCGTCACGGCGCGCGGCATCGTCAACGTCACGGCGGCGGCCGTGGCCGAGGCGAACGAGATCCTCTCGGGCGCCTAGCGTTATGGCGATGTGGCTGGCCGTGGCGCTCGGCGGCGCGGTCGGCAGCGTCGGGCGCTACGGGCTCGGCCTGCTGGCGGCGCGGCTCTGGGGGGAGACCTTTCCCTGGGGCACGCTGCTGATCAACATCCTGGGCAGCTTCGTGATCACGCTGTTCGGGGCGCTGACCGGGCCGGGCGGGGCGATACCGGCCGGCGCGGTGCCGCGCATCTTCGTCATGGTCGGCATCTGCGGCGGCTTCACCACCTTCTCCTCCTTCAGCCTCCAAACCCTGGCGCTGCTGCAGGCGGGGGAGCCGGCGCCGGCGATGCTCTACGTCGTGCTCTCCGTCGCGCTCTGCCTGCTCGGGGCCTTCCTGGGGTGGTGGCTCGGCAGCCTCGCCGGGCATCCCGGCTCCGGCGCCTGATCCGACGGGCCTGCCGAGCCGGGCGTGCCGTCTGCCCGACTCGGCCCGGCGGCAGCCGGCCCTGATGCGGAAGCGATCGCAAGTCCGGTCTCGATGGCGCTACACCGACCTTCGGTTGATGAACTCTCGATGGATTAGCGTATAAGTATCGAGTCGGTGTCGAATCGTCGGCGGCCGTGCGGCCGGCCGCAGCGCTGCCCGTCGGTGGCACACGGCTCAGGAGCCAGGATGATCCCGCAGCCTCGCATCCGGGTCCGTTCCCGGGCGGTCCTTCTCGCCATGATCCTGCCGGCGCTGCCCGGCTGCACCAGTTGGGTCCGGCCCGGCGCCACCCCGGCGATGCGGGACGCGGCGATCGCCCGCTGCGAGGCGGTGGGCTACGCGAACATCCCGCCCAACATGGTCAGCTACCAGAGCGGCGGCGGCTACACCACGCCACGCGAACGCCGCTGCCGGACCGACGGCAACGGGGTGGAGCGCTGCACCACCACGGGCGGCGAGTACCGCCCGCCCACCTACTCCACGCGCGACACCAACAAGCCGGCGCGCGAGGCCATCTTCCGCGACTGCATGTACCGGGATGGCTGGCACGAGGAGTAGCCGGGCCATCCCGGGCGGGGGAGCGGGCCGCCTCCCGGCGCCTACTCCCCTTCGCCGAGCGGCTCCAGCGCGTCGCCCGCCGCGATCGTGCCGCCCTCCAGCACCACGGCGTGCACGCCGAGATCCGCGTGCCCGAAATGCCGCTTCAGCCAGGCCACCGGATCGGCGTCGCGCTCGCCGGTCTCCGGGTTCACCTCGGTGGCCGGGCAGCGCACGGTGCGCTTCGTCACCCGCAGCCGTGTGCGGCCGAGCTGGACCTCCTGGCCCACCCAGCCATGCTCCGCCCAGGCCGGGGCGCCGCTGAAGTAGACGTTGGCGCGGAAACGCAGCGGGTCCAGCCGACGCCCGGCCGCCTGCTCCAGCGCATGCAGGCTGGCGAGGTTGAGCAGGCTGACCACCTTGCCCTTCTGGTCGCAGAAGGAGTGCCCCGGCACCTCCAGGAAGCGGGGCTCCCCGCGCGCCTCCGGGCCGAGCCATCCGGTCAGGAAGGCGGCGATGCGGGCCCGGCCCGGCTCGGTGCGCGTCTCGGCCAGCAGGGCAGGGCCCTCGGGCGGGCGGATCGCCAGCACCTCGGCGCGCGGGTCGAAGGCGGCGTGCAGCAGGGCGAGGCGCGCATTCGCCATCAGGCAGGCGAAATTGCTCTTGTGCAGCCAGGTCGGCGCCGCCGGGTCGAAGGGAGCGTCGCCCTGCACCAGGGCGAAGCGGCGGTCGTGTGGCAGGCACTCGCCGGGGTCGAGATGCACTTCCTCCAGCGCCTCGGCGGTCAGCCCCTTCACCGGATAGCGATAGAGGTGCTCGATGCGCATGGCGGGCGCTCCTGCCGGCTTTCGTTGCGCCGGTCCCTTGAGGTGACCATGGCAGTTTACCATATCGTCATGCAACGCGGAGCCGTCGGGTCGCCTCATAAGGGGCCCGCCGGCCCCGGTCGCCTCACGAGGAGGGACATCATTCCATGGATATCGAGAAGTTCACCGAACGCGCGCGCGGCTTCCTGCAGGCCGCGCAGACCATCGCGATCCGCGACTACCACCAGCGGATCACCCCCGAGCACCTGCTGAAGGCGCTGCTCGACGACGAGCAGGGCGCCGCGGCGGGGCTGATCCGGGCCGCCGGCGGCGATCCGGCCGCGGCGAAGCAGGCCGTCGAGGCCGAGCTCGCCCGCATCCCCAAGGTGCAGGGCAGCGGCGCCGGCCAGCCGCAGTTCACCCCCGACATCGTGCGCGTGCTCGACGCGGCGCAGCAGGCCTCCCAGAAGGCCGGCGACGAATACGTGGCGCAGGACCGGCTGCTGGTGGCGCTCGCCGCCTCCGACACGCCGGCGGCGCGCGCGCTGAAGGGCGCCGGCGCCAACGCCCAGGCGCTGGAGAAGGCGGTGGCCGACTTCCGCAAGGGGCGCCGCGTGGACAGCCAGAACGCCGAGCAGAGCTTCGACGCGCTGAAGAAGTACGCGCGCGACATCACCGAGGCGGCCCGCGAGGGCAAGCTCGACCCGGTGATCGGCCGCGACGAGGAGATCCGCCGCGCCATCCAGGTGCTGGCGCGCCGCACCAAGAACAACCCGGTGCTGATCGGCGAGCCCGGCGTCGGCAAGACCGCGATCGTCGAGGGCCTCGCGCTGCGCATCGTCAAGGGCGACGTGCCGGAGGCGCTGAAGAACAAGCGCGTGCTCGCGCTCGACCTCGGCGCCATGGTGGCGGGGGCGAAGTTCCGCGGCGAGTTCGAGGAGCGGCTGAAGGGCGTGCTCTCCGAGGTGGAGCAGGCCCAGGGCGAGATCATCCTGTTCATCGACGAGATGCACACGCTGATGGGCGCGGGCAAGGCGGACGGCGCGATGGACGCGGCCAACCTGCTCAAGCCCGCCCTGGCCCGCGGCGAGCTGCACTGCATCGGCGCCACCACGCTCGACGAGTACCGCAAGCACGTCGAGAAGGACGCGGCGCTGGCGCGGCGCTTCCAGCCGGTCTTCGTCGGCGAGCCGAGCGTCGAGGACACGATCTCGATCCTGCGCGGCATCCGCGAGAAGTACGAGCTGCACCACGGCGTGCGGATCGCCGATTCCGCGCTGGTGGCGGCCGCGACCCTCTCCAACCGCTACATCACCGACCGCTTCCTGCCCGACAAGGCGATCGACCTGGTGGACGAGGCGGCGAGCCGGCTGCGCATGCAGGTGGACAGCAAGCCCGAGGCGCTGGACGAGGTGGACCGCCGCCTCATGCAGCTCAAGATCGAGCGTGAGGCGCTGAAGCGCGAGGACGACGCGGCCTCCCGCGACCGGCTGGAGCGGCTGGAGAAGGAGATCGCCGACCTCGAGGAGCGCTCGCGCGAGATGACGGCCGCCTGGGAGGCCGAGAAGGCCACGGTGGTCGAGAGCCAGAAGTTCAAGGAGGAGCTGGACAAGGCGAGGACCGAGGAGGAGCTGGCGCAGCGGCGCGGCGACCTCGGCCGCGCTTCCGAGCTGCGCTACGGCGTGATCCCGGAGCTCGAGCGGAAGATCGCGGCGGCGGGGACCGGCGGCGGCGGCCGACTCGTGAACGAGACGGTGACCGAGGAGGGGATCGCCGCCGTGGTCAGCCGCTGGACCGGCGTGCCGGTCGAGAAGATGCTGGAGGGCGAGCGGGCCAAGCTGCTGCGCATGGAGGATCAGCTCCGCAAGCGGGTGGTCGGCCAGGAGGAGGCGCTGGAGGCGGTCTCGAAGGCGGTGCGGCGTGCCCGTGCTGGTCTGCAGGACCCGAACCGGCCGATCGGCTCCTTTCTGTTCCTCGGCCCGACCGGCGTCGGCAAGACCGAGCTGGTGAAGGCGCTGGCGAGCTTCCTGTTCGACGACGACCGCGCCATGACCCGGATCGACATGTCCGAGTTCATGGAGAAGCACGCCGTGGCGCGGCTGATCGGCGCGCCTCCCGGCTATGTCGGGTACGAGGAGGGCGGCACGCTGACCGAGTCGGTGCGGCGCCGGCCCTACCAGGTCGTGCTGTTCGACGAGGTGGAGAAGGCGCATGACGACGTCTTCAACATCCTCCTGCAGGTGCTCGACGACGGGCGGCTGACGGACGGGCAGGGGCGGACGGTCGACTTCCGCAACACGATCATCGTGCTGACGAGCAACCTCGGCAGCCAGGCGATAGCGGAGCTGCCGGAGAGCGCCGAGATCGACGCGGCCCGGCCGGCGGTGATGCGGGCGGTGCGCGAGCGGTTCCGGCCGGAGTTCCTCAACCGCCTGGACGAGGTCGTGCTGTTCCGTCGGCTCGGGCGGCAGGACATGGGCTCGATCGTGGACATCCAGCTCGAGCGGCTGCGCAAGCTGCTGGCGGACCGCAAGATCCGGCTGGAGCTGGACGAGAAGGCGCGGGAATGGCTGGCCGAGGCCGGTTACGACCCGGCCTACGGTGCCCGCCCGCTGCGCCGGGTGATCCAGCGCAGCCTGCAGGACCGTCTCGCCGGGCTGCTGCTGGAGGGCGCGGTGAAGGATGGCGACGTGGTGAGCGTCACCGCCGGCCCGGACGGGCTGGAGCTGCGCACCGAGGCGTTGGCCGAGGCGGCGTGAGGCGAGGGCCGGGGCGTCATCCGACGTCCCGGCCCCGCGCACGGCATGGCCAAAGGCTGATTTCGCATGCGAGGCATGCTGTCACCCCATTGACGCTTTTGGTGTTGGGGCTTAGAAGCCCGTT
>NZ_JALPRX010000127.1 GCF_023223525.1 Roseomonas acroporae | reverse complement strand
CCGTTTCGGAACCCCGATTCCGATCAAACGCAGCATGCTCTAGCGAGGCCGGGCGCGATTCCCCCCCCATATTGCCTTCCGGGTTCCAGGAGGAGCCAACGGTAGGCGGGGTGGGTGGCGTCCACGAACAGCAGCAGGCTGGTCGGGTCGGCCTCGGCGGCGGCCATCAGCGGCCGCAGCCGTGCCGTCCAGGAAGGCGCGCCGTACCTCGCGCTGACCACATGATCGCCGTCAACCTGCAGAAGACAACTTGACGATGCCCCGGTTGGCCCAGCCGACCATCCGCCGCCATCGCGTACCGGACATCCAGGCCGTCGCGCCACGCGGCCACCTCGCCCCGGTGCCGCCCTACAACTCCTCTCCGCCTCCGGTTTCCACCACCTCGACCCCTTCCGCCCGGCACAGCTCGGCCAGGGCCGGGTCCGGCAGTCGGTCGGTGACGAGGGTGTCCACCTCGCGGATATGGGCGATGCGCACCGGCGCGGCGCGGCCGAACTTGCCGCTGTCGGCCACCAGCACCACGCGGCGGGCATTCTCGATGATGGCCCGGCTGACACGCACCTCGCGCAGGTCGAAATCGAGCAGCGAGCCGTCGTGCTCGATCGCCGAGGTGCCGATCACGGCGGTGTCCACGCGGAAGTGGTGGATCATCTCCACCGCCGTCGCGCCGATGATGCCGCCATCGCTGCGCCGGACGACGCCGCCGGCCAGGATCACCTCGATGGCCTGATGCCGGTACAGCTCGGCCGCGACGTGCAGGTTGTTGGTGATGACGAGCAGCCCGTGGTGGCGCGCGAGTGCCCGCGCGACTTCCTCCGTCGTCGTGCCGATGTTGATGAACAGCGAGCTGTCGTTCGGGATCAGCGCGGCGGCGGCGGCGCCGATGCGCGCCTTCGCCTCGCGCGCCAGGAGCCGGCGCGCATCGTAGGCGAGGTTCTCGATGCCCGAGGCGATGACCGCGCCGCCATGCATGCGGTTCAGCACGCCCCGGTCGCACAGCTCGTTCAGGTCGCGGCGGATGGTCTGCGGGCTGACAGCGAAGCGCTGCGACAGCTCGTCCACCGTGACCCGCCCCGACTCGCGGGCCAGCGTCACGATCTCGGCGAGACGCCGTGGCAGATCCTGCATGGCCTCCCTCCTCCTCGGAACGGCAGCGGGCCGGGCAGCGAGGCCCCGAGCCCCGGGGGACGCGCGGCGGGGAAAACCGCTCCGACGCGCCGGTTGCCCGGAGCCGATTGCCCGGAGTGGTCACAGGATGCAACGGGGCGAGGCAGCCTGCCAATCGAAAGCGAAAAATCTTCGCTTCAAGCGATTGCGCGTTCGTTTTGCGCGATCTATCCTTCGAATCGAAATCGGCCGCCAGACATGGCCGCCAAGAGGGGAGCGATGGGGTCAAGGGAGGACAGGTCGGGCGGTGGCCAACCGGGGCGCGCGGCACCGGCGCGAGCGTCCGGGCCCGGCGACCAGCCGTACGACATCGCGGTGATCGGCGGCGGGGTGAACGGCACCGGCATCGCGCGGGACGCGCAGGGGCGCGGCTGGTCCGTGTACCTGTGCGAGCAGGGCGATCTCGGCGGCGCCACCTCCTCGGCCTCGACCAAGCTGATCCATGGCGGGCTGCGATACCTGGAGCACCGGGAATTCCGCCTGGTGCGGGAGGCGCTGCAGGAGCGCGAGCGGCTCTGGGCCATCGCGCCGCACATCGTCTGGCCGCTTCGCTTCGTGCTGCCCTACGACCGGGGGCTGCGCCCCGCCTGGCTGCTGCGGCTGGGCCTGTTCCTCTACGACCATCTGGGCGGCCGCCGCCGGCTGCCGCCGACCCGCGTGCTCGACCTGCGCCGGGACCCGGCCGGCGCGCCGCTGCAGCAGCGCCTCACCCGCGGCTTCGAATACTCGGATTGCTGGGTGGAGGATTCGCGCCTCGTCGTGCTGAACGCGCGCGACGCGGCAGAGCGCGGCGCCGTGATCGAGACGCGCCGACGCGCCGTCGCCGCCAGGCGGGATGGCGACCTCTGGAAGCTGACGGTGGCGGGCGAGGACGGGACCCGCACGATCCGCGCCCGGGCGCTGGTGAACGCCGCCGGCCCCTGGGTGGCGCGGGTGCTGGAAGGCGTGGTCGGCACCGACCAGCCGGCCCGAGTCCGGCTGGTGCAGGGCAGCCACATCGTGGTGCCCCGGCTCTACGAACACGACCGCTGCTACATCTTCCAGAACGCCGACCGCCGCATCATCTTCGCGATCCCCTACGAGCGCGACTTCACCCTCGTCGGCACCACCGACCGGGATTGCCAGGGCGATCCGGCCGAGGCGAAGGCGAGCCCCGCCGAGATCGACTACATCTGCCGCGCCGCGAGCGAGTACTTCGCGCGGCCGCTGACGCCCGACATGGTGGTCTGGACCTATTCCGGCGTGCGCCCGCTCTACGACGACGGCGCCAGCGTCGCGCAGGAGGCGACGCGCGACTACGTGCTGAAGCTCGACGCGCCCCAGGGGGTGATGGCTGGCGGCGCGCCGCTGCTCTCCGTGTTCGGCGGCAAGATCACGACCTATCGCCGGCTGGCCGAGGACGCGCTGCGCCGGCTGGCCCCCCGCCTGCCGGCGCCCGATGGCCTGTCGGCGGGCTGGACGGCGCGGGAACCGCTGCCGGGCGGCGACTTCCCGATCGACGGCTACGAAGCGCAGGTGCTGTCGCTGCGCCACGCCTATCCCTTCCTGGCCGAGCCGCTGGCCCGGCGCCTGGTGCGCGCCTACGGCACGCGCGCCTTCCGGCTGCTGGGCGGGGCGCGCAGCCAGGCGGACCTCGGCCGCGACTTCGGCGCCGGGCTGACCGAGGCGGAACTGCGCTACCTCGTGCGCGAGGAATGGGTGCGCACGGCCGCCGACGCGGTCTGGCGGCGTTCCAAGCTGGGACTCAGGCTGTCGCCCGAGGCCGTCGCCGCCATCGACGCGGCCCTGCCGGGGCTGATCCGGCAGGACGCCGGGGAGGAGCGGGTGGCATGACGCTGCGCCTGGAAGGAATCAGCCGCTCGGTCGCCGGCGTCGCGCATCTCCGCGATGTCTCGCTCTCGCTGCCGCGCGGCATGCCCAACGTGCTGCTCGGACCGACGCTTTCCGGCAAGACCTCGCTGATGCGGCTGATGGCCGGGCTCGACCGGCCGGATTCCGGACGCATCCTGCTCGACGGCAAGGACGTGACGGGCGTGCCGGCGCGGCGCCGCTCGGTCGCCATGGTCTACCAGCAATTCGTCAACTACCCGACCCTGACGCTGTACGAGAACATCGCCTCGCCGCTGCGCGTCGCCGGGGTGAAGGGGGCGGAGATCGACCGGCGGGTGCGCGAGGCGGCGGCGCTGCTGCGGCTGGAGCCGCTGCTGGAGAGGCTGCCGCCGCAGGTCTCGGGCGGCCAGCAGCAGCGCACCGCCATCGCCCGTGCCCTGGTGCGCCGCGCCGACCTCGTGCTGCTGGACGAGCCGTTGGCCAATCTCGACTACAAGCTGCGCGAGGAGCTGCGCGAGGAATTGCCGCGCCTCTTCGCGGACAGCGGCGCCATCCTGGTCTACGCCACCACCGAGCCGACGGAGGCCCTGCTGCTGGGCGGGCAGGTCGTGGCGCTCTGGGAAGGCGCCGTGGCGCAGGTCGGCCCGAGCGCCGAGGTCTACCGCGCGCCGCGCACGCTGGCTGCCGCGCGGGTCTTCTCCGACCCGCCGATGAACGAGCTGGCGATCGCGTGCCGGGACGGCGCGCTGCTGCTGCCGGATGGCCGCCGCCTGTCCGTCGGCGGCCGGCTGGCATCCCTGCCGGCGGGCGACCATCGGCTCGGCTTCCGCGCCGAGACGCTGCGGTTCGCCGCGCCGGCGGCCGGAACGCTGTGCTTCGCCGGCACGGTGGCGGTGACCGAGATCACCGGCTCGGAGAGCTTCGTGCATGTGGACGTGGATGTCGGCGCCGCGGCGCCGGCGCGCTGGGTGTCGCTGCTGCCGGGCGTGCAGGAACTGGAGCCGGGGCAGCCCGTGAGCCTCGCCGTCGATCCGGCCGCGATCTTCGTGTTCGACGCGGCCGGCGCCATCGCCGGCGCGCCCTGCCGGGCGGCCGCCTGACATGGCGCGCATCACCCTCGACGGCATCGCGCACGCCTACCGGCCCAACCCGAGGTCGGATGCCGACTACGCGCTGAAGCCGCTGCACCTGACCTGGGAGCGGGGGCTGGCCTACGCGCTGCTCGGCCCGTCCGGCTGCGGCAAGACGACGCTGCTCAACATCCTGTCCGGCCTGCTGCGCCCCTCGCACGGCCGGCTGCTCTTCGACGGCGTGGACGTCACGGACTGGCCGACCGAACGGCGCAACATCGCCCAGGTGTTCCAGTTCCCGGTGATCTACGACACGATGACGGTGCGCGAGAACCTCGCCTTCCCGCTGCGCAACCGCGGCGTGGCGCCGGCGGCGGCGGCGCGGCGGGTGACGGAGATCGCCGAGCTGCTCGGCCTCTCGCCGATGCTGGACCGGCGGGCGCGCGGGCTGACGCCGGACGCCAAGCAGAAGATCTCGCTCGGGCGCGGGCTGGTGCGCTCGGACGTGGCGGCGCTGCTGCTGGACGAGCCGCTGACGGTGATCGACCCGAACCTGAAATGGGAGCTGCGCTCGCGGCTCAAGGCGGCGCACCGGGCGCTGGACCGGCTGATGGTCTACGTCACCCACGACCAGACCGAGGCGCTGACCTTCGCGGACCGGGTGGTGGTGATGCAGGACGGGCGGATGCTGCAGATCGGCACGCCCGCCGAGCTGTTCGAGCGGCCGGAGCACGTCTTCGTCGGCCACTTCATCGGCTCGCCGGGAATGAACTTCCTGCCGGCGGCGGTGACGGGCGACCGCGCCGTCGTGGCCGGCTTCGAGATCCCGCTCGGCGCCGCCTACGGCCCGCTGCCGGCCGGGGTGCCGGTGCAGCTCGGCATCCGGCCGGATTTCACGGCGCTCGGGGCCGGGCCCGGCGGTCTTCCGGTGACGCTGGAGCGGGTGGACGATCTCGGCCGGCTGCGCCTCGCGCGCGTGCGGCTCGGGCCGCATCCCCTGGTCGCCAGGCTGCCGGACGGCGTCGACCCGGCGACGGCGGCGCTGTACCTCGATTCCAGGCGGCTGCACGTCTACGCCGACGGGAAGCGCGTGCCGCCGCCCGGCGAGCTTCGCCAGGAGGCGGCGGCATGAACGACCGGCCCTTCGACAACCGCGCCTGGCTGCTGGTGCTGCCGGTGCTCGCCATCGTGCTGTTCTCGGCGCTGCTGCCGCTGATGACGGTGGTGAACTACTCGGTGCAGGACAGCTTCGGCAACAACCAGTTCTTCTGGAACGGCATCGGCTGGTACCGCGAGCTGCTGGATCCATCGACCGATCTCGGCAGCCGCTTCTTCGGGGCGCTGTGGCGCTCGCTGCTGTTCTCGGCGATCATCCTGGCGATCGAGGTGCCGCTCGGCATCGCCGTGGCGCTCTGCATGCCGCGCGACGGGTGGCGCCTCGCCGCGACGCTGGTGCTGATGGCGCTGCCGCTGCTGGTGCCGTGGAACGTGGTCGGCACCATCTGGCAGGTCTTCGCCCGCGGCGACATCGGCCTGTTCGGCCATGTCGTGAACGCGCTCGGGATCGACTACAACTACACCGCCGGCATCCTCTCGGCCTGGTTCACCATCGTCATCATGGATGTGTGGCACTGGACCTCGCTGGTGGCGCTGCTCTGCTACGCCGGGCTGCGCGCCATCCCGGACGCCTTCTACCAGGCCGCCCGGATCGACGGTGCCTCCCGCCTCGCCGTGTTCCGCTGGATCGAGCTGCCCAAGCTGCGCCGCGTGCTGGTGATCGCCGTGCTGCTGCGCTTCATGGACAGCTTCATGATCTACACCGAGCCCTTCGTGGTGACCGGCGGCGGCCCCGGCAACGCCACCACCATGCTCTCCATCGACCTCGTCAAGCTGGCGCTCGGGCAGTTCGATCTCGGCAAGGCGGCGGCGATGTCGATCGTGTTCAACCTCATCATCCTGGCCGTCTGCTGGGTGTTCTACACCGTGATGACCGCGCTCGACGCCGAGAAGCAGGCCGAAGGGCCGGCCAAGGGGGCGGAGTAACCGGCATGGCGCGACGCATCACCCTCGGCCTGTACCTGCTCTTCCTGGCCCTGCCGCTCTACTGGCTCATCAACATGAGCTTCAAGACCAACGAGGAGATCACCGGCGCGCTGACGCTCTGGCCGCGCAACCCGACCACGGCCAATTTCGTCCGCATCTTCACCGACCCCTCCTGGTACATGGGCTACGTGAACAGCCTCGAATACGTGGTGCTGAACACGGTCATCTCGATCTCGCTCGCCCTGCCGGCGGCCTACGCCTTCAGCCGCTACCGCTTCCTCGGCGACAAGCACCTGTTCTTCTGGCTGCTCTCGAACCGCATGGCGCCGCCGGCGGTGTTCGCGCTGCCCTTCTTCAACCTCTACTCCGCGGTCGGGCTGTTCGACACGCCCTGGGCCGTGGCGCTGGCGCATTGCCTGTTCAACGTGCCGCTGGCGGTCTGGATCCTGGAGGGATTCATGTCCGGCGTGCCGCGCGAGATCGACGAGACGGCGCAGCTCGACGGCTATTCCTTCCCGCGCTTCTTCTTCCGCATCTTCCTGCCGCTGATCGGCAACGGCGTCGGCGTCGCCGCCTTCTTCTGCTTCATGTTCTCCTGGGTCGAGCTGCTGCTGGCCCGGACCCTGACCACGGTGGACGCCAAGCCGATCGCCGCCATCATGACGCGCACCGTCTCGGCCGCCGGCATGGACTGGGGCCTGCTGGCGGCGGCGGGGGTGCTGACCCTGATCCCGGGCGCGCTGGTGATCTGGTTCGTGCGCAACCAGATCGCCAAGGGCTTCGCCCTCGGCCGCGTGTGAGCGAGGCACCGTCATGAACCTCGACTGGATGGCCTGGACCTGGGAGACGGCCGCCTTCTTCGCCGCCATCCTCGCCCTGCTGCTGCTGATGACGGCGCTGGCGGTCTGGCGGCCGGAGACGCCGCGCACCGGCGTGCTCGGCATCCCCACGACCCGCGGCGACCGGCTGTTCCTCACCCTGCTCGGCGCCGCCTTCATCCACCTCGCCTGGATCGGGCTGACGGGCCTCGATGCCTGGTACGGCTCCGCGCTCTCGGTGCTGTACGGCATCGCCGTGTTCCTGCTGGTCTGACCGGCCGGCGACCTCGACCACCCGCCCGGCCCATGCCGCGCGGCCGAACGATGGGAGAACGACCATGAAGCGACGCGACCTGATGCTCGGCACCGCGGCATCGCTTGGCACCTTCACCGTCCTGCGCGGCAAGACCTGGGCGCAGCAGGCCGGGGCGGCGCAGCGCTGGATCGACAACGAGTTCCAGCCCTCCACCCTCTCCAAGGCCGACCAGATGAAGGAGATGGAGTGGTTCATCCAGGCCGCGAAGCCCTTCGTCGGCCAGGAGATCAACGTCGTCTCCGAGACCATCACGACGCACGAGTACGAGGCCCGCACCCTCGCCCGCGCCTTCTCCGAGATCACCGGGATCAAGCTGCGCCACGACCTGCTCCAGGAGGGCGACGTGGTGGAGAAGATCCAGACCCAGATGCAGTCGGGGCGCAACCTCTACGACGCCTGGGTGAACGACAGCGACCTGATCGGCACGCATTTCCGCTACCACCAGGCGATCCCGCTTTCCGACTACATGACCGGCGAGGGCAGGGACGTCACCAACCCGAACCTCGACGTGGAGGACTTCATCGGCAAGTCCTTCGTCACCGCGCCCGACAACAAGATGTACCAGCTGCCGGACCAGCAATTCGCCAACGTCTACTGGTTCCGCTACGACTGGTTCGCGCGGCCGCAGATCCGCGAGGCGTTCAAGCGCCAGTTCAACTACGAGCTGGGCGTGCCGGTGAACTGGTCCGCCTACGAGGACATCGCCGAGTTCTTCACCAACACGGTGAAGGAGATCGACGGCGTCAAGGTCTACGGCCACATGGACTACGGCAAGAAGGACCCCTCGCTCGGCTGGCGCTTCACCGATGCCTGGCTCTCCATGGCCGGCAACGGCGACCGCGGCCTGCCCAACGGCAAGCCGGTGGACGAGTGGGGCATCCGCATGGAGGGCTGCCGCCCGGTCGGCTCCGCCATCGAGCGCGGCGGCGACACCAACGGCCCGGCCGCCGTCTACGCCATCACCAAGTACATCGAGTGGCTGAAGAAGTACGCGCCGCCGCAGGCCGCCGGCATGACCTTCTCCGAGTCCGGCCCCGTGCCGGCGCAGGGCAACATCGCGCAGCAGGTCTTCTGGTACACCGCCTTCACCGCCGACATGGTCAAGCCCGGCCTGCCGGTGGTGAACGCGGACGGCACGCCGAAGTGGCGCATGGCCCCCTCGCCGCACGGCGCCTACTGGCACGAGGGGCAGAAGCTCGGCTACCAGGATGCCGGCGCCTGGACGCTGCTGCGCTCCACCCCGGCCGAGCGGCGCAAGCCCGCCTGGCTCTACGCGCAGTTCTGCGTCGCCAAGACCACCAGCCTGAAGAAGAGCCATGTCGGCCTCACCTTCATCCGCGAGAGCGACATCTGGCACAATTCCTTCAGCGAGCGTGCCCCGCTGCTGGGCGGGCTGATCGAGTTCTACCGTTCGCCGGCGCGCACGCAGTGGACGCCGACCGGCGTGAATGTTCCCGACTATCCGCGCCTCGCGCAGCTCTGGTGGCAGAACATCGGCGACGCGGCGGCCGGCACGAAGACGCCGCAGCAGGCGATGGACGCGCTGGCGGCGGCGCAGGACGAGGTGATGCAGCGCCTGGAGCGCGCCGGCGTGCAGGGCGAATGCGGCCCGAAGCTGAACCCGCGCACCAGCGCCGAGCACTGGTACGAGCGGGCGCAGCGTGACGGCAACCTCGCGCCGCAGCGCCGCCTCGCCAACGAGAAACCGCCGGGCGAGACGGTGGATTACGACACGCTGATCAAGTCCTGGCCGGCGACCCCGCCGCAGCGGCGTGGCTGAGCCCCGGCATCCGGGCAACGGGGAGGGCGCCGTCCTCCCCGGGTCCCTCGCGTCGGGAACCTCGGTCTCCTGGATCGCCGCGGGCGTTCCACCCATCCGGGCCCTGAACGAAACAGGGCGCCAGGGGGGCGCCCCCTGACGGAATCCGGGGCGATGCCCCGGCACCGGGTTGGTCCTCATCTCGGAAGGAGCTGCCAGCATGGCCGGCCACGTCCTCGCGCTTGACCAGGGCACCACCTCCACCCGCGCCATGGTGTTCGCCGCCGATGCGCGCCCGGTCGCCGCGGCGCAGCGCGAATTCCCGCAGCACTATCCGCGCCCCGGCTGGGTGGAGCACTCGGCCGAGGACCTCTGGCTGACCACGCTCACCACGGCCCGTCTGGCACTGGAGGAGGCGGGGCTGGAGGCGCGCGACATCGCCGCCATCGGCATCGCCAACCAGCGCGAGACCACGTTGCTGTGGGACCGCGAGAGCGGCCACGCGGTGCACAACGCCATCGTCTGGCAGGACCGCCGCACCGCCGCGCACTGCGCCGAGCTGCGCGCGGACGGCACCGAGGCGCTGCTGACCGAGCGCACCGGCCTGCTGGCCGATTCCTACTTCTCCGCCACCAAGCTGGCCTGGCTGCTCGACAACGTCCCCGGCGCGCGCGCGGCGGCGCAGGCGGGGCGGCTGGCCTTCGGCACGGTGGACAGCTTCCTGCTCAGCCGCCTGACCGACGGCGCGCTGCACGCGACGGACGCCACCAATGCCTCGCGCACCATGCTCTACGACATCCGGCGCGGCGACTGGGACGACGACCTGCTGCGCCTGTTCCGCATCCCCCGCGCCGTGCTGCCCGAGGTGCGCGACAGCGCAGGCCCTTTCGGCGTCGCCGCCGCGCGCTATTTCGGCGGACCCGTCGCGGTGTGCGGCATGGCGGGCGACCAGCAGGCGGCGCTGACCGGGCAGGCCTGCTTCCAGCCGGGCATGGTGAAATCCACCTACGGTACCGGCTGCTTCATGCTGCTCAACACCGGCGCGCAGGCCGTCGCATCGCGCCACCGGCTGCTGACCACCGTCGCCTGCCAGATCGGCGGCCGCCGGACCTACGCGCTGGAGGGGGCGATCTTCGTCGCCGGTGCCGCCGTGCAGTGGCTGCGCGACGGGCTCGGGCTGGTGGCCGAGGCGGCCGAGACCGGCGCGCTCGCCGCCGCGGCCGATCCGGAGCAGCCCGTGGTGCTGGTGCCGGCCTTCGTCGGGCTCGGCGCGCCGCACTGGGACAGCGAGGCGCGCGGCGCGCTGTACGGGTTGACGCGCGGCACCACCCGCCGCGAGCTGGCGCGCGCCGCGCTCGAGAGCGTCGGCTACCAGACGCGCGACCTGCTGGAGGCGATGCGTGCCGATGCGGGGCTGGCCGAGGGCACGGTGATCCGCGTCGACGGCGGCATGACGGCGAGCGACTGGTCCATGCAGTTCCTGGCCGACATGCTCGGCGCCCCCGTGGACCGGCCCCGCGTCGCCGAGACCACGGCGCTGGGAGCGGCCTATCTCGCCGGCCTCGAAGCCGGCGTCTTTCCGGAGCCGGAGGCCTTCGCCGCCCTCTGGGCGCTGGATCGCCGCTTCGCGCCGGCCATGGCGGAGGAGCGCCGCGCCATGCTCTACGCGCGCTGGCAGACGGCCGTGCGGCGGACGTGCGGCAGGTAACGGGCAGGCGCGGCAACGGAACCTGCGGAGTTCGCGGTCGAGGGCATCCGCACGACCATTCCGCCGCACCGCCGGCCGCTCGGTGCGCAAGGGGCAGATCGTCGCCTTCCTGCAGGCCGGTCGTCGTGCCCGAGGACGGCGTCATCGGCTCCGCCCTTCGCGACGATGGGGCGCTGGTCGGCTTCGGCGACCCGCTCCTCACGCTGCGGCTGCGCCGGGAGCCTGCCCGATCATCGGGCCCGACCGGCAGCGTCGTCGGTCCGGCGCATGCGCAGCCGCGAGCGCCGCGAAGGATCCGCCGGCGAGCCCTTGACGCGATGTCCATCGGCACGATCATCCCGGCCATGCCGCGCCCGCGCCTCCGGCGGTTCCTGCCGCTGCCTTTCCTGCTGCTCGCCTGCGACGAGCCCGCGCCGCCCGCGCATCTCCAGATCGTCGGCGGCAACCCGGCGCGAGGCCGCGCCGCCATGCTGGAACATGGCTGTGGCGCCTGCCACGTGATTCCCGGCGTGCGCAACGCGGTCGCCTGGGTCGGTCCGCCTCTGACGGAGTGGTCCCGGCGCGGCTATGTCGGCGGGCGTCTGCCGAACACGCCGGCCAATCTCGTGCGCTGGCTGCGCGACACGCAGGGCATCTCGCCGGGCTCGGCCATGCCGGATCTCGGACTGAGCGAGGAGGAGGCACGCGACATGGCCGCCTATCTCTTCACGCTGGGCGCCGGGCGGGCGCCTGTGCAGCCGGCCGGCATGCCGACGGGACCGGACGAGGCCGGGCCGCGGCCGGAACCGCGACTGCGCCCGGGGCTGCGGGCCGATGCCGAGGCCGCCCACGCCCGACCCGCGGGCGCCCCCTCCGCCGGCACGGAGTAGGGCCTTTCCAATGCTGGGCGTGCTCGCCCAGCGGCTCGGGAAATGCGCCAAATCAAGAGGCTGGAACGGCTCTAA
>NZ_JALPRX010000126.1 GCF_023223525.1 Roseomonas acroporae | reverse complement strand
CCCCTCCGCCGGCACGGAGTAGGGCCTTTCCAATGCTGGGCGTGCTCGCCCAGCGGCTCGGGAAATGCGCCAAATCAAGAGGCTGGAACGGCTCTAACCTTTTGATTTTTCGCATTTTCCGAGCCGCTGAGCGAGGACGCTCAGCTTGAAAATGCTCTAAGCGCAGGACGGCAGGAACAGCACCGGCATCGCCTGGATCAGCACCGCGACGATGGCGTACAGCGTGGCGGTGGCGGCGAACCAACGGGAGAAGCGCGGCTCCGCCTCGCCGCCCTCGTCCGGTGCGCCCTGGCGCATCGCCGGCCAGGTGGCGCGCAGCACCCGGGCGAGGCCGAGCAGCGCCGCCAGCGTCGCCACGCCCACCACCAGCGTCAGGGCCGGCACGCCGAACGGCCGCGCTTCCGCCCAGCCGCGCGCGCAGGCCAGCGCGGCGCCGGCATAGATCACGGTGAAGTGCCCGGCCCAGATCAGCAGCCCGGCCATGCCGAGCAGCAGGTCGCGCACGCCGCGCACCGGCCCCGCCCCCGGCGATGCCGCCGGCAACGCTCCCGGCCCTGCGGCGGCGCCCGCTTCCGCCTCCGTCACAGCAGCACCGGAAAGCCGTGCAGCAGCGCCGCCCCGGCCACGCCCTGCGCCGCGGTGTAGCCGCAGAACAGCGCGGTGTTGTCGTAGGTGACGCGGCGCACGCCGTCGATGCGGCCGACGAGCGAGCGCGCCACGGTGTAGAGCAGCATCAGCGCGGCCGTGGCGACGTGGAAGCCCTGCCAGGCGAGCAACGCGAACACCGTGGCGCCGTAGGCATGCGCGTCCGGCCGCACCCCGGCCCGCCACTGCGCCCACAGGTCGAGGCACAGCGCGCCGGCCAGCAGCGCCAGCGCGGCGAGCAGCGCGGCGCGGTGCGGCCAGGGGCCGCCACGCCGCCCCGGCCCGGGACGCGCCGCCCACAGCACCCCCGCCGCGCCGAGCCAGCCGAGGCCCGACAACGCCGCCCAGCCGGCCCAGGGCGGCACCAGCCCCGGCGGCGGCCACAGCCCGGCGGCGTTCACGAGCCACAGGAACAGGTAGGTGCCGGCGAGGCAGGCGAAGACCGAGGCATCCGCCAGCATCAGCACCACCATCGCCCACCACGAGGTGTTGCGCGGCCCCGAGAGGTAGTCCGGCAGCACGATGCCGCCGCCGATCGCGATGCGCCCGACGATCGGCCCGTGGTCGGTGCCGTGCCACAGCCACCACAGCATCGCCGCCACCGCCAGCACGCCGGCCGCGAGCGAGGGGATGTAGAGGCTGCCGGTCAGCAGCAGGAAATGCGCCGCCGTGGCCAGCGCGGCCACCACATGCGCCCAGCCCGGCCCGGCGACGATGCCGACGTATTGCGGCTCCGCCTCGGTGGGGCTGGTGACGAGGGATTCGCGCCTGCCGGTGGCGGTGCCCGGCAGGTAGTGGCCGCCCGTCTCCACCTCCTCGGCCAGCGCCGGGCGGTCCCAGAGCGGGTAGCGAGAGGCGATGCGCGGGATGCTGCGCAGGCCCCAGTTGCCGCCCGGCAGCCATTCCAGCGTGCCCGCCCCCCACGGGCTGCCGCCCGCCCGCGACGGGCGGTAGTGCAGCACGAAGTCCGCCAGCACCACCGCCGCGCCGGCGCCGAAGCAGAGCGCGCCCAGGGTGGAGAGCAGGTTCGGCAGCTCCAGCCCCATGCCGGCCGGGTAGGTGTAGATGCGCCGCGGCATGCCGATCAGCCCGGAGAGGTGCATCGGGAAGAAGGCCAGGTTGGTGCCGAGGAAGAGCAGCCAGAAGGCCCAGCGGCCGAGCCGGTCGGAAAGCCGCCCGCCCATGGTCGGCGCCCAGTAGTAGAGCCCGCCCAGCAGCGGGAACACCATGCCGCCGATCAGCACGTAGTGCAGGTGCGCGACGATGAAGTAGGTGTCGTGCGCCTGCCAGTCGAAGGGAGTCATCGCCACCATCACGCCGGTCAGCCCGCCCAGGGTGAAGATGAACAGGAAGCCCAGCACGAAGAGCGACGGCACCTCGTTCAGCCGCAGGCGGCCCGCGGCGAGGGTCGCGATCCAGGCGAAGATCTGCAGGCCGGACGGGATGGCGACGGCGCTGCCGGCCGCGGCGAAGAAGCTCAGGCTCAGGGCCGGGATGCCGGTCGCGTACATGTGGTGGACCCAGAGGCCGAAGCTGAGGAAGGCCGTGCCCACCAGCGCCACCACCACCAGCCCGTGCCCGACCAGCGGCGTGCGCGCCATGGCGGGCACCATCATCGACACCATCCCGGCGGCGGGCAGGAAGATGATGTAGACCTCGGGATGGCCGAAGAACCAGAACAGGTGCTGCCAAAGCAGCGGGTCGCCGCCCGCCTCCGGCCGGAAGAAGGGCCAGCCCAGCGCGCGTTCCAGCTCCAGCAGCAGGCTCGCCACGATCACGGCGGGGAAGGCCACCAGCACCATCACCGCGAAGACCAGCATCGCCCAGGCGAAGATCGGGATGCGCCCCAGCGTCATGCCCGGCGCGCGGTTGCACAGGATGCCCACCGTCAGCTCGATGGCGCCCGCGATCGCCGAGATCTCGATGAAGCCGATGCCCAGCAGGTACATGTCGGTGTTGATGCCGGGCGAATGCTCGCGGCTCGTCAGCGGCGGGTACATGAACCAGCCGCCGTCCGGCGCCGCGCCGAGGAACAGCGAGCCGAAGAAGACGAGCCCCCCCACGGCGTAGGCGTAGTAGGCGTAGGCGCCGAGGCGCGGGAAGGGCAGCTCCCGCGTGCCGAGCATCGAGGGCATCAGGATGATGCCCACCGCCTCCACCGCCGGCACGGCGAACAGGAACATCATCACCGTGCCGTGCATGGTGAAGACCTGGTTGTAGGTGGCCGCGTCCAGCAGCGCGTTGCCCGGCACGACGAGCTGGAGACGGATCAGCAGCCCGAGCACCCCGGCCAGCAGGAAGAACAGCAGCGCCGTGCCGAGGAAGAGCGGCCCGATCAGCGTGTTGTTGACCTCGGAGAGCACGCGCCAGCCGCGCGGGAAGGCCCAGGCGCGCGCCAGCGCCTCGGCCTCCCCGGGCGGGCGCGGCAGCGGGTTCGGCGTGTCGGCGATCCCGGTCCGCGCCGCGTGCCCGGCGGCGGTGGCGGGGGCGGCGGCACCCGGGCGCGGGAAGCCGGCGGCATCGGTGGACGCTGAGCTCAACGCAGGCTCTCCAGCCAGCCGGCCACGGCGACCAGATCCGCCCCCGCCAGCGCGCGCGCGTAGGAGGGCATGAAGTTGCCGGGCTTGATGTCCTGCGCCCCGGCGATCCAGCCCGCCATGGCGCCGCGGTCGTTCGCCAGCGCCCCCGCGCCGAGCGTCAGGCGGGAGCCGACGCGCGACAGGTCGGGCGCGAGGCGCGCGTTCCATCCGGTGCCGCGCACGGCGTGGCAGGCGCCGCAGCCGGCCTCGCCGAACACCTGCCGGCCGCGTGCCAGGGCCGGCGTCGCGGGCTCGGGCACGGCGGCGCGCTGGCGCGCGAGCCAGGCCTCGAAGGCCGCCGGCTCCTCCGCCACCACGTCGAAGGCCATCAGCGCGTGCTGCGTGCCGCAGAATTCCGTGCACTGGCCGCGCAGCCGGCCCGGCCGGTCGGCGCGCAGGCGCTGCCGGTTCACCCGGCCCGGGATCATGTCGATCTTGCCGTGCAGCGCCGGGATCCAGATGGAGTGGATCACGTCGCCCGAGGAGACGTGCAGCTCCACCTCGCGCCCCACGGGCAGGCGCAGCTCGTTGGCGGTCACGGCGCCCTCCCCGGCATCCGGGTAGCGGACCTCCCACCAGTACTGCCGGCCGATCACCTCGATGCGCAGCGGCGCCTCGCCGGGGGCCAGCGGCAGCACCAGGGCGCGCGAGACGCCGAGCCCGTAGGCCAGCAGCAGCGCCAGCGCGACGACGGGAAAGGCGATGCCGCCCAGCAGCACCGTGCGCCGGCCGGCGAGCGCCGCGCGCCAGCGCCCGGGGCCGCGCAGGGCGATCGCCGCCAGCCCGAGCACCAGCGCCAGCACCGCGCCGCACACGGCGAACAGCACCCAGCCGAGCGTTGCGATGCGCTCGGCCTGGATGCCGTGGGGGGCGAAGGCGGACTGCGTGCCCTCGCAGGCGGCGAGCAGCAGCAGGGGAGGAACGGCCCAGCGAGAGGCGGGGGCTTCATCCCCGCGGCCGCCGCCGGGCGCGCGCCGCCCGCCCGGGACCCGCCCGCCCCGGAGGCCGCCGGAGGGCGAAGCCGCCTCGCCCACCCTCTCGCGGAAAGGCAGGCCCCGCCGCGGCGACAGCCGGCCCCGGAACGGAAGACGCGCGGAAGCTCGGCCCTTCCCGCCGATGTCCCGGACCGTCCTCAAGCCGCCTCTCCGGTGCCGCGCAGAGACCGCATCAGCGCCGCCGCCGCGGCCGCCGCGAAGACCAGCCCGCCCGGTACCCACATCAGCAGCCCGCCAAGCTGCTGGTCCTCCAGCGGCGTCAGCCCCCAGGGCAACGTCGTCAGGGCGTGGTCGGCGAACAGCGCGCGCGGCGCCATGGTCAGCAGCGCGCCGAGCGCCCCGGTCTGCGCCGCCGTCACCACCCCGGCCACCAGCGCCGCCTCCAGCCGGGCCAGCAGCCCGCGCCACAGCCAGCACGCGGTGGCGAGCAGGCTCGCATGCATCGCCCAGTAGGCGAGGTGGGAATGCAGGGCCAGCGCGTAGGGGCCCGGCATGTGCCAGGCCCAGAGCGCCACGGCGAAGGCCGGCACCGACGCCGCGATGGAGCCTGCCGCCGGGGCGCGCGCCGGCAACGCCAGCGCCAGCAGCGGCGCGGCGGCCAGCAGGATCACGAGATGCTGCGCCACCCGCGCCGAGAACAGCGCCACCGACAGGCCGCAGAGCGGCGAGAGCAGCGCCAGCGCCAGCAGCCCCCACCCCGCGAGCAGGCTGCGCCGGCTGCCGCCCGAACGCCCCGCCGCACGCCATGCCGGCAGCAGGCCGAGCAGCAGCGCCGCCAGCAGCAGCGGATCGGGATTCCAGGCGAGCCCGCCCGGCAGGGGCGGCGCGCCGCAGTAGGCGAGGCCCGTCTCAGGCATTCCGACCCTCCTTGTCATGCGAGGCCCCCTGGCCGCCGCGGGGCGCGCGGCCGGCGGGCGGCGTCATGCGCCAGCCCCGGCGCAGCGCGGCCGCCAGGGCCGCCAGGGCCAGCGCCAGGCAGGCGGCATCGGCCAGCGGGCTGGTCGGCCCCGGCGCGCCCGGCCGCAGCACCCAGACGAGATGCGCCAGGTGCTGCGCCGACAGCAGGGCGGCGATGGCGGCCAGCCGGGCCCGCGACCAGCCCGGCAGGATGCCGAGCAGGATCGCGCCCAGCAGCGCCGGCAGCGACACGCCGGCCCCCAGCCAGCCCCAGCCGCCCGCGGCGCGCCGCAGGTACCAGCCCGCCTCGTGCGGCAGGTCCACCATCCAGGCGGTGAGGAACTGCACGAACCACAGCCACAGCACGCCGAGCGGCACGAAGAGCAGGGTGCGTTCCAGGCCCGGGTCGACGGCACGCCGCGGTGCGCCGCCGCCCCCCCCGCCTGCCGGCGCCCCGGCCTCGCCCGCGGTGGCCGCCGGGACGGCCAGGGCCGCCAGCGCCAGCGCCGCCACCGAGCCCTGCAGGACCAGCGCGAGGTCGAGCAGCCCGCCGAGGGCCGCCTCCTCGCGCGACAGCGCCCAGTCCTGCATGCCGATCGTGGCGGCGGGCAGGAACAGCAGCAGCCCGATCCCGGCGACGGTCCGCTGCCGCCCCCCATCATCCCCTCCGGGCCGCGCCGCCAGCCGGCCGAGCACGACCGTCAGCAGCAGCACCGCGCCGGTGCGCAGCGCGAGGCCACCGGGGCTGAACCACCAGGCGCGCGGCCCGTCCGGCGCATCCGGCTGCGTGGGCCAGGGGTAGAGCCGGCCGCACCACAGCAGCACCGGCAGAGCGAAGGGCAGCAGCAGCGGCGCCGCGCGGCAGGCGGCGGCCAGGGGCCGATGCAGCGCGTGCCGCCATTCCTCGTCCAGCAGCGACGCCATCAGCAGCGCCAGCATGGCGCCGCAGAGCAGCGAGGCGAGCAGCACGAAGGCGAGCAGCGACGCCTCGGGCAGGCCGGCCAGGATGGTGCCGCTCACGGCCTCGCCCCGTGCGGCCCCGCGCCACGCCCCCGGGGCCGCGCGCGACCAACCTTCCGGCCTCGCCCGAAGCGGCCTCCCGGCATCGGCGAGGCGCGGCCTCCGGCCGACGGCAAGGCGCGGCCTCCGGCCGACGGCAAGGCGCGGCCTCCAGCCGACGGCGAGGCGCGGCCTCCGGCCGGCGGCAAGGTGCGGCCTCCGGCCGGCGGCACGGCGTGGCTTCCAGGCATCGTCACGGCGCGGCCTCCGGGCGCAGCGCCTCGACGTGGCGCGCCACGGCCCAGCGTTCGCGCGGCGACAGGCGGTCGGCGAAGGGATGGCTGCCGCCGCGGTTCTCCGCGATCGCGGCCATGCTGCGCGCCGGGTCGGCGGGCAGCGGCGGGATCGGCGGATGGCCGCGCGCGACCACCACGCCGTCACCCCGCCCGGCGGCGCCGTGGCAGGCGGCGCAGAAGATGGCGTAGCGGTCGGCGCCGAGGCGCCGCAGCGACCCGTCCACCGGCGGGCCGGGCGGCGCCAGGGCGGCACGCAGCGCGGCGGTGCCGCGCGCCACCGAGCCCTCGGGGGCCGGCCTGGGCGGCGGGGGCGGCTGGCTCTCCGGCCAGCCGTCGCAGCCGGCGAGCAACGGCATCGCGAACAGCAGGACGAGCGGTCCCAGAAGGCCGGCCGCCGACGCAGTGGGTGACGGGGCGGGCGACGCGGCGGACGCCGGAGGCGCGAAGGCCGGGGGCCGCGGCGACGGCGCCATGCGCGGCGGCACGGGACCCGGCGCGACGGGCGCCTCCGGCCCCGCGGCGGCGATGCGCGCGATGCCGGGAAGCCATGCCCCGCTCATCCCCTCAGCTCCGTCACCCGCAGCGGCCCATGCGCGCGCAGCAGCAGCTCCGCCGCCACCGGGTCGAAGCCGGCATCCGCGGCCGGCAGGAACAGGAACCAGCGATCCTCGCTGGCACGGCCGAAGCCGCGCGCGTTGAAGATCGGGTGGTGCAGGCGCGGCAGCCGGTTCAGCAGCAGCATGCCGACCAGCGCCGCCGCCGCCGCCCACAGCACCCCCACGATGTAGGCCGCCGGCAGGAAGACCGGCCAGGCATGCGGCGGCCGGCCGCCGACGTTGAGCGGATAGTCCTGCACGCCGAGCCAGTACTGCACGCCGTACTGCGCCGCCGCCGCCGCCACCCCGACCGAGGCCGCGACGATGCCCACCGGCGTGGCGCGCACGCCGAGCAGCGGCGCCGCCTCGGGCAGCGGATGCGGGCCGAAGGCATCGAGGCCGCGCCAGCCGGCGGCGCGGGCGTCGCGCAGCGTGCGCAGCAACGGCGCGTCGTCGTCGAACTCGGCGACCAGGCCGAGCAGAGGCGCCACCTGCCGGCCGCTCAAGCCTCCGCCTCCTCGCGCTCGCGCTCGTTCTCCTCGTGGCGGATCTCGAACATGGAGACCACGGGGACGTGCCGCGCGAAGAGCAGCAGGCAGAGGCAGAACAGCGCCAGCCCGCCGCCGAGCAGCGCCCACTCGTTCAGGCTGGGTCGGTAGGCGGCGCCCGCCCGGTCGAGCCCGTCCACCACCAGCGACCAGCGGTCCAGCCACACCCCGGCCGAGGCCAGCAGCCCGATCGGCACGACCGACCGGGCCGACAGCCGCAGCCGCCGCCACCACAGCAGCTGCGGCAGCAGCGCGCCCAGCGCGAGCCCGCCCCACCAGGCCGGGTGCGAGAGACGCGCCGCGTAGGCCGCGCGCGTCGCCGCGTCGCCCAGCACGAGGCCGGAAAGCGCGTCGTAGGCGTAGAGCGCGGCGCAGCCCGCCCCGGCGGCGGCGAGCAGCCGCGCCAGCAGGTCCATGTCGGCATCGTCGATGTGGCGCTCGATGCCGAGACCGCCGCGCAGCACCGCCGCCAGCGCCAGCACCACGCCGAGGCCCGCGGGCAGGCCGGTGAGCAGCACCTGCAGCGGCAGGCGGGGTTGGTGCCAGGCCGGCACCGGGGTCGCCACGAACTCCAGCGCCACCACGGTCTGCGCCGAGAGCAGCAGCGGCAGCACCAGCGCCGCCACGAGGCGATGGGCCGCCTGGTGCCGGTGCCAGTGCGCGAGCGAGCCGCGCCAGCCCAGCGCGAACAGCCCGTAGGCGCGCGCGACGCCGAGCCGGCCCTCGCGCGCGGCGCGGTCGCGCAGCGTGGCGAGGTCGGGGATCAGCCCGATGAACCAGAACAGCGAGGTGACGACGAGGTGCGAGACGATGCCCCAGAAGTCCCACACCAGCGTGCTGCCGAAATAGGGCCAGACGCCGGTCGTCATGGGCAGCGGGAACACCCAGTGCGCGAGCAGCGGCCGGCCGAGATGCAGCACGGGGTAGAGCGAGGCGACCAGCACGGCGGCGAGCGCCGCGGCCTCGGCGAAGCGGTTCACGGCGGTGCGCAGCCCGTGCCGGCGCAGCACCAGGACGGCGGCGAACAGGCTGGCGGCGTTGGCGACGCCGATCCACCACGCATAGGCGATCAGGTCGAAGCCCCAGACGAAGGGCTGGTTGTTGCCCCAGACCCCGATGCCGCGCACCAGCAGCACCGCGACCGCCCAGGCCAGCACCACCACCCCGAACGCCGCGGCGGCCACGGCCAGACGGTAGGACGTGCCGCCGTGCCGGCGCAGCGCGGCGCGGGCGAGGGGCGCGGTGGAGAGGCTCATCCCGGTGCCCCGTCGGCCGGCGGCGCCGGCGCGGTGCCCTCCATCCGCGCCAGGTAGGAGGTGCGCGGCCGCGTGCCGAGCTGGCCGAGCGGCAGGAAGTGCCGGCCGTCGCGGCGCGCCCGCGCCACCGGCCCGTCGGGATCGGCGAGGTCGCCGAACACGATGGCGCGCGTCGGGCAGGCGGACTGGCAGGCGGTGCGCGCAGGTCCGGCCGGCCCGTCGCCCGCCGCCGCGCCGGCGCGGGCGGCGGCGATGCGGTGCGAGCAGTAGGTGCACTTCTCCATCACGCCGCGCGGGCGCAGCGAGACCTCGGGGTTGCGCAGCGCGCCCGCCACGGCGCGCCGGTGGTCCTCCCAGTTGAAGCGGCGCACGCCGTAGGGGCAGGCATTGGCGCAGGTGCGGGTGCCGATGCAGCGCGCATGCACCATCACGTTCAGCCCTTCGCTGTCGTGGACGGTGGCGTTCACCGGGCAGGCCGGCTCGCAGGGCGCCTGCTCGCAATGCATGCAGGGGACGGGGCGGAACTGCGTGGCCGGCGGGTCCCGGCCGGCGGCCTCCGGGCCACCCGCCGGGCCGAGCACGTCCCGGTCGATCCGCAGCCAGTGCATGGCGCGGCCCGCCGCCACCGCCGCCGGCCCGACCACGGGCACGTTGTTCTCCGCCTGGCAGGCCAGGACGCAGGCATTGCAGCCGATGCAGGCATCGAGGTCGATCGCCATCGCCCAGGCGGGCCCCGGATAGGGCCAGTCCGGCAGCAGCGAGGCGTCGCGCGGCGGCGGGGCGAGGGAGCCGCCGGGGGCCAGCAGGCGCGGCGCCTCCTCCTGCCCGCGCGCGGTCGGGGCGAGCGGCGGCGCGGCGCGGCGGCCGGTGGGATGCAGGGTCAGGCCGGCGGCGAGCGCGGCGCCGTCGGCGGGGCGCAGCAGGCCGGCATCGAAGCCCCGCCCCGCCGCCGCCACCTCGCCCACGCGCCGGCCGCCGCCCAGCGGCAGCGTCACGACGCCCTCGGCATGGCCGGGCAGCGGCAGCACCGGCGCCGGCACGCGGCGATCCTCCAGGGCCAGCATCACCTCGTCGCCCGCGCGCAACCCGAGCGCGGCGGCGGTGGCGGGCGCGAGCAGCGCCGCGTTGCCCCAGGCGAGACCGGTCAGCGGCTGCGGCAGCTCCCGCAGCCAGGCGTTGTGCGCCCATTCGCCCGCGCGGACGGCGGGGTCCGGTACGAAGGCGGCGACGAGGCCGTCGGTCGGGGGCGGGTCGCGCAGCGTGTCCCAGCCGGGGCGCGGCGTCGGTTCGAGGGCGGGCGGCGCCTCGCCGGCCACGCCGCGCTCCAGCGCCGCCTCCCAGCGCGCCGCGAACTCGGCCGAATCCGCCGGCAGGTTCCAGCGCCCCGCCCAGGTCGCGCGCACCGCGGCGCGCGCCGTGCCGGCCTTCGGGCCGCCCTCCGGCTCCGAATGGCCGAGCAGGGCGAGCAGCACCTGGGCCGCATCGCGCGCCGACGCCACCAGCGGCACGGTGGCGGGCTGGCACAGCGCAGGCGTGCCGTCGAAGGCGAGGGAATCCCCCCAGGACTCCAGCGGGTGCCGCAGCGGTGCGTGCCAGGTCGCGGCGAGGGCGGTCGCGTCCAGACGGGGGCCGAGATGCAGGCTGAACGGCACGCGGTCCAGCGCGGCGGCGAAACCCAGCGCCGCCGGCGCCTCGCCCACCGGATCGGCGTCGAGCACCAGCAGGTGCGACACCGTGCCCGCCGCCATCGACGAGACGAGATCGCGCAGCGATTCCCCCGCTTTTCCCTCGCCGCCCAGTCTCTCGCTGCCCAGTCTCTCGCTGTCCAATCCCTCGCCGCCCAGGGGCGACGGCACGAGCCGGCGTGCCGCGCTGCCCAGCGCGGCGTTGGTCGCGTGCGCCAGGGCGTGCGCTTCCGGCCCGGCGCCCGGACCGGCCAGCACCAGCGCGTCCGGCCCGGCCGCGCGCAGCCGCGCCGCGATGGCGCCCGCTTCGGGATGCGCGGCTGTGGCGGCGAGGCCCGGCACGGACAGCGCCGTGGCCACGGCGCGGGCGAGCCGCGTGACCTCGGCCGGCGGCAGGGCCAGGCGCCGGTCGGCGCGGGCAGCGGTCAGGCCCGGCGTGGCGCCGGCCACGCAGAGCCAGGGCAGCGCGCCGGCGGCGCGCCCCGCCGCGCGCCCCTCGCTCCAGTCGCGGGCGAGACGGATCTGGGCCGGACCGGCGCCGAGCGGGTCGGCGCCGAGGCACAGCACCGCGCGGGCACGGGCGAGGTCGGGCACGACGGCGACGGGCCGGCCGAAGGCGGCGAGCGCGCCATCCAGGGCGGCATCCTCGGCCAGCGGCGCGTGCCGGTGCCACGCGGCTCCGGGGAAGGCGGCCAGCACCTGGCCGATCAGCCGCCGCAGCGTGGGCGAGGAAACCGGGCCGGTGAGCAGGCGCAGACCCTGCCCGCCGGTCGCCCGCAGGGTCTCGCGCGCCGCCGCCAGAGCCGCCTCCAGTTCCGCCTCCGGGCGCGGCCGGCCGCCGGCGCGCACGCGGCGCGAGCGCTCCGGGTCGTGCAGCGACAGCACGGCGGCCTCGGCGAAGACGTCGGTGGCCCCGAGGCTGGCGGGATGATCGGGGTTGCCCTCGACCTTGACCGCGTGCCCGGCACGCGTGTGCACCAGCACGCCGCGCCCGAGCCCGTCGAGTTCCAGGACCGTGGCGTAGCTGGCCGCGTCCGGCGCGCCGCGCCCGCGCGACCAGAGCGGCTGGCCGAATTCGTCCGGCCCGTCGCAGCCCGCGAGGGCGAGCGCCGTGGAGGCTGCCATCAGCCCCAGCGCGTCGCGGCGGGTCGGGTCGGTGGCAGGGCGGCCGGCCGTCATCGCGGACCATTCATCGGTGGCAGGTCGAGCAACGGGTCAGGGCGGAGATCTCCACACCGAAATGCGCGAAGCGCCGGGCGCCGAGGCCGGTCAACGGTTCCGGCGGCGTATCGCCCGGCACCCCGCCCCGCGCCAGCACCGCCCCGGCGGGGCGGCGGCGCGGATCGGGGTCGCGATGGCAGTCGAGGCACCACTGCATGGAGAGCGTCTCGGCCCGCACCGTCTGCGGCATGGTCCGGACCTGTCCGTGGCAGGTCTCGCAGGGGACGCTGGCAGCCATGTGGGCGCCGTGGTGGAAGCGCACGTGGTCGGGCAACCGGCTCACCGAGGCCCAGGCCACCGGGGTATCGAGTGCCAGCGCCGAGCGCAGCGGCGCGAATTGCGCCGCGACGTTCCAGACCTGCCGATGGCAGCCGAGGCAGGTCTCGGCGGTGGGCATGCCGGCCGCCGCCTGCCGTTCCACCCCGGCGTGGCAGAGGCGGCAGTCGAGACCGAGTTGCCCGGCATGCACGGCATGGCTGAACGGGATGGGCTGGCGCGCCGGCACGCCCACCTGCCAGGCGGCGCCGGAGCGCGCGACGAAGAAGCCGGAGACCGCGAGGAAGGCAACGGCGGCAAGGCCCAGGCCGGCAGCGAGCCGCAGGCGGGAATCGGCGTGGCGCGAAAAGATCTGCGTCATCGTCCTCCGGCTGCGCCGTCACTGCCGCAAGACGAGGCGACCGCCCGTCGATGCGACGCGGCGGCTGTACCCGGACCCGGCCCTCTCCCGATACACGCATCAACAGTCGGGGCAAGGCATCGACCGATGGCGTGCCGGACAAATCCGCGCGTGGACCGGCCCGACGTCGCCGGCGCGGTCCGGCTGGATCGTGTTCCCGGTCGTGACGGAGGCCTTGGCGGAACCGTCAGCGCGCTGCGGTCGGGGAAGCGGCGACACGCGCGGGAGACGTCGTGGGAAGCTGGTCAGGCCATGGCGACACGGCCCCATGCCGACCCGTTTCCGGAAACCTACGCACGCCGGGCGGCCGCCCGCGAACCTGTCGCGTGACGCGAGGCGCTCGGACCGATCTCATGCCGTGGTCGCGGCGCGCGCGGGCAACCCGCGGGGCCGCGACGGCGCGGCCCCGATGCCGGTCGCCGCACCCGGCCACCAACCCCGCGCGCTACCGGCCGCGGATGGCCGGCGCCGGGATCACTCTCCCAGGCGGACCTCGCCGGCCGGCCGCAGGTTCCGTGGGTCGACCAGCAGCACGCGTTCCCCGTCCGGCCGCACCACCCAGATCGCCAGCCGCTCGCCGCTCGCCGCCATGCCCGCGATGCGCGTCCCTTCGGGCTGGCGCAGCGACAGGGGCGCCATGCCCTCCGCCACGGGCAGCCTTGCGCTGCCAAGACGCTGGACGATCACCGCCACCAGCGCCACGGTGCCGACCACGATCAGCACCCCCATCACACCGACCAGCCACTTGAGCGCCCGCAACGACATCTCCCCCGCCACCAATCCTCCGCAACCCGATATCCGGCAGGCCATCGCGCCGCCGGACTCGGCGGGGGAGCGGGTGGACCGCTTCCTTGCCGCGGCGATAGGCTCGCTGTCGCGCTCGCGCGTCAAGGCGCTGATCGAGGCCGGCGCCGTCAGTCGCGACGGCACGCCCGTCGCCGATCCCGCCGAGCCCGTCCGCGCCGGCGCCCGCTACGCCGTCGTCATCCCGCCCCCCGTCGACGCCGCGCCGCTGCCCCAGGCCATGCCGCTCACCATCCTGCACGAGGACCGGCATCTCATCGTGCTCGACAAGCCGGCGGGCCTCGTGGTGCATCCGGCCCCCGGCAACCTGGACGGCACGCTGGTCAACGCGCTGCTCGCCCACGCCGGCGACGACCTGCCGGGAATCGGGGGCGAGAAGCGCCCCGGGATCGTGCATCGGCTCGACAAGGACACTTCCGGCGTCATGGTCGTGGCCAAGACCGAACTCGCCCATCGCGCCCTCTCCGAAGCCTTCGCGGCGCGCGACCTCGACCGCGAGTACGTGGCGCTCGCCTGGGGCCTGCCGAACCCGGTCGCCGGCGAGATCGAGGGCGCGATCGGCCGCCATCCGACCGACCGCAAGCGCATGGCCGTGCTCACCGGGCGGGACGCGGCGCGCGGCAAGCCGGCGCTCACCCGCTACGCCACGGAGCGCGCCTGGGGTGCCGGCTGCGCGCTGCTGCGCTGCCGCCTCGCCACGGGCCGCACGCACCAGATCCGCGTCCACCTGTCGCAGATCGGGCACCCGCTGGTGGGCGACCCCGTCTATCTGCGCCGTGTCCCGGCCGCTTCCCGCACGCTGCCGCCGGAAACACGGGAGGGGCTGCTCGCCTTTCCCCGGCAGGCGCTGCATGCGGCGACGCTGGGCTTCCGCCACCCGGCCACGGGAGAGCCGTTGCGCTTCGCAAGCCCGCTTCCCGCGGACATGGCGGCCCTGCTGGCCCTGCTGGACGCCGATGCCGGCTGATCGCCCCCGGTCTCCCGCACAGGCCCGGCGAAGGCGGCCCGGACGGGCAGCGTCGGGTCGTCGTCTGCAGGGTGGCGGCGATCGCGTGGTCCGCGCGATGCCGGATGGCCTTCAGGCGTGGGCGCCAGCCCGGGATGGCCTCGTGGCGGGTTGGCCGCCGGGACGGCGGGCACGACCGGAACGGGTCAGCCGGGCTCGTCGGTGAACGGAACGTCTCGAGAGATGCGCAGGGGGTCACGTGCGGGCGATGGCCCGCCGCCGGTCGAGGTGCGGGTCCGGCGGAGCGGCGGCGCCGGCCGGCGGAGCCCGGGGCGCCGATGCCCGCCCGCCGCCTCCGGCCTTCCCTTCGGATCGCGGCACGGTATCCTCGGCTGATACGGCGCCGTGCGGGCACCATCGCGGCCCTGGCCGTTCCCCGCCCGTGCGGGCAGACTTCCGCCCCGGCCCCTGCCGCCCCGCAGGAGGCCCGGCCGCCACGACGCTGCACGGAGTCCGCCCGATGCCCGAGATCCGCCCCTCGGTCTGCCCGCATGACTGCCCCAGCACCTGCGCGCTGGAGGTGGAGGTGCTGGACGCGCGCACCATCGGCGCCGTGCGCGGGGCGGACAACCCGTACACGGCGGGCGTGATCTGCAACAAGGTGGCGCGCTACGCCGAGCGGGTGCACCAC
Source organism: Roseomonas acroporae (assembly GCF_023223525.1). Classification (GTDB taxonomy): domain Bacteria; phylum Pseudomonadota; class Alphaproteobacteria; order Acetobacterales; family Acetobacteraceae; genus Roseomonas_E; species Roseomonas_E acroporae. The sequence continues at coordinate 12,436 of NZ_JALPRX010000126.1, read as the reverse complement.
CCCGACCGGCTGCTGCACCCCATGCTGCGCGACGGGCCGAAGGGCAGCGGCCGGTTCCGCCGCATCGGCTGGGAGGAGGCGCTGGACCGCATCGCCGAAGGCTTCGCCGGGGCGGCGGCGCGGCACGGCAGCGAGTCGGTCTGGCCCTATTCCTCGGCCGGCACGATGGGCCTCGTGAACCGCGACGGCATCTTCCGCCTGCGCCACGCCATGCGCTGGTCCGGCCGCAAGGGCACGATCTGCACCGCCATCGCCGGCGCCGGCTGGACCGCCGGCTGCGGCCGCGTCACCGGCGTCGACTCCCGGGAGATGGCGCGCTCGGATCTCGTCGTGCTCTGGGGAACCAACCCGGTCTCCACCCAGGTCAACGTGATGAGCCACGCCACGCGCGCCCGCAAGGAGCGCGGGGCGAAGCTGGTCGCGATCGATCCCTACCGCACCGGCGCTGCCGCCGCCGCCGACCTGCACCTGGCGCTGCGCCCGGGCACCGACGCGGCGCTGGCCTGCGCCGTGATGCATTGCGCCTTCCGCGACGGCCTCGCCGACCGCGACTACATGGCGCGGTACGCCGACGATCCGGCGGCGCTGGAGGCGCATCTCGCGACGCGCGGCCCGGACTGGGCGGCGCCGATCACCGGGCTCACCGTCGCGGCGATCGAGGAATTCGCGCGGCTCTACAATTCGACGCCGCGCGCCTACATCCGCGTCGGCTTCGGCTTCACGCGGGGGCGCAACGGCGCCGTCTCGATGCACGCCGTCACCTGCCTGCCCACCGTCACAGGCAAGTGGCGGCACGAGGGCGGCGGCGCGCTGTGGAACAACCGCGGCATCTACGCCTGGGACAAGTCGCTGATCGAGGGCACCGCCTGGCGCGACCCCTCGGTGCGCGAGCTGGACATGAGCCGCATCGCCAGCATCCTCACCGGCGACCTGGACGCGCTGCAGGGCGGCCCGTCCGTGCACGCCCTGCTGGTGCAGAGCGGCAACCCGGCCTCCACCTGCCCGGACAGCAACCGCGTCCGCGCCGGGCTGCTGCGCGAGGACCTGTTCACCGTGGTCCACGAGCAGTTCATGACCGAGACGGCGCGGTACGCCGACATCCTGCTGCCCGCCACCATGTTCCTGGAGCACGACGACATCTACCAGGCGAGCGGGCACAGCCACATCCAGATCGGGCGGCGGGTGATCGAGCCGCCGGGCGAGGCGCGCTCCAACCACGAGCTGGTCTGCGCCCTGGCGCAGCGCCTGGGCCTCGACGACCCGACCTTCCGCATGACGGGGCTGGAACTCGCCGACGCGACGCTGCGCGCCTCCGGCTACCCCGGCGCCGAGGAAATGACGGAACGCCGCTGGCTCGACGTGCAGCCGCCCTTCGAGCGGGCGCATTTCCTCGACGGCTTCGGCCATCCGGACGGGCGCTTCCGCTTCCGCGCCGACTGGCGCGCGCTGGGCGACACGGAAGGCCGGCTGCCCGCCCTGCCCGACTGGGCGCCACTGGTCGACGCCGCCACCGAGGAACGGCCGCTGCGCCTGGTCGCGGCACCGGCAAGGCAATTCCTCAACTCGACCTTCACCGAGACCCCCAACGCCCGGAAGCGCGAGGGGCGGCCGCAGGCGATGGTCTGCCCCGAGGACGCGGCGCGGCTCGGCATCGCTGACGGCGCGCTGGTGCGCCTCGGCAATGCGCGCGGCGAGGTGGTGCTGCATGCCCGGCACGTGCCCGGGCAGACGCCGGGGACGGTGGTGGTGGAGAGCGTCTGGCCCGCCGCCGCCTTCGGCGGGCCCGGCGCCGGCATCAACGCGCTGACCAGCGACGAGCCGGCCCTGCCGGCCGGCGGCGCGGTGTTCCACGACACGGCGGTGTGGATGCGGGCCGAGGCGGCGGTGGCGCTGGCGGCGGCGTGAGGCGATAGACCGCGAGGAGGGGGCGGGGACGGCGCGTTCGTGTTCCTGAACGGTTTTCGTTCGACCTGAATCGCTGAGGGTTCAACGCTCACATCTGAAAAGAAAACAGCAACTGTAATGGTAGGCGGCGCCGAAGCGCGCCCACCGCCAGGATGGCCACCTGACGCACGGCATCGGGCAGGATGCGGAAGGCCGTCATGGCCTGGGTGGCGCCCCGGAAGGCCGTGCCCACCTCCGGCTGGTGCAGCCAGGCGTTCCAGGGGCCGAGCATCGCCCCGTCCTCGCGCATGGTGGTGAAGAGGTCGTACCTGGCGGCGACCCCCGCCCGCATGGCGTCGTAGAGGGGGCGCTGCCGCGGGGTGAGGCTGGACGGCGCGAGTGGGGGCAGGCGCATCCCTCGGGTCTCCTTCGGGCCTCGGCGGTGGGCGGGCTCTCGGCCGCGCGGCGCACCGCCCGCCGCCATGCCGGATCGGCTGCCGCGGCCACCATGATGGGAGGAAGCTCGCCGCGGCGAAATCATCCCTTCGGATGGCTGGCGGAACCCCGGACGGTACGCTACGCGCCGCCGGGGCGGCCTGCCCTGGCCCGATCGGGGCGCGTCGCGGGTACCACGCCCTCGGGCATGTCCGCCCTCCATGCACGCCAATCCTGCGATAGGTCGACGATGCCCCGCCCTGCCCCCGCCCCGGCAGTGCCTCGCCGGCATGTCGCCGATGCCGCCCGAGGCGCTGCCCCGCCCCGGGTCCGTTCACGAGGTCAGCGTTTCGCGCAACCTCGGATAGGCCCCGTCGAGGCGCTGTTCGCCCAGCGCCGCCAGCCGCGGCGCCACGATGCCCGGGGCCGATACCCCGGAACAGCGAGTCCTGACCGAAGGCAACGAGTTGCGTGGCCGGCGGTACCTGCACCGCGCGCTGCGACCGGCCCGGCAGGCTCTCCGGGCGGCGTCATGCTGCCCGAAGGCGGCAGCATCGGGACGAGGACCGGCAGGCGAGCGGGGCGGACCACACCCGTCGGGCCGGCTTCGCCGGCGTCCCGGACCCCCGGCGCGGCGCGCACCCGGCGGCCCCGGCCGCATATCTCGCATGCACGCGGAACCCCGGGCGCGCCGGGCGTTGTCGCCGCAGCGAGATCCACCTCTGGAACGACCCCATGAACCTCTTCAAGTGCCAGTCCTGCGGGCAGGTCCTCTATTTCGAGAACACCCATTGCGAACGTTGCCAGCACCGGCTGGGCTACATCCCGGCGCTCGGCACCCTCTCGGCGCTGGAGCCGGCGGGGGGCGAGAACTGGACCGCCCTGGCCGACCAGGGCGGCCGCCAGTACCGCTTCTGCGACAATGCCGAGCACGACGTGTGCAACTGGCTGGTCGAGGCGGACTCGCCGGAGCGCTTCTGCGCCGCCTGCCGCCACAACCACACCATTCCCGACCTCTCGGTGGACGACAACCTAACGCGCTGGCGCAAGCTGGAATACGCCAAGCACCGGCTGTTCTACACCCTCATCAAGCTCGGCCTGCCCACGCAGAACCGCATCGACGACCCGCAGCACGGGCTGGAATTCGACTTCAAGGGCGATCCGGTCGATGGCGGCCCGCACGTCATGACCGGCCACGACGAGGGCATCATCACCATCGCCCTGAAGGAGTCGGACGACGCCGAGCGCGAGAAGATGCGCGAGGAGATGGGCGAGTACTACCGCACCGTGCTCGGCCACTTCCGGCACGAGGTCGGCCACTACTACTGGGACGTGCTGGTGCGCGACGGCGGCCACCTCGATTCCTGCCGCCAGGTCTTCGGCGACGACCGGCTGGACTACAACCAGGCCCTGCAGGACCGCTACGCCAACGGCGTGCCGCCGGACTGGCAGGAGAACTTCGTCAGCGCCTATGCGAGCGTGCACCCCTGGGAGGACTTCGCCGAGACCTGGGCGCACTACCTGCACATCATCGACACGGTGGAGACCGCCGGCGCCTTCGGCATCAGCATCGACCCGAAGATCGCCGACACCGACGCGCTGAGCACCGAGGTGGACTTCGAGCCGCACAAGGCGAAGAATTTCCAGAAGGTGATCGACGCCTGGCTGCCGCTGACCTTCGCCGTCAACAGCCTCAACCGCTCCATGGGCCTCGCCGACATGTACCCGTTCGTGCTGTCGCCGGCCGTGGTCCACAAGCTCGGCTACATCCACGACCTCGTGCACGGGCAGGTTCAGAACTGATCCGGGCTGGGTCGCCGGCAGGCATGCCGGCAGCGGGGAAGGCCCGCCTTCCCGGGGCCCCAGCCACCCCGGGAAGGCCTCCGCCCGTCCCGGACCCAGCCCGTCAGGAGGGCGAAGCGCTCCCGGACGCCTTTCCGTTCGGGGCGCGCGGATCCGGACGCCCGGGCCGTCTCCCCACCCGCCGGCGATCCGTCGTAGGCTCCGTGGCCCATGCGGATCCGGCCGGTGCAGCTCTTCCTCGATCTCGACGGCGTGCTCGCCGATTTCGACCGTGGCGTCCGGACGGTGACCGGCCGCCCGCCCGAGGAATTGCCGCTGCCCGCCATGTGGCGCGCCCTGGCCCGCCACCCGGACTTCTTCGACACGCTGGAGTTCATGGCGGATGCCGAGGCGCTCTGGCGCTTCTGCGCCCCGCACCACCCGACCGTGCTGACCGGCCTGCCGCTCGGCAGCTGGGCCCGGCGCAGAAGCGGCGCTGGGTGGCGCGCATGCTCGGCGCCCGCGTCACCGTCATCACCTGCATGAGCCGCGAGAAGCCGCGCTGGTCCGGCCCCGGCCATGTGCTGGTGGACGACCGCGCCGCGGCGCGCGAGGGCTGGGAGGCGAAGGGCGGCACCTTCGTCCACCACCGCTCGGCCGAATCCTCGGTCGCGGCGCTGCGGGCGCTGGGCTTCGACGGGAAGGGGCCGTGAACGCCGGCTCCTCCCCGGCGCCGGCGGCTCAGCCCGGCATGCGCTCCGCCTTGGGCGGCAGGAAGCGGTCGGTGACCATGCTCTCGGGCGCGGGCGGGTTGGCGATGCCGTAGGCCTCGGCATTGGCCCGCACCAGCGCCGCGGTGCGTTCCGGGCTGGTCACGCCGAAGCCGCCCTCCTTCACGTTGGGCGTCAGGATCGAGCGGTCGCGCACCATGAACCAGCGCCGCTTCTCCAGCGCCTCGTCGAACAGCGGGTCGCGCTTCTTCAGCGCCGCCATGCCGGCATCCGGCTCGGCCATCAGCATCCTGAGGCCGGCGATCGAGGAGCGCACGAAGGCCCCCGCCGCCTCGGCGTTGCGCTCCAGCCAGTCGGCGCGCACCAGGATGGCGTTGCCGTAGATGTCGAGCCCGTTCTCGGCATAGGGGAAGCTGACGATGTCGGATTCCGGCACGTTGATGCCGACCAGGTTGAAGTGGACGGTGAACAGGTAGCCCGTCACCGCGTCCACGTCGCCGCGCACCAGCATGGTGTCGCGCAGGTTCGGCACCATCGAGGTCCAGCGTATGCCCGTGGTGTCGACATGCGCCGCGCGCGCGAAGGCGGGGAAGAGCAGGCGGCTCGCCTCGGCCTCCGGTGCGCCGAGCTTGCGGCCCTTGAGGTCGGCCGGCGTCGCGATGCCGCTCTTCTTCAGCGCGACCACGGCCGCCGGGGTGCGGTCGAACACCACGTAGATGCCGACCACGCGCTTGTCCGGGTTCTCGGCGTTGAACTTCACCGCCGCGTTGAGGTCGCCGAAGCCGATGTCGTAGGCGCCGGAGGCCACCTTCACCACCGTGTCGCCGCTGCCGAAGCCGCGGTCCATGCGCACGGCGAGGCCGTTCTGGCGGAACACGCCGCGGTCGTCGGCCAGCGCCCACATGGCGTGGTTGCCCTGCAGCGCCCAGTCCAGCGCGAAGCGGATCGGCTTCGGCGCGGTCCCCTGCGCCAGCGCCCCGGGGGCCAGCACGGCGGGCGCGGCGAGGCCGGAGGCACCGAGCGCGGCGGCGCCGGCCAGGAGAGAGCGTCGGTTCATCGGATCCTCACGGGTTGGGGGCGCCGCGCGGCGCGTGGCGGAAGCGAAGCTGCGCGATGGTGCAGGCAAGGAGCGCGCCACGCCGGCCCGGGATGCGCCGGGGCGACTCGCCCGGACGCCGCCGACGGACCATGCCATCCACGCCGCCCGTCGGGCGTGCCGGCGGGGGCGGATGGCGTGGGGGCGGCGTTCCGGGCGGCGGCGTCATCCTCGCCGGTCGGGATGCCATGTTTCGGGCGGCGCCACCAGTTCCCCGTGCTCCGGATGACGATGCCGGCGAGGCGGCGGCCGGGGGGGCGCCCAGCGGGGCTGCCCAGCGGGGCTGTCCAGTGGGGCTGTCCAGCGGGGGCGCTTCGCCGGCTGCCGGTCCGCCGCAGCCGGCCCGCCGTGGGTCAGCCCCCGACGGGCTCGGCTCCCATCGGGCTCAACCCCAACAGGCTCAACTCCAGCAGGCTCAACCCCAACAAGCTTAACCCATGTCGGCGGCGCCCGTGGCGGCGCTCACGGCCCAACTCACCAGCCAGACGACGATGGCGCCGAACACCGCCGACCAGAAGCCGGCGACGTGCATGCCCGGCAGCAGCGCGGCGGTCAGCCCGAGCATCGCCGCGTTCACCACGAACAGGAACAGGCCGAGCGTCAGGATGGTGAGCGGCAGGGTCATGATCACGAAGATCGGCCGCACCACCGCGTTGACGATGCCGAACAGGATGGCGGCCAGGATCAGCGTGCCGGTGCTGTCGAAGCGCAGGCCGCCCACCACGGCGGCCGCCACCCAGAGCGCGACCGCCGTCACCAGGGTGCGGATGAGGAAGCCGGTCATCTAGATCCTCTCGCGTTGGAACCGCGCCGGTAACGCCACCGGCGGCGGGGGGTTGCCGCCCGGTGTGCCGCCCGGCGCCATCACCCGGCATCTCACCGGGGCTGGACCTGGGCGCCGGCGTGGCGGCGGGGACACGTTCCGGGGTCGATTGGAGGGATGACGGGGGCAATCGGCGCGGGTGAAGAAACCGAAAGTAGCAAATTATTCCGGCTCATTATACTTCCGGTCTTCCGCCTCGGCGCCCGGGCGCCGGCAAGAACGAAAAGCTGCCATGGGCCTGCGAACGAAATTCAACCTCGCGCTGATCTCGACCTTCCTGCTCGGCTTCGCGATCGCCTGGTACTTCCTGCAGCAGCAATTCGTGGCCCATGCCCGCGACGAGGTGCTGCAGGATGCGCGCATCATGATGAGCGCGGCCTCGGCGGTGCGCGGCTACACGGCGCGCGAGATCGCCCCGCTGCTGGTCCATGCCAATACCGGCCGGTTCGAGCCGGCCTCGGTCCCCTCCTACGCCGCGCAGACCAATTTCCGCACCGTGCAGGCACAGTTCTCCGACTACACCTACCGCGAGCCGGCGCTGAACCCGACCAACCCCACCGACCGCGCCACGGACTGGGAGGCGGACTTCATCAACGCCTTCCGCAACCGCCCCGGCCTCGCCGAGCTGGTGGGCGAGCGCGACACCCCGACCGGCCGGGCGCTGAGCCTGGCGCGGCCGATCAACGTGGGCGACATGCAGTGCCTCACCTGCCACAGCACGCCCGACCGCGCCCCGGCCTCGATGATCTCGGCCTACGGCCCGACCAACGGCTTCGGCTGGCAGCTCGGCGAGACGGTGGCGGCGCAGGTCGTCTCCGTGCCGATGGCGCTGGCGCTCGACCGCGCCAACAGCAAGTTCGTCGCCGCGATGCAGATCCTGTGCGGCGTGTTCCTGGCGATCATGGTGGTGCTGAACCTCATGCTGCACTTCCTGGTCATCCGCCCGGTGCTGCGCCTGTCGCGGATCGCCAGCGCCGTCAGCCTCGGCGAGCCGGGGGTGGAGGAATTCCAGGCTGAGGGCCGCGACGAGATCGCCGGGCTTTCACGCTCCCTCAACCGGATGCGCCGCAGCCTCGACAGCGCCATGAGCATGCTCGACGCATGAGCCTCCCCCCGATGGCCGGGCCGCGACGCCCGCCCCGCCAGGGCGGCGCGGCGCCACCACGCCCCGGCACGGCCGGGGCGCCGGCCGGCCACGCCCGCCTCCCGGCACGGGCGCGCGGTGTCCGGCGAAGCGGCCGGCGAGGCCCGTGGCGAGCGGACCGGCGATGAGCGACACGACGGGCGCCGCCACCGCGCTGCCCCCGCTCGGCCGCTACCGGCCGAAGGCGGTGCTCGGCCGTGGCGCCATGGGCGTGGTGTACCGCGCGCACGACCCGCTGATCGACCGCGCCGTCGCGGTCAAGGTGATGCGCGCCGACGCGATCGAGCCGGCGCTGCGCGCCGAGTACCTGGCGCGCTTCCGGCAGGAGGTGCGCGCGGCGGCGCGCGCCACCCACCCGGCCATCGTCGCCGTGCACGACTTCGGCGATGCCGGCACGCCGGAGGAACCGGCGCCCTTCCTGGTCATGGAACTGGTCGAGGGGCCGAGCCTCGCGGCCATCCTGCGCGATCCGGCGCGGCGCGCGGCGGCGGCGCGCGACGGGCTGGGCCCGGGCAGCGTGCTGCCGCCGGTGCTGGACGCGCTGGGCGCCGCGCACGCGCTCGGCATCGTCCACCGCGACATCAAGCCCGCCAACATCCTGATCGCGCCGGACGGCCGCCCGCGCATCACCGACTTCGGCATCGCACGCCTCGGCCGCACGGACCGCACGGCGCTGACCGCCGATGGCGGGCTGATCGGCACCCCCGCCTACATGGCGCCCGAGCAGGCGCGGGGCACGGCGGTGGACCACCGCGCCGACCTCTTCGCCGCCGCCGCCGTGCTCTACGAGATGCTCTGCGGCCATCCCCCGTTCGGCGGCGGCGGCCTCAGCCAGACCATCCTGCGGCTCGCCAGCCCCGATCCCGCGCCGATGGCGCCGGTCGAGGCGGCCGCCCCCGCCTTCGTGCCGCTGCTGCGCCGCGCCCTGGCCAAGCCGCCCGAGGAGCGTTTCGCCACCGCCGCCGCCTTCGCCGCGGCGCTGCGGTCGCTGCTCGCCGGTCCCGGCGGCGAGGCGGCCGCGACGGTGCTGCTCGCCCGGCCGGGGGCCGGCCCGCCCGCCGAGCCCGGCAGCCGCGGCGGCACGGCGGGAATCCCCGCGGCGGGGCTCGCGGCCGCCTTCGACGCCACGCTGCTCTCGGCCATGGCGCAGGACCTTGCCCGCCACCTCGGCCCGATCGCGCAGACCCTGGTGCGCCGCGCCGCCGCCCGTGCCACGGACCGGGAGTCGCTGTGCCAGTCGCTGGTCGCGCACCTGGACCGCGCCGAGGACCGCACCGTCTTCCTGCGCCGCCACGGCACGGATCCGGGCCTGCCGGGTTCGCGCCCGGGCTCACAGGCCGGCTCGCGGGACGGCTCCCGTGCCGGTTCCCTGGCGAGGCATGGCCGACCGGCGGACGGCACCGGCATCGGCGCCACCATGCCCGGCGCATCGTCCGCGACGACGCCGGCTCAGCCCGGCCCGGCGGCGCTGGAGGCGCTGCAGACGGCGCTGGCGGTCTTCGTCGGCCCGATCGCCCGCGTGCTGCTGCGCCGCACCGCCGCCGAGGCCGGCGGTCTCGACGACCTGATCGAGCGCCTTGCCGCCCAGGTGCCGCCCCAGGATGCCGCGCGCTTCCGGCAGAAGGCGCGGGCGGGGCTGGACGCGGCGCGGCGCTGAGCCGGACGGCGCGGCAGGGTGCGGCGGCGCCGGATCGTTCCGCCTGCCCGGGACCGCGGCGCCCGGACCGTCACCCGCCGGACGCCTCCCATCGGACGCCTCCCACCGGGACTGGCCGCATCCGTGACCCGGATCGCCCCCGCTGCCGCGTTCCGTCCGGCATGCGGATGGTCGAGGAGAGGCTGGCGTTTCGTGGCATCGCGGCGAGCCACGGGGTGCCGTTGCGAAGGTGGTCGGGGCCTGCGCCCGCAACGCGGCTCGGCCCGCCGGCGGTGTCCCCCGAGCCACCCGTGCCGCCGACCTCGACATCCGCCTCATCCACCACCGCCTGCGCCGCCCACCGCCTGCGTCGCCCACCGCTTGCGTCGCTGGGTCTCAGAACCGCGCGATGGCGGCGAACATGAAGCGGTTGGCGATGCCGTGGCCGACCGCGCCCGGCCCCGCCATGGTGGCGCCGCCGAGCAGGTCGCGCCGCGTGAACAGGTATTCGAGCCCGAGATCGAGCCAGCCGCTGCCGAACACGCCGTTGCGTACCTCGGCGAAGGGGCTCCAGATCAGGTTGGCGAAGACCTGGTGCATCTCGCGGTTCAGTGACAGCGCCGCCGCCGAGCCCGGCGTGAAGTCGCGCGCGTAGCCCGGATAGTCCTGCCGCGCGTAGGCGTAGGAGAAGTTGCTGCGCAGCTGCGTCGTCCAGAAGCGGCGATAGGCCGCGACCGCGCCCCAGCTCGGGATCGAGTCCAGCCGCACGTCGCCGGCATGGCTCGCCAGCCCGATCGTCGAGAGCGCGTCCTGGCCGAAGGTGTTGCCGCCGAAGTAGCGGCCGATCCCTTCGCCGTAGAAGGCCATGCCGATCACCTCGTCCGTGCCGAACGCGTCGGAGAGCCAGCGCATCGGCAGCCGGCCATGCGCGGCGAGGCCCCAGCCCAGCGTGCGCCGCGTCACCGCGGGGTCCGCCACGGCGGTGCCGGCGGTGCGTATCTGCAGCTCCCGCAGCATGCCGCGCACGCCCAGCTCGGCGCCGTCCTCGCGCCAGGTCAGCCGGCCGAGGAAGTCGGGCATGGCGTTGAAGGCCGGGCTGGCGCCGCCATCGACGTTGCTGCTGGGCGTGACGACGCCGGCGGCCGAGGTGTACTGCGTCTCCGGCGCCTCGATCGAGAACTGCCCGGTCAGCCCCGGCGCCAGCCGCCCCGTCACCCGCAGCTGCGCCTGGCGGACGAAGGACTGGTTCAGGTTGGTCGCGTCGATCAGCGTCTCGAACAGCCCCTCGTTCCAGAGGCTGTTCGCCTGGCCGGCCAGCACGCGGAAGGCATCCGTGCCCAGCTCGGCCCAGGCCTGGCGCAGCCGGAAGGTGGCGTTGGAGGAGGTCGGCGCGCCACCGCCGAAATCGCCCTCCAGGCGGGTTTCCAGCGTGCCCCAGCCGGTCAGGGTGCGGGTGTCGACGCCGAAGCGGCTGAAGCGGGCCGACATGCCGAAGTCGCCGCCCTGGCGGTCGGCGTTGCTGCCGGTGAGCGGGATGCCGGAAGGCGGCGGCGTGTCGGTCTGGTTGCGGCCGTTGAGGTCGGTGTAGCCGGTCAGCTTGGCGAAGCCGTAGAGGCGCACCTGGGTGTCGGTACCCGGCACCCGGAAGGCGATGCCGGGCAGGTCGGCGCGCAGCGCGTCCTCGAAGGCGCGGCCCATCGGCTCGGGCGGCGCCAGGCCGGGCACGTTCTGCTCCAGCCGCAGGGCGGGGCCGCTCGCCACCTGGCCGGCTTCGGCCGCCCGCCGCTCCGCCTCCCGCGCCGAGGCCTGGGCGGCCGCGGCGGCGGCCTGGGCCTCGGCCGCCGCCTGCCGCGCGGCCCGCAGCTCGGTCTGCGCGGCGCCGTGGTCGGCCACGCCGGTGGCCGGGACGGGCTCGCCCCGCGCGACGGGCGCACGGGCGGCCGTGGTGGCGTTGCGCGGGGCACGGGCAGCGGCGGCCTGCCCGCCGGCTCGGGGCCCGCGCGATTCGAGCTGCTCCAGCCGGTGCCGCAACTCGTCGAGCTGGCGACGGAGCTCGGCGATGGTCGCGGCGTCGCCGGCCGGTGCCTGCGCCATCGCCGCCGCCGCCCCGCCCAGCCAGCACAGCGTCGCCGCGGCGAGGAGGCGTGGCGCGCCGGCGCCGCGCCGCCGCGCCCGATCGACCAGTGCCGGCACGCCGCGCCGAATACCTTCCCGGGCGACCACGGCGGCGTCATCCGCGGCACGCGCCGCCGCGAGGCGTGGCCGCTCGGCCCCGCGGCACCCCGCATCCCGTTGGCCATGGAAGCGGGAAGGTTCCGGTGCGGACGCGGCAACGCGCGGGAGCATCGCGGAAGACACGGCATTCTGCTCCGTCAGGATCGCCGCGGAGCGTATTTCGCGGGTTTTTCCGCAACAATATGACTGCCGTACCGCTGCTGTGCAGGATGTCCCAGCGCCTCGCCGGGCATCGGGCCGCTTTCAGGCGGCCATTCTACGGCGAACCGCAGTCCGGTCGGGACTGCGGTTCGCTGTCGCTCGTTGTTCCCGGCGCGGCTTCACGCCGCCGGGCGTGTCCACCCGACGGCGATCCGCTCTAGGCCACGGATCCGCGCAATCCGTTGGTTCGGGCCATCCCGCTTCGAGCCACCGCCACCCCGTTCCGTCCCCGACCATCGCGAGCCGATCATGGTCGAGAGCCGGAGGCGGTGGTTCGACGCCGCCGGCCGACGTTTCAGCCGCTGCCGGAATCTCCGCCGACGTCGGAGACCTGCCTCTCCGCCCGGCCGCTCCGCCACGCCCCACCTGCCCATACCCGTGATGGGATCACGAATCCCGGCGAAGCCCGCCGGCGTGTCGCCGCGTCAGACCTCCGAGCCAGTCGGGAATTCCGGCCTGCGCTTCTCCA
>NZ_JALPRX010000125.1 GCF_023223525.1 Roseomonas acroporae | reverse complement strand
GAACACCAGGTAGGTGCGCGCCGGGGCGGGCGCCACCGCGACCGGCGGCGGCGGCGGCGGCGGCGGGGCCACGCCGAAGTTGTACCGAACACCCAGCATGATGCTGTGGTTCATGTTCTCGACGCTCAGGCGACCCTGGCCGCTGTTGCCCGGGATGGCGGCGCCGCTGACCGTGCGGACGTTGCCGTCGATGCGGGCGTTGAGCGAGGCGAGGTAGCGGTACTCGGCCGTGATGGCCAGGCCCGGCACCGCCGGGATCGGCAGGGCGAGACCGCCGATCGCCTGGTAGGCGAACTGGCTGTCGGTGTCGTCGCTGCGGAAGCGCACGCCGTTCGCCGTCGGGTTCGAGGTCGGGCCAGGGTAGCCCGGCAGGAAGCCGCCGACGTTCTTGTTCTCGGTCCAGACGTAGCCGACGCCGGCGCCGATGTAGGGCACCACCGGCCAGTTCGGGATGTTGAAGTCGTACAGGACGTTGGCCATCACGCCGTAGGAGCGGCCATAGCCCGAGTGCGGGATCAGGGCGCCGTTGCGGGTGGTGACCTTGTCGACGTCGTTCTGGCGGAAGTTGCCCTCGACCTCGGCGCGCAGACCGTTGCCGAAGCCCCAGCCGAGGCTGAGCGCGCCGGCGAAGCCCCAGTTGAACTCCTGGTTCAGCGAGGTGCCGAAGGTCGGGCGGCGCGAACCCAGCGAAACCTGGCTGCCGGGGCCGCTGTAGCCGCTGTTGCTGTCCTCGCGGTAGTTCGCGCCGACGCCCGCACCGACGTACAGGCCGGTCACGGGCTGCGCCTGCGCCGTCAGCGGCAGCGACAGGATCGTCGCGGCCAGAAGCGCCTTCCTCAGGCTCATTTCAAATCTCCTCGGTCCCACTCGAACGGCCTGGCGTCGCATAGGGCAACCTGATCCGGGGCCCGCGATTCCAGCGCAACGTGCGCAGAACCTAGCATCGCTCCGTTCTCCTGCCAGCACGGATGGGAGCGTTTCCGACACGCTGTGGCGGCACTGCCACAGCGGGCCATGGCAAAACGGTCACAGCCCCGAGAGCGACGCCGCGTCGTCCTGCCGCGCCAGCGCGCCGAGCGGCAGCAGGCGGGTGGCATGGCCGAGCTTGCGCCCCGGCCGCGCCTCGGCCTTGCCGTAGAGATGCAGCGCGACGTCCGGCCGCGCCGCGAGCGCCGGCCAGCGCGCCCAGCCCTCGGGGCCGACGAGGTTGCGCATCACCGCGTCGCCGTGCCGCCCCGTCCCGGCCAGCGGCAGCCCGGCCACGGCGCGGACATGCTGCTCGAACTGGCTGGCGAGGCACGCATCGAGGGTCCAGTGGCCGGAATTGTGCGGCCGCGGCGCGATCTCGTTGCCGAGCAGCGTGCCGTCGGGCAGCACGAACATCTCGAGCGCCAGCACGCCGACGAGGCCGAGCGCCTCGGCCACCCGCGCCGCGTGCGACTGCGCCGCCGCCCGCACCGGCTCGGGCAGGCGCGCCGGGGCGAAGCTGAGGTCGAGGATGTGGTCGCGGTGCCGGTTCTCGGTGGCGTCGTAGACGGCGACGGCGCCGTCCGCGCCGCGCGCGGCGATGGCCGAGACCTCGGCCGCGAAGGGCACGAAGGCCTCCAGCACCAGCGGGCGCGGGGCGAGGCGGGCGAAGGCCGCGGCCGCGTCCTCCGGCCGGCGCAGCACCGCCTGGCCGCGCCCGTCATAGCCGAGCCGCGTGGTCTTGAGCACCGCCGGCAGGCCCAGCCCGGCCACCGCCGCCTCCAGGGCCGCGAGGCTGTCCACCTCGCGCCAGGGGGCGACGGGGACGCCGGCCGCCTCCAGGAAGCGCTTCTCCGCCACCCGGTCCTGGCAGACCTCCAGCACCCGCACGCCGGGGCGGCAGGGGACCAGCGGCGCCAGCACGGCCAGCGTCGCGGCGGGAACGTTCTCGAACTCGAAGGTGACCACGTCGACCGCCGCCGCGAAGCGCGCCAGCGCCCCGGCATCCTCGTAGGCGGCGACGGTGCTGGCGGCCGCGACCAGCATGCCGGGCTGGTCCGGCGCCGTGCCGTACACATGGCAGCGATAACCGAGGCGCGCGGCCGCCAGCGCCGACATGCGCCCGAGCTGGCCGCCGCCCAGGATGCCGATGGTGCCGCCGGGCGCGAGCACCGCCCCGGCGGCGGCGCCCTCGGCGGCGCGGAAGGCGTCGCCGTTCACGGCGCGGAGAGAATCACCGTTCACGGCGCGGAGGGAATCACCGTTCACGGCGCGAGGGGAATCACCGCTCACGGCGCGGCGTCCGCGACGGTTTCCGGCACGCCCTCGGTCTGGGCGGCGCGGAAGGCGTCGAGCCGGGCGGCCAGGGCGGGGTCGGAGAGGGCGAGGATGGCGGCGGCGAGCAGCCCCGCATTGGCCGCGCCCGCCTGCCCGATCGCCAGCGTGCCGACGGGCACCCCGGCCGGCATCTGCACGATGGAAAGCAGGCTGTCCACGCCGCGCAGCACCCGCGATTCCACCGGCACGCCGAGCACCGGCAGCGGCGTCATCGCCGCCGCCATGCCCGGCAGGTGGGCGGCGCCGCCGGCGCCGGCGACGATCACCTTCAGCCCCCGGCCGGCGGCGGCGGCGGCGTAGTCGTGCAGGCGCTGCGGCGTGCGGTGGGCCGAGACCACCCGCGCCTCGTGCGGGATGCCGAGCCGCTCCAGCATCGCCACGGCGTGGCGCATCGTCTCCCAGTCCGAGCGGCTGCCCATGATGACCCCGACCAGCGGCGCGGGCGCTCCGGCGGCCGGGCCGGCCGTCGGGGCTGGGGAGGGATCGGCGTCCGGGTCGGCGATGGGCGCGGCGGTCATGCGCGGGCGGGCTCCGGCGGGCTGGTCGGGACGGGGAAATGGCCGGCGCGGCGATCGCCCGCCGCCCGCCCGCCCGACGCCTGTCCGAGGGACCGGCGGCGGCGGGGATGGCGAGGGACCTTCCGCCCCGGAAACGGCCCGGCGCGGCGCGCCGGGCGCCGCGGGCCGGCCCGCCGCCCCGAGGCGACGCACCGGCGCAGGGGGCCGACGCTTCCGGCGCGGCAGGGGCCCGCCGGACCGGCCGGCGGGCCTCCCGGGCAGGCTCTCAAGCGATGATATCGGGCAGGAGACGGCTCTCCATCCAGGAGATCTCGTCCTTGAGCTTCAGCTTGCGCTTCTTGAGACGCTGCATCTGCATCTGCTCCATCGCCGAGCCCTCCATCCGCGCGATCACGGTGTCGAGGTCGCGGTGCTCGCTCCGCAGCTCGTGCAGTCGGCGCAGCAGGGAATCGCGGTCATCGAGCATTTCGGTAACACGGCCGTCATGGGGGGTGCATTCGGGGCTGCGGCGCCATTAGCATGAGGAGGCGCCGGCGCAACAGACGCGGCCTTGGGAGGATGGGCTGGGGGCAGCCACGCTGGGGGCAGCCACGCCCGGTCGGTCCTTGCCACGCATCGCCGCCAACCGGCGCCGGCGAAGGAGGCGAACGAACGCATGAACCACCAGCCCAGGCTGCGCGCGCTCGAGGAGCGTCACATCGCGCTGGAAAGCCGGATCACCGAGGAGGTCACGCGACCGCTGCCCGACCCCGAGGCGCTGAGCCGCCTCAAGCGCGACAAGCTGCGCCTGCGCGAGGAGATCGAACGGCTTCGCCAGCCCGGCGTGGCGGCCTGACGGCTTGACCGGGTGGGGGGCGAACGGCCCCCTGCCCTTCGACCGGCCGGGCGGCGGATCGGGGCGGCGGAGCCTTCGGCCCCGGGCCGTGGCGCCGGCCAGCCGCCCACTCCGTGCCCGACGCCCACGCGCCGCGGAGCGCCCCGCTTCGGGAACCCCTTCCGCAGGCAGGGTCAGGCCGCGTCGTCCTCCTCCAGGGCGGGCGGCGGCATCGCGGCGTCCGGCCGGTCGCCGGCGGCGATGATCGCGGCGTTCAGGTCCGACTGGGTGCAGAGGCCGAGGATCACCGGGTCGCGCGGCTTGATGTTGGCGCTGTTCCAGTGGGTCCGGTCGCGCACCTTGGCGATCGTCTCCTTGGTGGTGCCGACCAGCTTGCCGACCACCGGGTCCGGCAGCTCCGGGTGGTGGCGCAGCAGCCAGGCGATGGCGTCCGGGCGGTCGTTGCGCTTGGAGACGGGGGTGTAGCGGGCGCCCTTGGAGCGCGGCTTCGGCTGCGGGATGCTGCTCTCGACCAGGGACAGGCGGGCGGCCGGATCGTTCTCCGCCTTCTCGACCTGCTCTCGGGTCAGCTGGCCGTTGGCGATCGGGTCGTAGCCGACGATGCCCTGCGCCACCTCCCCGTCTGCGATGGCCTGCACCTCGAGCGGATGCATGCCGACGAAATCGGCGATCTGCTCGAAGGTCAGGGCGGTCTTGTCGATCAGCCACACGGCGGTGGCCTTGGGCATCAGGGGCAACGTCATAGCGAAGGAACCTCGTTGCGGGCGGAACCCTCGGTTCCCGCCCAGTCGGGAGCGGCTTCTAGCACGCGGATGGCGCCAGGCCCGCCGACTTGTCACCACAGGGCGACTTTTATTTGGGTGTGGCGCGGCGCCGGGTGAAGCCTCGCCCCCCTGCCGCCGCGTCGCGCCACGCCATACCGTCCGCCGGCACTCAAGGGAAGGAGTCCGTTGCTCATGGAAGAGGAGACGCCGACGCGGCGCCGGTCAGGCCTGGTGCCGGCGGTGCTGGACGGCTGGGACGTGGCCGAGCTGCGCGACTACATCGCGGCGCTGCGCGGCGAGATCGACCGTGCCGAGGCCGCCATCGCGGCGCGCGAGCGGCACCGCGGCACGGCGGAAGCCCTGTTCCGCCGCCCCGCCGAGGAACCCGACTGACGGCCGGGACGGCGGCGGCCGCCCCTTGCATGGGGGGGCCTCCCCAAATCGCGCCTCAAATCGCGCCCCGGGCGATCGCCGACGGACCATGGCGGCGGCGCCACACCGACCCGGGGTCACCACAGGGACGGTTCGGGCAGTCCCGCCGCCCGCACAGGCCCGGTTCCCGTCGTCGGGGCGCGCCGCCCCTCAGGCCACGCGCCCCGCCCGGCCCGGCGCGGGCACCTGCCAGGCGTCGGGCGCATGCACCGCCCGGCCAGGACGGACCGCGCGGGACGGTCGGACGCCTGGAATGCGAGGCCGACGCGAAAGGGGCCGGCGGAACGTGCCGCCGGCCCCCGTCATTCCGGTTTCCCGTTCCGGCGTCCCGGGCGGCATCGCGATGCCGCCCGGGGCGAGGCCGCCCACCCCGGACGGGGCGGGGCGGCCACCGGATCAGGCCGCCTGCGGCGGCGCGACGGGCGCCTGGTCGTTGGCGCCGTCGGCGACGCCCCGGCCGGACTCCTGCCCGGTCAGCGCCGGGCGGTCGGCACGGGTGCCGATCTCGATCCGGCGGGGCTTCAGCGCCTCGGGAACCACACGACGCAGCGCCACCTGCAGCAGGCCGTTCTCCAGGCCGGCGCCCTCGACCACGATGTGGTCGGCGAGCACGAAGCGGCGCTCGAAGGCGCGGCCGGCGATGCCGCGATGCAGGAAGGCGCGGCTCTCGCCCTGCGCCGGCGCCTTGCCGGACACGGTCAGGGTGTTGTCGCGCGCGACGATCTCGATGTCGTCGGGGCCGAAGCCGGCGACGGCCAGGGTGAGGGAATAGGTGTCGTCACCCGTCTTCTCGATGTTGTAGGGCGGGAAGGACGGGGCGTCGGCGCTGGTGCGCGCCGTCTCCACCAGCCGGGCCAGACGGTCGAAGCCGATGGCGGTGCGGAACAGGGGGGCGAAGTCGAGCGAGCTCATTCGGAGAACCTCCTCGGGAAGCAAGGTCCGGTTGTGAATGACGGTTCGCGGATGCCTCGCCCCCGATCGGGCGGCGCGGCGTGGTCCGGACCGTGCCGGAAGCCCCGTTCGGGCGCCTCCGACGACCCGGAAATTAGCGACGCCGCCGCCCGGTTCAAGGGCGGCGGCGTCGCGTCGGGTGTAGAATCCGGGCGTGTCGGGCCGGGCCGTGCGGCCGGCCGCCGCCCGATCCCGGCGAGGTCGACGGGGATCGCCGGCCTGGTCACGTCCCCCTGGTCACGTCCCCCTAGGGCACGTCTCTCTGGTCACGTCTCCCGGCAGGCATCCCGCCGGAGGCGCCCCGCGGCCTGGACCACGCCCACGGAAGAAATCCCCCGCGGGCGTCCCCATGCCGGCAGGCTCAAGCCTTCTTGCGGGTGCCGATGCCGGCGAACTTCTTGTTGAACTTCGCCACCTGCCCGCCGGTGTCCATGATGCGCTGCACGCCGGTCCAGGCCGGGTGCGACTTCGGGTCGATGTCGAGGCGCAGCGTGTCGCCCGCCTTGCCCATGCAGGACCGGGTCTTGAAGGTGGTGCCATCGGTCATGATGATGGTCACCTCGTGGTAGTCGGGGTGGATGTCGGGCTTCATGGGGGCGTGCTCCTGGGGCGGCCGATGCCGACCGGCCGCGCGAAGGCGCGCGTATAGGGCGGTTCCCGCCCGGCGGGCAAGAGTGGGCCGGCGGGCAGGGTGGCGGTGCCCACGATCGGTTCCCGGCCCGGGTGCCGCCGGCCCCTGCCCTGGCCCCCGTCCCGCCACCGGCCTTGCCGGGCCTGGCCCGGGGGCGATGCCCGGCCGGGGCAGTACGTTTCCATGAAATAACGACCTCAGTATCGTACTGTGCTGTTCGCAACAGTCGCGCCGGCCGGCATCCCCCAGAGTGTCGTGGCCGCGGTCACCGATCGCGACCCCGGAGAAGGAGTGCCGTCATGCTTCGCCGTCTTCTGCTCGGAACCGCCCTGCTGCTCGCCGCCACCCAGGCGGGAAGCACCGACCCCCTCGGCCCGACGATGACGGGCGGTGGCGACGACCTCCAGATCGCCGGCCGCGATCCCGGCCACAACATCGTCGGCGGCGCCGTCATCCGCGCCGAGGGCGGCGGCGACGATGCCCACCACGTCCTGCTGGCGATGGGGAATGTCCAGGCGGCCGGGCCGGTCGCGACGGTGAGCGGCGGCGGCGAGAACCAGCAGATCGTCTACGGCCCGGCCCTTTCCCTGCCTTACCCCGTGGCGGCCGCTCCGGCCGGCCGCCGCCGGCCGGGCTGAGGCGCGGGCGCGCGGCGCCGGCCGGGGCGCGCCGCGCGCATCGCCGATTCCCTGCCTTTTCGAGCATCCTCGTCCGGTCAGGGGCGTCCACCCGCTCGGGCTCCGCTCCGGCGGCTGCCGGGGTGTCGCCGATCACCGCACGAGGCTGGCCCCCGACGCCTCGCATCGCCCCGACCCACGGGTCCGGCGCGGCAGCGCCTTCTTGATTAATAAGATATTATTCCTATATATTCGCCTCCACGGGCCCAGTCCCGCGCGAGGTCCCATGCTTCCGTCCTCCATCCCTGGCCGCGCCTCTCCACGCCCCGCCATGACAGGCCTCCGCCTGCCGCCCTCGCCGGGCCGGAACCGGCGCCACGCCACCCGTGCCCGCCACCGGCCGGAATCCGTCCGGAACCGCCACGCCCTGCGCTCTCCCCGGCACCCGCCGGGTCCGGCCGGCCTCGCCCCCATCGCGCATTCGTCCGGAACCGCCCCGCCCCGCGCCCGCCCCCGCGCCCGCCCCCGCGCCCACCCCTGGCGCCCGTCCGACCCGCCGGGCAAGCTTCCCGCCCCGGCTCCGGCCGGCAACCACGCGGGCCGCGCATGAACATTCTCTCGATCCAGTCCTCCGTCGCCTACGGCCATGTCGGCAACAGCAGCGCCGCCTTCCCGCTCCAGCGCCTCGGCGCCGAGGTATGGGCGGTCAACACGGTGCAGTTCTCCAACCACACCGGCTACGGCGCCTGGCGCGGCCAGGTGTTCGGCGCCGACCTCGTGCGCGACCTCGTGCACGGCATCGCCGAGCGCGGCGTGCTGCCCGGCTGCGACGCCGTGCTCTCCGGCTACATGGGCGACGCCGCGATCGGCGAGGCGATCCTCGACGCGGTGGCCGAGGTGCGCGTCGCCAACCCGAACGCCCTCTACTGCTGCGACCCGGTGATCGGCGATGTCGGGCGCGGCGTGTTCGTGCGCCCCGGCATCCCGGAATTCATGCGCGACCGCGCCGTGCCGGAAGCCGACCTCGCCACGCCCAACCAGTTCGAGCTGGAATGGCTGACCGGCCGCGCCGTGACCACGCTGGCCGAGGCGCGCGACGCCGTGGCGGCGTTGCAGTCCGGCATGCGCGCGGAGGGGCCGCGCTGCGTGCTGGTCACCAGCCTGCACACGGCGGAGACGCCGGCCGACTCCATCGAGCTGCTGGCCGCCGAGGGTGGCGGCTTCTGGCGCCTGCGCACGCCGCTGCTGCCGATCTCAGTGAACGGCGCCGGGGACGCGATCGCGGCGCTGTTCCTGTTCCACCGGCTGCGCACCGGCTCGGCGGCGGCGGCGATGGAGGCGGCGGGGTCCTCCATCCACGGGCTGCTGCGCCGGACCGCCGAGGCGGGCTCGCGCGAGATCCTCACCGTGGCGGCGCAGGAGGAATTCGTGGCCCCCGGCACGCGTTTCGCGGCCGAGCCGTGCTGAGCGCCACGCCCGCGGCCGGCCGGCCGCGGCTCCCGGCCCCCGCCCGTGCGGGGAGGGTGCCGCCCTCCCCCGGCGCCCAGCCCCATGCCCGATAGCCCGCCCTCCCCGCTCGCCGAGCGCGTCGCCGGCCGCCTGGAACGCCTCGACCTCGATCCCGAGACCGCGTCCCACCGCGCCGGACTGCCGCCGGACGCCATCGGCAAGGTCCTGAACGGCCAGGGCCAGCCGCCGCGCGGCGAGCGCCTGCGCAAGCTGGCCGAGGTGCTGGAGTGCTCCATCGCCTGGCTCGTCGGCCTCGACCCCGACGAGCCGCCACCGCCCGAGGTGCTGGAGGAGGACCAGGCCTCCTTCCGCCTGCTCGCCGGCGACCAGGAGGCGCTGCTGCGCGCCTATGCCCGGCTCGACGTCGCCTCCCGCGCCGCGTTGCTGCGCGTGGCCCTGAAGATGGCCGGCCCGGAACCGGAGCCCGAGCCGGCCCGGCCCGCCGCGCCGCCCCCCGCCACGGCGAAGCCGCGGCGCCGGCGCGCCGCACCCGCCCCGGCCCTGGACCTCGACCGGCCCGAAGGCTGAGGCCGGCCCGCCTAGAGCCGTTCCGGCCTGACTGTATCAGGCCGGAACGGCTCTAGCCTTTTGATTTTTCGCATTTTCCGAGCCGCTGAGCGAGGACGCTCAGCTTGAAAATGCTCTAGGTCCTGACTTGTGCCGGCCGGGACGCGGCCGCCGCCGTCAGGTCAGGGTGCCGATGAGCCTGAGGTTGTAGTCCCTGATCCATCCCGGGATCAGGAAGGCGTCGATCAGCGACCAGACGGCCGTCACCGCCAGCCCCACGACCGTGAGGCTCAGGAGCGCCATGAGGACCGCCGTGCCCGTCCTCCCGACGTAGAAGCGATGGCCCCCGAGGAAGCACAGGAAGAACCACAGGGCGAAGGCAACGCCGACGCTCTTCTTGGTGGCGTCGTACAGCATCATCCGCTGGACGTCCTGCGACCCTGCCTGGGCCGGCATCTGCGTCATCGTCGATTTCTCCCTGGCGGGATTGCAACCGCGGATTGATATAGCACGGCCGCGCGGGCGGGCGCCCCGGGGCGCGACTCCACCCGGCCGCCGCCAGCCTGCGGGCAGACGCTTGCCGGATCGCCAACACCCTCCTTCCCGGCACCGCCCCGCCGGCACCCGACCGACAAGCCCGCCACCATGCTCCTCGCCTATGCCCAGCTCGCCCTGTCCATGGCGCTCGTCGGCGCCAACGTCGCCGTCGCCAAGGTGCTGGCGGCGGCGCTGCCGGTGCCGCTGGTGGTGTGCCTGCGCTGCGCCCTCGCCAGCCTCGTCGTCCTGCTGCTGCTCCGCTGGCGCGCGGGCCGGATGCCGCCGGTGCCGGACCGGCGCAGCCTGCTGAACCTGCTGCTCCAGGCCGCCTTCGGCACCGTGCTCTACAACCTCGCCCTGCTGGCCGGCCTGCGGCTGACCACGGCGCTGGAGGGCGGGCTGGTGCTGGCCACCCTGCCCGCCGTGGTGGCGCTCGGCAGCGCCGTCCTGCTGGGCGAGCGGCTGCCCGGCCGGCAATGGGCGGCAACGGCGCTGGCCGCGGGCGGCATGGGGGCGCTGACGCTGGCGCGCGAATCCGGCGGCGGCGGCTCGCTGGCCGGCAACGCGCTGGTCTTCCTCGGCGTGTGCGGCGAGGCGGCCTACGTGCTGCTGGCCAAGCGCGTGGCGGGGCGGCTGCCGGCGCTGGCGGCCTCCTTCTGGATGCAGCTCTTCAGCACGGCACTGCTGCTGCCGCTGGCGCTGCCCGGGCTCGGCGCGCTGCCGGCGCTGGCCGAGCCGCGCCTCGCCGCGCTGCTGGTGTTCCACAGCCTGACCGCCAGCGTGCTCTGCCTGCTGCTCTGGTATGCCGGGCTGCGGCGCGTGCCGGCGGGCCTCGCCGGCGTGTTCACCGCCTGCATGCCGGCGACGGCGACCCTGGTCGCGGTGCTGTGGCTGGGAGAGCGGATGACGGCGACCCACGCCGCCGGCTTCGTGCTGATGGCGGCGAGCCTGCTGCTCGCCACCTGGCCCGCCGCCGCGCGGCGGGAGGGCGCGCGGTGAACGCCTGGCTGTCCCTGCCCGTCGCCAGCTTCCTCGCCACGCCGGCGGAAGGCATCGTGGCGAGGCTGGCCGATGCGCAGAGCCGCCGCTTCCGGGGCGGCGAGCCGGCGCAGTCCGGCGCCTGGGACATCCAGGTGGCGACGCTGCGCCGCGCCCTGGCGGAATTGCTGCCCGAGGCGGCCGGCTGGCACCTGCTGCTCGAATACGACCTGCTGCGCCTTGAGAAGCGCATCGACGCGGTGCTGCTGACCGACCGCGCCGTCTTCTCCCTCGAATTCAAGTGCCGCGCCCGCCGCTTCGAGCCGGCCGACCAGCGCCAGGCCGAGGACTACGCGCTCGACCTGCACGATTTCCACGCCGGCTGCCGCGCCTGGCCGGTGATTCCCGTGCTGGTCGCCACCGAGGCACCCACGCCCGACAACCCGGCCCCGCTGCTCCTGCCTGCCGTCGCCGAGGTGCAGCGCGCCAGCGCCGCCAGCCTGCCGGGCCTGCTGCGCGGCCTGCAAGCCGCGATCCCGGCGCCCGCCACCCCGCTCGACGCCGCCGCGTGGCTCGCCGCGCCCTACCGGCCGGTGCCCAACATCGTCGAGGCGGCGACGCTGCTCTACGCCCGCAACAGCGTGGCCGAGATCGCCGCGACGCGCGCCGACGCCGCCAATCTCGGCCGCACCACCGCGGCGATCCGCGACGCCATCGCCCGGGCCGCGGCGCGCGGCGAGCGCCGCGTGCTGTTCGTCACCGGCATCCCCGGCGCCGGCAAGACCCTGTGCGGGCTGAACGCCGCCTTCGGCGCGCTGCGCGGGGCCGGCGCCGCCTTCCTGACCGGCAACGCCCCGCTGGTCGCCGTGCTGCGCGAGGCGCTGGCGCGCAACGCGGCGGGCGAGGACCGCCATGCGCTGCGGCCGGCGCGGCAGCGCACCACGGCGGCGCTGCAGAACGTCCACCGCTTCCTGGAGCAGTATGTCGAGCGGCCCGGCGAGGCGCCGCACGAGCATGTCGTGGTGTTCGACGAGGCGCAGCGCGCCTGGGACGCCGACAAGGCCCGCCGCGACACGCAGAACCGCAGGTCGCGCCTCTCGGACTCCGAACCCGCGCACATGCTGGAGATCATGGGGCGGCACCCGGGCTGGGCCGTGGTGGTGGCGCTGGTCGGCAACGGGCAGGAGATCAACACGGGCGAGGCCGGGCTGGCGGAATGGGGCCGCGCCATCGCGGCATCCGGTGCCTGGCGCGCCCTCGCCTCGCCCGCCGTGATCGGCGCCGGCCCGCCGGCGCAGCGCCTCGCCGCCGCCCCGGCGCCCTGGCTCGACATCGAGCCGGCGCTGCATCTCGACGTGCCGATGCGCTCGGTGCGCAGCGCCACGGCGGCGCCCTGGGTGGACGCGGTGCTGGCCTCCGATACCGGCGCGGCGGGCCGGAT
This sequence comes from Roseomonas acroporae, assembly GCF_023223525.1. Lineage (GTDB taxonomy): Bacteria > Pseudomonadota > Alphaproteobacteria > Acetobacterales > Acetobacteraceae > Roseomonas_E > Roseomonas_E acroporae. The sequence goes on along the minus strand of NZ_JALPRX010000125.1, from coordinate 17,871 downwards.
CGCGGCGGCCGACCCGGACCTGCCCTTCCTCCTCACCCGCGACCTCGGCGCGATGCGCGGCGCGCTGCGCCGGCTGGCACGGGGCGAACGGCGGGCCGGCCTGGTTGCATCCTCCGGCGCGCGCCGGCTCCGGGCCGAGGGGCTGGGCGCCGAGATGCGCGGCGACGACGCCACCGTCGCCTGGTTCCTCGAACGCTGGCCGGACATACGCGCCTCGGACGCGCTGGAGGTGCCGGCGACCGAGTATGCCTGCCAGGGGCTGGAACTGGACCTCGTCGGGCTGTGCTGGGGCGGCGACCTCGTGCGCGCCGGGGAGGCCTGGGCCGCGCGCCGGCTGTCGGGCACGCGCTGGCAGCGAGAAGCCGCGGAGGGGCTGGAATTCGTGCGCAACACCTATCGCGTGCTGCTCACCCGCGCCCGCTACGAGACGGTGGTCTGGGTGCCGCCCGGCGACGACGACGACCCGACCCGGCCCCGCGCGCAGATGGACGCCATCGCCGCGCACCTGCTCGCCTGCGGCGCCCGGCCGCTGGCGGCGGAGGTGCCGGCACCGGGTCCGGCCCCCGACCCGCCCCCACGCCCCGCCCAGGCGCTGCTGCTCTGAACCGTGCCCGCCGTCACCCCGTGACCCGCCCCGCCCGTCCGGTCCAGCATCGCGGCACGATGCGCCTCCCGCCCCTGCTGCTCGCCCTGCTGCTCCTCGCCCTTCCCGCCCGCGCGGCCGAGATCAAGCTCGCCACCTGGAACCTCGCCTGGCTCACCCTGCGCCCGGCCGGCGATCCCGCCCTGCCGCCCGACCTCCCGCATCGCCGGCCCGAGGATTTCGCGGCGCTGCGCGCCTATGCCGACCGGCTCGACGCCGACGTGGTGGCGTTCCAGGAGGTGGACGGACCCGAGGCCGCCGCGCTCGTCTTCGACCCCGCCCGCTACGCGCTGCTCCTCGCCGACGAGGCCGACGTGCAGCGCACCGGCTTCGCCATCCGCCGCGCCCTGCGCGTCACCCGCCATCCGGACCTCGCCGCGCTCGACCTGCTGCCCGATTCGCGCGGCAGCCTGCGGCGGGGCACGGATGTCACGGTGGAATCCGGCACCGCCTCGCTGCGCCTGCTCGCGGTGCACCTCAAGTCCGGCTGCCGCGATGGCTCCCTCGCCGGGCGCGCCCCGCTGCCGCGCGAGTGCGACCTGCTCGCGCGGCAGGTGCCGGTGCTGGCCGGCTGGATCGCGGCGCGGCAGGCCGAGGGCGCCGCCTTCGCCGTGCTCGGCGACTTCAACCGCCGCATGAGCCCGCCCGAGGCGATGCTGCCCGCCCTCACCCGCGCGGCGCCGCTGGCGCGCGCCACCGAAGGCCGCTCCGACCCCTGCCGCGACGGCGCCCCGTTCATCGACCATCTCCTGCTCGGCGGTGCGGCGCGGGACTGGCTGGTGCCGGGCAGCCTACGCGTCCTGGTCTATGCCGAGCGCGATCCGGCGGCGCGCGAGCGGCTCTCCGACCACTGCCCGGTCAGCATCCGCCTGCGCCTGCCCTGAGCCCCCGCCATTCCCGCCGGCCGTCCCACCGGCCTCTCCCACCGGCCTTTCCCATTCTTCCTTCCCGCCGGCCTTCCCCCCTCGGCCCCTCCTCCTTGCTTCCCCGTCGCCGCAGCCTCCCCTGGCCACCGGCGCCACGCCGCGCGACCATCCCCCCGTACAGCGTGCGGAGCGGGGCATGACCAAGAGCATCGAGAAGATCCTGGCGCGTTACCGGGTCACCGACGGCAAGGGCTTCCGCCTCAAGGACTACGACCCGGGCGACACCGCGGGCCTGTCGCTCGACAAGGAGGAGGCCACCGCGGTGCTGCAGAACGGCGTCGGCCGCCTGGCCGAATTGCAGTCCCGGCTCTACGCGCAGGACCGCTGGGCGGTGCTGCTGATGCTCCAGGGCATGGACGCGGCCGGCAAGGACGGGGTGGTCAAGCACGTCTTCAGCGGCGTCAACCCGCTGGGCTGCGAGGTGCACCCCTTCAAGGCCCCCGTCGGCCTCGAGCGCGATCACGACTTCCTCTGGCGCCACGTCATGGCCATGCCGCCACGCGGCCACATCGGCATCCACAACCGGAGCTGGTACGAGGAGGTGCTGGTGGCGCGGGTGCACCCGGAGGTGCTGGCCGGCCAGAAGCTGCCCCGGTCGCTGGTCGGCAGGCACATCTGGGACGAGCGGCTGGAGGACATCGCCGCCTTCGAGCGCTACCTCGCGCGCCAGGGCGTGCTGCCGGTGAAGATCTTCCTCAACCTCTCGAAGGAGGAGCAGCGCACGCGCTTCCTCGCGCGCATCGACGAGCCGGAGAAGAACTGGAAATTCTCCGCCGCCGACGTGATCGAGCGGCGGAGCTGGAAGCAGTACCGGCAGGCCTACGAGGCCGCCATCGCCGCGACCGCCACGCGGCACTCGCCCTGGTACGTGGTGCCGGCGGACCACAAGTGGTTCACCCGGCTGGTGGTCTCGGCGGCCATCATCGAGACGCTGGACGGGCTGGACCTGCGTTACCCGGAGGTCTCGGAGGCCGAGCGCCAGGCCCTCCAGGCGGCCCGGCAGGAGCTGCTGGAGGCCGATGCGACGGAATGACCCGTCCCGCGCGCCGGGGCGGGGCTGCGGCGCCTCCGGCGAAGCGAAGGGGCGGCGCGGCCGGGAGTGAGACGGCCGCATGCGCGGCTGGGAGCAAGAGGGCCGCATGTGCGGCCGGGAGCAAGAGGGCCGCATGCGCGGCTGGGAGCAAGACGGCCGGCCTTCCCGGCGCCGGCCGCGGCGTGCCCCCGGCCGGGCCGGGGCTTCAGGCGCGCTCGTAGGTCACGGTGCTGCCGTCATCGCCCTTGGTGACGAAGCCGACCAGCGTGTCGTCCCGGTCGTACCAGGCCTCGCCCTCGGCGTCGCCGGTGACGCGCCAGTGCTGATGGCCGTTGTCGTCCGGCAGGCGCTGGGCGCGGGCCTGGAGCGGCTGCCCGGTGCCCCCGTCGAAGAGCGGGCGGGTCAGCACGGCGGGGTTCCACCAGGTCAGCGGCGCCGCCTCGGCCGGCAGGCGCACGGGGCCGGCCGGCAGCAGGGCGGTCAGGCCGCCGCCCTCCGCGCGCACCGTGACGTCGCTGACGCGGCCGTTGCGGTCCTGGTGGCTGGTGAAGGACCGGAGCCGGTCGCCCTGCCAGATTTCCGCGGTGAGATGGGCGTAGCGGAACACCGTGAAGCCGGCGAGGCGCACCGCGATCTGCACGTCGCCCCGCGCCTCGACGCCGTTGCCGCTCCGGCTCACCGAGATCTGGTGCGTGCCGATCTGCGAGCCGCTGCGCATGATGCGGAACTGCGCCGTGCCCGCCGCCGCCCCTGCCGCGACCGGCCAGGCCAGCAGCGCGGCGGGCAGCAGCAGCGCCGCGCGCCGGCCCGGACCGCGCCGCGCCGGCCCCGACGCGGCCCGCGGCGCGCCACCCGCGGCGGCTCCCCCGGCCACCTCCCTCACGACGTCCCTGGCATCGTCCCTGGCATCGTCCCTGGCGGCTTCCAACGGTCCCTTGCCTCCTCGCAGCGTCCCGCCGGCAGATGGGCGCCTCGCCGCGGCGCGAGAAGGGGCCGGCGGCACGCGCGGGGCGGCGCCCCCGCCTTTCTCCGGCCGGCACCCTGCGCGGCCGGGTACGGAACCGGGCGCTGCAAGGGCGACACGCGCCGCCCGGCATGGCAGGATGCGGTGCGATGCGTCAATTGCTGCTGCTGCGCCATGCCAAGTCGTCCTGGGACGACCCCCTCCTCTCCGATCATGCCCGGCCGCTGAACGCCCGCGGCCGGCGTGCCGCCGCCCTGATGGCGCAGGCGCTGCGCGACCTCGAGCTCACGCCCGAGGTGGTGCTGGTCTCCTCGGCGCGCCGCACCCTGCAGACGCTGGAGGCGCTCTCGCCGCTGCCGGATTCGCCGATCGTCGAGCCGATGGACGACCTGTACCTCGCCCCCTGGCAAAGACTGCTGGAGGCCCTGCACACGGTGCCCGAGACCGCCCGCAGCGTGCTGCTGGTGGCGCACAACCCGGGCCTGCACGACCTCAGCCTGCAATTGCTGGGCAGCCCCGCGCGGCCGACCCCGCAGGAAGCGGCGCTGCTGGAGGACTATCCGACCGGCGCGCTGGTGGAATTCTCGCTGGCGACCCCGTGGCGCGAGCTGCAGCCGGGCCGTTCCCGGCTGATCCGTTTCCTCCGGCCGCGCGACCTGCCGGACCATCCAGGCTGAGCGCCACACGGTGAACCACGTGCCGGCTCCGGACACCCTGCCCCAGCCAGACGGCGCCACGCGCCCGGCCGCGGCGGCGCGCGACGCCCCGGACCGGTCGCCGGGGGAGCCGCCGGCGGACGCTTCGGGCGTACCCGAGGCTGCCCCCGCCGACCCGGCGGAAGCCGTCATGCGGCTGGAGCTCGACCTCGAACCGCCCGGCGAGGCCCCGGCCGCGCCCGGACGGCCGACCGGGACGGGATTGCCGGGCTGGGCCGACGCCGCCCGCATCCTGCGCCACCCCGCCCTCCGGCGGGGACGGGTCGGCACGGTGCGCACCGTGGCCGAGGAGCTGGTCTGGCTGGACACGCCGGACGGCACGCTGGCCCGCCAGGGCCTGCTGCTGGAATCGCCCCGCCGCGGGGAGCGGCGGCTGGTGCGGGTCCTGCCCGGGCCGGGCGAGGGCTGGCAGCCAGGCCAGCCCGCCACGACGGTGCCGGCCTCGGCCCTGCCGGCCGCCGCGGCGGCGAACCTGCTGCCGGTCGCCGGCTTCGTCGGCCGCCGCGGCCAGTTCCTCGTGCCCGGGCCGGCCGGGACGGTCGCGGTCACGCTGCTGGCCGGGCGGCTGCGCGGCCTGATCGCCGAGCGGCCGGTGGCGCGGCTGGTGCTGGAAGGCCCCGTGCCGGCCGTGCTCGCCCTGGCGCACGCCCTGGCGCATTCCTCCACGGGGGCCCTGCCGGCGCATGCGGCGCTGCCGGAGGCGGCGCGCGCCCTGGCGCGCGGCGAGTCGCCGCGGCCGCGCTGCCGCGGCGCGCCGGATCTGTCGGGCGCGGAAACGGTGGAGGCGGCGCTGGCCGTGGCGCTCGGCCACCTCGTCGAGGTGCTGCTGGCGCAGCAGCCGCTGGCCCAGCTGGCCGCGGGGCCGGAAGGCGTGCATCAGATGCGGGTCGGGCTGCGCCGGCTTCGCTCGGTGCTGAAGGCGTTCCGGCCCGCCGTGGACGGGCCGGCGCTGCGCGCCTTCGATGCCGGGTTGCAGGCGCTGGCGCGGCTGCTCGGCCCGGCCCGGGACTGGGACGTATTCCTGGGCGGGATGGCGGCGGATCTGGCGGCCGCCCTGCCCGGGGGAGCGGCGGGAGAGCCGCGCCTCGCCGCGCTGCTGCGCGCCGGCGAGGCGGCGCGCGAGGCGGCCTATGCCGCGCTGCGCGAGGCGCTCGACGGCGAGGCCTTCCGGCGGCTGATGCTGGAGGCGCTGGCGCTGCTGCTGGAGCGGCGGTGGCGCGACGGCGCGGCCGAGGACGCGGCGCTGCCGGAGCGGCTGGCGGCCCCGGTCCGCCGCCACGCCGCCAGGGTGCTGGAGCGCCGCTGGCGGCGGCTGCGCCGGGACGCCGCCGAGATCGAGACCATGCCGGTCGAGGCGCTGCACGCGCTGCGGCTGGAGGGCAAGCGGCTGCGCTACCCGGCGGAGCTGTTCGCGGCGCTCTGGCCCGGCCGCGCGACGGCGCGCTTCCTGCGCCGCCTGTCGGCCCTCCAGGAGGCGCTGGGCCTGGCCAACGACGCGGCGGTGGCGCGCTCGCTCACCGGCTCGCTGCCCGCCGGGCGGTCGGGAGGCGGGCGATCAGGAGGCGGGCGGTCGGGCGGGCAGGCCTGGGCGGCCGGGCTGGTCGAGGGCTGGGCCCTCGCCCGGGCCGAGCCGCTGCGCGCGGAGTCGGTGCGCGCCTGGGAGCGACTCGCGCGCTGCGACCGGTTCTGGGACGAGGCCTGAGGACGGGCGGCGGGCCTGTCGGTCCCGCGGAGAAGCGGCCCCGCAGGGGCATCCGCCCCCGTGCGGTCCTGCGCGGCGCCTCGCGACGGGTCGAAGGCACCGTCGCCGATCCGGGTCGCGCACCGCCCCGCGGCCGGTCCCGGCACCCCGCCGGGCGCGAGGCAACGGTTGCGGCGCAATATCGGGCTGGGCTAAGGCGCTGAACCGTCATGCACCGTCGACGCATCTTCAAGCCCGCCCGCACCGCCAGATCCTGGTCCCCGCTCCGGCGAGGGCCGGCAATGCTGGCGTTGCTGGGCCTGGCGGGGGCCGGGGCGGTGGCGGTCGGGCTGCCGGCCGACCTGTTCGGCTCCGCGCCCCGCCAGTCCGAATGGATCGCCGACGCGACCGGCCTGCGCGTGGTGGACGGCGAGACCCTGCGTCTCGGCGAGCGGGTGGTGCGCCTCGCCGGGCTGAAGGCGCCGCAGCGTGGCCAGTCCTGTCGCGTGGAGGGCCACGCCGGCCCGACCCGCGGCGCGGGGGAGACCGCCCCGGGGGAGGCGGACTGCGGCACGCTGGCCGCGACGGCGCTGGCCGGGCTGCTGGGCAGGCGGGGGCTGACCTGCCGCCTCGACGGCTTCGACCGGTTCGGGCGCGGGCTCGGCCACTGCCTGGCCGGCGAGACGGAACTGAACCAGGCGATGGTGGCCGGCGGCTGGGCCCTGGCCGATGCCGGGGCGCCGCCGGCGCTGCGGCGCGCCGAGGCCACGGCCCGCGAGGCCGGGCGCGGCTTCTGGGCGGCAGGCGCCGTCCCGCCCGCCGGCTGGCGTGACTGATCCCGGCAGGCGGGGCGGCATGACACCGTCGCAACCCGCGCCGCGAGGCGCCTCCGGCACGTTGCCAGGATGAGACGCCGACCGATATCGTGCACCGCATCATAAGGGTCGGCCGCCCCGGCCCGCCCCCAGGCAAGGAAGCTGCAGCATGAGCAGTACGTCCCCCAAGACTGCCACCCTCTCGCTCGAAGGGACGAATCGCAGCGCCACCTTGCCGATCATCGAGGGCACGATCGGCCCGCCGGTGGCCGACATCCGCAAGCTCTACAACGAGCTCGGCATCTTCACCTTCGACCCGGGCTACGGCGGCACCGCGGCCTGCGACAGCAAGATCACCTACATCGACGGCGATGCGGGCGTTCTGCTGTACCGCGGCTACCCGATCGAGCAGCTCGCCGAGAAGTCGGACTTCATCGAGGTCTGCTACCTGCTGCTGAACGGCGAGCTGCCGACCGAGGCGCAGCTCAAGGAGTTCAGCCATGGTGTCACGACGCACACCATGCTGCACGAGCAGCTGCGCAGCTTCTTCAACGGCTTCCGCCGCGACGCCCACCCGATGGCGGTGCTGTGCGGCGTGGTCGGCGCGCTCTCGGCCTTCTACCACGACAGCCTCGACATCAACGACCCGAAGCAGCGCGAGATCAGCGCCTTCCGCCTGATCGCCAAGGTGCCGACCATTGCCGCCTGGGCCTACAAGTACTCGATCGGCCAGCCCTTCGTGTACCCGCGCAACGACCTCGGCTACGCCGCCAACTTCCTCTACATGCTGAACGCGGTGCCGGCCGAGGAGTACAAGGTCAACCCGATCCTCTGCCGCGCCATGGACCGCATCCTGGTGCTGCACGCGGACCACGAGCAGAACGCCTCCACCTCCACGGTGCGCCTCGCGGGCTCGACCGGCGCCAACCCCTTCGCCTGCATCGCCGCCGGCATCGCGGCGCTGTGGGGCCCGGCGCATGGCGGCGCCAACGAGGCGGTGCTGAAGATGCTCGCCGAGATCGAGCACCCGAAGAACATCCCGGACTTCATCGAGAAGGTGAAGGACAAGAACAGCAACGTGAAGCTGATGGGCTTCGGGCACCGGGTCTACAAGAACTTCGATCCGCGCGCGAAGATCATGCAGGCGACCTGCCACGAGGTGCTGGGCGAGCTCGGCATCAAGGACGAGCCGATGCTCGACATGGCGATGGAGCTGGAGCGGATCGCGCTCTCCGACGACTACTTCATCCAGCGCAAGCTCTACCCGAACGTCGATTTCTACTCGGGCATCATCCTCAAGGCGATGGGCATCCCGACCCACATGTTCACCGTGCTCTTCGCCGTGGCCCGCACGGTGGGCTGGGTGAGCCAGTGGAAGGAGATGATCGAGGATCCGGCGCAGCGCATCGGCCGCCCGCGGCAGATCTACACGGGCGCGCCGCAGCGCGACTACGTGGCGGTGGCCGAGCGCGGCTGAGCCGCCGCCCGGACGCGCACGAGCCGCCGGCCGGAAACGGCCGGCGGCTTTTTTTTGTCCGTGGCGAGGGAGGGAAGCGGCGACGGGCAGCAGCCGCGCGCGATTTGAAGTCCGGTCTTCGCAAGAAGCGGCAAGTAACTGCGGCATCGGGACAATGCCTGCCGCATCCCGACACAGGCGCGCGGCAATGGAAGGGCCCGCGATCGACGGATAACTCAACCCTCGATTGTCCTTTGTGTTTTTTTGCATTTCTCGCTTGCTGTGGCGCATCTCGATGGGTCGCGGCGTCCACTTTCACGCTTGCGTGATTACAGTCCGTAGTAAATACTCGCCCATAGGTTGCTAAACATGACAGGATACGCCTAATGGGAGATACACTACGCGCTGCGGTTGCTCCCAGCCTCGACGCGCAGGTGCGGCGTCGGCTGCGCACCTGGCCGCAGCGTCCGCCCGGGGCGGGAGAGTCGATCTGCCAGCCCGGCACCTGGTTGCGCGGCCGCCCGAACGCCGCGCCCGACATCGCCCAGCCCTTCCTGAAGCTGCCCGGCTCCAACCGGCTCCGGACCCTGCCGGACGGGCTCTGGCTGCACTTCAGCGCCGATCGGCACGATCCCTACGTGGACGTGCTGTGCATCGAGGCCTGCTCCAGCCTGCAGAACCTCCTGGACAAGCGCTCCCGCTTCGCGCCCTCGACCGGCTCGCTGCTCGCCGTCTGCCCGCAGGCATGGCTGATGGCGCCGGCGCAGCCGGACGACACGATGCCGCGCTGGAAGCAGATCCGGCTCCTGTGGGGCGAGCCGGCGGGGCCGCTGGTGCTGCCGGTGCGCGACGTGCGGGTGCTGTTCGGCCTGAAGGCGCACCACTACGACGGCTTCGTCCGCAGCCAGGCCCCGCATCCGCACGAATACTACTGCAAGATGGACGTGCTGACCGACGAGCACGGCCCCGAGAACCCGGCCCTGCGGGCGCTGATCGCCCGAGCCGGCACCGCCGCCAACTTCATGGAACTGCCCTGAGGGCAGGCGTGGCCGGGGCGGGCCGCCCGGGACGCGGGTTCACCACGGCGGCGGCAGGCCGGGAGCCTGCGCGGCGGTGACGTTCAGGCAGGGGCGGCGCGGGAGGGGAAGGCCGGCGCGGGCGATCCCGGCGCGGGCAATCCCGGCCCCGACACCCTCAGGGCACCCTCAGTCGCAGTCGCAGCCGTCGGTCGGCCCGACGCTTTCCTGGACCACGTGGTGGTCGATCCACTCCGCGACGAGGCGGCGCGCCTCGTTCAGCGACGCCTCGGGGTGATGGATGCGGTAGAGGGAGGTGCAGGCCTGGAAGGAGGCGAGATCGTCGTTGCCGCCGTCCCGCAACTCGCGATAGGCCGTCACCACGGCACGCTCGCAACGGCGGGCGATGTGGCTGAGGTCGCGATCCATCAAGGCCTCCTGACTGCGAGCGAGTTGCGAATCACTCGCAAATCCTGGGTCATGTTAGCGAGGCGTGTTTGCCGTTTCAAGCCGACAAGACGCTGCAACGCAACATCGCGTCAGCCGGCCGCCACCGCCTCGGCCAGCGCCTTGCCGAGATCGACCGTGGAAGCCTGCCCGCCGAGGTCGCGCGTGCGCGGCCCGCCCTCGGCCAGCAGGGTCTCGATCGCCTTCACGATGGCATCCGCCGCCTGCTTCTCGCCGAGATGTTCCAGCATCATCGCCCCCGACCAGATCTGGCCGATCGGGTTGCAGATGCCCTTGCCCGCGATGTCGGGCGCCGAGCCGTGCACCGGCTCGAACATGGAGGGATAGGTCTTCTCGGGGTTGATGTTGGCCGAGGGCGCGATGCCGATCGAGCCCGCGACCGCCGGGCCGAGGTCGGAGAGGATGTCGCCGAACAGGTTGGAACCCACCACCACGTCGAACCAGTCCGGGTGCTGCACGAACTGGGCGCAGAGGATGTCGATGTGGAACTGGTCGGTCTTCACCTCCGGGTACTGCGCGGCCATGGCGGCGAAGCGCTCGTCCCAGTAGGGCATGGTGAAGGTGATGCCGTTGGACTTGGTGGCGCTCGTCACCTTCTTCCGCGGCCGGGTCATCGCCAGCTCGAAGGCGTAGCGCAGGATGCGGTCGGTGCCGGTGCGGGTCAGCACGCTCTGCTGGCTGACGAATTCCCGGTCCGTGCCCTCGAACATGCGGCCGCCGACGGAGGAGTACTCGCCCTCCGTGTTCTCGCGCACCACGTAGAAGTCGATCTCGGCCGGGGTGCGGCCGGCGAGCGGCGTGCGCACGCCCGGCATCAGCCTGCAGGGCCGCAGGCTGACATACTGGTCGAAGCCGCGCCGCATCGGGATCAGCAGGCCCCAGAGCGAGATGTGGTCCGGCACGCCCGGCCAGCCCACCGCGCCGAGGAAGATCGAATCGGCCGGGCGGAGCTGTTCCAGCCCGTCCTCCGGCATCATCCTGCCGGTCTCCTTGTAGGTCTCGCAGGACCAGTCGAAGTGGTCGAGGGTCAGCTCGAAGCCGAATTTCCGCGCGGCGGCGTCGAGGACGCGCAGGCCCTCGGGCACCGTCTCCTTGCCGATGCCGTCGCCCGGCACCACCGCGATCCGGTACTTGCGCGCCATGTCGTTCGCTCCCTGCGCTGAACCGGACGCAGGGTGGCGGCGGGACCGGCGGGCCGCAAGCCCGGGAGGGGAGCGGGATGCCGGCCCAGGCGGGCTTGCGCGGCCTGCGCCACGGAGGGCGGTCGGCGAAGGCAGGCTGCGCAGCCTGCCCGGCCATTCGTCCATGCGCAAACCTCCAGAGGTTTGCTCATGTCCATGCGCAAACCTCCAGAGGTTTGCTCAGCCGCGTTCCGCCACGGGCCGCGGCACCCGGGCGGCCCGTCCGTGCCGCCGCGCGCCTCCCCTTCCGGCGGCAGGGCCCGTCAGGCGGCGGCGCGCGCCGCCGCCACCTCGCGGCCGCGCCCCGCGCCGGTCATCAGCTCGGCCAGGTGCGGGCGGATGTCGAGCTGCAGGCGGTAGACCTCGGCCGCCGCCGCGGGCAGCGCGCCGCCGCGCCCGAGCAGCGCGTCGCCCATCTCCAGCAGCCGCAGGTTGGGCCAGGTCTTGGGCCGCATGCGCAGCACCTCGTCCAGGATATCGCCGGCCGGCACCAGGGGCAGCGCCTGCGCCAGGATCAGCGTCATCGCGGCGGTGGAGCGGGAGATGCCGGCGTGGCAGTGCACCAGCAGGTGCGCGTCCTCCCGGCGCTCCGCCTCCAGGTCGCGCCCGAAGGCCAGGAGCTGCGCCACGTCGGCCTCGGCCGGCGCCACCTTGCCCGGCGTCTCCTCGATCACGTCGTCGAAGCGCAGCTCCAGCTTCGCGTGCTCGCCGAAGCGGCCGAAGGCCTCGGGCACCGGCCAGGCGGGATCGAGGATGGAGAGCACGTGGCTGACGCCGACGGCGCAGTGCCCGTCCAGCTCCTCGATGCCGCAGACGGTGAGTCGGAAGGGGGGGTTCAGGTCCACGCGGCGGCTCCGACGGTTCCTCGCGGCTGCGCGCAGCCGGCCCGCCTGCTGTAGACGCGCGGCGGGCCGGCGGGAAGCGGCGTTGCCATGTCGCGGAGCCGGCGGGCGGACCGGGAGGAGGCCGGCGCTCCCGCTGGAAGGCGGTTCAGGCCACGGCGCCGTCGGCGGCCGGCGCCAGCGCCCGCTCGGCCAGCGCCGCCCACCAGGCGGCGCCGAGCGGCAGGATCGCGTCGTTGAAGTCGTAGCGCGGATGGTGGACCTGGGGGTCGTCCGGTCCGCGCCCGGCGCCGAGCAGGATGTAGCTGCCGGGCAGCGCCTCCAGCATGTAGCTGAAGTCCTCGCCCACCACGGTGGGCAGCGGCAGGGCGCGCACCCGCGCGGCGCCGGCCACCGACTCGGCGGCCTCGCGCGCCAGGGCGGTGGGGCCGGGCGCGTTCACCGTGGCCGGGCAGATCACCGTCATCCGCGCCTCGGCGCGGGCGCCGAAGGCGGCCGCCACGCCCTCGGTGATCGCGGTGAACTTCCGCCCGATCAGCGCCCCCACCTCGGGCCGGAACCAGCGCGCCGTGCCGAGCAGGCTGACCGATTCCGGGATCACGTTCCAGGTGTCGCCCCCGCTGATGCGGCCGATGGTCAGCACGCCGGCCTCGGCCGGATCGACCGAGCGCGACACCACCGATTGCAGCGCGGTGACGATCTGCGCCGCGATCACCACCGGGTCGTTGCCCATGTGCGGCATGGCGCCGTGCGCGCCGGTGCCGGTGACGGTGGCCTCCAGCGTCGCCACGGCGGCCATGATCGGGCCCTCGCGCCAGGCGAACTCGCCCTCGGGCAGGGCAGGCCAGTTGTGCAGGCCGAAGACCTGGCGCATCGGGAAGCGGCGGAACAGCCCCGCCTCGACCATGGCGCGGCCGCCGCCGACGCCCTCCTCGGCGGGCTGGAAGATCGCGTAGACGGTGCCGGCGAAGTCCCGCGTCGCGGCGAGGTGGCGGGCGGCGCCGAGCAGCATCGCCGTGTGCCCGTCATGCCCGCAGGCGTGCATCCGCCCGGGGGTGCGCGAGGCCCAGGGCAGGCCGGTGGCCTCCTCGATGGGCAGCGCGTCCATGTCGGCGCGCAGGCCGACCGCCGCCGCGTCCCCCGTCCCCTCCCCCTTTGCCGCCCGCCGGCGGCGTCCGTGGATCACGCCGACCACGCCGGTGCCGGCGAGGCCCGTCACCACCTCGTCCACACCGGCCTCGCGCAGCCGGTCGGCGACGAAGGCGGCGGTGCGGTGCTCCTCGAAGCCCAGTTCCGGATGGGCGTGCAGGTCGCGCCGCCACCCCGTCATCGCGTCGGCCAGGCGGCCGATTCCGTCGGGGATGGTCAAGGCCGGCCCCTCGCCGTGCGGCGTCCGGTCATCGGTGGCGGCTCCGTCGCTGTCCTGGCGCGGCGCGGGCCGCGCGACTCCGGTACAGGGGCACGGGGCCGCGTGTCCAGCACCGCCATCCCGGCCTGCCCGCCCATGCGCGGGCGGCGGCAGCCGGCCCGCGGCCGGCGGCGCTGACAGCCTGTTTGGGAAGCCTGCGGGTCGGTCTGGCGGGTCTTTTCCGCGCCGGGAGCGTCAGGGGCTTGGCACGATGCCCCGCATCGCGCCGGCGTCCCTTCCTTCCCGGCACGAAAAATCCCTCGCCATCCCTCCGCCGCAGGCTTCTCAAACAGGCTGTCAGCCCGGCGCGGGCGGCGACAGGGTCCGCGCCAGCCCCGCCGCCAGCGGCATCGGCGCCACGCCGAGTTCCCGCCGCATCGGGCCGATGTCGAAGTCCTTGTCCTCCAGCAGCCGCCGCACCTCGGCGGCGCGGATCGTGGGCAGGCCGGGCAGCAGCCGGGTCAGCGGCGCCAGCAGGCGCAGCGGCAGCGCCGGCACCGGCAGCACCGGCGGCGGGCGCTGGCCGGCGGCGCGGGCCACGGCGGCCAGGAAGTCGCGGTAGGGCACGGGCTCCGGCCCCGCGATCACCAGCACCTCGGGCCCCGGCCAGTCCCGGCGCAGCGCGGCGAGCAGCGCGGCGGTCACGTCGTCCTGGTGGATCGGCTGCACCAGGGCGCGGCCGCCGCCGGGCAGCGGCGCCACCGGCAGGCGGCGCAGCAGGGCGGCCAGGCGCTGCACGTTGTCCTCGCCCTGGGCGCCGTAGATCATGGTCGGGTGCAGCATCGCGCCGGGGTGGCCGGCGGCGAGGAAGGCGGCCTCGCCGGCGCGCACCCCGTCGCCATGCGCGTCCGGCCAGCGCGAGAAGCGGCGCGTCGAGCCCATCAGCACGAAGCCGGCGGCGGGCGGCGCGGCGGCGAGCAAGGCGGGCGCCCAGCGCGCATGGGCGCAGGAGACGACCCGGTCCGCCCCGGCCAGGGCCGCGCGCAGGGCCGCCGCGTCGCGCAGGTCGGCGAGGCGCGGCGTGCCGGGCAGGCCGAGCGCCGACCAGCGCGCCGGGTCGCGCACCACCGGCACGAACGGCATGCCGGCGGCGGCGAGGGCGCGGCAGAGCGCGGCGCCGGAGCGGCCGGAGGCGCCGACGACGTGGATCAAGGCTGCCCTCCCGGCCGGGCGACGGTCGGGTGGATCGGTCGGTCGGTCATGCCGGGGAATTCTCGCGGGCCGGTAGGGGCGACGGTGGGCCAGGGGATGGTGGCCAAGGACGGATGGCGATCATCGCCCGGACGGTCCGCCCTGGCCAGTTCGACCGGAATCGAGGCATTCGCCCGATGTTTGTGCTCATATGACAGGCATTCGCCCCGAATCGGGCGGAAGATCGCGCGAAAGGCTCGAAATCGGGCAAGATTCACGTTGACCGGCCCTGTCGACCTGACCCATTTTCCACCCGTCCGCAAACGGAACGCGGGAGAGTGCGTCGGGCCGGAAAGGCCGCGGCGCCGCCGACGGAGCAACCCCCCGGGAAACTCTCAGGCACCCAGGACCGCGCTTCCCAGGACGATCTGGAGAGAGGTGCCGCAAGGCACCCACCGAAGGGGATGCCCGCTTCGCCCGCGAGGGTGGCCGGGTCACGCTCTCAGGTACAGGGACAGATGGGGGCAGCCACACGGACATCGAGAGCCGTGCGCTGCGAACCCGTGTCCTGGAGCACGTACCGTGAGCAAAGTCGCCGTCATCGGATCCGGCATCACCGGCGTCACCACCGCCTACGCCCTGCTGCAGCGCGGCCATTCCGTGGTCGTGCTCGACCGGCAGCGCTACGCCGCCATGGAAACCTCCTTCGCCAATGGCGGGCAGCTCTCGGCCTGCAACGCCGAGGTGTGGAACAGCACCGCCACCATCCTCAAGGGCCTGAAGTGGATGCTGCGGCAGGACGCGCCGCTGCTGCTCAACCCGCGCCCCTCGGTGCACAAGTATTCCTGGCTCGGCGAGTTCATCGGCCATATCCGCCACTACCGCGAGAACACGATCGCCACCACGCGGCTCGCCATCGAGGCGCGCAAGTACCACTGCGCCATCGCCGAGCAGGAGGGCTTCGACTTCGACGTCGAGCACCGTGGCATCCTGCACATCTACCGCGACAAGGCCGGCTTCGACGCCGCCGCCCGCGTCAACCCGCTGCTGGTCGAGGGCGGGCTCGACCGCCGCGCCGTGACGCCCGAGGAGATGCGGGCCATCGAGCCGACGCTGCACGGCCAGTACCATGGCGGCTTCTTCACCCCGTCCGACTCCACCGGCGACATCCACAAGTACACGCGCGGCCTCGCCGAGGCCTGCATGCGCCGCGGCGCCCGCTTCCTGTTCGAGGCGGACGTGACCGGCATCACCCACGGCCCCGACGGCATCGCCATCGCCTGGCGGCCCGCTGACGGCAAGGCGGGCGGCGGCAAGGCGGGCGACGGCAAGCAGGGCGCGGCCGAGGTGGAGCGGGTGGACAACGTGGTGGTCTGCGCCGGCGTCGCCTCCCGCCGCTTCGCCGCCATGCTGGGCGACCGCATCAACGTCTACCCGGTGAAGGGCTACTCCATCACCGTCCACCTGGACGACGCGGCGAGCCAGGCGGCGGCGCCGACCGTCAGCCTGCTCGACGACGCCACCAAGATCGTCACCAGCCGCCTCGGCCGCGACCGCTTCCGCGTCGCCGGCACCGCCGAGTTCAACGGCGAGAACCGCGACATCCGCGCCGACCGCATCCGCCCGCTGGTGCAGTGGACGGAGCAGCTCTTCCCCGGCGTCTCCACCGCCCGCGCCGTGCCCTGGGCCGGGCTGCGGCCGATGACGCCGAACCTGATGCCGCGCATCGGCGCCGGCAGCCGGCCGGGCGTGTTCTACAACACCGGCCACGGCCATCTCGGCTGGACCCTCTCGGCCGCGACGGCCCAGATGGTGGCCGAGGCGCTGCACGACCGCGCCACCAGCAACCGCGCCCCGGCCACGCTGCGGCCGCTGGCGGCCTGAGGCCGCCCCGCGCGCCGACCCGCTGACGGGCGGCGCGCACCACCCTCCCTTCGCCTTCCCTCCCCGACCGATCCTTCGGCCAGCCGCCCCCGCCACGGGGCGCGGCATGGCCGGAGCCTGTCCGCCCCATGAACAGGCCGGCGCCGCCGCTGGCCGCAGGATCAGCCATGTCCGCCACCCTGCTGGAGCGCGCCGACCCGGCCGCCGCCGACCTCCCGCCCGCCGACGCCACCGCCCTCGCCGAGGAGCGGCGCGCGCGCCGGCGCGGCGTCGCCGCCGCCGTGATCGGCAACGCGCTGGAATTCTACGACTTCACCACCTACGCCTTCTTCGCGGTGATGATCGGCCGCGCCTTCTTCCCCACGGGCGACGCCTGGAGCAGCCTGCTGCTCTCCGTCGCCACCTTCGGCGTCGGCTTCGTCACCCGCCCGATCGGCGGCGTGCTGATCGGCGCCTATGCCGACCGCGCCGGCCGCAAGCCGGCGATGATGCTGACCATCGCCCTGATGGCTGCCGGCATGCTGCTGCTGGCGCTGACGCCCGGCTACGCGACGATCGGCTACGCCGCGCCGGTGCTGATCGTGCTCAGCCGGCTGATCCAGGGCTTCGCGCTGGGCGGCGAGGTCGGGCCGGCCACCGCCTACCTGCTGGAGAGCGCGCCCGCCGACCGGCGCGGCCTGTTCGGGAGCTGGCAGCTCGCCAGCCAGGGCATCGCGACGCTGGTCGCGGGCACGATCGGCGTGCTGCTCTCCACCCTGCTCGACGCCGGGCAGATGCAGAGCTGGGGCTGGCGCATCCCGTTCCTGCTCGGCCTCGCCATCATCCCGGTCGGGATCTACATCCGCAACAACGTGCCGGAGACGGCGGGCGAGGCCGCGGGCGGCGCCGAGGCCTCCACCGTCGCCGTGCTGGCGCGGCTGGCGAGGTCGCACGGCAGCACGCTGCTGCTGACCGTGCCGCTGCTGCTCTGCGGCACCGTCTCGAACTTCGTCAGCAACTACATGACGACCTACGCCATCACCACGCTGCACCTGCCCGCCAGCCTCTCGATCGCCGCGACCGCGGTGGTCGGCGCCTCGGTGTTCGTCTTCGCCCTGCTCGGCGGCTGGCTGTCGGACCGCTACGGCCGCCGCGTGGTGATGATCGTGCCCCGCGTCGCGCTGCTGCTCGCCGCCTATCCGGCCTTCCTGCTGATGACCACGGCGCCCGGCGCCGCCACGCTGCTCGGCATGTCCGCCCTGCTCGCCATCCTGGCCGCGGTCAGCGGCGCGGCCAGCATCGTCGCCATCCCCGAGATGCTGCCGCGCGCCGTGCGCAGCGCCGGCCTGTCGATCGCCTACGCCTTCGTGGTGACGGTGTTCGGCGGCACCACGCAGCTGGTGGTAACCTGGCTGATCGGCGTGACGGGCGACCCGCTCGCGCCGGCCTACTACCTGATCGCCACCAGCGTCATCGGCGTCCTGGCCATGTTCGCCATGCCCGAGACCGGGCGCGGCGAGCTGGCCGACTGATACCGGCCCGCGCAAGTCCTGACTTGCGCGGGCCGGTATCGCGCGCGGGGTTGGTGGGGCGGCCGCGCGCCGGACCGACGAATCGTGCGGGTCCGCACTGGTGCGGACCCGCACGAGCCCCGGAAAGAGAGGACCACACCATGACCGAGACCATCCTCGACACGATCCGCGCGGCCGAGCCCGGGCTGGTGGCGCT
>NZ_JALPRX010000124.1 GCF_023223525.1 Roseomonas acroporae | reverse complement strand
CCCCCGGGGGGGCCCCCCCCCACGAGCCCCGGAAAGAGAGGACCACACCATGACCGAGACCATCCTCGACACGATCCGCGCGGCCGAGCCCGGGCTGGTGGCGCTGCGCCGCGACCTGCACGCCCATCCCGAGACCGGCTTCGAGGAGCGCCGCACCGCCGGCATCGTCGCCGGAAGGCTGCGGGCGCTCGGCCTCGACGTCGCCGAGGGCGTCGGCCGCACCGGCGTGGTCGGCACGCTGACCGGCACCCGCGCCCCCTCTTCCAACACGGCCAACCGCGCCATCGGCCTGCGCGCCGACATGGACGCGCTGAACATCGAGGAGGCGACGGGCCTGCCCTACGCCTCCACCAACCCCGGCAAGATGCATGCCTGCGGCCATGACGGGCACACCGCCATGCTGCTGGGCGCGGCCGAGGTGCTGGCGAGGCACCGCGACTTCGCCGGCACCGTCCACTTCATCTTCCAGCCGGCCGAGGAGGGGCTGGGCGGCGGCCTCGCCATGCTGGCCGACGGGCTGCTGGAACGCTTCCCGGTGGACAGCCTCTACGGCATGCACAACTGGCCCGGCACGGCGGTGGGCCGGTTCTGCACCCGCACCGGCCCGCTGATGGCCGCCGGCGACACCTGGACGGTGACCTTCCGCGGCACCGGCGGGCATGGCGGCAACGGCGCGCACAACGCCACCGACGTCACCCTGGCGCAGGCGCAGTTCATCGGCGCGCTGCAGACCATCGTCAGCCGCAACGTGCCGGCGCTGCAGAGCGCCGTGGTCAGCGTCGGCTACGTCGGCGGCGGCAGCTGGGAATCGCCCAACGTGATCCCCGCCGAGCTGGTGGTGCGCGGCACGGCGCGCAGCTTCGACGAGCGGATCCGCGGGCTGATCGAGCGGCGCATGGGCGAGATGGCGCAGTCCGTCGCCGCCACCTTCGGCTGCACCGCCGAGCTGCGCTACGAGCGCATCTTCGACGTGCTGGTGAACGACGAGGCCCGCACCCGCACCTCCCTCGAGGTCGCGCGCGCGCTGGTCGGCGAGGAGGCCGTCGACCCGGCGATGCGGCCGGTGACGGGCTCGGAGGACTTCGCCTTCATGCTGGGGCAGTGCCCGGGCAGCTACGTCATGCTCGGCAACGGCGTGGCCGAGGATGGCAGCTTCGTCCCGGTGCACACGCCGCGCTACGACTTCAACGACGCCATCCTGCCGCTCGGCGTGCGCTACTGGGCGGAGCTGGTCCACCGCGAGCTGGGGGGCTGACGCAGGGGGCTGACGTGGGGAGGGGGGCCGCTGGCCCCAGGGTGCTCTCCCACTCCGGCGGCGAGGAGGGCGCCTGCGGCGCCGGGCTGCTGACCGGCTGGACCGAGGCCGGCACGCGGCCGGTCCTCGACCTCGTCACCGGCGTCAGCACCGGTGCGCTGACCGCGCCCTTCGCCTTGATCTCGGCTCCGGCCGGGCCGGGGCGCCGATCCCGGCGCGGGCGTCGAAAGGGGCTGACGCCCGGCCGCGCCGCCGCCATGCTGCCGTCACGGCGGCAGGAGCAGGCGCGGATGGGCAGCACGCTTTCGGATGCGGACCGGCGCTTCCTGGCGGAAGCCATCGCCCTGTCGCACGAGGCCCGCGCGATGGGCCGCCACCCCTTCGCCGCCCTGGTGGTGGACGCCTCGGGGCAGGTGGTGCAGCGCGCCGTCAACGACAGCCGCCCGCCCGGGGGCGACCCCACGCGCCACGCGGAACTGGCGGCCGCCGCCGGCGCGGCGCGGACGCTCGGCATCGAGGCCCTGTCCGGGGCCACCCTCTACTCCTCCGCCGAGCCCTGCGCGATGTGCGCCGGCGCCGTCTACTGGTGCGGCATCGGGCGGGTGGTCTACGGCCTGTCGGAGCGGCGCCTGCTCGGGCTTACCGGCGCCCATGCGGAGAACCCGACCCTCTCCCTGCCCTGTCGCGAGGTGTTCGCGCGCGGGCAGCGGCAGGTCGAGGTGCTGGGGCCGGCCATGGAGACGGAAGCCGCCATGGCGCATGACGGCTTCTGGACCACGTAGCACTGCCCCGCACCGCTCCCGGCGCGCCTGGCATCCATCGCCGATCCTGGCGACCGGCCGGCCCCATGGCAGGGACCGGCGGGGCCGAGCCGGCCCGGGCCGGACCGACGGGCCGGAGGGGGTCTTCTCACCATGGTCCGGATCGGCGGGGCCGCCGCGCCCGATCGTCGCCCGGGCCCGGCCCACCCGTCAGCCCGCGTGCGCCGCCGTGTCGAAGCCGTTCGGCAGCCGCCCGGTCGGCCGGATGAGATCGTAGGGCGCACGCGGCAGGTAGCGGCCGCTGCCGGGCTCGGCCGTCACCACGCCGTCGCGCATCACCAGCTCGCCGCGGCGCACCGTCATCACCGGCCAGCCGGTGACCTCCATGCCCTCGTAGGGGGTGTAGTCGATCGCCTGCTGCATCAGCGCGTTGGTGAGGGTGACGCGCTTCTGCGGGTCCCAGATGGCGAGGTCGGCGTCCGACCCCACCTGGATCACGCCCTTGCGCGGGGCGAGGCCCATCAGCCGCGCCGGGTTGGTGCTGGTCAGCGCCACGAACTGGTCGAGCGAGAGGCGGCCCTTCGAGACGCCCTCGGAGAACATGATCGGCAGCCGCGCCGCGACGCCGGGCACGCCGTTCGGGATGGCGCGGAAATTCGCGTCGCGCCCGTGCTTGGCCTTGCCGCGATCGTTGTGGAAGCTCCAGCCCGAATGGTCGGAGGAGACCACGTCGAGCGTGCCCTGGCGCAGCACGCGCCACAGCCCCTCCTGCGCCGCCGCGTCGCGCGGGCTCGGCGAGCACATGAACTTCGCGCCCTCGAAGCTGCCGTCGCGCCCGCTGGTGCGGGCCATGTCGTCGGCGGTCAGCACCAGGTACTGCGGGCAGGTCTCGCCCCATACCTTGAGGCCGCGCCACTGCGCGCGCGCGATCTCCTCGGCCACCTCGGCGCAGGAGACGTGGAAGATCTGGATCGGCTGGTCCACCAGCTCGGCCAGCGCGATGGCGCGGTGCGTCGCCTCGCGCTCCACCACCACGGGGCGGCTCCAGGCGTGGTACCTCGGCTCGGTCAGGCCGGCGGCGAGCAGCGCCTCGGTGCGCCACTTGATGGCGTCGTAATTCTCGCAGTGGACGGTGACCAGGGCGCCGGTGCGGCGCGCGGCGGCGAGGACGCGCAGGTAGCCGCGATCGTCGAGATGCACGTCGTCATAGGTCAGGAACACCTTGAGCGAGCGCATCCCGCGCGCGACGAATTGCGGGATCTCGGCGATGGTGGCGTCCGTGGCCTCGGCGATGACGAGGTGGAAGCCGTAGTCGAGCATCCCCGTGGCGGCGCGCTTCTCGTAGTCGGCCACCCGCTCGGCGAGCGAGGCCCCCTTCCAGCCGGGCACGAAGCAGACGACGCTGGTGGTGCCGCCGGCGAAGGCGCTGCGCGAGCCGGTGAGGAAGGTCTCCTCGTACACCGTCCCGTCCGGGTCCGGCTGCTCGATGTGGCAGTGGCTGTCCACGCCGCCGGGCAGCACCAGCAGCCCGCCCGCGTCGACGGTGCGGGCGGCATCCGCGAGTCGCTCGCCGAGTGCCACGACGCGTCCGTCCTTCACGCCGATGTCGCAGCGCGTGGTGCCGCAGCCCGTGGCCACGAGGCCGCCGCGCACCGCCAGGTCGAACTCCGCCATAGCCTCTCTAATCCCTGCCGATCGGCCCGCAACATGCGTGGCCTTGGGGGGCGAGGGCAAGGTGCGAGCCGGCCCCCGGCGCGGCCGGGAGGGGGGAGCGGGGGTGGGTCGGACGGGCCCCGCGGGGGAGCGGGGCCCGTCCGTGCGGCCATGGCGAAGGGGGGAACCCCATGGCCGCCGCGCCGGGCCACCCCAGGGAGGCGGGGGCAGACCCGAGGGGGATGCGGCAGGCGAGGCGCGCCGCCGAGGCGCCCCCCGGCGGTCGCGCGGGCGCCCGCCCGGGAGGGCCGGGCCCGCGCCGGGGGCCGCGTCCGGAGGGCCATGCCCGAGGGCCGCCCCCCGGAGGCACGGCCCCGTTCCGGCCAGCCGGCCGGAATACCTACCCGACCCGGTGGATGCGGCCGGTGGCGCGGTCCATGCGGAAGCGGGCGAAGGCGCCGCCCTCGGCGGGGGCGAGGCCGAACTCGACCGTGTTCTCCTCGGCCTCCTTCACGTCCACCACGCGCCAGGAACGCTCGCCGTTCCAGAGCAGGAAGCCTTCGACGATGCGCTGCACCTCGGGCGGGGTCAGGTGGCGGTCGCCGCGATGGAAGATCAGCCCGGCGAAGGGGCCGCCGCGGTGGCGCATCATCGGGCCCATCGGGCCGCCCATCGGCCCGGGAGGAGCTCCCATGGGGCCGGCCATCATGGGTCCGGCCATCGGGCCGCCCCAGCCGCGCGGGCCGCCCATGCGCTCCCCCCCTCGCTCTCCCATCCGCTCTCCCCTGGGGGGGCCGGGCGGGCGGGGGCCGGGCGGGCCGTCGGGCGGCGGCGCGGGCGGCGTGGCGGCGGGGGCGCCCGGCGGCGCGGCCGAGGGGGAAGCCGGCGCCTGCTGTGCCAGCGCGACGGCGGAAATTCCCGCCACGGCCAGCACGGGCAGGGCGAACAGCCAGCGGGACTGCGTGCGTCTCTTCATGGGGCGTCTCTCCGAGCCTCGTCCGTGCCCGGCATGCTGCCGCCGCCATGTTGCGCGGCGATGCCGGCCCCGGTGGAGAATTGCAACGATCCGCAACAGCGGCGGCGGCAGCAACGCTCCGCAACAGCGGTGGCTGCCGCCCCTCGTCTGTAACAGGCTATGGTGTACCCATCATGGAGCCGCAACCGCACATCCTGGTGGTCGACGACGACCGCGAGATCCGCGACCTGCTGACACGCTTCCTCGAACGCCAGGGCATGCGCGTGACCCCGGCGCGCGACGCGCGGGAGGCACGACGGTTGTGGCCGCTCGGGCGCTACCACCTCGTCGTGCTCGACCTGATGCTGCCGGGCGAGCCGGGGCTCGACTTCGCCCGCTGGCTGCGCGGCCCCGGCAGCACGGATTCCACCGTGCCGATCATCATGCTGACCGCCATGGCCGAGGAGACCGACCGCATCGTCGGGCTGGAGCTGGGCGCCGACGACTACATGCAGAAGCCCTTCAACCCGCGCGAGCTGCTGGCGCGCATCCGCGCCGTGCTGCGCCGCGCCGGCGAGGGGGGCGCCACCCCGGGCGGCACCAAGGAACCGGCGCCCAAGGCGATCCGCTTCGCCGGCTGGACGCTGGAGCCGGGCCGTCGCCGCCTGCTCAACCCGGACGGCGCCGAGGTGCCGCTGACGGGGGGCGAGTACGAGCTGCTGCTGGTGCTGGTGGAGCGCCCCAACCGGGTGCTGACGCGCGACATGCTGATGGACCTGCTGCGCGGCCGGCAGGCCGGGCCCTTCGACCGGGCCATCGACGTCGCCGTCTCGCGCCTGCGGCGCAAGCTGGAGGACGACGGCCGCAACCCCTCGCTGATCAAGACGGTGCGCGGCGGCGGCTACGTGCTGGCGGCCAGCATCGAGCGCCTGCCCGGCAGCGAGTAGCGCGTGCCGGCCTCCCTGCGCGCCACGCTGCGCCGCTGGCTGCCCGGCACGCTGGGCGGGCGCACCGCGCTGCTGCTGCTGGCCGGGCTGATGCTGGTGCAGGGCCTTGGCCTGACCATCCACGCGCTGGACCGGGTGGACCTGCAACGCGAGGTGCAGGCGCGCGAGATCATGGCCCGCGCCTTCGGCGCCTGGCGCGCGGTGGTGCTGGCGCCGCCCGAACGGCGGGCCCTGCTGCTGCTCGACGCCGAGCCGCAGCCGGGGCTGAACTTCGAGCTTTCCACCGTTCCCGCCGTGCGACCGGGCATGCCGCCGCCCTCGGCCGAGACGATGCGGCTGTTCCATCTCGACCTCATGCT
Source organism: Roseomonas acroporae (assembly GCF_023223525.1). Taxonomy (GTDB): domain Bacteria; phylum Pseudomonadota; class Alphaproteobacteria; order Acetobacterales; family Acetobacteraceae; genus Roseomonas_E; species Roseomonas_E acroporae. Next base: position 5,413 of record NZ_JALPRX010000124.1, on the reverse strand, counting down.
GGCCAGCTTCGCGCGGCGGCGCGGGCCGGACCTGCTGCTGCCGCCCCGGATCGGCCGGGGGCGGCCCGCGGAGAAGCCGGGCGAGCGGGCGGCGGAGGATCGGCCCTACGGCCCCCTGCGGGACGGAGCCGGCGGCCGGCCGGGATCCGAGGAGCCGCCGGGCGCCCGCCCGCCGCTGGCCGATCCCGGCCCGCCGCCGCATCTGCGGCCCGCCGAGATGCGCATGGCCGGGCTCGGCCATCCGGGCGGCTTCCTGGCCAGCCTGCGCCTCGCCGACGGGCCGTGGCTGAACCTGCGGGTGGAGCTGCCGCCGCCGCGCCCCTGGCACTCGCCCACCTTCCTGATCGCCTTCGTGCTGATGACGGTGGCGGCGGCGGGGCTGATCCTCTGGGCGGTGAGCCGGCTGACGCGGCCGGTGCGGCTGCTGGCCGCCGCCGCCGAGCGCCTCGGGCGCGACGTCAACGCCCCGCCCCTGCCCGAGCGGGGCCCGAGCGAGGTGACGATCGCGGCCCGCGCCTTCAACCTGATGGCCGAGCGCATCCGCCGCTTCGTCTCGGACCGCACGCAGATGCTGGCGGCGATCGGGCACGACCTGCGCACCCCGATCACCCGGCTGCGCCTGCGCGCCGAGTTCATGGACGACGACGAGCAGCGCCGGAAGATGCTGGCCGACCTCGACGAGATGGAGGCGATGGTGACGGCGACGCTGGCCTTCGGCCGCGACGACGCCGCCACCGAGCCGGCCGGGCCGCTCGACCTCGCCGCGCTCTGCCGCACCGTGCTGGACGAGGCGGCCGATGCGCGCCCCGAGGCCGAGCCGCAGGATTTCGCCTACGAGGGCCCGGACCGGCTGACCGTGCGCGCCCGGCCGGTGGCGCTGAAGCGCGCCGTGGCCAACCTGGTGAACAACGCGCTGGCCTATGCCGGCGACGTGCGCATCCGCCTCGCCCCGGCGCGGCCGGACGGCCGGGGGCGCGGCACGGTGGTGCGGCTGGCGATCGAGGATAGCGGCCCGGGCGTGCCGGAGGAGGAGTTGGAGGGCGTGTTCCAGCCCTTCCGCCGGCTGGAGGGCAGCCGCAACCGGGAGACGGGCGGCACCGGGCTCGGCCTGCCGATCGCGCGCAACATCCTGCGCGCGCATGGCGGCGACGTGGTGCTGCGGAACCGCGCGGAGGGGGGGCTGCGGGCGGAGGTGACGCTGCCGGCTTAGAGCGGATCGCCGGAGGGCGGCTACGCCCGGAGGCGTGAATCCGCTCGGAAAACAACGGGATGCGGCGGCACGCAGTCCCAACCGGTTTGCGTTCCGCTCCAGAGCGTTTTCAAGCTGGGCGTACTCACCCGGCGACTCGGACAATGCGAAAAATCAAAAAGCTGAGCCGTTCCCGCCTGACCGTATCAGGCCGGAACGGCTCCAGCGTGGCCGCGCGCGGCCGGCAGGCCGGTTGCGGTTCAGGGGCCGCCCGGCAGGCGCTCGACCTGCGCGAGCAGGCAGCCGGGCCGGGCGGTGTGGATGCTGACGAAGGCCGTCCGGGCATCGCCGAGCGCGCGCCGCAGCGGCGCCTCGACCTCGCCGCCCGCGCAGACCTGGCCGAGATCGTAGAGGCACTGGTCGGCCGCGTCGTAGGCGCGCACCGAGACCAGCGGGTTGGCCAGCACGATCGGCGCGATCCGGTTCGCCGCCTCGGCGCGCGGGCACGGTGCCTCGTGCAGGAAGATCGGGCTCGGGGTCCAGTAGACGCCAAGCGGCCGTGGCAGGTCGTAGGAGCCGAGCAGCACGGCCTCGCCCGGCGCGGCGAGGCGCAGGCAGTGGCGGCAGGGGAAGTGGCTGCCCGCCGCCGCCACGGCGCGGCGCAGCGCGTTGCCGCGGTCGTCCAGGCCGGTGCGGCGGAAGCGGTCGGCGGTTTCGGTCGGGATGGCGACGCAGCGGAATCCGGTCATGGGGTACCTCCGGCGCGCATCGTTCCGCGTCGGGCGGCGCGCGGCACTCCGGTTCCGACCGGGCAATCGGAAAGAGGGAGTTGGTGGCTGTCCCTGCCCCGACGCTCCCGTTGCAACCCGTGCCGCCAGCGGTCGCGATGCCTGCTCGGCCGCCGGCTGGGGCAGGAGGCACAATGCGTGAGCGTGGGTGTGGGTGTGGGCCTGCGCCGACGGTACCGGCGCCGCCTCGCCCCGATGCCGCCGTTCCTATCGGACGGTGATCTCGAAACGAAGCGAAGGCGATCTGCCGGAGGGAAAGAAGGTCTCGACGACCGCCACGTCCTGTCCGGTGAAGCCGGGCGTCGGCTGGTAGGAGATGAGGGTCGCCGGGAGGCGCCTCGAATTGCAGGCGTATGGGGGATCGCCGGGAACGTAGCTCGGAAAGGCCGTGCCCATGGCGATGTGGACGGTGCCGTGCGCCGGCGGTGTCGCGATCCGTGCCTCGACCGGGCCGATCGGCGTGCAGTCCGGGTTCAGGGAATGCAGGTTGGCCAGCAGAAGCGTCGCCCCGGAGGTGGTGGTCTTTCTCACCGTGATCATGCTGGCCGACATCAGCCTGGCCGTCGATGTCATGCCCTGCGCGGGACGTGGCGCCGGAAGCGGCGCCGCCTGGGAAGGAACCGCCACGCCGCCTCCGGCCGGCACGATCTGGGCGTTCTGGGTGGACAGGTTGTTCGTGACGCAACCGGCCAGCAAGAGACACGCCAGCATGCCAGGGAAGCGCCATGCGACGGGCGACGAAGAGGCTGCGTTCATTGCTTTCCGTGACACACGACCCGTGGCGCCCGGATCATTCCGGCCCAAACCCGGCAATTCCGGATTATACGAATATTCAAGCATCCGGGGCGAGTTAATTTCGTTTCGCGATTTATCCGCCGTTCCGCCGGCAACGGCCGGTCGGCTCAGTGCGTGGCCAACGCGCAACTCGCCTTGTCCCCGTCCACCCGCGCCACCAGCAGCCGCGCCCCCTCCCCCGCTGCCGCCAGCGCGCAGCCCTCCGCCACCGAGGCGATGCCGGTATGCCGCGCCGCTGCCGCCGACCGCGTCACGCAGCGCGGCTGCACCGCCAGCAGCGCCTCCCGCCCGACCCATGCGAGCGGCAGTCCCAGCGCCGCCGCCGCCTCGGCCAGCGCCGCCGCATCCCGCCGGAATTCCGGTGCCGCCAGTCGCGTCACGCGACGGCCGGACACCGCCTCGGCCCGCCGCACCAGCGCGACCACCGCCTCGGCCACGCAGCCCGGCCGGCAGCCGATCCCGGCGACAATGTCCGCGCCGATCTCGGCGACGACCTCGGCGTCGCCCCCTCGTCCGCCAGGGCTGGAATCCACCCCCGTCACCCCTTCACCGCCGCGTACTGCGTCACCGTCATCGCCGGCCGGAAGCCGTGCATCCGGCCCACCCCGTCCAGCCGCTCCACGCCGATCCGCGTCAGCGTACCGCCCCAGCGCGCATGCGCCGCGAACAGCGCCGCCTCGGTCTCGATGGTCACGGCGTTCGCCACCAGCCGCCCGCCCGGGCGCAGCGCCGCCCAGGCCGCCTCCAGCACGCCCTCGCCGGCCGCCCCGCCACCCAGGAACACCGCGTCCGGCACCGGCAGCCCGGCCAGCGCCGCCGGCGCCCGCCCCGGCACCACCTGTAACCCCGGCACACCGAGCACGAGCGCGTTGCGCGCCGCCCGCGCCGCGCGGTCCGGGCGCGGCTCCAGCCCGATCGCCCGGTTGGCCGGGTGCCGCAGCAGCCACTCGATGGCGACGGAGCCGGAGCCGAGCCCGATATCCCACAGCAGCTCGCCCCGCCGCGGCGCCAGCGCCGCCAGGGTCACGGCGCGCACCTCCTGCTTGGTGAGCTGCCCGTCATGCTCGAACAGCGCGTCCGGCAGGCCGGAGGCGAGTGGGATCACCCGCGCGCCGGGCAGCGCCGAGACCTCCAGCGCCAGCAGGTTCAACGGATCCACCGCCGCGAAGGCCGCCGCGTGCGCGGGGGCGCTGCGCCGGCGCTCGCGCGGGCCGCCCAGGGCTTCCAGCAGGTGCAGCCGCGTCGGGCCGAAGCCGTTGGCCCGCAGCATCGCGGCCACCGCCGCCGGCGTGCGCGCATCGGCCGAGAGCGCCAGCACCCGCGCGCCCGGTTGCAGCAGCGGCGCCAGCGCCGCCAGCGGCCGGCCGCAGAAGGAGATCGTGGCGCAGTCCTGCAACGCCCAGCCCAGCCGCGCGCAGGCCAGCGCGAAGGCCGAGGGCGCGGGGAGGCACAGGAACTCGCCCGCCGGCACCAGCCCCGCCAGCGCGTTGCCGACGCCGAAGCAGAACGGGTCGCCCGAGGCCAGCACCGCGACCGGCCGGCCCCGGCGCGCCAGGATGTCGGGGTAGGCGGCGGTCATCGGGCTCGGCCACGGATGCGCCTCGCCGCGCAGCAGCGGCGCCGCCAGGGCCAGGTGGCGGGCGCCGCCGAACACCGCCTCGGCGCCTTCCAGCAGGGTCCGCGCGGCGGCGGAAAGCCCATCGACCCCGTCCTCGCCGATCCCCAGGATGGCGAGCCATGGCGGCGGATTCGTCACGGCCGAAGCTCCTGCTCCTCGGCGGCACCACGGAGGCCTCGGCCCTGGCGCGGCTGCTGGCGGCGGATGGGCGCCTCGACGCCACCCTCTCGCTGGCCGGCGCCACGCGCGCGCCGCGCCCGCAGCCCATCCCGACGCGCATCGGCGGCTTCGGCGGCGCCGGGGGGCTGGCGCAGCACCTGCGCGAGACCGGCACGCGGCTGCTGGTGGACGCCACGCACCCCTTCGCCGCCCGCATCTCCGCCAACGCGGCCGCGGCGGCGCGGCTCGCCGGCGTGACGCTGCTGGCGGTGCGCCGGCCGCCCTGGGTGGCCGGGCCGGGCGATTGCTGGGTCGCGGTGCCGGACATGCAGGCCGCCGCGCGCGCGCTCGGCCCGCTGCCGCGCCGGGTGCTGCTGACGGTCGGGCGGAAGGAGCTGGCGCCCTTCGCGGCGGCGCCCGGGCACCGCTACCTGGTGCGCAGCGTCGATCCGCCGCCCGAGGCACTGCTGCCGCGAGGGGCCACGGTCATCACCGCCACCGGGCCATTCGCGCTGGAGGACGAGCGGGCGCTGCTGCGGGCGCACGGCATCGAGGCGATCGTGACGAAGAATTCCGGCGGCACCGCCACGGCCGCGAAGCTCGGCGCGGCACGGGAACTGGGCGTGACGGTGGTGATGGTGGCGCGGCCGGCAGCGCCGCCAGAGGTGGAGGCCGTGGCCACCGCCGAGGCGGCGATGCGCTGGGTGGCACGCATGGCGCCCGCCTGAGCGGCGGCGGTCCTCCCGGAGCCCGGCCTGCCGGCGGAGAGCACGCTGTCCCCGCTGGGTCGCGCTTCGCCGTCGGGGAGGGCTCCGCCCCCCCCAAACCCCGTGCTCCCAGTGGGGAGGGCTCCGCCCTCCCCAA
>NZ_JALPRX010000123.1 GCF_023223525.1 Roseomonas acroporae | reverse complement strand
AGTTCTCCCCGTCGCCTCCGTCCAGTTTCCCATGGCGCCCGACACACTTCGGCCGCCAGTGCAGCGACGCTCTGCGCCTTCCGCTCCGTCCATGGATCGCGCCCGTCCCGCACGTCGCCGCGAAGCCTCTCCGCCTTGGCTCGGGCCGCAGCGGTCGTCAGCTCCTCTCCGAATAGACCCAGCGCGATCCGCCGAGACACCGCACCAAGCTTGTATCGGAACAAGAATGTCTTGGTGCCGCTGGCCTGCACCCGCACCCCGAACCCTTTCACCGCATCGTCGAAGAACAGCGCGTCCTTCTTCCCGGCTGGGCAGGACAGAGCGGCGACGGTCCTATCGGTCAGCTTCACGGGAGATCCTGCGGCCTTCGGTTCGCCGATTTGCGGACCCCCAGCGGACCCCTTTGGATGGGGACTCCTGGCGGCTGGAGTCGGCTTCTGCCAGCAGCTTCCAGAACGGATCAGGCAATTTCAATGAGCTATGGCGCTTAAGGCAGCCTGTGTCTTTTCGTGTCATGATACTGGTT
>NZ_JALPRX010000122.1 GCF_023223525.1 Roseomonas acroporae | reverse complement strand
CCTGGCGGCTGGAGTCGGCTTCTGCCAGCAGCTTCCAGAACGGATCAGGCAATTTCAATGAGCTATGGCGCTTAAGGCAGCCTGTGTCTTTTCGTGTCATGATACTGGTTCGGTTTTGTAAACCGAAGGTCGGGGGTTCGATCCCCTCACCCGGCACCATCGCGGGCGCGCCGCGGCGCCGGCCTGCCGGAGCGCCCGGCGCCGAAGCCCCGACGCCGGGGGGGCGGTACCGGACGGGCGGCGGGGCGGTCATTCCGCCGGGACGGCCCCGGGCCGGCCGCGCAGCATCACGACCATCGCCGCGACCTGGATCGCCGCCACGGCGGCGAACAGGGCGACGGCTCCCCCGCCCGGCAACGCCGCCTCGGCGGTGTCCCGCACGAGGCCGAGCAGCGCCGGCGCGAAGGCGTAGCCGGCCTGGCCGGCGGCGGTGGCGAGCGCCACGACGCGGGCGACATCGGCCGGCCGGAACTCCGCCTGCGCGATCAGCGGCGGCAGCGAGGTCGCGTTGCCGATCCCGAGGCCGAACAGCACCACGCCGAGCAGCAGCACCGCCCCGCCATCGGCGGCGAGGAAGGCGAGCGAGCCGGCCAGTTGCACGCCGTAGCCGGCCGCCGAGGCGACGCGGCGGTCGGCGCCGGGCGGCAGCAGCCAGCCCGTGGCCGTCCGCCCCAGCACCGCGCAGGCCGTGGCGAGGCCGAGGGCGAACCCGGCCTGCCGCATCCCGATCGCCGGCGCGAGCAGCGAGAGCAGGTGCGCGAGGAGGCCGACCTGGGCGAACAGGCCGAGCGAGGCGCCGGCGGCGAGCGTCAGGAAGCGGCGGTCGCGCCAAGGCGAGCCGGGGGAGGAGCCGGGGGGAGAGCCGGCGAGCGGCGCCGCGTCGGCACGGGCCCGGGCAGGCGGCGTCACGCCCCCCGGCGCGTCCCCGTCCGGCGCCAGCCCCAGCTCCGCCGGCAGGCGCCCGAGGCAGCGTCCCGAGAGCCACCAGAGCGCGAGCGCCATGGCCGCGCCGAGCAGCGCCGCGGCGCCCGCGAGGCCGCACCAGGCGATCAGCGCCACCCAGAGCGGCGAGAACAGCACGCCGCCGACGCTGGCGCCGTTGTAGGCGGTCGAGAGTGCGGCCGGACGCAGGCGGACGAACCAGGGTGCCACCATGGCGTTGATCGCCGCCGCTCCCGTTCCCGCCCAGCCGAAGCCGGTCAGCGGGGTGGCCGCGAAGAGCTGCCAGGGCTCGCGCGCCAGTGCCCAGCCGAGGAAGCCGCACGCCGCGGCGAGCCCGGCCGCACGCGTGACCGCGACCACCCCGAAGCGGCGGTGCAGCGCGGCGAGGTTGGCGACCGCCAGCGCCCCGAGCAGGAAGTGCAGCGTGACGGCGGCCGAGACGAGCCCCACCGGCCAGCCGCGCGATTCGTGCAGCGCGTGCAGGAAGACCGGGGGGCCGTAGAAGCCGACGCCCCAGCCGAAGACGGCCACCGCGAAGGCGGCCCGGACGACGCGCCAGCCGGGGAACGGGGCCGGCCGGTCCTGCCTCGCGACGATCATGCGCGGCGCGTGGCGGCGGCACCGGGCCGGGGAGGCAGGTCGGGAGGGGGCCGGGACAGGCTCATCGGGGTGATCCGCCATTGCCGGGACGATGGTCGCGCCGCGCGCCGGCCATTGCTACGGGCGCGGCCGAAGCATCGCGCCGCGTGCCGCCCTATGCTTGCCCACCCCGTGCTCGCCTGCCCCAAGCACGCCGGCCGCGAGCCGGGGCCGTCCTCGCGGCCGCACCGGCCGGAGACGGTGCCGGCCCTCGATCCGACGGACCTCGGCATCGCGGGACAGGCGCGTCCCCTGGGCCCGCACGCCCCCGCGTGGTTCCGGGGGGCGAAGGGAAGCTGAGGAAAGCCGAAGGAGAGCACGCCCATGCTCAGCACCGCCGCCTTCGCCGGGACCGCCGCCCTCGCGGGCGACCCGGCACGCGCCAGCATGCTGCTGGCGCTGATGGATGGCCGCGCCCTGACGGCGACGGAGCTGGCGGGCATCGCGGGAATCGCGCCGCAGACGGCGAGCGGCCATCTCCTGCGCCTGGCCGAAGGCGGCCTGCTGGCGGTGGAGCGACAGGGGCGGCACCGCTACCACCGCCTGGCCTCGCCCGCGGTCGCCGCCATGCTGGAAGGCATCATGGCCGCCTCGGCCGGCCTCGACGGGCAGGCGCCGGGCCGGGCGGTGGCCGCCAGGATCGGCCCGCGGGACCGGGCGCTGCGTCGCGCCCGCACCTGCTACGACCATCTCGCCGGCCGGCTCGCCGTGGCGATGACGGACCGGATGGTGGCGCGCGGGCAGGTGGAGCTGTCGGCGGACGGCGGCGCGCTGACCGGGGCGGGAGACGCGTTCCTGCGGGGACTCGGGGTCGATCTCGATTCGGCGACACGGCGCGGCGGGGCGCGGAGTGGCCGCGTGTTCTGCCGCCCCTGCCTCGACTGGAGCGAAAGGCGGCCGCACCTCGCCGGGGCGGTGGGCGCGGCCCTGTGCCGGGCATGCTTCGCGCATGGCTGGCTGCGGCGCCTCGACGGCACGCGCGCCGTGGCCGTCACGCCCGCCGGGCGGCTGGCGCTGGGGAACGCCTTCGACCTGCCGGCCGAGGCGTGGGAGCCGGCCGCCGGCGCGGGAGATGGGCCGGCCCCCGGCCGGGCGGCGCACGGGCCGAACGGCCGGCGGGGAACACGCGCCGCCCCCGGCGATCCGGGCACGGGCGGCCCGGATCGTCGCGCCGGCAGGCCCTCACCCTGCCCCGCCGGGTCCGAAACCCGCTGATCCGCCGGCATCCCGCCGAACCCCTTGCGCGCTCCCTGCCTCGACGGGCTTATGCCCGGACGGCCGGAGACATCGGGCGCAGCCGGTGCCGGGGAGACCGGCCCAGGAGCGAGGAAGGAAGGGTTGCAATGAGCCGTCGTCGCACGGGCCGGGCGGCCGGGCAGGGCGCCGCCAGGCCGACCGGCCCCGAAAGCAACGATCTCGCCCAGCTCCGGCGCGAGCTGGACGAGGCGCGCACGCGGCTGCGCGCCATCGAGCAGCAGGGAATCGCCAAGGTGACCGCCGACCGGCTGGCGGCGCTGGACGAGGGCCAGAAGGTCGCGCGCGGCCAGGCCCTCGATGCCGTCCTGGCCCGCAACCAGGCGGAGGCAGAGCTGCGCGCGCTGCGGGACGCGATCGCGAAGGCGCCGGGCGTGTCGGGCTGGCTGATACGGCGCGCGGCGCGGCGCCTCGTCGAGCGGGGCGGCTGAGCGGGACGGCGCCGATCGGCCGCGCCGGTCGGCCCAGGGTGACCGATCGGTGACCGATCGGCGGCCGATCGGCGCGACCCGACCGGCGCGGCCACCCAGCCCGCCGCCGGCGATGACAGGTCGCGCTGCATCCTTGCCCGGGCCCGTGCGGTCCACAGCCGTTTCGTACCGCTTCCGCATCATGGCGCCGCCCGGCCGCCAGCCGCGCATCCTCCGCGGCCGGGTCGCATGCCGCCCGCCGGCGCTCCGCGCGCGCCCGGGCGGCGTCAGATCGGCTCGACGGCCGCGACGCCCGGCACCACCTGCACCGCCTGCATCAGCCGCGGCGAGACGTTGAAGCCGCCGGGCAGGCTGATCTCCACCTCCTGTCCCTGGCCGGTGCGCGGCACCAGCACCACGCGGCCGCGCCCCCTGCCCTCCCGCTCCAGCAGCACGCGGATCCGGTCCACCGCCTCGGTCTGCTCCAGCCAGAGCCGGAGCCCCTGGCCGACGCCCTGCGCCGCCTGCTCCAGCGCCTGCACCTCGTTCGCCGTCAGCCGCAGCGCCTCGCCCTCCAGCCGCGCCTCGGCATGGATCAGCACCGGCGTGCCCTCGGCCAGCAGGTCGCGCGAGCGGGAAAGGACCTCGGAGAAGCAGGTGACCTCGTAGGTGCCGGCGGCATCCGAGAGGCGCACCCAGGCCATGCGGCTGCCGGTCTTGGTGGTGCGCTCCTTGCTGTTGACCACGGTGCCGGCCAGCTTGAGGCGCGATCCGCCCTGGCGCGCCTTCTCGGCGATGCGCGAGGAGGCGGTGACGCCGAGGCGGCGCAGCACGACGTCGTAGACGTCGAGCGGATGGGCGGAGAGGTGGAAGCCCACCGCCTCCTGCTCGAAGGCCAGGCGCTCGAGCTGCGGCCAGTCCGGCACCTCGGGCAGACGCAGCGCGGCGAGGGCGGCGGGCGCGTCGCCGAACAGCCCGGCCTGGGAGGAGCTGCGCTGCTCGCCGTCGGCCTGGGCGCGGCGCATGATCGTCTCGGCCCCGGCGACGAGGCGGGCGCGGTTGCCCTCCAGCGTGTCGAAGGCGCCGGCCTTGGCGAGGTTCTCAATCATCATCTTGTTGATGAGCTTCGGATCGACCCGGCCGGCGAAGTCCGTCACCGAGGCGAAGGGGCCGGCCGCGTCGCGCGCCGCGACGAGGTCCTTCATCGCCTGCTCGCCGACGCGCTTGACGGCGGCGAGCGCGAAGCGGATGGCGGCCTTCCCGTTCCCCTCCGCGTCCACGTGCCGCTCCACCCGGAAGTCGTGCCCCGAGCGGTTGATGTCGGGCGGCAGCACGGTGATGCCGAGCCGCGTCGCCTCCTGCATGTGGCCGGCGAGCTTGTCGGTGTTGGTGAAGTCGAGCGACATGGAGGCGGCCAGGAACTCGACCGGGTGGTTCGCCTTCAGCCAGGCGGTCTGGTAGGAGACCAGCGCGTAGGCCGCCGCGTGCGACTTGTTGAAGCCGTAGTCGGCGAACTTCTCCATGATGTCGAAGATCTCGCCCGCCACCTGCGGATCGACGCCGTTCCTTGCCGCGCCCTCGGCGAAGATGACGCGCTGCTTCTCCATCTCCGAGCGGATCTTCTTGCCCATGGCGCGGCGCAGCAGGTCGGCGGCGCCGAGCGAGTAGCCCGCCAGCTCCTGCGCGATCTGCATCACCTGCTCCTGGTAGACCATGATCCCGAAGGTCTCCTCCAGGATGTGCCGGATCTTCGGGTGCGGGCTCTCCCACTCGGCCTCGCCGTTCTTGCGCTGGCAGTAGGCGGGGATGTTGGCCATCGGGCCGGGGCGGTAGAGCGCCACGGCCGCGACCAGGTCCTCGAAGCGGTCCACGCGCATCTGCCTGAGGCAGTCGCGCATGCCCTGGCCTTCGAATTGGAACACCCCGGCGGCGTCGCCGCGGCGCAGCATCTCGTAGGTGGCCGCGTCGTCGAGCGGGATGGCGGCGATGTCCACCACCACGCCGCGATCCTTGAGCAGGGCGAGGGCGCGCTCGATCACGGTCAGCGTCTTGAGGCCGAGGAAGTCGAACTTCACGAGGCTCGCCAGCTCCACGTACTTCATGGAGTACTGGGTGACCAGCATGTCCGAGCGCGGATCGCGGTAGAGCGGCACGATGTCGATCAGCGGCTTGCGCCCGATCACCACGCCGGCGGCGTGGGTGGAGGCGTTGCGGTACAGCCCCTCCACCTGCAGCGCCGTGTCGAGCAGGTGCGCGACGGTCTCGTCGGATTCGCGCATCTCCTGCAGCCGGGGCTCGCTCTCGATCGCCTGCTGCAGCGAGATCGGCTTGGCCGGGTTGAAGGGGATGATCTCGGCGATTCGGTTCACCTGGCCGTAGGGCAGCCCCATCACGCGGCCCACGTCGCGCACCGCCGCCTTGGCCTGGAGCTTGCCGAAGGTGATGATCTGGCCCACCCGGTCCGCCCCGTACTCGCGGCGCACGTACTCGATCACCTCGCCGCGCCGGTCCTGGCAGAAGTCGATGTCGAAGTCCGGCATCGAGACGCGCTCGGGGTTGAGGAAGCGCTCGAACAGCAGGCCGAAGCGCATCGGGTCGAGGTCGGTGATGGTCAGCGCCCAGGCGGCGACCGAGCCGGCGCCGGAGCCGCGCCCCGGCCCCACCGGGATGCCCTGCTGCTTGGCCCACTGGATGAAGTCGGCCACGATCAGGAAGTAGCCCGAGAAGCCCATCTTCTCGATCACGCCGAGCTCGTAGGCGAGGCGGCCGCGATACGTCTCCCGCGTCGCCGCGTCGGCGCCCATGGCGTCGAGGCGGGCCTCCAGGCCGCGGCGGGCCATGTCCTGCACCGTCTGCTCCTCGGTCATGCCGGGCAGGACCTTGGGGCAGAGCGGCAGCTCGGGCTTCTTCACCTCGGTCATCACGGCGCAGCGGCGCGCGATGGCGAGCGTGTTGTCGCAGGCATCCGGCAGGTCGGCGAACAGCGCGCGCATGGCGGCCGCCGGCTTGAACCAGTGCTCGCCCGTCACGCGGCGGCGGTTCGGATCGGCGATGGCGCGCCCCTCGGCGATGCAGAGCAGCGCGTCGTGCGCCGCGTGCATCGAGGACCTGGCGAAGTAGACGTCGTTGGCGGCGACGATCGGCAGGCCGGCGGCGTCGGCGAGGTCCAGCAGGCCGGGCTCGACCAGCCGCTCCTCCGGCAGGCCGTGCCGGTGCAACTCGACGGCGAGGCGGTCCGAGAAGGCCTCGGCCAGCTTCGCCAGCAGGCCGGCGGCCGGCTCGCGCCGCCCTTCCGAGAGCAGGCGGCCCAGCGGGCCGGTGGTGCCGCCGGTGAGCAGGATCAGCCCGGCCGCGTGCTCGCGCAGCGTGTCGAGCTTCAGGCAGGGTTTCCCGGAGGGATCCGCAGCGAGGTAGGAGCGCGAGGAGAGGCGCTGGAGGTTGTCGAGGCCGGTGGCGTCCATGGCCAGCGCCACCACCGGGTCCGGCGCCTGCCGCTCCGCCTCGGGGCGCTCGTCGGCGGCGGCGCGGGAGAGGAAGAGCTGGCAGCCCATGATCGGCTGCACGCCCTTGCCGCTGCACCCTTGCGCGAATTCCAGCGCGCCGAACAGGTTGGCGCTGTCGGTCAGCGCCACGGCCGGCATGCCGGCCTCCTTCGCCAGCGCCGCCAGCTTCTCCGCCTTGATGGCGCCTTCCGAGAGCGAGTAGGCGGAATGGTTGTGCAGGTGGACGAAGGAGGGCGAGGCGGGGGACGGGCTGGGCGCTGTCTCTGGCATGTCGGTTCCGGCGGTCGAGTCCGCTGCCCGCAGGGTAGAGCATTTTCAGGCCGGGTGGACGCGCCCGGCGGCCCGGAAGATGCGCCGGGTCGGCGGCCGCAGCCGTCCCGGCCGGGCGCGCGGCCCGTGCCGACGTCAGGCCCGGCTCGGGGGCTCCGGCGGCGGGTCGCGGCGGTCGGGTCGCGGTGTCACCGGAATGCCGGCGCGGCCGGGGCGCCGCCGGGGGACGACGCCTGGGGGGCAACGCCCGGGGGAGGCAACGCCAGGGTGGGCGTCGACAGGGCGGTGCGGGCCAGGACGCGCCGCATGACCGCCGCGTTGGCGGGCACGGGCACGCCGTGCTGCCGCGCCAGCCGCACCACCGCGCCGTTGATGAAGGGTAGCTGGGTCGGCCGCCCGGCTGTCAGGTCGGCCATGATGCAGCCCAGCGGGCGCGGGTCCTGCCGCGCCCCGGCCCGCAGCAGCCCGGCCTCCAGCGCCTCGAGCGGGGCGGCCTCGCTGCCCAGGGCGGCCCGCCACAGCGCCTCGGGCATGCCGCAGATCGGGTCGAGCCGGATGCCGGCGGCCGCGGCGGTCGCCACCGCCTCGAGGCCGAGCCCCAGCATCTCCGCCCGCAGCGCCGCGTCGAGGAACAGATCCCGCAGCGGCCGTTCGTTCAGCGCCGCGAGGGGCCCGATCATGCTGCACAGCACGAGATGGCTCCAGCGCGCAGCGACCAGGTCCCGCACCGTCTCGGTCGGGGCGATCCGCCCGAACAGCGCGGCCAGCGCCGCCAGCCGGTCGGTGGCCGCCCCGGTCGCCTCGCCGAGCCGGAAGAGCGCCGGCGGCCGGGCGGGAAAGGGCTCGTAGGTGCGGATCCGGCCGGGCGCCACCAGGTCGGCGGCGCAGCCGTTGACGATGCAGCCCATGACGCGCTCCGCACCGATCAGCGATGCGAGGTCGAGGTCGGCCAGGCCGTCCGCCACGACGAGGTAGGGGCCCCGGTAGCAGGCTTCCAGCGCGGCGACGGCCGGGCCGATCTCGGGCAGCTTGACGCAGAGCAGCGCCACGTCGGCCCGCGCCGCGTCGAGCGCCTCGGCGCGGTCGTGCACCGCCAGAGGCACCACCTCGCGGCGTCCGCCGTCACGCTCCAGCCGCAGGCCGCCGGAGCGGATCGCCGCGCGGTTCGGTGCCCAGGGTTCGAGCACCAGGACCTCGATGCCGGCCCGGACCATCGAGGCGGCGAGCAAGCCGCCCATCCCGCCCGCGCCGACGATCAGGATCGGGCCGGTCGGGCGCGACAGGGCGGCTCCATGCGGCACGGCGATCCCGTCGCTGGCTCGGGCAGGGGCGCCAGCCTGCACGCGCCGGCGGCACGCATCAACGACAAAGAGCCGCGATGGCTTTCCGGATCCCCGATCCCGGCTCCGCCGGCGGGACGGAGCCCCGAGGGCGAGACGGCCATGCGGCCTCCGGCACGCCGCCGGCCGGGGCGGCCTGCCGCCGGCGATCCGCCCCGAGCGGACCTCCGGCGATCCGCGCCCGGCCGGATGGCCGGGCAGGCCCGCGCAGCCCGCTGCCGCGGAAATCCATCCGCGCGGCAGGCTGCGCGGGCCCGCTCAGAGACGCGTCTGCCAGACCGTGCGGGCCGAGGCGAAGCCGGCGGCGATGCCCTGCGGCCCGTGGGAGCAGAGCGCCTTCATCGACAGCATCACGGAAGGGCTGAGCAGCGCCGCCGCGTGCACCAGCCGGACCGCCTCCTCGCGCAGCTTCTCCGACGGCACGATGCGGTTGACCAGGCCGAGGCGCAGCGCCTCCTCGGCCGGCACGTCGCGGCCGGTGGCGAGCAGCTCGAAGGTCAGCTTGGGGCCGAGATGGCGTTGCAGGATCGGCACCATCTGCACCGGCAGGATGTCGTGCCGCGCCTCGGGGAAGGCGAAGCGCGCCCCGGGCTCGGCCACCACCATGTCGCAGCTCAGCGCCATGGCGGCGCCGGCGCCCATGGCGGCGCCCTGCACCGCCGCCACCACCGGCTTGCCGATCTCCTCGGTGATGCGCAGCAGCTTCTCGCCGAGCGCGAAGCGGGCGAGGCGCGCGTCGCGGTCGTCGGCGTAGGCGCGGTTCTCGCCGAGATCCTCGCCGGCGCAGAAGGAGGGGCCGGCGCCGCCCAGCACCACGCCGATCACCGACTGGTCGCGCATCACCGCGCGCAGCTCGGCGAGCAGCGACTCCGCGAGGGCGCGGTTCAGCGCGTTGCGCTTCTCCGGCCGCTCCAGGCTGAGGATGCGGACCTTGCCGTCGTTCTCGCGCCGGATCATGGCGCGCGCTCCGCCGACGCGGCGCGGCGCCGCCCATCCCGGCCGATCCATGGCTGCATGCGTGCACACTCCCGTTCCATGCGCCCGCCGGGCGCGGCGCCCAACCCCGGCGGGCCGCCACGCGATGGCCCGGCCTGCCCGTATCCTGGCCGCTCGCGGCGGTGGGGTCGATAGAGCAAATCCGCTCCGCCGGGGCCGCGCCTTGCGCCATCTCATGGCGGCCGGGACGGGTTCGTGCGCGCGGCTGAAGGCACGGGGCCGCCCGGCGGCCCCGTGCCTTCAGCCGCGCGCGAGGCGGTTCCAGGCGTCGAGCGCCGCGATCTTGTAGGCCTCGGCCAGCGTCGGGTAGTTGAAGGTGTTCTCGATGAAGTAGTCGAGCGTGCCGCCGAGGTTGAGCACGGCCTGGCCGATGTGGACCAGCTCCGTCGCCCCCTCGCCCACGATGTGCGCGCCGAGCAGGCGGCGGTCCTCCAGCGCGAAGATCAGCTTCATCATGCCGGTGCTGAGGCCCATGATGTGCCCGCGCGAGGTCTCGCGGAAGCGCGCGAGGCCGCATTCGTAGGGGATGCCCTTCGCCCGCGCCTCCTGCTCGTTCAGCCCGATGGTCGAGATCTCCGGCACGGCGTAGATGCCGTAGGGGAAGAATTCCGGTGCCTTCGGCACGGCGACGCCGCAGGCATGGCCGGCGGCGATGCGCCCCTGCTCCATCGAGGTGGAGGCGAGGCTCGGGAAGCCGATCGCGTCGCCGGCGGCGTAGATGTGCGGCACCGCGGTCTGCATCGTCGCCGGATCGACCGCGACGCGGCCGCGCTGATCGGCGGCGAGGCCGCAGGCGGCGAGGTTCAGCGTGTCCGTGGCGCCGGTGCGGCCGGCGCAGTAGAGCAGCATCTCGGCGCGGACGCGGCGGCCGCCCGCGAGCTCGGTGACGACGCCGCCTTCCTCCACCGCGATGCGCTCGACCTTGCTGCCCAGGCGCAGCGTCATGCCGCGGTCGCGGAGCTGGTGGGTGAAGTCCTCGATCAGCTCCTCGTCGATGAAGTCGAGGAAGGAGGGGCGGGCCTCGACCAGCGAGACGGCGACGTCGAGGGCGCTGAAGATCGTCGCGTACTCGACCCCGATCACCCCGGCGCCGACCACGGTGAGGGAACGCGGCAGGCGCCTGAGGTCCAGGATCTCGTCGCTGTCGAGCACGCGCTCGCCGTCGAAGGGGATGCCGGCGGGCCGGTGCGGGCGGGTGCCGACGGCGATGACGAAGCGTTCGGCGGCGAAGCGGCGCGTCTCGTCCTCGCCGGTGCGGACCTCGACCGCGTGGCTGTCGAGGAAGCGGGCGGTGCCGGTGATGGTGGCGACGCCGTTGCGGGCGAACTGGTGCTCCAGCACGTCCACCTCGTGGTCCAGCGTCTTGCGCAGGCGGATCAGCAGGTCCTGCGCCGTGAGGTCCTTCTTCACGCGGTAGGCGCTGCCGTAGAAGCCGCGCTCGCGCCAGCCGGTGAGGTTCAGCACCGTCTCGCGCAGCGTCTTGGAGGGGATGGTGCCGGTGTGGACCGAGACGCCGCCGACGCGGCGGCCCTTCTCCACCACCAGCACGCGCCGGCCGAGCTTGGCGGCCTGGATCGCGGCGCGCCGCCCGGCGGGGCCGCTGCCGATGACGATGAGGTCGTAGCTGCTCATCGGGGGGCGCTCATCGGTCGGCGCTCATGCAGGCGAAGCCGTGCGGCGGGCCGTTGGGGGCATGGGCCGAGCATCCTTCCGCATCCCTGGATCCATCGTAACCGTGATTATCGGCCCGCGAACAGTGGATGCTTGGTGAAGCGGCCGGGACCCGAAACGAGCGGGGTCCGGGGCCTCCCCATCCTCCCCCCCCGGACCCAAGCGGGATGGTCCAGGAAGGGCGGCGCCCTTCCTGGCGGGGTCCGGGGCAGCGCCTCGGAATGCCCCGGCGCCGGGGGGCGCCCCCCTACTCCGCCACCACCCCGAACACCGCCTTGAGCAGCGCGTAGAGCGCCCCGCCGACCAGGAATCCCACCAGCGTGCCGTTCATGCGCACGTATTGCAGGTCGCGCCCGACGCGCAGCTCGATCCGCTCCGTCACCGTGGCGGTGTCCCAGTTCTGCACCACGCCGGCGATGAAGTCGGCGATGCGGGTGCGCGCCGCGGGCAGCAGGCGCATCAGCATGGCCTCGGCCAGCCGGTTCAGCCGGTCGCGCGCGGCGGGGTCGGAGGCCAGCATCTCGCCGGCGTTGCGGAAGGCGCCTTCCAGCAGCGTCACGGTGCGCCCCTCGGGCCGCGACGCGTCCTCCTCCAGCTTCGCCCGCAGCCGCGCCCAGACATCGCCGAGCCAGGCGGCGACGGCCGGGTGGGACACGGCGTCGCGCAGCGCCCGGCCGACCGAGGCGGCGCGCTCCGGGTCGTTCTCCAGCCGCTCGATCTCGGCCAGCAGCCAGGTCTCGAAGGCCGCGCGCAGCTCGCTGTCGCCGGGCTCGATCCTGCCGAGCTCGGCGTTGAGCGCCGAGAGCACGCGGCGCGCCACGGCGGCGCCGGCCAGCCAGCCGACCAGCGCGCCGCCCTCGTCGCGCACGCGCCGGGCGATGGCGTCGCGCAGCGCCGCCTCGCGCGCCTGGAGCAGGATCTTGATCTGCGCGACGGCGAGGCCGAACACCTCCTGGTGCTGGCCGCCCGCCATCAGCACGCGCAGCACGCGGGCCAGCACCTTCGCCCCGCCCGGACCGCCGGCGACGCGCGGCAGCAGCCGCCCGAGCAGCCGCCGCGCGCGGCCGTCGCCCAGGCTCGCCAGCACGCCGGGCAGCGTCTGCGCCATGGCCTGCGCGGCGGGGCGGGCGGAATCCGGGTCCGACAGGAAACCGCGCAGGATGGCGGCGAGGTCGAGCCGGCCGATCACGCGCCGCACCTCGGCCTCGGTGAAGACGTGGTTGGCGACGAAGCGGCCGAGGCCGCGCCCCAGCCGCTCCTTCTGGCTCGGGATGATCGCCGTGTGCGGGATGGGCAGGCCGAGCGGGTGGCGGAACAGCGCCGTCACCGCGAACCAGTCGGCCAGGCCGCCCACCACGCCGGCCTTGGCGGCGGCCTGCAGCAGCTCGGTCCAGTAGCCCGGCGGCATCCAGTAGGTGCCGAGCATCAGCCCGGCCATGAGCAGCAGCAGGCCGGTGGCGATGGCGCGGTGCCGGCGGAGCGCGCGGCGCAGCGGCGCCTCGGGGTCCTCGGCCGGTACCGGGATGGAAGCCGGCGCGAACCCGGCATCGGGCGGGGCGGGCATCGACGGTTCCGGGGGCTGTCCCGGGGGCGGCTCCGGCGATGCCTCGCGCGGGGCGGTCGAAAGGGAGGGAGAACCCTGCATGGAGGCCGGACCCTATCCGCCGACGGCGCCCTTGCCCAGCGCCCTTCCCCCGCCCCCCCTTGCCGGCGATCCCCTCGCCCGCCCCCCTATCCCGGCTCCCTCCCTGGCTCCCCTGGGCTCCCCTGGGCGGGCCAGGCCGGCCACCCTGGTGGCGCGAGCCTGCCCCGCCGCCGGGGCCGGCCCGGCGGCCCGGTCACGCCTTGCCGGCCAGAGGGTTTTTGTTATGCTATAACATATGGTCGAACCGGCATCCGTCCCGCGCCCCAACCCGCTCGCCCTGTCGGCGGGCGCCGGGGCGCGCCTGCTGCTGGCGGCCGCCATCCTCGCCGCGCTCTGGCTCGGCGTGCTCTGGGCGATGCGGGCGTGAACGCCTCCATGCCCGCTCCCGCGATCGCCCTCACGCCCCCCCCTGGGCCGGCCCATGGCCCGCCCGCGCTGGCGGTGCGCGACCTCACCCTCTCGCATGGCGGGCAGGTGGCGGTGCGCGGCCTGAGCGGCTGCTTCGCGCCGGGCAGCCTGACCGCCGTGGTCGGGCCGAACGGCGCCGGCAAGACCACCCTGCTGCAGGCCCTGGCCGGGCTGCACCGGCCGGCCGCCGGCACGGTCTCGCTCTCCCATCCCGCGCGGATCGCGCTGCTGCCGCAGGCGGCGACGCTGGACCGCGGCTTCCCGATCGCCTGCCTCGACGTGGTGGAATTGGGCCACTGGTCGCGCCTCGGCCCGTTCCGCCGGGTCACCCCGGCGCTGCGCCAGCGTTCCCGCGCGGCACTGGCGGCGGTGGGGCTGGAAGGGCACGAGCGGCGGCCGATCGGCAGCCTCTCGGGCGGGCAGATGCAGCGCCTGCTCTTCGCCCGGCTGCTGGTGCAGGACGCGCCGGTGATCCTGCTGGACGAGCCGTTCAACGCCGTGGATGCGCGCACCCTGGCCGACCTGCTGTCGCTGCTGCGCCGCTGGCACGGCGAGGGGCGCACGGTGGTGGCGGTGCTGCACGACCTCGACCTCGTCCGCCACGCCTTCCCGGAGACGCTGCTGCTGGCCTGCGACTGCCTGGGCTGGGGGGCGACCGCCGAGGTGCTGACCCCCGCCAACCGGCGGCGCGCGCGCATGGCGCGGGACTGGTGGGCGGGCGAACCCTGGGCCGATGACCACGGGGCTGATGACCACGGAGCCGGCGCCCGGTGGACCGACGCCTCCTGGCCCGGCGCCCCCCGGCCCGGCGCCCCCCGGCCCGGCGCCCCTCGGCCCGACGCCTCCTGGCCCGATACCCCCTGGCCCGGCGCCCCCTGGCCCGATGCCCCCTGGCCCGATGATCGTCGGGCGGGCGACCATGGGGCGGGCGACCGCCGGCCGACCGGCCCGGCGATGCCGGGCATGCCGGCGCCGCCGCGTGCGGACGCGGCGGGCCGCCCGCACCACCTGACCTGATCGCCGCGCCCCGCGCGCGCCCCCGCCCCATCCCCATGCACGACCTGCTGTTCGCGCCCTTCGCCGATTTCGGCTTCCTGCGCCGTGCCCTGGCGGGCTGCCTCGCCCTGTCGGTCTCGGCGGCGCCGCTCGGCGTCTTCCTGGTGCTGCGGCGGATGAGCCTGACCGCCGACGTGATGGCGCACGGGGTCCTGCCGGGCGTCGCGGCCGGCTTCCTGCTGTTCGGCCTCTCCGTGCCGGCGATGGGGATCGGCGGGCTGCTGGCGGGGCTCGCGGTGGCGCTCGGCGCCGGGGCGCTGTCGCGGGCGACGGGCGGGCGGGAGGATGCGTCGCTCGCGGCGCTCTACCTCGTGGCGCTGGCGGCGGGCGTCGCGATGGTCTCCTGGCGCGGCGGGGCGGTGGAGCTGACGCAGCTCCTGTTCGGCAGCGTGCTCGGCGTGGACGACCAGGCGCTGCTGCTGATGGCCGGCGCCGCGACCGTGACGCTGCCGGCGCTGGCCTTCGCCTGGCGGCCGCTGGTGCTGGAGTGCTTCGACCCCGGCTTCGCCGCCTCGGTGGGGGCGCGCGGCGGGGCGTGGCACCTGCTGTTCCTCGCCCTGGTGGTGCTGAACGTGGTGGCGGCGCTGCAGGCGCTGGGCACGCTGATGGCGGTCGGGCTGATGATGCTGCCGGCGATCGCGGCGCGGCACTGGGGGCGCTCGGTGGGCGCGATCGCGGCGGCGGCGGCGGGGATCGCGGCGCTGGCCTCGGCGGCGGGGCTGCTGCTCTCCTACCACGCCGACCTGCCGAGCGGGCCGGCGGTGGTGCTGACGGCCGGCGCGCTTTGGGCCGCCTCGGCGCTGCTCGGCCCGGTGGACGGGGTGCTGGCGCGGCGGCGCCGGCGGGCCGGCCGGGACACGGGTCCGGAGGGCGGGGACGGCGGGTGGGAGACCGACCCGACGCCCGGCGCGCGGCCCGGCGTGCCGCCAGGGCGGCCATCCCGCTGATCCTGCGCACGCCGGTCGAATGCCGCCGCCAGGGCGCGGCATCGACGGGCGCGGCATCGACGGGCGCGACATCCACGATCGGAGACGCAGGCGGAAATTCGGGGCGGGTTGCGGATCGAGGCAGGCGCCGCCGATCTTCCCGGCGACCAGCGACCCTTCCGGCAGGCGGTGCTTGCGGCCGGGTTCGAGCGGAACGGAGCGGAACGCGGTCCGGCCGGGACCGAGCTCCGCTCCATCTCATTGTTTTCCGGGCGGATTCACGCCTCCGGGCGTAGCCGCCCGCCGGCGATCCGCTCTAGATTC
This sequence comes from Roseomonas acroporae, assembly GCF_023223525.1. Taxonomy (GTDB): domain Bacteria; phylum Pseudomonadota; class Alphaproteobacteria; order Acetobacterales; family Acetobacteraceae; genus Roseomonas_E; species Roseomonas_E acroporae. The sequence goes on along the minus strand of NZ_JALPRX010000122.1, from coordinate 30,038 downwards.
CCACCGGGCGGAGCGCCGGGCCGGCCGCCCTCGCCGCTCCCGGGCGGCGTCGCCGGTGCCGTCCCCCGGCCCGACACACTGGAGCGACCGCGCCATGACCATCCGCCGCCACGCAGAGGAAGCCCGTCTCTCCGGCGCCGTCGCCGGCGGCGGGCTTCTCCACCTCGCCGGGCAGGTGGCGGACGATGCGCTGTTCGAGCGGGGCGAGGCCGACGCCGAGGCGCAGACCGCCGACATCCTCGCCCAGATCGACGCGCTGCTGGCCGAGGCGGGCACCGACAAGCGCCGGCTGCTCTCCGTCACCGTCGTGCTGGCGGACATCGCCGACGCGCCGGCGATGAACCGCGCCTGGGACCGCTGGCTGGACCCGGCCGCCAAGCCCGCCCGCATGACCATTGAGGCGCGGCTGGTGGACCCGCGCTGGAAGGTGGAGATCACCGGGGTGGCGCTGCTGCCTTGAGCCGGCCGGGTTCCCCGCCACGGCGACGACCCCGAACGGGGCCAGCCGCGCTGCCTCGGGCCGGTACCGCGGCATGCCCGGCGGAGGGGTCCCGGCAAAGGGCCTGGAACCCGCGGCGCGGGTCGGCCGGCGGCGCCGTCTCTCGATCCCGCCCGTGCCGCCGGGCCGGCCGCGCCACGGCCGCCCCGGGGAATGGATGCGCGCGGTCGCGCCTCCTGCGTCGTTGCCATGTTAACGAGACGAAAGTGATGCGGCGCAACAATCCGCGGGATCGCGGCCGAAGCGCGGCAGACCGCCACGTCAATGCCGGGCGCCCGGCACGCTTTCGTCGCAATCCTGCGACAATGATGCAATACTGCACCGTCGCCAGAGGGTCCGGTCCGCATGCCCGCCACGCCACGTCCCCGCCTGTCACCGCCCTGCCCCTCCGGCGACCGGGCCGCACGCCGCCCGGCAGCGGGCACCGGCCGGCGCCGCCACCGCGCCCGGCTGCTGCGGCCTTGCCCCGATCCGGGGCCGGCCAGCCGATGAATGGCGCGCGAGAGCCCGATCCCGGCCGGAACGACCACCGGCGGGAGGGGCGTTGGCAGGGCCGCCGCGTGCTGGTCACGGGTGGCGCCGGCTTCCTCGGCAGCGGGCTCTGCCACGCCCTGGCCGAACGCGGCGCGCGGGTGACGGCGATCGACGCGATGGTGCCGGGCACGGGGGCCAGCGCCGCCAACCTCGCGGGGCTGCCGGTGGAGCTGGTGGAGGCGGATCTGCGCACGGCGGACCTCGCCCCGCTCTGCCGCGACGTGGAGGCGGTGTTCAACCTCGCCGCGCAGACCAGCCACATGGACAGCATGGCGGACCCGGCCAACGACCTCTCGGTCAACGCCCTGGCCCAGCTCCGCCTGATCGCGGCGCTGCGGGCCGAGGCGCCGGCGGCCGTGGTGGTGCATGCCTCGACCCGGCAGTTCTACGGCCGCGCGCAGTACCTGCCGGTGGACGAGCGGCATCCGGTGGTGCCGCCGGATGCCAACGGCGTCGCGAAATTCGCCGGCGAGCAGTACTGGCTGCTGGAGCACCGGGTGCACCGGCGCCCCGTCGTCTCGCTGCGGCTGACCAATTGCTACGGCCCGCGCATGCGCATCCGCGACCACCGGCAGACCTTCCTCGGCATCTGGGTCCGCCGGGTGCTGGAGGGCGAGCCCTTCGAGGTCTGGGGCGGCGAGCAGCTGCGCGACCTCGCCTATCTCGACGACGTGGTGTCGGGCTTCCTGCTGGCCGCCGAGACGCCGGGCTGCGCCGGCGGGACCTACAACCTCGGCGGCGCGTCGCCCGTCTCGCTGCGCCAGCTCGCCGAGGCGGTGGTCGCGGCCAATGGCGGCGGCACCTACGCGGTGCGGGAATTCCCGGCCGACCGGAAGGCGATCGACATCGGCTCCTTCCATGCCGACGACCGTGCCTTCCGGGAGGCGACCGGCTGGGCGCCGCGCCACGGACTCGCGGAAGGATTGCGCATGACGCTGGACTGGTTCCGCCCCCGCCTCGCCTCGTACCTCTGACGATCCGCCCATCCCCGAAACGATACGCGCGCCAGCGCTCGCTCCCTCCCGGACGGCGGAACGCCTCCCCGGGTCCGGCAGCAACGGCGCGGCCGCCGCCAGGACGACGACCATGACGACCTCCGATCTCACGGCCGCTGCCACCCTGCCGCAGCCGCACTTCAGGCTGGGCGATGCCCCGCTGGACATCCCGCGGGCGGCCACGCCGGCGGCGCCGGCGCAGCTCGCCGTCCCGCCGGCCGCGCCGGCGCCCGCCCCTGTCCTGGCCCCGGCCCCGGCCTCGGCCCCCGGGCCGCTGGCGATGATCCCGCCCGCCGATCCGGGCGCGGGCTACCGCGCGCAGCAGGCCGAGATCGACGCGGCGCTGCACCGCGCCGCCGCCAGCGGCTGGTACATCCTGGGTCGCGAGGGCGCGGCCTTCGAGGCGGAGTTCGCGCGGTGGCTCGGCACGGCGCGCGCCGTGGGCTGCGGCAGCGGCACGGACGCCATCGTGCTGGCGCTGCGGGCGCTCGGCATCGGGCCGGACGCGACGGTGGTGACGGTGTCGCACACCGCCGTCGCCTCGGTGGCGGCGATCGAGGTGGTGGGCGCGACGCCGCTGCTGCTCGACATCGACCCCGAGACCTTCACCATGGACCCGGACGAGCTGATCTCGGTGCTGGGGGACCCGCCGCCGGGCCTGCCGCCGATCCGCGCCGTGCTGGCCGTGCACCTCTACGGCCAGGGCTGCGACCTCGGCCCGATGCTGGAGGCGTGCGGCGCGCTGGGCATCCCGCTGATCGAGGATTGCGCGCAGTGCCACGGCTCGCTGCTGGACGGGCGCAAGCTCGGCACCTTCGGCCGCGTCTCGGCCTTCAGCCTCTACCCGACCAAGAATCTCGGCGCGCTGGGCGATGCCGGCATCGTCGCGACCGACGACGCGGCGCTGGCCGACCGCATCGGGGCGCTGCGCCAGTACGGCTGGCGGGACCGCTACATCTCGGCCGAGAGCGGCATCAACAGCCGGCTCGACGAATTGCAGGCGGCCGTGCTGCGGGCGCGCCTGCCCCGCCTCGACGGCAACAACGCGCGCCGGCGGGAGATCGCGGCGGCCTACGACGCGGCGCTGACCGGCGGGCCGGTCGCGCCGCCGGTGCGCCGGCCGGGGGCGGAGCACGTGTTCCACCAGTACGTGCTGCGGGTGCCCGGCCGCCCGGCGATGCAGGCGATGCTGCGCGAGGCGGGGATCGGCACCGCCATCCACTACCCGATGCCGGTGCACCTGCAGCCGGCGTATCGCGGGCGGGTGCCGCTGGGGCCGGCCGAGTGCCGGGAGACGGAGCGGGCGGCCGAGGAGGTGCTGAGCCTGCCCATGTACCCGGAGATGACGGACGAGCAGGTGGACCGGGTCTGCGCCGCGCTGCGCGCGCTGCGCTGAGTCGGATCGACGGCGGGCGGGCACACTGTCGGGGCAGGAGCCGGGGCGGGCCGCCGCCCCGAAGCCTGCCCGACGTGGATTCATGCCTTCGGGCGGATACGTCCTACAGCGAACCGCAGTCCGGTTGGGACTGCGGTTCGCTGTAGCTCATTGTTCTCGGCGCGGATTCACGCCGCCGGGCGTGTCCGCCCGTCGGCGATCCGCTCTAAGCTGCCGGCATGTCCCTGCCGGCCCCGCTCTTCGACCCCGCCGACTTCCGCATCCCGCCTGGCGTCGCGCATGTCTGCGCCGCCGGCGAGACGCCCTTCCTCCATCGCCACGACGCCGCGCTGCGGCGCTATGCCGAGGACAAGAGCCGCGGCGCGCCGGGCCGCGACGGGCAGGAGGCGGTGATCCGCCGCGCCCGCGCCGCCGTGGCGCGCGCCTGGGGCGCCGGCGCGGACGAGATCGGCTTCTGCGCCAACGTGGCCGAGGGCGTCTCGCTGCTGGTCGAGAGCATCGACTGGCGGCCGGGCGACAGCGTGGTGCTGGATCCGGACGAGTACCCTTCCCTGGTCGGCCCGCTGCTGCTGCACCGGCGGCCTTCCATCGCGCTGCGCTTCGCCCGCGCCGACGACCCGGCGGCGATGGCGGCGGCGGTGGACGGCGGGACGCGGCTGGTCGCGGTCAGCCACGTCTCCTACCTGAACGCGGCGCGGCACGACCTCGCGGCGCTGCGGGAGGTGGCGGATTCCGTGGGCGCGCTGCTGGTGGTGGACCACACCCAGGCGGCCGGCTGGGCGCCGATCCGGGCGGACCTCGCCGACTTCGCCTTCTCGGCCTGCTACAAGTGGATGCTCGGCATCACCGGCACCTGCGTCGCCTACTGGAACCGGGCGCGGCAGCCGGACTGGGCGCCGGCCAGCGCGGGCTGGCATTCCCTGGTGCCCGCGGCCGGCGCGGCATCGGGCGCAGCGGGCATCCTGGGGGCGCGGCCGGACTATGCCGCGGGCGTCGCGCTGGTACCGGACGCGATGCGCTTCGCGCGCGGCAACCCGGCGCACCTTTCGCTCTACGTCCTGGATTCGGCGCTGGACTACCTGGCCGGCTTCGAGCCGGCGGCCGTGCAGGCGCATGTGCAGGCGCTGACCGTGGGGCTGCTGGCGCGGCTGGCGGCGGCGGGCATCCCGAGCATCACCCCGGCGGACCCGGCGCGGCACGGCGCCAGCGTGTGCATCGCCTCGCCGAACGCGGCGGCGCTGGTGCGGGCGCTGGGGGAGCGCGGCGTGCTGGCCTGGAACGGTCGCGGCCGCATCCGGATCAGCTTCCACGGCTACAACGGGGCGGCGGATGTCGAGCGGATCATGGCGGCGTTGCGGGAGGTCTGGCCGGGGTAGCCTCCCCGCGGCGGGCACGGGAATGGCGGCGCGCCGGGGGGCGCCCCGGGCCACGCGGGCGCCACGGGCGCGACGGCTGGGGCCGGCCGCCCCCACCCCTGCCCCACCCCTGCCCCCTGCGCGTCACGGCCGGCGCGCGTTGACGGGCAGCGGCGGCCTCGGCATGGTCCGGCCGAACCCGCCCGTGCCGTGGGCCCGACCGCGTCGGTGCCCGGCACGGGCGCGGCCGTTTCCGCCTTATCCCGTCCAGGACCGCGACCCATGAGCCTTTCCGCCCTGCAATCCGGCATCGAAGCCCTGTGGGAGCGCCGCGCCGAGCTTTCCGCCCAGACCACCGGTGAGGACCGCGCGACCGTCGAGCAGGCGCTGGAGCTGCTGGACACCGGCGCCGCGCGCGTCGCCGAGCCGGACGGCAAGGGCGGCTGGGTGGTGAACCAGTGGCTGAAGCAGGCGGTGCTGCTCTCCTTCCGCCTGCACGATTCCGCGCCGATGGACACCGCCGCCGGCGCCTACGACAAGGTGCCGCTGAAATTCGCCGGCTGGGGCGAGAACCGCTTCCGCGAGGCCGGCTTCCGCGCCGTGCCGGGCGCCGTGGTGCGCCGCTCCGCCTACATCGCGCCGGGCGTGGTGCTGATGCCCTCCTTCGTGAACCTCGGCGCGCGCGTCGAGCGCAACACGATGATCGACACCTGGGCGACGGTCGGCTCCTGCGCGCAGATCGGCGCCAACTGCCACATCTCGGGCGGCGCCGGCATCGGCGGCGTGCTGGAGCCGCTGCAGGCCGAGCCCGTCATCATCGAGGACGACTGCTTCATCGGCGCCCGCTCCGAGGTGGCCGAGGGGATGATCGTCGAGCGCGGCGCCGTGCTCGCCATGGGCGTGTTCCTCGGTGCCTCCACGAAGATCGTCGACCGCGCCACGGGCGAGGTGTTCATGGGCCGGGTGCCGGCCTATTCGGTGGTGGTGCCGGGCTCGCTGCCGGGCAGGCCGCTGCCGGACGGCACGCCGGGCCCCTCGCTCTACTGCGCCGTGATCGTCAAGCGCGTGGACGCGCAGACGCGCTCCAAGACCTCGATCAACGACCTGCTGCGCGACTGATGCGCGGCCGCCCCGCCCCACCCTCCGCCCCGGCCCCCATCCCGGGGCCCCTCTCGGCCCCCGCCTTGGTCCCCGCCTTGCCCCCCCCTCCGGGCCACGCCGCGATGAGCGAGGCACGCCCGCAGGCCGGCACGGCGTCGCCCGTTCCCTCATCCGCGGCAGGCGATCCCTCGCGGCCGGTGGCGGCGGACCCGTTGCCGCTGGCGCAGGCGCTGATCCGCTGCCGCTCCTACGCGGCGCCGGACGGCACGCCCGAGGATGCGGGGGCGCTGGCCGTGCTGGAGGCGGCGCTCGCGCCGCTCGGCTTCCGCTGCGAGCGGGTGCGCTTCGGGGCCACCGAGAACCTGTGGGCGAGGCGCGACCCGCCGGCGGGGGCGGGCAATCGCGGCCCGCATCTCTGCTTCGCCGGCCACACCGACGTGGTGCCGCCGGGCGACCTCGCCGCCTGGCGCCACGACCCGTTCGGCGCCGAGGTGCGCGACGGCGTGCTCTACGGGCGCGGGGCCGTGGACATGAAGGGCGGCGTCGCCGCCTGGGTCGCGGCGGTGGCGGGCCTGCTGGCCGAGCAGCCGGACCTGCCCGGCACGCTCTCGCTGCTGATCACCGGCGACGAGGAAGGCCCGGCGCTGGACGGCACGGTGAAGGTGCTGGAATGGCTGGCCGAGCGCGGCGGGATCCCCGATCTCTGCCTCGTCGGCGAGCCGACCAGCCGGGTGCGGCTCGGCGACATCGTGAAGGTCGGGCGGCGCGGCAGCCTCAACGCGGTGCTGACGGTGCACGGGAAGCAGGGCCACGTCGCCTACCCGCAGCGCGCCGACAACCCGGTGCACCGCCTGCTGCGCGTGCTGCACGGGCTGACCGCGACGCCGCTGGACGCGGGCAACGACTGGTTCGAGCCCTCCTCGCTGCAGGTGACCAGCATCGACGTGGGCAACCCCTCGACCAACGTCATCCCGGCCACGGCGCAGGCGCGGCTGAACATCCGCTTCAACGACGGGCATACCGGCGCGGGCCTCGCCGGCATGCTGCGCCGCGCGCTGGAGGCCGAGGGCGAGGGGCACGGGCTCGAGGTGAAGATCTCCGGCGAGGCCTTCCTGACCGAGCCCGGCCCCTTCGTGGAGGCGCTGCGCCGCGCCGTGCGGCGCGCGACCGGCGAGGAGACGGCGCTGGACACGGGCGGCGGCACCTCGGATGCGCGCTTCATCGCGCGCTACTGCCCGGTGGCGGAGCTGGGTTCGGTGGGCAGCACCATGCACCAGGTGGACGAGCGCGTGCCGGTGGCGGAATTGCGCGGCCTCGCCGCCCTGTACCGCGCGGTGATCGACGAGGTGATGGGCACGGGCCACGGCAGCATGGGGCCCGGCGCCGGGACCCGCGCCTGAGCACCCCCTCCCCGCCTTCCGGCGACCCTCCCGGCTCTCCCCCCGGCCCGCCACACGATCCTCCGCCGGACGCGCCGGCAGGCCGGCCGCCGCTCGCCGCGATCATCGCGGCCGGGCTGCACGGGGCCTTCCTGCTCGGCCGCGGGCGGCGCGAGGGGCTGCGCTGGATCGAGGCCACGCCGGAGGGCGCCGCGCGCTCCTTCTGGGCCGCCGCGATCTGCCTGCCGGCCTTCCTGGGGCTGCGCCTGCTCACCTGGTCGGCGGGCGAGGGCGGCGCGCCGGACGCGGCGGACCCCGTCCCCGGGCTGCTGGCCGAGCTGATCGCCTATGTCTGCAACTGGGCCGGCTTCGCGCTGATCTCGCACGCGCTGGCGAAGGCGGCGGGGCGGCAGGCGCTGTGGCCGCATTTCCTGGCGGCGTGGAACTGGGCCAACGTGGTGCAGTACGTGGCGCTGCTGGCCCTGACCCTGCCGGGCGGGCTGGTGCCCGGGGGGCTGTCGCGCACTCTCGGCGTGGTGGCGCTGTTCTACGCGGTCTGGCTGGAATGGTTCGTGGCGCGGACGGCCCTGCAATTGCCGGGCGGCCGCGCGGCGATGTTCGTGGTGGTGGACCTGATGCTCGGCCTGTTCCTGAGCGGGCTGACGGTCCGGCTGTCGGGGGGTTGAGGGCGGGTCCGGCCTCCCTCCGCGCTCAGCGCAGCAGCGCCGGCAGCATCGCGTCCAGCCTGAGCCGGCCCTCGGGAGTCGCGACCAGCCTCGTGCCACGCCATTCGAGGTAGCCCTCCTCCAGGCAGGCATCGAGCATCCGGGCATCGACGGCCTCTCCGAACGGCAGGCCGCTGCGCGCCTCGATGCGCGCCGGGTCGATGCCCTCGGCCAGGCGCAGCCCCATCAGCAGCGCCTCGCGCGCTCGGTCGGCGGGCGCCAGGGCCTCCGTCTCCACCGCGCCGTGCCCGTCGCGCTCCACCCGCGCGGCCCATTCCTCCGGCGCGCGGTGCCGGCGCGTGGCGAGGATCCCGGCCCCCTGCGACACGCGCTGATGCGCGCCGGGGCCGATGCCGAGATAGTCGCCGTAGCGCCAGTAGGCGAGGTTGTGCCGGCTTTCCGCCCCCGGCACGGCGTAGTTGGAGACCTCGTAGGGCAGCAGCCCGAAGCGCGCCGCCTCCTCGGCGGTCGCTTCGTAGAGCCGGGCCGCGTCCTCCTCCTCGGGCAGCCGGAAGGCGCCGCGCGCGTATTCGGTCGCGAAGCGCGTGCCGGGCTCGATGGTGAGCTGGTAGAGCGAGAGGTGGTCGGCCGCGAGCGCCAGCGCGCGCCGCAATTCCGTCCGCCAGGACGCCTCGGACTGGCCGGGCCGGGCATAGATCAGGTCGAAGGAGAGGCGCGGGAACAGCGCGCGCGCCAGTTCCAGCGCGGCCACCGCCTGCGCCGCGTCGTGCCGGCGGCCGAGGAAGCGCAGCGCCTCCGGCTCCAGCGACTGCACGCCGAGGCTGGCGCGGTTCACCCCGGCCGCGCGGAAGGCGGCGAGCTTGCCGGCCTCGACGCTGGTCGGGTTGGCCTCCAGCGTGATCTCGATGTCGGGCAGCGGGTCGAAGAAGGCGAGCGCGTCGCCGATCAGCGCCGCCACCGTCTCCGGCGCCATCAGGCTCGGCGTGCCGCCGCCGAAGAAGACCGAGGCGAGCGGCCGGCGCCCCACCCGCGCCGCCTCGTGCGCCAGCTCCCGCCGCAGCGCCGCGGCGAAGCGCGACTGGTCGATGCGCTCGCGGACATGGCTGTTGAAGTCGCAATAGGGGCACTTCGCGGCGCAGAACGGCCAGTGGATGTAGAGGGCGAGCGGCTCGGTCACGCCGTCCATATGGCATGTCAGCGCGGCGTCAGTCCGTTGCCGTGTGGTATGGCGGCCATGCCGTGACCGGGCCGTCCGGTCCCATCATGCCCACCATGCTCCCCCGGGGAGGCGCGCATGTCCGGTTCCCAAGGCTACCAGCCGCCGCGCCACCTGCTCGGCGACTACACCCTGAGGCTCGACCCCGTGCTGATGGCGAAATTCGACCCCGCCGGGGTGGCGCCGCACACGGGCTGGATCGCCCACACGCGGATCGGCGCGCCGCTGAAGCTCGGCCTGCAATTGCCGGCCCTCGACGACCCGCTGGCACCGATCCTGGCCGGCATCGCCCGCGACGCGGCGGCGAACCCGAAGGCCGACCCCACGAAATTCGCCCAGGCCCGCCTCGCCGCCGCCGATACCGAGGTGATGGACCTGCTCGCCAAGCTCGTCCTCGCCGCCGGCCAGGGCACCTGGAAGGACGTGACGGCGCCGGGCACCAACATGGTGACGGGCGAGCCGGCCTCGATCGGCAAGATCGAGCCGGGCGGGCGGGTGCGCCACGACGGCGTGGAGGATTCCACCGTGGCCGGCACCGGGATCGACCTGGAGAAGCTCGGGGCGGTCTCCATCGCCAAGAAATTCGCCTTCGCCTCGGACCTCAACGTCCATGCCATGATCTTCGTCGACAAGGATGCGGTGCTGGGCGGGAAGATGCTTTCCGCCATGCCGGGCGGCGGGCTGGTGGTGAAGGGGCGCACGAGCTGGGGGGCCGAGCTGAACCTCACCGTCGGCGCCGGGCGCGACCAGACCGGCGGCGCGGCGGGCTTCATCGGGCTGCGCATCGGGCCGGAGATCCCGCCCGATCCGGTACGGCCGTAGGGCACGTTCAGGCGGGGCGTACTGCCCGGCGCCTCGGGAAATGGACCGGATCAAAGGCCGGCGGGCTGCAATACCCGGAAGCGTGAAATCCGTCCGGAAAGCGACGAGCCGGTCTGGCCGCCACGCCGGCCAGCCGGTAAGGCCCACCCGGACGGATCCGCGGCGGAGGGCGGCATGGCGGAAGGCTCGGTGGAACGCGTCCGGCGCGCGCTGGTCGAGGCGGGACACCCGGACAGCATCACCGAATTCCCCGAGGGCACGCGCAGCGCCGCCGAGGCCGCCGCCGCCGTGGGCTGCGCGGTGGCGCAGATCGCGAAGTCGATCGTGTTCCGGGCCGGCGACCGGCCGGTGCTGGTGATCGCCTCCGGCGCCAACCGCGTGGACGTGGCGAGGTGCGAGGCGGCGCTGGGCCTGACGCTCGGCCGCGCCGAGGGGCGCTGGGTGCGCGAGGCGACGGGCTTCGCGATCGGCGGCGTGGCGCCGCTCGGCCACCTGACGCCGCCGCTGGTGCTGGTGGACGAGGACCTGCTGGCGCTCGACCCGGTCTGGGCGGCGGCAGGCAGCCCGCGGCACGTGTTCCGCAGCACGGCAGCCGAATTGCTGAGGCTTTCGGGCGGCCAGGTGGCGGCGGTGCGGGAGGACTGACCGCATGGCCCCCTCGGCCCTCCCGGGGGGATCCGGAAGCGGCCTCGAGCCGCGCCGGGTTCGGCAGGCAGCGAAGTTCCGCGCCGGCGTCGCGACCGGACGGGCCCCGCGGATCGGGATGCGGCACTCGGCGGGAGCGGCGGCCGGGAGGACGTGACGGCGCGCGCGGGGTCTCGGGCGCGACCGCTTCCCCACCCGCGCCGATCATGCGATCACGTCGCCCCGAGCCGCAGACGTCGCGGGCCGCGCGACGCACGAACGCCGGAGGAGGCCGCCCCATGACCCTCGGATTCCGCATCCGCCCCATCACCACGCGCGTGCCCGCCGCGCTCTGCGCCCGCGCGGCGAAGGTGCCGGCGGCCAATCTCGGCGACGTGGTGAACCGCATCCAGACCATGCGCGGCGGCTTCCGCCCCTATGGCGGCCACGCCGTCGTCGCCGGCCCCGCCTTCACCGTGCGCGCCCGCCCCGGCGACAACCTGATGCTGCATCGCGCCATCGACCTCGCCGAGCCGGGCGACGTCATCGTCTGCGACGGCGGCCACGACCTCTCCATCGCGCTAATGGGCGAGCTGATGATTGGCCACGCGGCGAAGCGCGGCGTCGCCGGCATCGTGCTGGACGGCGCGGTGCGCGACATCGACGCGCTGGCGAAGATGCCGATCGGCGTCTGGGCCTGCGGCGTGACGCCCTCCGGCCCCTACAAGGACGGTCCGGGCGAGATCGGCACGCCGACGGCCTGCGGCGGGCAGGTGGTGATGCCGGGCGACCTGATCCTGGCCGACACGGACGGCGTGGTGGTGATCCCGCGCGAGGATGCCGAGGCGGCGGTGGCGGCCGGCGAGGCGCACAACGCCAAGGAGGTGCGCAACCAGGCCGAGATCGAGGCCGGGGCATGGGCGCGCGACTGGGTGGCGGCGTCGCTGCGCGCCAAGGGCTGCGAAGGCGCCTGACCCGGCGGCCGCCACTGTCTGTCCCAGGGGGCCGTCCCAAGGGGCCGTCCCAAAAGGCCGTCCCAGGGGGAACGACTCAGGGGGCCGACTCAGGAAGCCGGCCGCGTCGGCGCATCCGGCGGGCGGCAGGCCGGGCCGCGGGAAGCCGCTGCCGGTTCCTGCCCGTCCGCGGCTTCCCGCCCCCCGGCCCATCCGGCCGAACCCCGCGGCGACGCGGCCGTTTCCATCCTTCGAACATCCGGAGAAGCCAGCCGATGACCGACACGCCGAACACGTTCGCCACCATGCCGAACGGCATCCGCTACCGCGACGAGACGGTGGGCGACGGCCCCTCCCCCACGCCCGGCCAGACCGTGATCGTGCACTACACAGGCTGGCTGGACGCGGGCGGGGGCACGCCGGGCCGCAAGTTCGACAGCTCGCGCGACCGGGGCCAGCCCTTCCGCTTCACCATCGGCGTCGGCCAGGTGATCTCGGGCTGGGATCTCGGCGTCGCCACGATGAAGGTCGGCGGCCGGCGCATCCTGGTGCTGCCGCCCGAGCACGGCTACGGCGCGCGCGGCGCCGGCGGCGTGATCCCGCCGAACGCGACCCTGGTGTTCGACGTGGAGCTGCTGGGGCTGGGCTGAGCGGCACGGCGGCGCCAGGCTGGCGCCGCCAGGCTTTCCGGGGAAGGCGCTGCCTTCCCCGCCGCCTTCAGCGCCCGGCCTTCAGCGCCCGGTCAGGATGCGCTCGACGAGCTGCTTCACGGTCGGGATGAAGCCGTTCGAGTAGAACGGGTCGCGGCCGAAGCGGAAGGCGTTGTGGCCGGCGAACATCAGGTTGTGCTCCAGCGCGCCGTCATGCGCGATGTCCTGCAGAGTCTTCTGGATGCAGAAGCTGCGCGGATCGGCCTTCTTGCCGTTCGAGTGGTCCGCCGTCTCCTGCGCCCAGTTGGAGAAGCGGCAGGAGGACAGGCAGCCCATGCAGTCCACCTGATCCTTGAGGATCTCGGCCTGCCGCTCGGGGGTCACGAAGATCAGCGTGTTGTCCGGGGTGCGCATGGCCTCGGTGAAGCCCTCGCTCTCCCAGCCGCGCACGCGCTGCAGGTCGTGCTCGGTCAGCCAGACCGGCCGCTTGCGCGGGCCGACGCCGTAGGTGGCGACGTGGTCGCCCACCGGCTCGCCGGTATAGGCCACCTGGTGCTCGTTGCGCTGCTCCAGCTCGCCCAAGAATTCGTTGCGCACGGCGCTGCTGTAGAAGCCGGTGGGGGAGAAGCGCTGCAGCAGCACGTCCCCTTCCTTCACCGTCAGCAGGCGCTGCTTCCAGGCATCCGAGATCGGGCTCTCCTGCGTCACCAGCGGGCGGGTGCCGAACTGGAAGGCGATCGGGCCCAATTCCGGGTTGTCGATCCACTCCTCCCACTCCTCCAGCCACCAGACGCCGCCGGCCATGATGATCGGCACGTCGCCGAGGCCGAATTCGCGCATCTGCTGGCGCAGCTTCAGCACGCGGGCGAAGGGCGCCTCGGGCTTCAGCGGGTCCTCGCTGTTGGAGAGGCCGTTGTGGCCGCCGGCCAGCCAGGGGTCCTCGTAGACCACGCCGCCCAGCCACTCGCGCGTCTTGCTGTAGGAGCGCTTCCACAGCGCGTTGAAGGCGCGCGCCGAGGAGACGATCGGGTAGTAGAACACGCCGTACTCGCGGGCGATGTCGGCGAGGCGGTAGGGCATGCCGGCGCCGCAGGTGAGGCCGTTGATGAGGCCCTTCGCCCCCTCCAGCACGCCGCGGATGACGCGCTCGGCGCCGCCCATCTCCCAGAGGATGTTGGCGTGGACACGGCCCTTGCCGCCGGCCCGCTCATGCGCCTCGCGCGCCTGCGCGATGCCGCCGACGATGCCGTACTGCACCAGCTCCTCGTGCCGCTCACGGCGCGTGGTGCCGTGATAGACCTGCGGGATCCGGTTGCCGTCGGCGTCGAAGCTGTCGGCGTTGACCGCCGAGAAGGTGCCGACGCCGCCGGCCGCCGCCCAGGCGCCCGAGGAGGCACCGGTAGAGACGGAGACACCCTTGCCGCCCTCGACGAGCGGCAGGACTTCGACCCCTCCCATGCGGATCGGGTTGATCGTCTTCAAGGCGGCACGCTCCGGCGGTTCGGGACTGGGATATGGGCAACCGGGGAGCGAAAGCGACCCCCCTGTCGCGCCGTTTACACGTTTTCGTCAGAAAGCGCGATTCCGGAAGGCAAGCGGCGCCGCCGCCACAGCGGGGCGCCGCCTGCCGGCCGGCAAGGGCTCAGGCGTAGTCGCGGCGCGGGCGCCGGTCGCGACGGTCGCCGCGATCGCCACGGTCGCGGTCGCCGCCACCCTCGCCCTCCTCGCGCGGGCGGCGGGCGCCGACCTGCTCGGAGATGTCGGCGCCGGTGGCCTGGTCGACCTGACGCATGGAGAGCTTCACCTTGCCGCGGTCGTCGAAGCCGATGACCTTCACCTTCACCGCGTCGCCCACGTTCACCACGTCCGTGGTGCGGCCGACGCGCTCGTTGGCGAGCTCGGAGATGTGGACGAGGCCGTCCTTGGCGCCGAGGAAGTTCACGAAGGCGCCGAAATCGGCGGTCTTGACCACCTTGCCGGTGTAGATCACGCCCACCTCGGCCTCGGCCGTGATGCCGCGGATCTTGTCGATCGCGGCCTGGCTCTGCTCGGGGGAGGTGGCCGCGATCTTGATCGTGCCGTCATCCTCGATGTCGATCTTGCAGCCGGTCTGCTCGACGATCTCGCGGATCACCTTGCCGCCGGTGCCGATCACGTCGCGGATCTTCTCCTTGGGCACGTTGATGACGGTGATGCGCGGCGCGTTGCTCGCCACGTCGCCGCGGGCGCCGGTCAGCGCCTTGCTCATCTCGCCCAGGATGTGGATCCGGCCCTCGCGCGCCTGCTCCAGCGCGATCCGCATGATCTCGGGCGTGATCGAGGTGATCTTGATGTCCATCTGCAGGGCGGTCACGCCCTGCTCGGTGCCGGCCACCTTGAAGTCCATGTCGCCGAGGTGGTCCTCGTCGCCCAGGATGTCGGAGAGCACGGCGAAGCCGCGATCCTCCTTGATCAGGCCCATGGCGATGCCGGCCACCGGGCGGGTCAGCGGCACGCCGGCATCCATCAGCGCGAGGCTGGAGCCGCAGACGGTCGCCATGGAGGAGGAGCCGTTGCTCTCCGTGATCTCGGAGACGATGCGCAGCGTGTACGGGAACTTGTCCTTGGCCGGCAGCATCGGGTGGACGGCGCGCCAGGCCAGCTTGCCGTGGCCGACCTCGCGCCGGCCCGGGGAGCCCATGCGGCCCGTCTCGCCCACCGAGTAGGGCGGGAAGTTGTAGTGCAGCATGAAGTTCTCGCGGTACTCACCGCCGAGCGCGTCGATGATCTGCTCGTCCTGGCCGGTGCCGAGGGTGGCGACCACGAGGGCCTGGGTCTCGCCGCGGGTGAACAGCGCCGAGCCGTGGGCGCGCGGCAGCACGCCGACCTCGGAGACGATCGGGCGCACGGTCCTGGTGTCGCGGCCGTCGATGCGCAGGCCGGTGTCGAGGATGGCGTTGCGGACGACGTCCGCCTCCAGGTCCTTGAAGAAGCCCTTGGCCTTCTCGGCATCCTCGCCGAGCTCGGCCATGACCTGCTTCTTCGCCTGGCCCACCTTCTCGTAGCGGACCTGCTTGACCGTCTCCTTGTAGGCGGCGGCGACGGCCTCGCGGCCCAGCTCGGCCACGCGGGCCTTGAGCGCGGTCTCGGCCTCGGAGGCCTCGGGCAGCGCCCAGGGCTCCTTGGCGGCGCGCTCGGCCAGCTCGATGATGCCCTCGATCACCGGCTGGAACATGCGGTGGCCGAAGGTCACGGCGCCGAGCATCACCTCCTCGGAGAGCTCCTGCGCCTCGGATTCGACCATCAGCACGCCTTCCTGGGTGCCGGCGACGACGAGGTCGAGCTGCGACGCCTTGCGCTGCTCCACGGTCGGGTTCAGCACGTACTGGCCGTCGATGTAGCCGACGCGGGCACCGCCGACGGGCCCGAAGAACGGGATGCCCGAGAGGGTCAGCGCGGCCGAGCAGCCGACCATGGCGACGATGTCGGGATCGTTCTCCATGTCATGGCTGAGGACGGTGGCGACGACCTGCACCTCGTTGCGGAACCCTTCCGGGAACAGCGGGCGGATCGGGCGGTCGATCAGGCGCGAGATCAGCGTCTCGGCCTCGGAGGGACGTCCCTCGCGCTTGAAGAAGCCGCCCGGGATCTTGCCGGCCGCGAAGGCCTTCTCCTGGTAGTTCACGGTGAGCGGGAAGAAGTCCTGCCCCGGCTTCACGGAACGGGCGCCGACCGCGGTGCAGAGCACGATGGTGTCGCCCAGGCGGGCCATCACCGCGCCGTCGGCCTGACGGGCGATCTTGCCCGTCTCCAGCGTCAGGGTGCGGCCACCCCAGGAGATGTCCTTGCGGAAGTAGTTGTCGAACATGCGTCGTCCTTCGTGGGACCGCGCCCGGTGGCGACGATCCGCGGCGGCCCCGTCCGGGGCGGCCGATGGCGAGGTGGGGCGGAAGGGTGCCGCTCGGCGGCCCGCCCCTGGTGCGACGCAGCGGGATGACGACGGTTCCGGCGACCCTTGCGGCGGGTGCTCGGCGTCTCGGGCGGCATGGCGGCCGCGTTGCGAACGCGGCGGGGTGCGGGGCACCCCTCTCCATGTGGCCGGAAACGCCGTCGCGATCCTCGTCATCCGGGGTGCCGCGCGGCAGCGTCCTGTCAGCCCGCCACGTGCGCGGCGGATGGCCTGCCCCCTCGGGGCAGGCATGGGCCGGAGATATGGCCCGCCTGCTTGCGGAATGCCACGGAATTCTTCTCGCCCCTGCCATGGCCGCCGCAGTGCCGCCACGACCCGCCGCCACGACCGCGCCGGCCCGCGCGGCCGAGCCCGGCCATGGCCTCCCGGACCGGGCGCTCCGGGCCGGGCCCGGCCCGTCACCTCCCCGGGCCGCGACCGGCGGCAACGAATTCGGCACAGGATTGTTGCAGCAGCATGCCGGAGCCCGATCCCACCCCCTCCTTCACCCCGTCCTTCCCCGGCCGCAGCGCCCTGCTCGACGAGCGCCGCGTGCAGGCGCTGGAGCGGATCGCCGCCATCGTCCGCTGGAGCGCGATCGCCGTCGCCGTGGCGCTGGCGCTGTGGCTGCTCGCCGACGTGGCGATGCTGATCTTCGCCGCCGCCCTGCTCGCGGCCGGGCTGCGCGGGGCCGCCTGCTGGCTGAGCCGGCGGACCGGCCTGGGCGTCGGCTGGTGCCTCGCCCTGGTGGTGCTGGCGCTGGTGCTCGTCGCCGCGCTCGGCCTGTGGCTCGCGGGGCCCTCGCTCGCGCAGCAGTTCGGGGCGCTGCGGGAGCAACTGACGCAGCAGCTCCGGCAGTTGCGCGAGACGATGCAGGACAGCCCCTGGGGCCGTTGGACGATGGAGCACCTGCCGCCCGCGCTCGGGGGCAGCGGCTCCCAGGAGGGCGGGGGAAGCGACGTGGCGCCGCGCATCGCCGGCACGGTGGCCGGGGTGCTCTCCTCCACCCTGGGCGCGCTCGGCACGCTGGTGCTGCTGCTGGCCGCCGCGCTGTACTTCGCGGCCTCGCCGGAAACCTACGTGAACGGCATGCTGCGGCTGCTGCCGGCGCGCCAGCACCGGCGCGCGCGCGAGATCCTCGGCCGGCTCGGCCTCACCCTTCAGGCCTGGCTCGGCGGGCAGATGGTGGACATGCTGGCGGTCGGGGTGGTGACGACGCTCGGGCTGATGGCGCTCGGCGTGCCCCTCGCCCCCGTGCTCGGGCTGATCGCGGGGCTGCTGAACTTCATCCCCTATATCGGCGCCATCGCCGGCGCGGTGCCGGCGGTGCTGGTGGCCGCCGCCGACGGGCCGCAGCAGATCCTGCTGGTGATCGCGCTCTACACGGTGATCCAGACCGTGGAGGGCAACGTGCTCGCCCCGATCATCCAGAAGCGCGCCGTGGACCTGCCGCCGGCCGCGACCATCCTGGCGCAGACCGCGATCGGCACGCTGTTCGGCCTAGGCGGCGTGATCCTGGCGACGCCGATCGCGGCGGCGCTGCTCGCGGTCGGGCAGGAGGTGACGGTGCCGGTGGAGGAGGAGACGCCCGGAAAGCCGGCAGAGTAGCGTCGCATCGGCGCCGTGCAGGCGCCGTGGCGTAGCAAAATCGCCGTGCAGGCGCCATGGCGCAGCGAAATCGCCGTGCAGGCGCCGGGTGGCGCGTGGGCGCCATGCACGGGTCGGGCGCGCGGCACCGGGCGGCGGCGCGGGGAGACGAAAACCCCGCGCGGGCGGACACGAAGCGTCCGCCGCGTTCCGGGGCCGAGGCCCCGGATCAGCTCAGCGGCGCAGGCCGAGCCGCTGGATCAGGCTGGCGTAGCGCGCCTGGTCCTTGCGCTTGAGGTAGTCGAGCAGCGAGCGGCGCTGGCCGACCAGCACCAGCAGGCCGCGGCGCGAGTGGAAGTCCTTCGCGTGGGCCTTCAGGTGCTCGGTCAGGTTGCTGATCCGCTCGGAGAGCAGGGCGACCTGCACCTCGGGGCTGCCCGTGTCGCCGGGCTTCGTGGCGTATTCGGAGACGAGCGTCGTGCGACGCTCCGCGGTGATCGACATCGTGTGATCCTCGATGGTCGGTTTCAGGGATCGCCCGCGACGAGCAGCCGCTCCGGCTTCAGCAAGCCTTCGTGGAAACGGCACAGCCCGACGAGGCGCCCCCCCGCCATGGCGCGCGCCAATCCGCCATCGGGATCGGCCGCGTCCGGAACCCGGCCCATCAGGTCGACCAGCGAGATGAACTGGCCGTGCGAGAGGCGGGCGATCTCCTGGTCCGTCAGGGCCAGCGCCGGGATGTCGTCCAGCGCGGTCGTCACGGGAAGCAGGAGGTCCGGGGAAGGAGGCGGGGTATCCTCCGACGGCACCAGCTTGTCCAGCGGAATCGCGTGGCTCTCGCGGAAAGGCCCGACGCGGTGGCGGCGCAGCGCCGCGATGTGCCCGACCGTGCCCACCGCGAGCGCGAGGTCGCGCGCCAGCGAGCGCATGTAGACGCCCTTGCCGCTCTGCACGAGGAAGGTCGCCGTGTCCGCATCCGGGCGGGAGACGAGCTCGAAGCGATCCACCCGCGCCGGACGCGGCGCGATCACCACCGCCTGCCCCTCGCGGGCCAGGTCGTAGGCGCGCTCGCCGCCGATCTTGATCGCCGAGAAGGCGGGCGGCACCTGCATGATGTCGCCGGTGAGCGCGGGCAGGGCGGCACGGATCGCCTCGTCGGTCGGGCGCGCCTCGCTGGTCCCCGTCACCTGCCCGTCGGCGTCGTCCGTGTCGCGCGCCTCGCCGAAGCGGAGGGTGAAGGTGTACTCCTTGGTGCCGTCCATGATGTAGGGCACGGTCTTGGTCGCGGCGCCGAAGGCGACCGGCAGCAGCCCGGTGGCCAGCGGGTCCAGCGTGCCGCCATGCCCGGCCTTCTGCGCGTTGAAGGCACGCTTGACGCGGTTGACCACGTCGGTCGAGCCGATGCCGCTGGGCTTGTCGACGATCAGCCAGCCGTCGAGCGGCAGGCCACGGGGTTTGCGGAACTGGCGTCGCTGCATCGCGATCGGAAATCCGGTGGGCGGGCGCACCACGGGAGCGGCGCGCCTCGCGGCGTCGGCCGGCTCGTGCCGGGTGGCGCGTGGGCAGGAAAGCCGGGCTCGGGGCGGAGCCGGGCGGGCGGATCGGGCCCGGCGCGCAGAGGCACCACCGGACGGAGGGCAGCGTGTAGCGGCTGGGAAGGCGAACCGGAAGGGCCGTTCTCGCGTGGCGGGGTTCGCCGGACGTCGGGGCACCGGGAAGGGCGCCGCCCCCGCCGGCCCCATCCCGGCAGGAGGGCGGGTCCTTCCCGCGCCCCTCTTGGTCCTGGCCCCGGGTGTCTCCACCGACGGGCCGTCTCTCCCCGCAACGGGGGTTCCAAGGGGGCTTCGCCCCTTGGTGGGCGGGGTGCGGGGGAGGGCAACGCCTGCCCCTGCCGGGGTTCGGGGCAGCGCCCCGCTGCCGACGCGCCGGCCGCTCAGCGCACGCTCGGCGGCGGCTTCCCGCCGAAGCCCGGCTGCTGCTGATAGGGCTGCTGCTGATAGGGCTGCTGCTGATAGGGCTGGGGCTGATAGGGCTGCTGCTGCTGGAACTGGGGCTGCTGCGGCGGCGGCTGCCGCCCCGGTGGCGGGCTGTCCTGCCCGCCATCCGTGAAGGCGGCGACGATCCGGTTCACCGTCTCCAGCGGATCGCCCTCGTTCAGCAGGTGCACGGTGACGCTGATCACGCGCCGGTCGGCGATGCAGCGCACCACGGCGAGGTCGCCGTTGCGGCCGGCGAAGAGCGTGCTGTTGCCGGGCGGCACCGCATCGGGAATGAAGCCGGCGCCGCGCACCACGGCGGTGGCGGTGGCGATGCACTGCTCGCGCGTGCCGCCGAGGTCGGTCCAGCCCGTGGCGGCGCTGCCGGCGTAGCTCTGCGGCTGCTGCGCCGCGGCGGGCAGGGCGGCGAGGCCGAGAGCGACGGCCACGACGGCGGCGGCGCGGCGGGACGGGCGGAACATGCGGCACTCCTGCGGACCGGGATTCGTTACGGTCAGTCTTTCAGGAGAACGGCAACAGGGCGATGAACGACTTCATCACGCCAGGGCGAGACGCGCGATTTTCCGCCGCGCCCTCGCCTCAGCCGGCCGTCGGGGCGTCCGGGGCGGGATCGGGCGCCGCCTCGCCGTCCAGGTCGCGCGCCACCTCCGGGCGCTTGAGCAGCGCGTCGATCTTCATCGCGTAGCCGAGGGCGGTGTCGGGCTCGAAGTGCAGGTCGGGGGCGTATTTCAGCCGCACCGCATGCGCCACCTGGCTGCGCAGGAAGGCGGCGGAGTGCTTCAGCGCCCGCAGCTCCATCTCCGTCAGGTCGCGGCCGAGGGCGGAGACGAAGGCGGTCATGTGCTTGAGGTCGGGCGAGGCCCGCACCTCGGTGACGGTGACGTGCACCGAGGCGAGCTCGGGGTGCCGCACCTCGCCGCGCGAGAAGACGGCGGCGAGGGCGTGGCGCACCTCCTCGGCGACGCGGAGCTGGCGCTGCGAGGGACCTTGGGGCTCCCGCTGGGACATTCCTTCCGCCCCGCCCTTCGGCGGGCGGCGGGCCGTGCCCCTGCCCTGCCCGCGCGACGCGTCGGGCCGCTCCTCCCTGCTCCTGTTGGCCATGGACCGAACTCCGAGAAACGCCGGACCGTCCCCGACTGCGACGGGGCACGACGTCCGGGAAATATGGCGGGCGGGAATGCCCGCGGAAAGCGGCGGTCGGCACGCCCGGAAGGACGCGGCGTGGCGCCGCCGGAAAAGAAGACGGGCGCGGCACCCGTTCCGGCGCCGCGCCCGGGATCGAACCCCGGAGGGGTGGGGCGGCTACACCGCCGCCACCGTCTCCACCTCGTAGCACTCGATCTGGTCGCCGACGCGGATGTCGTTGTAGTTGGCGAAGGACATGCCGCACTCGTAGCCGTTGGTGACCTCCTTCACGTCGTCCTTGAAGCGACGCAGGGTCGAGAGCTCGCCCTGGTGGATCACCACGCCGTCGCGCAGCAGGCGGACGCCGCAGCCGCGCCGGACCATGCCCTCGGTGACGCGGCAGCCCGCCACGTTGCCGAGGCGCTTGACCTCGAACACCTGGAGGATCTGCGCGTAGCCGAGGAACTTCTCGCGCTGGATCGGGGCGAGCTTGCCGCGCACCAGCTTCTCGATGTCGTCGGCCACCTCGTAGATGATCGAGTAGTAGCGGATCTCGACGCCGTCGCGGTTGGCCATCTCGCGCGCCTGGGTGGTGGCGCGCACGTTGAAGGCCACCACCACGGCGTTGGACGCCTTGGCGAGCTGGATGTCGCTCTCGGTGATCTGGCCGACCGCCGAGTGCAGCACCCGCACCCGCACCTCGTCGCGCGAGAGCTTGCCGAGCGTCACGCCGAGCGCCTCGGCCGAGCCCTGCACGTCCGCCTTGACGACGACCGCCACCTCCTTCTGCTCGCCCGCCTGGATGCGGGCCAGCATCTGGTCCAGCGTGCCGCGCGCGGCGCTGTTGGCCGCGGCCGCCTTCTCGCGCAGCTTGCGCTGGCGGTACTCGGTGATCTCGCGCGCCCGGGTCTCGTCCTCGACGGCGACGAAGGGCTCGCCGGCGGCGGGAACGCCCGAGAGGCCGAGGATCTCGACCGGCAGCGAGGGATCGGCCTCCTTCAGCTGGCGGCCCTTGTCGTCGAGCATGGCGCGCACGCGGCCCCACTCGGCGCCGGCCACCACGATGTCGCCCTGCTCCAGCGTGCCGCGCTGCACCAGCACGGTCGCCACCGGGCCGCGGCCGCGGTCGAGCTTGCTCTCGATCACCGTGCCCTCGCCGGCGCGGTGCGGGTTGGCGCGCAGGTCCAGCACCTCGGCCTGGAGAGAGATCGCCTCCTCCAGCTTGTCGAGGTTGGTGCCCTTGAGCGCCGAGACCTCGATCTCCTGCGTCTCGCCGCCCAGGCTCTCCACCACGATCTCGTGCTGCAGCAGCTCCTGCCGCACGCGGTTCGGGTTGACGCCCGGCTTGTCGATCTTGTTGACCGCCACGATGATCGGCACGTTCGCCGCCTTGGCGTGGCGGATCGCCTCGACCGTCTGCGGCATCACGCCGTCATCGGCCGCGACCACCAGCACCACGATGTCCGTCACGCTGGCGCCGCGCGCCCGCATGGCGGTGAAGGCCTCGTGGCCCGGCGTGTCGATGAAGGTGATCTTCTGCCCGGAGGGCGAGACCACCTGGTAGGCGCCGATGTGCTGGGTGATGCCGCCCGCCTCGTGCGCCGCCACGTCGGTCTTGCGCAGCGCGTCGAGCAGGCTGGTCTTGCCGTGGTCGACATGGCCCATGATGGTCACCACCGGCGGGCGGGCGAACAGGTCGTCCTCCTCGTCGGTCGCGCCCTCCAGGCCGATCTCCACGTCGGCATCCGTCACGCGGCGGACGCGGTGGCCGAACTCCTGCACCACCAGCTCGGCGGTGTCGGCGTCGATCGACTGCGTGATGGTGGCCATCACGCCCATCTTGAACAGCGCCTTGACCACCTCGCCGGCGCGGGCGGCCATGCGGTTCGCCAGCTCCTGCACGGTGATGGTCTCGGGCAGGATCACGTCGCGCACCACGCGCTCGTTGCCCGAACGCAGCCGCGCCAGCTCCTGCTGCCGCCGCTCGCGCTCGCGGGCGCGGCGGACGGAGGCGAGGGAGCGGGAGCGGTCGTCCTCGCCCTCGATCGCCGCCTGCACGTCGATGCGGCCGCCACGGCGGTCGGCACCGCCGGCGGGGCCCTTCTTGGCGGGGGCGAGGACCGGCTTCTTGGCCGGGATGACCGGGGCGCCGGGGCGGCGGACCACCGGGCGGCGCTCCTCCTCCTCCTCGGCACCGCGGCCCTTGAGGGTGAGCCGGGCGGCGGCGCCGGGCGCGGCCGCAGCCGGCGCACCCGGCGCGGCGGGGGCGGCACCGGGGCGACGCAACGCGGGCGAGACCGGCACGGGGCCGGGACGCCGCGCGGCCGGCGGGGCGCCCGTCGGCTGGGTCGCGGCGGCCACCGCCGCGGCGGCCGCCTCGGCGGCCTTGCGGGCCTCCTCCTCGGCCTTGAGGCGGGCCTCCTCCTCGGCGCGGAGCGCGGCTTCCTCGGCGGCGCGGCGCTCCTCCTCGGCCTTGCGGGCCGCTTCCTCGGCGGCGGAGCGGACCATGAGCGCCTGGCGCTCACGCGCCTCGCGCTCCCGCTGCGCCTCCATGCGGCGGTTCTCCTCCAGCACGCGCTGGCGGGTGGCGAGCTCGGCCTGCGTCAGCGGCCGGCCGGCCTGCGGGCGCGCACCGCCCCCGCCGCCGCCGCCGGAGCGCGGCGGACCGCCTGGGCGCCCGGAGGGGGCGCTGCCGGTGCCCGCGGGGGCCGGGGCGCCGGGCGCCCCCACACGCTTCTTGCGGACCTCGACCTGCACCACCTTGCTGCGGCCATGCGAGAAGCTCTGCCGCACGCTGCCCGCGTCCACCGTCTTGCCGCCGAGCTCAAGCCGTCCGCCGCTGGGCCTGAGGCTCAGCCGGTTCTTCGCCGCGTCCTGTTCGTTCTGGTCGCTCATCCGCCGATTCGAACCTGATCCATCCAGTCTGTTACATCGTCTTACCCGACGATTGGGGGTTGAGAGCCTGGCGCGGCCAGCCCGTCCAGACGGGCCGCCTCGCGCAGGATCGTGTCGGCCAGCCGCCCCGGCGCCACCGCGGCATGCACCGCGTGGTCGCGACCGAAGACGCCGCCGAGTTCCGCCGCCGTGAGCGGCGCCACCACCGGCAGGTCGCGCCCGCCGATCAGTCTGGCCCGCTCCGACGGGCTGCCATCCGAAGCCTCCAGCAGCAGGCCGGCGCGGCCTGCCTGCATCCATTCCCGCACTGCCTCGCGCCCGCAGACCGCCTGGCCGGCGCGCCGTGCGAGGCCGGCGAGGTCGCGCAGGCGCTGCCTCAGGCCAGCCTCGATCCGGTCGCGTAGGTCGGGGGGCAAGCGCACGGGGCCCCGCGCCGCCTTCGCGAACGCCCCCCTTGCGGCGGCCCGTTCTATCACATCGGCCCGGGCGCTCAACCACATTCCCCGCCCGGGCAGCCTGGCGGCCAGATCCGGCACCACCTCGCGGTCCGGCCCCAGCACGAAGCGGACCATCCGCTCGACCGGCAGCCGCTCGCGCGTCAGGGCGCAGCGGCGGACCGGGCCGCGCTCCTCCGGCTCCGCGTCGGCGAAGCCGGAACCGGGCGCGGCGGGGCGCCGGGGAGCGCCGGGGGCCGGGTCCGGAAGCGTGCCGGGGGCCGCGCCCGCGGGGGCGGCGATGCCGGTCGTCCCGGCGCCGGCCGGCCGGGCGGCCGCCCGGTCAGCCCTGTCGGTCTTGGCCGGGCTGCTCGCCATCGGCGCCATCCTCCGACGGGGCGGCGGAGTCGGCCGCCGACTCGTTGCCCTCGAACCAGTGCTGCCTCGCCTGCATGATGATGGCGTTGGCGCTCTCCTCGTCGAGGACGTCGGGGAAGATCTCCACCAGCTCGTCGCCGGCGAGGTCGGCCAGGTCGTCGAGGGTCTTGATGCCCTTCTCGCCCAGCGTCACCAGCATGGCCGGGGTGAAGCTCTCCAGCTCGGCGATGGCGTCGTCCACGCCGAGCGCGCGGCGCTGCTCGTCCTGCTCGGCGTAGCGCTTCTCCAGGAAGGCGAGGCCGCGCCGCTTCAGCTCGGCGGCGACGTTCTCGTCGAAGCCCTCGATTCCCGCCAGCTCCTCGTCGTCGACGTCCACGATCTCCTCGATCGTGGAGAAGCCCTCGGTCACCAGCAGGCCGGCGATCACGTCGTCCACGTCCAGCCCCTCGACGAACAGGCTGGTGCGCCGGCGGAAGTCCTCCTGCCGGCGCTCGCTCTCGTCGGCCTCGGTCAGGATGTCGATGTCCCAGCGGGTGAGCTGGGAAGCGAGTCGCACGTTCTGGCCGCGCCGGCCGATGGCCAAGCTGAGCTGGTCGTCCGGCACCACCACCTCGACGCGGCGGGTGTCGTCGTCCATCACCACCTTGGCGACCTCGGCCGGGGCGAGGGCGTTCACCACGAAGGTGGCGTTGTCCTGGCTCCAGGGGATGATGTCGATCTTCTCGCCCTGCAGCTCCGCCACCACCGCCTGCACGCGCGAGCCCCGCATGCCGACGCAGGCGCCCACCGGGTCGATCGAGGAGTCGCGGCTGATCACCGCCATCTTGGCGCGGCTGCCCGGGTCGCGGGCCACGGCCTTGATCTCGATGATGCCGTCGTAGATCTCCGGCACCTCCTGGGCGAACAGCTTGGCCAGGAAGCCGGGATGGGTGCGGGAGAGGAAGATCTGCGGCCCGCGGATCTCCTCGCGCACGTCGTAGATGTAGGCGCGCACGCGGTCGCCGTTGCGGAACGCCTCGCGCGGGATGGTCTCGTCGCGGCGCAGCAGCGCCTCGGCGCGGCCGAGGTCGACCATCAGGTTGCCGTACTCGGTGCGCTTGACGATGCCGTTGATGATCTCGCCGACGCGGTCCTTGTACTCGTCGAACTGCTTCTTGCGCTCCACCTCGCGCACGCGCTGCACGATCACCTGCTTGGCGGTCTGGGCGGCGATGCGGCCGAAGTCGATCGGCGGCAGCGGGTCGACGATGAACTCGCCGGCGCTGATCTCCGGCTTGAACTTGCGGGCGATGCGCAGCGGGATCTGCGTCGCCTCGTTCTCCACCGTGTCCGCGTCCACCACCTCGGTCCAGCGGGAGAGGCGCACCTCGCCCGACTTGCGGTCGATGACGGCGCGGATGTCCTTCTCGTGGCCGTACTTGGCGCGGCCGGCCTTCTGGATGGCCTGCTCCATCGCCTCCAGCACCTCGTCGCGCTCGATCATCTTCTCGCGCGCGACGGCGTCGGCGACCTGGAGCAGTTCGGGGCGCGCGATGGCGACGTCCACGGCCATGGTCTCAGTTCCTCTGCGTCTCGTTGTCCCGGCTCGCGGCCGTGGCCTCGATCAGGGCGTCGGTCAGCACCAGCTTGGCGCGGCGGATGTTGCCGCGGGCCAGCGCGATGTCGTTGCCGTCCTCCAGCCGGAGCCGGGCTGTCTCCTCGTCGGCCCCGAGCACGATGCCGCGGAAGCGGCGGCGGCCCTCCTGCGGCACCAGCAGCTCGGCCGTGGCCAGGTGGCCGGCGAAGCGGTTCCAGTCCTTGGTGCGGGTCAGCGGCCGGTCGATGCCGGCGGAGGAGACCTCCAGCGTCCAGGCCCCCGCGATCGGATCCTCGACGTCCAGCACGGCGCCCACCGCATGGCTGATCGCCTCGCAGTCCTCGACCGTGATCTGGCTGCCATCGGCGCGGTCGGCCATGATCTGCAGCGTCGGCCGGTCCTTGCCCTGCACCTGCGCGCGCACGAGCTCGTAGCCCATGTGCTCCAGCGTGGGCGAGACGATGCGGGAGATGCGGGCCTCCAGGCCCTCATGCTGCGGCAGATCGCCGTCTGCGTCGCGGCGTTCCACGTCACGGTGCTCCAAAAACGAAAAAAGGCGGCCCGCGAAGGCCACCCCCCAGAAACCGGCGGATTGTCTACAGCCGCAGCATCTAGCGCATCGGGCCCCGCGAAACAAGGGGAGGCGGCAGGTCGATTCCGGCCTGGAACGGCGCCCCGGCCTTGGCCGGGGCGCATCGGCCCTGGACGCCGGGGGCATCCCGGGGCCGGCTCCCCCTCCCGCGGCCCCTCCCCGTCCCCGCCCTTCAGCCCAGCTCCTGCTGCACCATCCCCGCCAGATAGGCGGCGCCGATCGGCAGCAGGTCGTCGTTGAAGTCGTAGCCCGGGTTGTGCACCGGCACCCCGCCCCGCTCAGGCCCGCGCTGGCCGAACATCAGGTAGGCGCCGGGAACGCGCTCCAGGAAGAAGGCGAAGTCCTCGCCGGCGGTCAGCGGCGGCGCGTCGCGGACCAGCGCCTGCTCGCCGCCCAGCACGGCGGCGGCGCAGCGCGCGGCGCGCTCCGTCTCCTCGGGCGTGTTGACGGTGGCCGGGTAGGCGCGGCGGTACTCCAGCTCCACCGTCGCCCCCTGCGCCGCGGCGGTGTGGCGCACCGCGTTGTCGAACAGCGTCTCCACCCGGTCGCGTATCTCGGGCTTCAGGGTGCGGACCGAGCCGCGCAGCTCCACCGTCTCCGGAATCACGATGTCCGAGGTGCCGCCGTGGATCTGGCCGATGCTGACGATGGCCGTCTCCAGCGGGTCGATGTGCCGCGCCACCAGCGCGTGCAGCACGTTGACGATCTGCGCCGTGACGGCGACGGTGTCGATGCCCCGGTGCGGCTGCGCCCCGTGCGAGGAGCGGCCCCGCACGACGAGGCGGAAATAGTCGATCGCCGCCAGCGCCGTGCCCTTGTGCACCAGCACGCGGCCGAGATCGACATAGGGGTCGTTGTGGATGCCGTAGACGGCGTCGCAGGGGAACCTCTCGAACAGCCCGTCGTCCAGCATGGCCTTGGCGCCCGCCAGCCCCTCCTCGGCGGGCTGGAAGATCAGGTGGACGGTGCCGGCGAAGTCGCGCGTCTCGGCCAGCACCCGGGCGGCGCCGAGCAGCATGGTGGTGTGGCCGTCATGGCCGCAGGCGTGCATCCGGCCGGGTGTCGCGGAGCGGTGCGGCAGGTCGGGGTTGGCCTCCTGCATCGGCAGCGCGTCCATGTCGGCGCGCAGGCCGATGGCGCGGTTGCCGCCCGCGCCCGACCGCCTGCCGCGCAGCACGCCGACCACGCCGGTGCCGCCGAGGCCCCGGTGCACCTCGATGCCCCATTCCGCCAGCTTCGCGGCGACGATCTCCGAGGTGCGGTGCTCCTCGTAGCCGATCTCCGGATGGGCGTGGAAGTCGCGCCGCCAGGCGGTCATCTCGGGGTGCAGCGCGTCGAGGCGTTCGCGCAGGGTGGCGTTCGCGGTGGCGGAGGCGGTCATCGGGGCGGGCTCCATCGGGACGGGACGGGCGGCATCGGGCGGGGCGGCAGCTTCGAGCGGCGGGGCGGCCGAGGCAAGCCGGCCCGTCGTCCCGTCGATTGGCCCGCCGCCCGGCCCGCTGATAGGCTCGCCGCACCATCAGGGGAGGAACGACGCCATGCAACGACGCGCCATGCTGGGCGCCCTGGCGCCGCTCGCCGTCGCGACGGCCGCGGCCCAGGCACAAGCCCAGACCCAGCCGGCGGCGGGCGCGGCGCCGCCCGGCAAGACCTACGTGCTGGTGCACGGCGCCTGGGGCGGCGGCTGGATCTGGCGCCACACGGCGGACGGGCTGCGGGCGAAGGGGCACCGCGTGTTCACGCCGACCCAGACCGGGCTCGGCGAGCGGGCCCACCTGCTCGCCGCCGGCATCACCATCGACACCTTCGTGCAGGACATCGTCAACGTCATCGAGTCGGAGGAGCTGCGCGACGTCGTCCTGGTCGGCCATTCCTTCGGCGGCATGGCGGTGACGGGCACGACGGACCGGCTGGGCGACCGCATCCGCCACCTCGTCTACCTGGACGCGCTGCTGCCCGAGAACGGCGAGAACGCCATCGCGACCCTGCCGCAGGACCTGGCCGGCAACCGGCAGCGCCTCGTCACGCAGTCAGGCGCGGGCATCGCCATGCCGGTGCCGGCGCTGGACAGCTTCCCGCTGCCGCCGCCCTTGCGCGAATGGTTCGGCCGGCGGCTGCGGCCGCACCCCTGGGGCACCTACACGAGCCGCCTGACGCTGGCCAACCCGGTGGGCAACGGCCGCCCCGTGACCTACGTCTCCTACACCAACCCACCCCTCGGCAGCATCGAGCCGAGCCGGCAGCGCGCCCGGTCGAAGCAGGGCTGGACCTATCGCGAGCTGCCCGTGCCGCACGACGCCCAGGCGGCGGAGCCGGAGAGGATCGTCGCCCTGCTCGACGGGATCGGCTGAGCCGGGGCCGGCGCGCCGCCGGCCCACGCCTTCCGGCGGGGTCGCCGGAGGCGGGCGGCCCCGGCCGGCGCGCCGCTCAGCGCCGGCGGAACGACCAGAACCAGGGCGTGCGGCCCTCGCGGTGCGCCTTGGCCTCGTAGCGCGTCCCGGGCCAGCCCTCGGGGCGGGTCTCGTGGAAGGCGACCCGCTCGAACAGGTCCTGCGCGCCCATCACCTCCTCCACCCAGGCCTGATAGACCGGGTGGTCGCTGGCGATGCGCCACTCCCCGCCCGGCCGCAGCGCCCGCGCCACCAGGGCGAGGTTGCCGGGATTGACGAAGCGCCGCTTGGCATGCCGCGCCTTCGGCCAGGGATCGGGGAAAAGGAGAAAGACCCGGTCCAGGCTGCCAGGGGCGAGCCGGCCGAGCAGCACCCGCGCATCCTCGGGCCAGAGGCGCAGGTTGGGCGGCAGCGGCGCGTCCGCCTCGCCGCCCTCTGGCACCAGCCGGGTGAGCAGCGAGCAGAGGCCGTTCTCGAACACCTCGCAGGCGATCAGCCCGGCCTCGGGGTTGGCGGCGGCCTGCGCCAGCGCGTGCTCGCCGCCGCCGAAGCCGATCTCCAGCCAGGTCTCGCGCAGCGGCGCGGAGGCGGGCGCGGCGAAGGCGGCGCGCGGGTCGGCGGCGGCCTCGGCCGGGAAGCGCAGGCGCGGCAGGGTGACGTCGAGCAGGCGCTGCTGGCGCGGGCGCAGCGCGTGGCCGCGGCGGCGGCCGTAGAGGCGGCTGTCCTGCGGGGTGTCCTCGGACTGCGGATCGGCAGGTCCGGTCATGCGATGGTCTCTGTCGTGGATGGCAGAACGCCCGCAGCGGGGGCTGCGGGCGTCGGAAGCGTTCGGGGCTCCGCCCCGGACCCCGCCAAGGGGCGCTGCCCCTTGAACCCCGCCAAAGGGCGAAGCCCCTTTGGAAACCCCGTTTGGATTCGAGGCCCGA
>NZ_JALPRX010000121.1 GCF_023223525.1 Roseomonas acroporae | reverse complement strand
TTGGTACCGCAAAGAGCGACCCACCTTCTCCGATACCCTCGCCGCGACAATCACCGCAGCGAGGCGGCTCGCAGCCGTGCTGCGGCGGCGGAGCAGCGAAGCACTCGATGATGTCCTCGCTGCTGCCGCCGCGACGCCGCTGGCCGGCTTCGTCACCACGCTGCGCAAGGACATCGCCGCCGTGAACGCCGCTCTCGACCTACCCTGGACCACCAACCCCGCCGAAGGGCAGATCAACCGCATCAAGATGATCAAGCGCACCATGTATGGCCAGGCAGGCTTCGAACTCCTCCGCGCCCGCGTTCTCCATGCCGCCTGACGCCGCGATGGCAGTACGGGAAATGCGGGAGA
>NZ_JALPRX010000120.1 GCF_023223525.1 Roseomonas acroporae | reverse complement strand
ACCGCATCAAGATGATCAAGCGCACCATGTATGGCCAGGCAGGCTTCGAACTCCTCCGCGCCCGCGTTCTCCATGCCGCCTGACGCCGCGATGGCAGTACGGGAAATGCGGGAGACCTTTTTTAAAATGTCGCGCTCCATGCGGGCGCGGTCGAGCTCCCGGCGCAGCCGCGCCACCTCGGCCGCCTGATCCGCCGGCAAGGCCATGGCGGGCGCCGTCACCGTAGGGGCAGACCCCGCCACAGGCGCGGCGGCTCGCGACCGCAGCGCCTCGCCGTTCTGCATCGCGCGCCAGTTGCGCGGCATCGAGGGCTGGATCCCCAGCTCGGCTGCCACCCGGGTCAGGGGGCGGCCGCTCGAGCGCAGCAACTCGACCGCCTCGCGCTTGAACTCCGGCGTGAACTCCCGCCGCGTCTTGCTCATCAGACACCTTCCTCACTCCCATGGAGCTTACTCAAGGGTGTCCATCAACTCGAGGGAGGATCATCCGCAAATTCCACCACCCTGACGGACACTACCGTCCCCTTGAGAAGGATCAAGAGAACCCCGATGCGATTATGGCCGGGTGGGAGCGGCTTTCGGAAAGCGGATAGCGCCGGTTCGGCGACCGTAGGAAACAGTTGCAGTCACGCTAGGACGTGACGCTTCCTTCGGAGAGCCCGTCTTGACCTCACGACGTTTGCTGCTGGCCGCCTGCGCTGCCCTGGCGCTTGGTACCGGCTTTGGCGGCCTGGCCAGCTCGGTTGTCCAGGCGGCCGGGCCGGCCATGGTCGAAGACCGCGTTACGCTCCTCGCCACGGTAGAGACGATCGACATGGCCACGCGGACCGTACTGCTGCGCTCCTCGAGCGGTAACCTGTTCACCGTGAAGGCGGGCCCTGAAGTCCGGAACCTGGCGCAGGTCCGCCCCGGGGATCGCGTGACGGTCGATTACTACCAGGCCGTGGCGGTGCAGATGGGCGCGCCGGGCTCGGCACCGCCGCCCACGGCGGACTCCGCGGAATATCGCGCTGCGCTCGGGGAACGACCGGCCGCCGGCGCCTACGAGGCGATGAGCGTGCGCGTCACCGTGGTCAGCATCGATCGCGCCACCTATAGGGTCAGCTTCTTGGACCCTGGCAACAGTCTGCACACGGTGGTGGTGCGCGCAGAACCGATGCGGAATTTCGTGCGGACGCTAAGGCCGGGCGACCAGGTGGATATCCACTACGTCGAGGAGCTCGCCGTCAGCATCGAACCGGCGGCGCGCTGAATCACGCCGAGTTCGCCATGCTCGCTACCGAACGAGAGAACGCTATCGTGCCAGCACAGATCCGCCTCATCGCTGCGTCCTGCGTGGTCGCCCTGCACCTGCTGACCGGCACAGCGGCCTTCGCCGAAGAGGCGGCATCGACGACGGGCACGGCGCCGCAGAATGGCCTGAGCTTCACCGTGACGCCGTATCTCTGGATCGCCGGGATCAGTGGCACCGTGTCGACGCCATTCAGCCGCGTACCCGAGCGTAGCGTGGAGGCTAACTTCGGGGACACACTCTCCAATCTCAGCGGCTTCGCCTTCATGGGTTCGGCCGAGATGCGCTATGGCCGATTCGGCCTACTCGCGGACGTCCTGACACTGACGGTCGAGAGCGACGTCTCAACGCCACGAGACCGGCTCTTCCTGGGCGGCAAGGGCCGCTTCAGCACGACCTCGGGAACGGTGCTGGGGACATGGCGCGCCTGGGAGGACGGCAGCAATGCGCTCGATCTCGGTGCCGGCTTCCGTCCCTGGTCCGTGAACACGCGACTCAGCCTCAACGAGGGCCTTCTCGCTGCCCGGACACTGAAGCCCTCGGCGAGCTGGATCGATCCCGTTCTGGCGCTGCGCTACACGCGCCGGCTGGGCACCAGCTGGAGCGCTTCGGTGTACGGTGACGTCGGTGGCTTCGGTGCCGGATCCGATCTGACCTGGCAGCTGCTCGGCACGATCAACTACCAAGTTTCCGACTCGATCAGCCTGCGTGCCGGCTACCGCCACATGCAGCTGGAGCATCGCAAACAGGGTACGGACGTCGATGTGGGTCTCAGCGGCCCGCTCGTGGCCGTGTCGTTCAGGTTTTAAGGCGACGCCGCGGAGACAAGTTATGCACGTCGTTGCCGCCATTCGCATGGCCGGTCCGGCGCATGCCGGTGGCAGCCAAGTGTCGTCCGGGCCGGCCCCGTCATGCAGGCAACCCGGCGGAAGCCGTCCTCGGCGCAGGCGGATCGCACCGGCCGTCGGAAGGGCGTGGCGTCATACCGTGCTCCAACCGGGCCTGGCGCAGGGTCTCCGAGGGAAGCTGGTGGAACAGCTCGCGATACTCCATGGCGAACCGCGCGAAATGGAAGAAGCCGAGGTCGGCGGCGATCTCCGTGACGGTTCCCTCGCAACGCCGAAGCTTCCGTCGTGCGGCGTTGAGCCGCAGGATGCGCAGGTATCGCTTGGGCGACACCCCATGGACGTGCTGGAAGGCAAGCTGCAGCACGCGCTCGCTCACTGCCGTCAAACCGCACAGTTCGCTGAGCGATGGGGGGTCGTTCAATCGGGCACGCAGCACCTCCTCCGCCAGGCGAACGATGCGGGAGCGCTGCCTGTTCGAAACCAGCCCCTGCCGCGGCTCGATCTGCAAGCCGCCCAGCAGGATCTGCATGACGGCTTCCTCGAGATGGTGGCGTGCAGCCTCGCTGCTGGCGGCGCCATTGGCCAGCACCGCGCGCAGCAGGTCCAGCGCCCTACCACGTTCAGGAACCCCGGCGGTGCCGTGCGGAATACGCCACAGGAGTTC
The DNA here is from genome assembly GCF_023223525.1 of Roseomonas acroporae. GTDB lineage: Bacteria > Pseudomonadota > Alphaproteobacteria > Acetobacterales > Acetobacteraceae > Roseomonas_E > Roseomonas_E acroporae. The sequence continues at coordinate 43,350 of NZ_JALPRX010000120.1, read as the reverse complement.
GCTGCCGAGCGTCATGCCGTCGATGCCGAAGAGCGCCCCGAGATGCCGGTCAAGCAGGGTGTGGCTCATCGATACGGCCATGATCTCCATCTCGCCGAGGCTTCGGAAATCCACTTCGTGCCCTTGGCTGCCACCGAAGACGCTGGCATGCGGATCGAGATCCAATCCCTTCCAGCGTGCTCCGCCGCTGGCCGACATTGTCATGGCGATGGAGGCCATGTTGCGCGGCTGTTCGCCCTCCACCATGAGCGGCGCAGACCAGTTCTGCACGACGATCTGCAGGGCGGGAGTCGCCGCCATCCGGATGGAGCCGCTGAAGGCGCCGCCCGCTGCCTGGGTGTAGACCAGGTTCCAGCCCGAGGTCGCCTGTGCCAGGTCATTGAAGTCCTTGAATTCGGCCTCCAGCGCGGGAGCCTCCGGAAATGCGGCCAAGCGATCGCCCTCCATCAGCCAGGCACGATCCGTTTTTTTAGCGGAACTGCCTTGTGATGGGAAGTGATGCGCAACCCGTGGTTTGGCTCCCGGGCGGGCGCTTCGCCATGGGTTCCGACCGGCACTATCCCGAGGAAGGGCCGGTACGCGACGTGGTGGTGGACGGTTTCTGGATCGACCGCCATCCGGTCACCAACCGCGAATTCGCCCGTTTCGTCGCGGCCACGGGCCACGTGACCCTGGCTGAACGGGTGCCGCGCGCCCAAGACTATCCGAGGGCACCGTCGGAGACGCTGGTGTCCGGCTCGATGGTCTTCACCCCACCGACGGCGCCGTGCGAGCCGAGGGACTGGTCCAGCTGGTGGCGCTTCGTGCCAGGCGTGGACTGGCGCCGCCCTCGCGGCCTGAACAGTTGCTGGCAGGAATTGCCGGAGCACCCGGTCGTCCATGTCGCGCATGCCGATGCGGAGGCTTACGCGGCCTGGATCGGCAAGGCCCTGCCCACCGAAGCCGAGTGGGAATTCGCCGCACGGGGCGGGCTGCGGGGCGCTACCTATGCCTGGGGCGAGGAGCTGATGGCCGATGGCGTGCATCGCGCCAACACCTGGCAGGGGCACTTCCCGACCGAGAACACCGCGCTGGATGGTTTTGTCGGAACCTCGCCGGTCACGGCCTTCCCGCCGAACGGCTACGGGCTGCACGACATGATCGGGAACGTCTGGGAATGGACCGCGGACTGGTACCGGGAACGGCATCCGACGCCGGCGAGCGGCGCGTGCTGCGTGCCGCGCAACCCCGTGGGTGGCACGGCGGCGGAAAGTTTGGATTCCGGGTCCGCGTTCCCGCGAAAGGTCCTGAAGGGCGGCTCGCATCTCTGCGCCCCCAACTACTGCCAGCGCTACCGACCTGCGGCGCGGCAGGGACAGGCCATCGACAGCACCACGGGACATATCGGCTTCCGCTGTGTCCAGCGCCCACAGAAGGCATGATGCAATGAGCTCCTCCACGGACCAGATCGAGCCTTCGCTGCCCGGCCGGCGCGACATCCTGGCCGGCGCGGCCGGATTCATGGCGGCGATCGCCGGCCTTTCCGCCATGTCGCCGCGGGCGAGCGCCCAGGCGGCGCCGCGACCGCACATCCTCTACATCCTGGCCGACGACCTCGGATACGCCGATGTCGGCTTCCACGGCTCCGACATCCAGACCCCGAACATCGACGCGCTGGCGCGTGACGGTGCGCGGCTGCGGCAATTCTACGCCCAGCCCATGTGCACGCCGACGCGCGCGGCGCTGATGACGGGCCGCTATCCGCTGCGATACGGGCTGCAGACCGGAGTCATCCCGTCCGGCGCGAGCTACGGGCTGGCAACGGAAGAGTTCCTTCTGCCACAGGCACTCAAGGAGGTGGGCTACAGGACCGCGCTGGTCGGCAAGTGGCATCTCGGCCATGCCCGGCAGGAATTCTGGCCGCGACAGCGCGGGTTCGACCATTTCTACGGCCCACTGGTGGGCGAGATCGACCATTTCAAGCACGAGGCCCATGGTGCGCTCGATTGGTACCGCGACAACGAGCTGCTGCGGGAGGATGGCTACGACACGGAGCTCCTCGGCGCCGAGGCCAGCCGCCTCATCGGTGCGCATGACCCACGGACGCCGCTTTTCCTCTATCTGTCCTTTACCGCGCCGCACACGCCCTTCCAGGCACCGCAGCGCTACATCGATCGCTATGCCGGATTCGCCGATCCCTCGCGACGCCTGTACGCGGCGATGATCACGGCCATGGACGAGCAGATCGGCAAGGTCGTTGAGGCACTGCGGAGCCTCGGCATGCGTGAGAACACCCTGATCGTCTTCCACAGCGACAATGGCGGCACACGCTCCAAGATGTTTGTGGGCGAGGGTGCGTTTACGGGCGATCTACCCGCGAGCAACGAGCCCTTCCGCGACGGCAAGGGCACGCTCTACGAGGGTGGCACGCGCGTTGTCGCCCTGGCGAATTGGCCCGGCCGCATCCGCGCCGGCGAGCTGGGCGGCGTCATGCATGTCGTCGACATGCTGCCGACCTTGGCGCATCTGGCCGGTGCAAGCCTGGAGAAGGCCCGGCCGCTGGACGGGCGGAATGCCTGGGAGGCCCTCTCCAGCCTCGGCGGCATGGCGCGGAACGACGTGGTCTACAACGTGGAACCGACGCAGGGCGCGGTGCGCGAGGGGCCCTGGAAGCTGCACTGGTCTGCCGTGCTGCCTCCGAAGATCGAACTGTACAACCTTGATCGGGACCCCAGCGAGACCAGCGACGTCTCCGAACAGAATCCGGAAATCGTGACTCGCCTGCAGCAGCGTGTGGTGGAACTGGCGCGCTCCATGGCACCGCCTCTGTTCTACGCGGCAGCCTTGCGGGCGACGCTCTCTGCGCCGCTCTCCACGCCCAGCGAAGCGATCTCCCGTCTCGGATCACAAGACGACTGAACACGCCGGGGCGCCGGTCATGCAGTCGGCCGCCCCCGACGGAGCAGTGAGACGGCGCAGGTAGGACCTGACAGGGGGCATCGCATGGCACGCTTCGCAGGACTTGCCGGATCGGGTTCGGGCGTACGCATCCCGGCTGCTGCCCGAGCAAGCCCAGCCCAACAAGGCCGAGGCAGGAGCGGCGCAACCATCGCATGGTCTCAGGCGGCCCCCCGCCGGGCTGCCGTCATAGGAGCGCTCGCCACCCTGCTGCCGGCGTGCGGCTGCCAGAACGACCGCATCGGCCCGGCCGCCATAAGAGGCCAAAATCCGGACGGCACGGTCCGGATGCAGATGGTGAACGTGGCCTTCATCGGCAGCGGGGCCGGTGGCACGGGAAACCTCGAATTCCGTGGCCACAGCTACCCTTTCACGATCGGTGGCCTCGGGGTCGGGGGTGTCGGCGCATCCGCCATCGATGCCACCGGTGAAGTCTACAACCTGCGCGACGTTTCCCGGTTCGCGGGTGAGTACGGTCAGGTGCGGTACGGCTTCGCCCTGGGTCAGATGAGCAACGGCGACCTCTGGCTGCAGAACGCCGCCGGCGTGATCATGCATCTACGGGCCCAGCGCACGGGCCTCATGCTGAGTCTGGGCGGCGATGCGGTCGTCGTCTCCATGCGCTGACGGATCAGGCCAGAGCACCCGGACGTGGCCCGCAAGAAATCGATCTGCCTGCCCTGCAAGGCGGCCGCGCCGTGCGAATCTCCGCCATTCGGAGTGCCGCTGCCAGCGGGGTGGCCGTCGCCTTGTCGACGCCGATACCCGGCGCCTCCCGCCCCCACCGCCTCGTCGGCCGGCATGCATGATCGGCCTCAATGCCCGAGTTCCCGCAAGAGCACGACATGAATCCGCTTTCTCGCCGTTCCACTCTTCTCCTCGGCACGTGCAGTGTCACGGCCTGTGCTTTGCCTGTCCGCGAACCGGCGGTGCCGAGAAGCCTGTCGGACCGCGCCACAGTGCTCGGTCTGCCGAACGAGCGCTTCCTGATCGGTGGCGGCTACGCATCCATAACCCAGGAATACATGGCTGCCCTCGCACGCCGGCGCGCCTTCCTGGGCCTCGCTTCCGACGCTGTGAACCCGCCCCTGGACCTTCTGGCCATCTCGGGTGGCGGCGAGGATGGGGCCTTCGGTGCGGGGCTGCTGAACGGCTGGACAGTGGAGGGTTCGCGTCCGGTCTTCAACCTCGTGACCGGCGTGAGTACGGGCGCGCTGACCGCGCCCTTCGCCTTCATCGGCTCCTCGGCGGATGCCGCGCTGAAGCAGGTCTACACCGGCGTCACCTTCGCCGACGTCGCGACCATGCGCAACTTCACGGCCGTGATCTTCAACGACGCGCTGTCCGACACCGCGCCACTACTGGCCACCATCTCCCGTCAACTGGACGATGCCATGCTGGCGGCCATCGCCCAGGGCTACCGCGAGGGACGTCTGCTGCTCATCGGTACCACCAACCTCGACACCCAACTGCCAGTGATTTGGAACATCGGCGCCATCGCCAACAGCGGTGACCCGCGGGCGGCCGGCGTCATCCGCCGCATCCTGTTGGCCTCAGCGGCCATTCCAGGCTTCTTCCCGCCGGTGCTCTTCGATGTCGAGGTGGACGGACGCAGGTACCAGGAACTGCACGTGGATGGCGGCGCGGTGGCGCAGGCCTTCCTCTATCCGACGGCAGTCGCCGAGCAGCGCCGCGCCCGCCTCCGCGCCGGGCGCCCGGCGCCCCCGGTCCGTGCCTGGCTGATCCGCAACGCGCGCCTGGACGCCAACTGGGCTTCGACCAATCGCCGGACCCTGCCTATTGCCCAGCGCGCGATTTCCACCATGACCGCGGTCAGCGGCTACAACGATGCAGTGCGGATTTGGCTGAATGCGGAGCGTGACGGGATCGATTTCCGCATGGCCTATATCGGAAGTGAGTTCACGATCGCCTACGATCGACCATTTGACCAAACCTACATGACGCCTCTGTTCCAATACGGCTTCGATAAGGCTCGGTTCGGGTATCCCTGGTCACGCCAGCCGCCCTTCACCGCTTAAGTACTACCCGGGCCACCAAATACATCCCACCTTGGGCAAGGCCTCGCATCGCATCATGCTCCTGCAAGCAGGATCGCCGAGACAGCGCATCCCCATGCTCCGTATTTGGTGGCCGGAGTAGTAACTCCGACCAACCAATCATCGCTGGCTCCATTCTGAGGAGGAAGTCTACCGAAATTGGCCCTGAATTCAGGGCTTATCCCGCTTCTCGAGAAAACCGGATTTGACGGCCGGTGGAGAGAGCAAAGAACTGACGTCGCTGGTTGCAAGACAAACGGCTCAACATACCAGTGAAGGAGACATGCTTATGAAATGGATTCTGCCTGTAATCGCTATTACCTACGGGGTACTGGTCTACGCTTCGCCCGCCGGGGCCGTGGTCTGCGCCAAGGGCGTGTATCGTGCCGGCTGCGCCGGACCGAACGGCGCGGTTGTTACTCGACCGCCCTATGTGCCGCCACGCCCACCCGTGGTCTGCGGTGCAGGTCCCTATCGTGCCGGATGTGCCGGACCGCATGGCGCAGTCGTCCGTCGGCGATATTACTGACAAGGCCATCAGTTAGGCATCATATTGTCTATGCGGCGTAGCGGACGGAGGGGGCCTGGAAGAAGGGCCGGACCTTGGCGGGGCGTCGTTGCAAGCGGCGCCTGCAGGCGGTCCACAAGGCGAAGGGCAGCTTCAGACGATCCGGGCAACGATCCGAGATCAGCCGCCGCAGCCGCTGCTCCTGTCGCGGCGAGAGCGCCTTCCGCTCCCCCCCGCCGGCGACCCCGCCGGCCTCCCTCCAGAGCCGCCTCCCCGGAGCGCCGCGCCGCCGCGACCCACTCGCCGACGACGCGGCGGTCGCCTCCAGCTTGAACGCCTCCGGAAAGAACCGGCGCTTTCCGCTACCCTCTGCCATTCGTACCTCCAGGCCCTTCAGCCTATCAAAGGTGTCCGTAGCAGCGGGGCAGGGCCAGTCCCGACCGGCTGGAGGCCGAGTGGTGGCGTGAGCCGGCGACCCGGCCCGGCCGCGACTACTACCGGGTGGCGCTGGCCGCCGGCGCGCGGCTGTGGATCGGACGGGCGGGACCGATCCGTCCCGACCGGCCCACACGCTGGTCCTGCACGGCTACCTGCCGTGACGTCGCCCGGCGGCGTCTGCCCTATCGCGGGTCCCAGTCGGGTGTCGCCAGCAGGGCCAGCAGCCGCGCCACCCGGACGTGCTCCGCCCCCGGCTCGCTCTCCGACCACAGCATGTTCAGCGTGCCGACACAGTGACCGGCCACCATGATCGGCAGGTTGACGACGCTGCGCAGCCCGAGGCCGAGGATCACCTCGTGATCCGCGAAGTGCGCCCGGATGTCCGCCTCGCCTCGCCCTTCGAAGCGGCGCCCCTCCAGCAGCACCTGGCGGCCCCAGGCGGTGTCGCGCTTCGGCTTGCGCCCGCCCACCGGATACTCGCCGGGGCGGGAGCTGAAGATGCGCTGCACCGTCATGGCGTCGCGATCGAACACCATGGCGGTGAGGAGCCGGTGCCCGGTCAGCGCCTGCCCCAGCCGGTCGGCGGCGCGGATGCGTGGCAGCGGCCCCGCCTCGCGCGCTGCCGCCTCGAACCCGTCGATCAGGCAGGGCAGCAGGTCAGGCATCGGTCTTGTCGATGCCGAGGTCCTGGATGACCCGGTGCCACTTCGCCGCATCCGCCCGCAGCCTGGCCGCGAACGCGTCCGGCGTCTCGTTCGCCACCTCGACGCCGATCGCGGCCATCCGGTCGCGCACCTCCGGCAGCAGCAGCGCCTTGTTGATCTCGCCGTTGAGCCGGCCCACCAGCGCGGGTGGCATGCCCTTCGGCCCCAGCGCGCCGTACCAGACCGCCATCTCGAAGCCCGGCAGTGCTTCGCCCACCGTCGGCACGTCGGGCAGCAGGGCGGATCGCCGGCCCTCCGTGACGGCCAGCAGCTTCAGCCGCCCGTTGCGCACATGCTCCAGCGTCTGCGTGCCGGCGGAGAAGAAGAGCTGCGTCTGCCCCGCGACCGTGTCCAGCGTCGCCGGCGCGCCGCCGCGATAGGGCACATGCATCATGTCCAGCCCCGCCATCTGCGCGAACATGGCGGCGCAGAGATGGTTCGTCGAACCCAGCCCGGCCGAGGCGTAGGCGATCCTGCCCGGATTGGCCTTCGCGTAGGCGATGAACTCCGGCACCGTGTTCGCGGGCACGGAGGGATGCATCACCATCGTGTTCAGCACGAAGGCCAGCAGCGCGATGGGCGTGAAGTCCTCGGCGCCGTTGAACGGCATGTTGCGGAACAGCGCGTCGTTCATCGCATGCGTGCTCATCGTGGCGAAGAGCAGGGTCTGCCCGTCCGGCGCCGAGCGGGCGACATAGGCCGAGCCGATGTTGCCCGAGGCGCCGGAGCGGTTCTCCACCACGAAGGGCTGGCCCAGGGAGACCCGCAGCGGCTCCGCCAGCGCCCGCGCCAGGATGTCGGTCGAGCCGCCCGGCGCCCAGGGCACGATGACGCTCACCGGCCGGTTCGGATAGCCGCCCGGATAGCCGCCCTGGGCCCGCGCCGCGCGCGGCAGGCCGCCCGCCGCGGGAGAACCGAGAAGGAGGAGAGCCGCGCGGCGCGACACGATCGTTCTGCTCATGGCTTCGGAGTCCTGCGAGATACGGCTCGCTCAGTGGGTTCGTCCGTGTCGGCATGTCCGTCCGCGTGTTGGCCCCGCGGTTCGGGGGTGTCGTCCCAGCCGATCCCCTCGCTCTCGATGGCGAGCTGGACGGATCGGAGATGGGTGCGCATCGCCCGCTGCGCCGCGGCGGCATCCCGCGCGACGATGGCGGCGGCGATCGCCGCATGCTCCAGCGCGGAGGCCTGGCGCATCGCGGCGGTGGTGATGACGGCACGCAGCCGGCCCCAGTTGGTCTGGGCGCGGCTTGCCTCGATCGCGTCGAAGGCGGCGAGCAGCGGCGGGTTGTGGCAGGCGCGGGCGATGGCGCCGTGGAAGGCCCCGTCCCAGCGGCCCCAGTTCTCCGGGTCGCGCGTCTCGGCCCCGCGCCGGGCGGCGTGCCGGATCGCCTCGACATCGGCCGTCGTCACCTTGATGGCAGCCAGCGCCGCGAGGGCCGGCTCCAGCGTCAGCCGCGCCTCCATCACCGCCAGGGGATGGCTGGCCTGCTGCCCGCCCCCCGTTCGCGGCGTCGGGTGGGTGACGGCCGGCTTCGGCCCGAGGAAGGTACCCTGCCCCACGCCGCGCCAGAGGCGGCCCTGCAGCTCCATTTCGCCCAGCACCTCGCGCAGCGCGCGACGGCTGATGCCGAGCAGGGTGGTCAACTGCCGCTCCGGGAGCAGCCGGTCGCCGGTCTTGAACCCCGCCGCGCTCAGATGGGCCTCCAGCCGGCCGGCGGCGTTGGTGCGGGCGAACATGGGACCATTGTTAGATCGGTTGCCGTTGACCGACAAGGCTGCTTCCCCTTCTACCTCTATTTCTATTGGCCTAGGGTGGCCTCAGAGGCAGCAGAATGGAACCAATCCTGATTGGTTCCAAACACACGGAGCGCAGCATGTTCACCACCCGGCCGGAGATCCGCGGCACCTTCGGCGCGGTGGCAACCACGCACTGGCTCGCCAGCGCCGTCGGCATGTCCGTGCTGGAGCGCGGCGGCAACGCCTTCGACGCCGCCATCGCCGCCGGCTTCGTGCTGCAGATCGTGGAGCCGCACCTGAACGGCCCGGGCGGCGAGGTGCCCATCATCCTCAAGCGGCACGACGCGCCGGAGCCGCAGGTCATCTGCGGCCAGGGGCCCTTTCCCATGGCGGCCACGGCCGAGGCCTTCGCCGCGCTGGGCCTCGCGCAGGTGCCGGGCACCGGCCTGCTTCCCGCCGTCGTCCCCGGCGCCTTCGACGCGTGGATGCTGCTGCTGCGCGACCACGGCACCTGGAGCCTGCGGGCCGTGCTGGAGGCCGCCATCGGCTACGCGGAGGACGGCTTCCCCGTCCTGCCCCGCGTCTCGTCCTCCATCCTGCCGGCCCGCGAATTCTTCCCGGCCGAATGGCCCAGCTCGGCCGAGGTCTGGCTGCCCGGCGGCGAGGTCCCCCGCCCCCGCAGCCGCTTCCGTACCCCCGGCATCGCCGCCACCTATCGCCGCCTCCTGCGCGAGGCCGAGGCCGCCGGCGCCGACCGCGAGCGCCAGATCGCCGCCGCCCGCGACGCCTTCTACCGAGGCTTCGTGGCCGAGGCGGTGGATCGCTTCTACCGCGGCGCCGCGCTGATGGATTCGAGCGGCCGCCGCCATGCCGGCCTGCTGCGCGGCGACGACTTCGCCCGCTACGAGGCGCGGGTGGAGCGCACGGTGTCGCGCGACCATGCCGGCGTGACCGTCCACAAGACCGGGCCCTGGGGCCAGGGCCCCGTCCTGCTCCAGACGCTCGGTCTGCTGGAGGGCATGGACATCGCCGGCATGGACCCGGCCGGCGAGCGCTTCGTGCACACGCTGGTGGAGTGCATGAAGCTCTCCTACGCCGACCGCGAGGTGTTCTACGGCGATCCGGACGCGTCCGACATCCCGCTCGCCACCCTGCTTTCCGACGGCTACGCCGACCGCCGCCGCGCCCTGGTGGGCGAGACGGCCTCGATGGACCTCGTCCCCGGCGACCTGCCCGGCGCGGCGGCGGCGATGCGCCGCATCCTCGCCATGGCCGGCGCCGAGACGCCCGTCGGCATCGGCTTCGGCGAACCCACCTTCGCCCCCCTGCCGGTGGAATGGGGCGACACGGTCCATCTCGACGTGGTCGACCGCTGGGGCAACATGGTGTCCGCCACGCCGTCCGGCGGCTGGCTGCAATCCTCCCCTGCCGTGCCGGGCCTCGGCTTCTCCATCTCCACGCGCGGGCAGATGAGCTGGCTGAATGCCGGCCTGCCCAGCGACCTGCGGCCGGGCACGCGTCCCCGCACCACCCTGACCCCGACCCTGGTGACGCGCGACGGCGAGGCGATCCTCGCCCTGGGCACGCCGGGCGGCGACCAGCAGGACCAGTGGACTCTCGCCGTCCTGCTGCGCCGGCTGCACCACGGGCTGGACCTGCAGGCCGCGATCGACCTGCCGCTCTTCACCAGCAAGCACTTCCCGCAATCCTTCTATCCCCGCAGCTTCGAGGCGGGGCGGCTGCTCGTGGAGGACCGGCTGGGGCCGGACGCCATCGCCGCGCTGGAGCGCCGCGGGCACCGCGTCAAGGTGGAGAGCGGCTGGTCGCTCGGCCGCGTCTGCGCCGTGGGCCGGGAGGACGGCTTCGTCATCGCCGCCGCCACGCCGCGGCTGATGCAGGCCTACGCCATCGGGCGTTGAAGTGGGACCGTAGCGGCAGCGGCCCGTCCGTCCGCCTTCCCCACGGCGACGCGGAAACGTGTCGCCCATACGCCGCGCAGGCCGGGGTGATCCGTGTCCAGGGAAGCCGCGATGGATGGCGACGTGGTGCGGCCATGACGAGCACCGGGGCAGGATCGGTGGATCCTCGTCATCCGCCCGTCGCCATGCCACTCGCTCCACCCGCCATGCGCGGATCCGGCCGGCCCGGATTCACCTGAAAGCGCGGCTGCGCTGCATGCGGGTCGCCGCCTGCGCCGCATCGCGCCGCGACCCCGGCTCCGGTCGGCGCACCTCGTCCGCCCGCGCCAGCAGCCGCGCCCAGCCTTCGGCGGTGCCGTCCACCGCGCCGAGCTGCTCCAGCAACTCGGTACGGTCGATCAGCCGACGGCAGATCAGGTGCAGGATCGGCACCTCGGCGTGCCGGTCCTCGCGTTCCACCCGCCCCTCGGCGATCAGCAGCCGCGCCCCGACCAGCGCCGCCCGGTCGCGCCGGCCGATATCGGCGTAGACCACGAGGTTGGCGTCGCCGTGTTCGTCCTCGACGGTGACGAACACGATCCCCTTGGTGGCACTTCAGCCAGGCGGAGGCGTAGGCGAGCTGCGAAGGAGGCGGCGTGGCTCTCCGGGAACGGCTCCAGAGCATTTTCAAGCTGAGCGTACTCGCTCAGCGGCTCGGAAAATGCGCCGGATCAAAGGCTGGAGCCGTTCCGGCCTGATACAGTCAGGCTGGATCGGCTCTAGTAGTGGGACGGGTCGCCCTCGAACCGCATCTCGTCCGGGCGCCCCTGTAATTCGGCGTTCCGCATCAGGCCGCCGACCAGCACCGCGAGACCGGCGCACAGGGCTGGCACGGCGCCAGCCAGGAAGATCTGCTGCAGGGACCAGCCCAGGGACAGGACGACGCCGCCGAGAACCGGGCCGACGATCGAGCCGATACGCCCCACCGCGAGCGCCCAGCCGACTCCGGTCGAGCGGATGGCGGTCGGATAGAAGCCCGCTACCAGCGCGTTGAGTCCGGCCTGCGCGCCCTGCACGACGACGCCGAGCAGCAGCGCGACGGCCTGCAGCAGCACCGCGCTCGGCGGCAGCATGCCGAGCGAGCCGATGAGCAGCATCGACAGGGTGAACTGCACGGCGAGGCAGCGCCGCGCGCCCACCGCCTGCATCGTCACGCCCTGGAGAAGGGAGCCGATCACCCCGCCCGCGCTGAACAGCGAGATCGCCATGATGCCGGTCGAGAGCGGCATGCCCGCCTGCCGGATCACCGCCGGCAGCCAGCTCACGATGAAGTAGATGATGATGAGGTTCATGAAGTAGGAGGTCCAGAGCAGCAGCGTGCCGCTCGCGCGTCCCTCGGTGAAGAGATGGCGGACCGACATCCCCTTGGGCGCCGGCGTGCCGGGCACGAAGCGGATGCCGTCGAGCGTGGCGGGGTCCGGCACGATGCGCGCCAGCAGTGCGCGGACATCCGACTGGCCGGTCCGCCGCGTGACCAGGAAGCGGGCCGATTCCGGCATCCGCAACGCCAGGACCAGGGCGAGCGCCACGGGCAGCACGCCGCCCGCGACGAAGACCGCCTGCCAGCCCCAGACGGGCAGCAGCGCCGCCGCCACCAGCCCGCCGATCCCCGCGCCCAGCGGCATGCCGGTGAAGAGCAGGGAGACGAAGATGGCCTGCATCCGCTTCGGCGCGTACTCCGCCGTGATGGCGACGACGTTGGTCAGCGCGCCGCCGAGCCCGATGCCGGTCAGGAAGCGCAGGACCACCAGCATGTCGAACGAGGTAACGTAGGCGGAGAGGAAGGACATGATGCCGAAGGCGAAGGTCGAGCCGGTCAGCACCCACTTGCGCCCGATCCGGTCGGCGAGCGGCCCGAGGACCGCCGCGCCGGCCATGAGGCCGAGCAGGCCCGCGACGAAGACCGGCGCAAAGCCGGACAGCGGATGGCCGAGCGATTCGGAGATCGCCGGCGCGAGGAAGCCGATGCACTGCGTATCGAACCCATCGAGCACGGCGACGCAGCCGCACATGACGATAATGCCGATCTGGAACCGGCTCATCGGATTCTCGTCGACGATGTCGCCGACCATCCTCGTACGCTGGGCTGCCATCACGGGGACCTTCCTCTTGGCTTGATTCTTTTCGAGTACTGTCGCGGCGTCGCTACGCCGCGGCCGCGGTCTCGCGGGCCTGCTCCGGCCGCACCAGGAGCACCTGATTAGGCCGGGAGGCAGGCCACGTGCCGTCGACCAGCGCCTCGACCTTCGCTGCCACCGCCGCCGCCTCGGCGAGCGGGATCGTCGCTGCCACGTAACGGTCTGGTCGCAGCAGCACGGCCTGGTCGGGCGGGAGCTGGCCGGCGAGCAGCGGCGTGACCTCGTGGACGGCGACGAACGAACCGTCCGGCGCCTCGCCGCCGGTCGTTCCCTCCGGCAGCAGCGCGACGCGCCGGGCGCCGAGCGCCGCCCACACCGGCTGGTCTAGCCGCGCGAAGGCGCTCTGCGGATCGGCCGTGCGCACGAGGAGCGCGAAGCCCGGCCCGAGCGCCTCGTCCAGCAGCATCCGCGTGCCGTCGGGCCCCGCCACCTCCGGCTGCGACAGCAGCCGCCCGACCAGCCCGCGCGAGCCGCCGCCGACCAGGAACCCGCTCGCGAAATAGGGCGACGGCTTGTACTTCATCTGCGCCACGTAGTCGCGCGCGGCCGGCCAGACGTTGAGCGCGTGGAAGAAGGCGCGCGTGGCCAGGCCGTGCAGCACGCCGCGCGGCGCCATCACCCGCCCCATCCGCAGGGCGAGCTGGATCATCTGCCACAGATGATCCTTGCGCTCCTGCTGGTAGGTGGCGAGCAGGCTGCTCCCCAGCTGGCCGCGCAGCACGGCGGCCAGCTTCCAGGCGAGGTTCTGCGCGTCGCGCAGCCCGCTGTTCATGCCCTGGCCGGCGAAGGGAGGGGTGAGATGGGCGGCGTCGCCCGCCAGGAAGACGCGGCCGGAGGACCATTCCGGCGCGGAGCGGGCGTGGAAGCGGTACACGACCTTGCGCCGCAGCGTGGCCGCGGGATCGGCGCCATGGGTCGCCAGCAGCCTGGCGACCATCGCGGGGTCGAGCAGTTCGGCGTCCGTCTCGCCGGGCAGGAGCTTGAACTCGTAGCGGCGCGTGTCGTCGGGGCCTGGCAGCGTGATGCAGGGGCGGCGGCGGTCGCAGAACACCTCGGTGTGCTTCGTGGTGTTGCGGTTGCCTTCCAGGTCGAGGATCAACCAGCGTTCCTCGAAAGTCGTCCCTGCTAGCTGGATGCCGAGCCCTTCCCGCACCCGGCTCGACGCGCCGTCGCAGCCCACGAGGTAGTCGCAGGTGACGCTGCGGCGCTGCCCATCGGGCCCCTTCAGGCGCAGCGTGACGCGCTCGGCATCCTGGCCATGGTCGATCAGGTCCCAGCCGTAGAAGGTCTCGACGTGCGGGAAGCGGGCCAGCGCATCCCGAAGCTGCTGCTCCAGGATGGGCTGGCGGAAAGCGTTGCGCCGGGGATAGCCGTAGGGCCGGCCTGTCGGCTCGACCTTCGCGAAGGGCTTGCGACTGGGTCCGTAGTAGATCGAGCCGTAGCCGGCCACGACGTGGTGCAGTACCGCCTCCACCACGCCGACGTTCTGCAGGGTCCGCAGCGACTCGTCGTCGATGGAGACCGCGCGCGGCTCCTGCACCGTCAGCCGGTTGCGCTCGACGATGGCGGTGCCGACGCCGTGGATGCCGAGCAGGTTGGTCAGGGTGAGGCCGATCGGCCCGCTCCCGATCACCACGACCGGATAATGCAGAGGCTTTTCCATGTCCGATTCCCCGCTGCCGTTCTTCTCGTTGCGTACGCCGGAGGCCGACGTCACTCGTCGGCGATGATGTTGACCAGGAGGCCGACGCGGTCGATCTCGACCTCCACCGTGTCGCCGGGCTTCATCCACAGGGGTGGCTGGCGCTTGGCGCCGACGCCGCCCGGCGTGCCGCTGGCGATCACGTCGCCCGGCTCGAGGCGGGTGAAGGCCGAGCAGTACTCGATCTGCCGCGGTACATCGAAGATCATGTCGGCGATCCGCGCCTCCTGCACCACCACGCCGTTCAGGCGCGTCTGCAGCAGCAGCGGGGCAAGTTCGCCGACCTCGTCGGGCGTCACCATCCAGGGCCCGAACGCCCCGGTGCACGGAAAATTCTTGCCCGGCGTGAACTGGTGCGTATGGCGCTGCCAGTCGCGCACGCTGCCGTCGTTGTAGCATGCGTAGCCGGCGACGTGGCCGAGTGCGTCGGCGCGCGCGATGTAGCGGCCGGGCCTGCCGATGATCACGGCCAGCTCGCCCTCGTAGTCGAGATCAGCCGAGACCTTCGGCCGCAGGATCGGCTGGCGGTGGCCGGTCTGGCTGTTGGCGTAGCGGGCGAAGATGGTGGGGTGCCCCACCTCGGCGCGACCGGTCTCCTTCCGGTGGGTCTCGTAGTTGAGGCCGACGCAGAGGATCTTGTCCGGGTTGGGGATCACTGGCAGCCATTCCAGCGCATCAAGCGGAAGGGCGGGCGCCGCTTCCGCGTGGGCGGGCAGTCCGTCGAACGCGTCCTGCGCGATGACGCTTTTGAGGTCCGGCAGGCGGTCGCCCAGCACGGCGCCGAGGTCGCGGAAGGTGTCGCCGATGACGAGGCCCCAGCTGGGCGCGCCGGCGATACGAACTGTAGCGAGTTTCATGCTCTTCTCCGGGAAAAGGGAGCGGCGCCGCCGGGCTCTGCCGTGCCCGTCCGCGCGCGGGCGGACCGGCGGGCCTGCACGGCGCGGTGCGGGACCGCCCCCGCGGCCCCGCGCGTCGCGCCCCCTCGGCATTCGCGTCTGTGCGGGGCGGCTTCAGTCGCGGTGGATCGCGCGCCCCCACATGTTCAGCGTGTAGTCCTCCGCCGGCCAGGTGTGGCTCGGGCGGTCATGGACGACCTCCAGCTCGGCGCTGATCTCGATCCAGTTCCGGTCCGGATCCTCGATGAAGATGAAGAGGTTGTTGCCAGGCCCATGGCGCCCCGGCCCCCACACGATCGGCGTGCGGCGCCGGCCCATGCGGTCGCACCAGTCCTTGATGACGTTCCAGTCGCCGGCCTCGAAGCTGAAGTGGTCGATGCCCTGGCGGCTGCGGCGGAAACAGGCCAGCGTATGGTGCTCGTGGTTGGAGCGTGTCCACACGGCCAGGGTGCGGCCGTCCTCGGCCCGCGCGTAGTCGCTCGTCCGGAAGCCGAGCTTGCCGACGTAGAAGGCCTCGATGGCATCCGGGTCCTGCGAGGCGAGCGTCAGGTGCTGCAGCGGGCCGCGGATGCCCTCGCGCGCCGGCTCCTGCGTGGCGAGGCCGAAGACGACGAGATTGTCGTCGCAATCGCGCACGGCGAAGGCGCCGGGCCGGAAGTAGGGAGACGGCGACGGGAGCAGGTGGAGCCCGCTGGTGGCCGCCTTCTGCCTGATCGCCTCCAGCCCCTGCTCGTCGCGGCAGCCAAAGGCGGCGTAGCCGAGGCGGCGGCTCTCGCCCTTGACGAACAGCAGGCGGCGCAGCGGCCCCTCGCAGATGTAGGTGCTACCCTCCTGCCGGACCGCCATGTTCATGGCGTCGGCATAGAATTCGGCCATTCGGGCCGGATCGGCGCTCTCCAGCGCCATGTGATGCAGGAACGCACCAGCTTGAATGGCGGCAGTCATGGGTATCCCCTCCCGTTGCTGCCGGGAGACTGGATTCAAGCAAAACTCAATTCAACATAATTCGCATTATACGCGAAAAATTTCTCTGTCCTCAGGATAAGTTCCTGAAATACGCGACTTTGGTCAATCTTCGGCCAGACGCACTTCCACCTCCCGCGCCGCCGCCATGAGGAGCGGCCCAAGGCGCGGCGCGGTATCCTGTTCGGATTTCGGGATCACGTAGCTCAGGCTGCCGAGCAGGCGCTTCTGGTCCTCCAGCAGCGGCGCGGCGATACCGATCCGCTCCGGATCGATCTCCCAATAGGTGATCACGTAGCCCCTGCGGCGCATCTCGGTGAGGGCCTTGCGGAATTCGTCCCAGCCTTCGCCGAGGCCGGCGTCCCGGATCTCGCCAGCATGGGCCGCGTGCAGGCGCCTGAGGTCCCGCGTCGGCAGATAGGGCAGCATGATCTTGGAGGTGGCCCCGCGGAAGAGCGGCATCGGCCTGCCTCGCGCGTAGCTCACCTCTGCTGTCGGATACGTGCCGTCGACGAGCTGATCGATGCACAGCACCGTATCCTCGAACATCCGGGATAGCAGGATCACCGAGTGGGAAGGTGCGTAGCGGAGGATGTCGGCCATCACGGGGCGGGCGGCTACCAGCAGGGGGTCGGTTAACTGGATCTGCCGGTCGTACTGGATGATGGCGGGACCAAGCACGTAGCTGCCACCGCGCGCGGGCGTCAGCAGGCCGGCCTCGACCAGGATGGCCACGTAGCGATAGGCGCTGCTGACCGACACCTCGAGCGCCTCGGCGACCTTCTCGGCCGTCCAGACCGGTCGATCGATGGTGAACAGCTTCAATACGCTGATGGTGCGGTCATGCCCCGCCATTGTGAGCCATCCTCCGAATCGCCTGCTTCCTTTCAGTCCGGAAGCTACGGAAAAACGTTCTTGTGGGGCAGATGAGCGGCGCCTGGGCCGTTGCCGACCCAGCCGCCCCCGGTGTTGCTGTCAATGCTACGCGTGAATTGGTTCTCCCGCATTTCCCGTGCTGCGGGTAGTCGTTCCGGTTCCGAGTGAACGTATGGAGGGGGGCTCACCTCCATCGAAGCTTGGTTCTTGTCGAAGCGCCTCTTGCCCTTGATCCCGGCAGGGCTGCCGGTGCAGCAGATCCTGCCCACCCCGACCGCCTCACCATCGTCGTCACGCCGCTCCAGCCTCAGGCGGCATGCCCGATCTGCGGCATACCATCCCGGCACATCCACAGCCGCTACGATCGGGTGCTGCACGACCTGCCCTGGCAGGGCCGGCCGGTACGGCTGCTTGTCCGCGCCCGGCGTTTCCGCTGCCACCAGCCCGCACACGGCGAGCATGGCGGTGCCGCGCCGCGGCGTCTCGCGCGGCGGCTACAGCGAACCGCAGTCCGGTTGGGACAGCGGTTCGCTGTCGCTCGTTGTTCTCGCCGCGGATTCACGCCGCCGGGCGTGTCCGCCCGTCGGCGATCCGCTCTAGGGCATTCCCAGGCTGAGCGCACGCGCTCAGCGGCTCGGAAGATACGCCGGATCAAAGCTGGCACCGCTTCCGGGACCGAAGTCGCTCCAGCCATTGGCTTCACGCATTTTCAAGCCACCGGCCGGATACGCCCGGCCGGAAAATGCTCCAGACGCGCGTCCGCGCGACACGCATGGCCGGGCGCGAGGCTGAACGCCGTGTGAAAACGGAACGTGATTGCGATTCGTTCGACGGCCGACTAGCCTCGCTTCGCCAAAGAGATCCGATGCGGAGGAAATGATGCGCGGCACGATCACGAGGCGCGCAACGGCCGCGCTCCTGGCGGCGCCCTGGTGCGCCCAGGCGCAGGCCCAGACGGCCTGGCCGACCCGGCCGGTGCGGGTGATCGTGCCATGGGCGCCCGGCGGCGCCGTCGACATCATCGCGCGCCTGATGGCAGGGCACCTCGGTGAGGCGCTGGGCCAGCCATTCCCGGTCGAGAACCGCACGGGCGGCGGCGGCATCATCGGCTTCGGCGAGGCGGCCCGCGCGGCATCCGACGGCTCGGCGCTGCTGGTCCTCGACAACAGCTACGCGATGCTGCCGCACACGACGGAAAGGCTGCCATGGGACGTGGCGAACGCCTTCGTGCCGATCGTGCTCATCGCCTCGGCGCCCTTCATGCTCGTGGTGAACGCCGCCTCGCGCTTCCAGGACCTCCGGCAATTCCTCGCGGCAGCCCGGGAGGCGCCCGAGGCCCTGAGCTTCGGCACCGGCGGCAACGGCAGCTCTCCCCACTTCGTGGCCGAGGCCTTCCAGCAGGCGGCGGATGTCAGGCTGCTGCACGTGCCGTTCCGCGGCGGCGCCGAGGCACTGACGGCCGTGGTCGCGGGGCAGGTGGACTTCTCCATGGCGACGATCCCGGCCGCCCGCGGCCAGCTTGCTGCCGGCCGCCTGCGGGCGCTCGCCATCGCCGCCGCGGCGCGTTCACCGCTCATGCCGGACGTGCCCACCTTCGCCGAGCTGGGTCTGCCTTCCGTCCTCGGCGGCATCTGGGCAGGCTTCGCCATGCCGTCGGGCACGCCAGCGCCGATCGTCGAGCGTGTCGAGACCACCACCCAGGCGGCGCTGCAGGACCCCGAGCTTCGCCGCCGCCTGACCGAGCAGGGCCTGGAGCCGGGCGGGCTGGGCCAGCAGGCATTCGGCGCGCTGCTGCGGTCGGATACCGAACGCTGGGGCCGGGTGGCCGAGAAGGCCGGCTTCGCGCGGCGATAGAGCAGATCCCGACCAGCCTTGTAGGCTGGTCGGGTGAAGCTGCTCGCAGAACAGGGAGCGGGAGCGGATTCCGCGAGCCGAAGCGAACGGAAGCCGTTCCGGCACGCCGCAGCGTCCGCAGGAAAGGGAGAGGACATGACTGGATCAGGTCACACCGTCGCGGCCGGGCCGTCGGCGCCGGAGACGTCTGCGCGCTGGATGTCAGGCATGCCGGTGCGCTACCCGGACCCCGACGTCGTGGTGCTGGATCCGCGTTTCCAGCCGCTGGTGCTCGGCCTCGCGGCGATCGAGCGCATCGCCACCGGCTTCCGCTTCACCGAGGGGCCGGCCTGGTTCGGCGACGGCCGCTACCTGGTGTTCGCCGACGTGCCGAACGACGCGCTGATGCGCTGGGACGAGGTCAACGGCTCGGTCGCCGTGCTACGCAGCCCGGCCGGCAACCCGGACGGCAACACGCGGGACCGGGAAGGCCGGCTGATCACCTGCGAGCTCGGCAGCCGCACGCTCACGCGCACGGAGCATGACGGCACGGTCACGGTGCTCGCCTCGCATTTCGAGGGCACGAGGCTGACCGGGCCGAACGACGTGGTGGTGAAGTCCGACGGCACGATCTGGTTCAGCGACAACGGCGCCGGCATCCGCGGCAACTACCTCGGCGACAAGGCGCCGCAGGAGATGCCGTTCCGCGTCTACCGCCTCGACCCGGCGACCGGCGCGCTGACGGTGGCGATCGACGACATGGCGCGGCCGAACGGGCTGTGCTTCTCGCCCGACGAATCCCGGCTCTACGTGGTGGATACGCCGGTGGCACCGAAGCTTACCCGCGTCTACGACATCGTGGACGGCAAGGCGATGAACGGACGCCTGTTCTTCGACGCGAACCCGGGACATGCGGACGGCCTGCGCTGCGACACCCAGGGCAACGTCTGGTGCGGCTTCTCCGGCGGCCCGGGGCAGGACGGCGTGGCGGTGTTCGCGCCCGACGGCACGCTGATCGGCCGCATCCTGCTGCCCGAGCGCTGCGCCAATGTCTGCTTCGGCGGTCGCAAGCGGAACCGGCTGTTCATGGCGGCGAGCCAGTCCGTCTACGCGCTCTACGTCGAGGCGCAGGGCGTCCCCGGCGGGTAGGTGCCGAAGGCGCTTCAGCATCGGTGAGGCGGCGACGCGCCCGGTGCGGGCGAAGGCGGCTTGCGGTGTCCGGGTCGTCAGGGCACCGCGGCGGTCAATCGCGCATGCGCGAGGGCGAACTCGTCCTGAAAGGGATGCCCCGACGCCATGGCGAGGGTGATACGGGGACTGTCGCAGGTTTGGGGTTCAGGCCGCGATGGCGACTGTCGGGTGCGGGTCGTTGGCGGCTTGGAAGTGCTGCCCGAAGCTGGTGCCGAGCGTGCCGTTGTAGACGGCGCAGCGGACCTGGAGCAGGCGATCGGCCCCGCGCCGGGTCCAGCGCATCTGCTGCGATTTGGCCATCCGGCGGTTCACCAGGAAGTTGGCCGTGCCTTCAGTCAGGGCCGTGCCGACCCGCTGTCCCACCCGATGTCGCTCGGCGTAGTTCACCAGCCAGTCGCTCTGGCCGGTGAGGTAGTCGTCCAGCGTCCGCAAGGCAGTCCACAGCTTGCGCGAGGGTGCCATGGAGCGCCGGCCATCCGCCTTGCCCCGGAAGTGGTAGGTGCTTGAGGAAGTACTCGTGCCCCTTGCCGCTGGCGCCCAGCAGACCTGCTCGGCCGCAACGCAGAGCTGCTCCTGAACATTTCGAGGTGAACGACCGAGTAAACTGCGCTACCGACGGACCGTTCAGCATCCTGTAGGCAGTGGCGGATCCGGCGGTGCCCTCCTGGTGAGGCGACCGGTCTCCGCCGCCATCTCCCCGGAGCGGGGCGTCACGATCATCGTCCCGGGCCTGGCGTCACGGCGTGGCCGGGGCGAACAGGGTCTCCAGATCGGCCTCGGTAACGGCGAGGGCCCTGCCGCCGCCGGTGCCGCTGCCGGCGCCGAGGATGCCGGCGACGATGGCCTGCTTGCGGGCCTTGAGGTCCTCCATCCGGCTCTCGATGGTGCCCTCGGTGACCAGCCGGTGCACGAAGACCGGCTTGTCCTGGCCGATGCGGTGGGCGCGGTCGGTCGCCTGGTCCTCCACCGCCGGGTTCCACCAGGGGTCGTAGTGGATGACGGTGTCGGCCGCGGTCAGGTTCAGCCCCACCCCGCCCGCCTTGAGGCTGAGCAGGAACAGCGGCACCTCGCCCGCCTGGAAGCGACGCACCGGCGTCGCGCGGTCGCGCGTGTCGCCGGTCAGCGTCACATAAGGCTGACGTGCCTTCTCCAGCTCCGCCTCGATCAGCGCCAGCATGGAGGTGAACTGCGAGAACAGCAGCACGCGCCGCCCCTCGCCCAGCAGCGCCGGCAGCATCTCCAGCAGCCGCTCCAGCTTGGCCGAGCGCGCCTTCGCCGCCTTGGCCGTCCTCAGCTTCAGCAGGCGTGGGTCGCAGCAGGCCTGGCGCAGCTTGAGCAGCGCGTCGAGGATGATGATGCCCGAGCGCGCCAGCCCGCGCTCGGCGACCGCCTGCCGCACCTTCGCATGCATGGTCAGCCGGATGCTTTCGTAGACGGCGCGCTGCCCGGCCTCCAGCGCGATCGTCTCGACGATCTCGGTGCGTGGCGGCAGGTCGGCCGCCACCTCGGCCTTGGTCCGGCGCAGCAGGAAGGGCGAGACGCGGCGTGCCAGCATCGCCTGCCGTGCCGTGTCGCCGCCGCGCTCGATCGGCGCCCGCCACTGCCGGCCGAAGCCCTGCCGGTCGCCCAGGAAGCCCGGCATCAGGAAGTCGAACAGCGACCACAGCTCGCCGAGATGGTTCTCCAGCGGCGTGCCGGAGAGACAGAGGCGCTGGCCGCCCCGCAGCGTTCCCGCGAGCTTCGTGGTGCTGGCGCCGGGGTTCTTGATGGTCTGCGCCTCGTCCAGCACCACCACCGACCACTCCCGCGCGGTCAGCGCCGCATGGTCGCGGTTGAGCAGCGGGTAGGTGGTGACGACGAGGTCGTGGCCGTCGATCGCCGCGAACTGCGCGTGCCGCTCCCGCCCGTGCAGCGTCAGCACGCGCAGCCTGGGCGCGAAGCGTGCCGCCTCGGCGCGCCAGTTCGCCACCAGCGAGGTGGGGCAGACCACCAGCGCCGGCCGGTCCAGCCGTCCCGCCGCCTGCTCGATGGCGAGGTGGGCCAGGGTCTGTACCGTCTTGCCCAGCCCCATATCGTCGGCCAGCACGCCGCCGAGCCCGGCCGCGCGCAGGAATTGCAGCCAGTCCACGCCGCGCGCCTGGTAGGGCCGCAGCATGGCGGCGAAGCCCTCGGGCAACACGGCGCGCGGGATGCCGCCGGCCTCGCGGAGCTGCCGCCCGAGGGCGCGCAGGGCCTCGCCGCCTTGCCAGACGAGGCCGGCCTCGGCGCCGGCGGCCTCCAGCAGGGCGAGGTCGGCGGCGCTCGACCGCGGCAGGCGCAGCTTGCCGTCCGAGAGTTCCGGGTCGCGGCCGGCGAACAGCTCCAGCAGCATGGCGACGAAGCCGCGCAGCCGCGCCATCGGCACCGCCAGCAGCCGGCCATCGGGCAGCGGCACCAGCAGGGGGGTGTCGTCGCCCTCCTCCGGCAACTCGGTCAGCCGCGCCGCGTCGGCACCGGCCGTGCGGATCAGGGCGAGCAGGGCCGGCAGCAGGTCCACCCGCTCGCCCTCGACCATCACGCCGAGGCCGAGCTCGAACCAGTCGATCCCGGAGCCCTCGCCGATCTCGGCCGTGAAGCCGCCCGAGGGCGTCACCAGACGCAGCGGGAAGTCCTCGGCCACCTCCACCGTCCAGCCCGCCTCGCGCAGCGCCGGCACCTCGTCCAGCATGAGGTCGATCCAGGCGCCGGGGTCGGGGTCCTGTAGCAGCCAGGCATCGGCCAGCGCGTGCCCGGCGAGCGAATGGAACATCGGGCCGAGGCGGGCGAAGTCCAGCACCTCCAGCCGCGCCATCGCCGCCGCCTCGACGGCGCGGTCGCGCGCGACGCGGTAGAGCCGGCCCTCGTGCAGCAGGGTCGGGGCGGCCGGGGCGGTCAGCGGCAGCAGCACCGGGCCGTAGCGGAAGGAGAGGCGCGCCAGCGGCAGTCGCGTCGGCACCGGCGCCCTGTAGTAGCTGCCGTGCAGCATCGCCTCGTGCGGGTCGAAGGGCAGTTCGCCCGCCAGCAGCAGCAGGTGCGGCGCCGGCGGGCCGGCCAGCGGCTGCGGCGGCGGCAGGTCCGCCAGGGCGGGCAGCGCCACGCCGGGCAGGCGGCGTGCCAGCTCGGCGCCGACCTCGGAAGCCAGCTCGGGCGGCAGGGCCGGGGCGGCCAGCAGGGCGCGGGCGAGGCGCGGCGGCAGGCCGTCCGGCGCGACCGGACCGAGCAGCCCCGCCTGCGGGTCGGCGTACCAGGGCTCGGCGAGGTGCAGCGCGTGCAGCCCTGCCGGCAGGTCGAGTTCCGGCCGCTGGGCGCCATCCTCCAGGACGCGCCAGCGCAGCGGCGCGGCGACCGGCTTGCCCTCGGCGAGCGCCGGCCCGTCATGGCCGCCCCAGCGGGCGCGCCCCGTGGCGAGGACGAGGCGGAGCGTCTCGATGAATTCCTCGCCGCCCTCGGCGGTGCTGCCGAGCAGGGCGAGGCGGCGCACGATGCGGTGGTCGGAGGGGCGCAGGAAGCGCGGCTGCTGCGTGGTATGCAGCAGGTGCCCGGGCAGGTAGTCCCGGGTCTGCGCCGAGAGGCTGCCGTCGCGCCTGGTCTCGACGCTGGCCAGCCGGACGACGAGGCCGCCCGGCCGGGGACCCGGCTGCAGCACGTAGAGGAGGCGGCGGCGGACCGTGGCCGGGTAGGCCTCGGCATCCGCCTCGCCGGCGGCGGCCATGGCATCCAGCCACGCCGTGATGTCCGGCGACACCGCCGGCCGGGCCGGCGCGGGCGGCGGGGCGTTGCCGGGCGTGGCGCGGCCGGCCGGTGACGGCACGGCGTGTGCCGGCCGTTCCCGCTCCTGCCATGCTTGCAGCGCGAACAGGGCGGCGGCGACGTGCTTGCAGTTGAAGCCGACCGGGCAGGTGCAGGTGCCCGTGATCGACACGCCATCCGCGCGCGTGGCGGCGAGGCGGATCGTCTGGCGGTAGGGACGCGCGGTGGTGCCCCGCACGGCGGCGCGGAGCAGCCTGCCGTCGGCCGACAGATCAATCTCCTCCACCATGCCGTCGTGATGATAGTCCTGGCCGGCGCGGTAGCTGTTGGCCGTGAAGGTGCGGCGCAGGTCCGCGTCCGTGATCAGCATGGCGTTTGCCTGGCTGGCCGATCGCGCCAGCCCTGCGTCAGGCCGACGCCGGGGCACGCGGGACGCCGCCGCATGATCGCGGTGTCACGCCATCGACCCCGAGTTCCTGGCGCAGATGGGCGAGCAAGCCGGGCTCCAGGGCGTGGCGTCCTTGCAGGAACTGGCGCAGGGCGGTGAGACCGGCCGCGGTGAAGCAGGCGCGGTAGCCGATCCGCCCTGGGCCGATCTCGACGAGGCCGCGGGCCAGCATGCTCTGCACCGCCGGTGGCAGCTTGGGCTGGCCCTGCCGCGGACCACCCCGCCAGTTGCGCAGGAACAGCCCTTCGGCCAGGCTGGGGTACTGGCCGAAACGCATCCCCAGTTCGCGCCGGAGCAGTTCGCGTTCCTTGGCGGTCAACATCGCCGGCGCCGTGGCCGTGGTAGCCACCTCGTGACGACACGACGGCAGTGGCAGGGGAACGGCTCATGCCGTGGAGGCTATCACGCGCAGGGCAAGCCAGCAGCCCGAGTTGTGATTCCACCATGGCGATCAGCGCGTAGGTGACGGATAGATCTCGTCGATCCCAATGACAATGCCGGGTGGATCGAGGCTGATGGCGCCCGTCGTGACGATCTCCGTCAGCAGGGACGGACCGCTGCGCCGGTGATGGATGACCTGCGGCCGGTCCGCGCGCAGGATCAGGTAGTGCATCACCGAGGGCAGGCGGAAGTAGTCGGCGAGCTTCGCGCCGGTGTCGACCGCGCGGGTCGATGGTGACAGCACCTCGACCACGATGACCGGGTTCGGCGCGGCGACCGCGTCGTCCGGCATGGGCTCGCCACAGTTCACCACCGCATCCGGCTCGTAGTCGGTGTCCTCGCCGATCTCCACCGTGATAAACCACGACGCGGGTGAAATCTGTGGTGGTTTGTGTGTAGGTCAGGACGCCACATCCACCGCAAGGTGTTGACCCCGGGAGATATTTCGGCAAATCAGTAGATTGCGTGCACCCGGTGATCCAATCGGGTGACCCGACGTGCCTCTGCCGATGCCCCGTCCCTTCAAATGCCCCAAGTCTGGCACCTACATGGCCCGCCTCGCCGCTCCCGTCGCGTTGCAGGCGGCGGTCGGCCGCGTGGAACTGCGCCGGTCCCTCAACGCGAAGGACCCGAAGGAGGCCAGGCGACTCCATCCGGCGGCCATGACGGCACGCCAGGCCGAGCCGGACCGGGCACGGTTGCAGGCGAGCGGAGCCGTGGCCTCGGTGCCGGACAACCGGCTGGCGGTCCTGGCCGGCGGCTTCTAGAGCCGATCCAGCCTGACTGTATCAGGCCGGAACGGCTCCAGCCTTTTGATTTTTCGCATTTTCCGAGCCGCTGAGCGAGGACGCTCAGCTTGAAAATGCTCCAACGATACCTTGCCCGCGACGTGGACGCGGCACCCGGCAGCAGGGAGGCGGCCGACCCACCGCCGGGCCAATCCCGCCCCGGCCTGCCTTGCCATTGGGATGCAGGGCGCAGTCCAGAGATGGAATGCTGATCCGCAGGGTCGTGATCGGGCGTATCCTGCGATGGGTGACTCCCGGCGGCCGAGGTGGCGGCCGGACGGGGCGGATGCCGAGCGCGGTGCGCCGGCCCGCGACGCAGGGAAGGGGGAAGCGAGGATGGACAGCCGACTGCATGCCGACGAGGCGATGGGCCCGGCCCAGGTCTCGACCGGACACCTGCCCGCCGACCCGGACGTGGACGCGCTGGTGCTGGAGGCCTGGGAGCGCTACCGGGGCGTGGGCGACGGCAAGGTGGCGGACTACATCCCCGCCCTGGCTCGGGTCTCGCCCGATCTGTTCGGCATCTGCCTGGTCGGGGTGAACGGCGTGGTGCACGCCGCCGGCGAGGTGGACCACCCCTTCTCGATCCAGAGCATCTCGAAGCCCTTCGTCTTCGCACTGGTCTGCCAGGCACTCGGCGGCGGCCGGGCGCGGGAGAGCATCGGCGTCAACGCCACCGGCCTGCCCTTCAACTCGGTCATGGCGATCGAGCTGAACGCCGAGCGCACCATGAACCCGATGGTGAACGCCGGCGCGATCGCGACCACCAGCCTCGCCCCGGGCGCCAACGCCGAGGAACGCTGGCGCTTCATCCGCGAGGGCCTGTCCCGCTTCGCCGGGCGCGAGCTGGCGATGGACACGGCGGTCTACGAATCCGAGGCCGCGACCAACCAGCGCAACCGGGGCATGGCGCGGCTGCTGCAGGCCTATGGCCGCATGTATTCCGATCCCGACGAGGCCACCGACGTCTACACGCGGCAATGCGCGCTGAACGTCACCGCGCGCGACCTCGCCGTGATGGGGGCGACACTCGCCGATGGCGGCGTGAACCCGGTGACGCACGAGCGCGTCGTGGATCCCGACCGCTGCCGCCGGGTACTCGCCGTGATGGCCACGGCCGGGCTCTACGAGCAGTCGGGCGATTGGCTCTACGAAACCGGCCTGCCGGGCAAGAGCGGCGTCTCCGGCGGCCTCGTGACGATCTCGCCCGGCAAGGGCGGGGTCGGTACCTTCTCGGCCCCGCTCGATGCCGCCGGCAACAGCGTGCGCGGCCAGCTCGTCACCCGCTTCCTGTCGGAGCGGCTGGGCCTGAACCTTTTCGCCTCGCAGGCGGCCTGACGGCGGCCGCCGGACGACGCCCGAAACCGCCAGCGGAGGAAACGATTCATGAGTGGTACAGCGGCTGCCGATACACCGGCGCTGGCGGAGGCGCGCGAATCCTGGACGCCGATGATCTGCATCGCGCTCGCCCAGGTGCTGATGTCCTTCAACGTCGCGGCGCTGCCGGTCTCTCTGAGCGGCATGGTGGCGAGCTTCGGCGTGCCGCCGACCACGGTCGCCACCGGCATCGTGATGTACTCGCTGGCGGTGGCGGGCTTCGTCATGCTCGGCGCCAAGCTGGTGCAGCGCTTCGGCGCGACGCGCGTCTTCCGCGCCGTCATCGGCCTGTTCGCGGTGGCGCAGGTGCTGATGGTGATCAGCCCGGTCGCCACCGTGATGCTGGCGGCGCAGCTCCTCGCCGGGCTGGCGGCGGCGGTGATCGTGCCGGCGCTGGTGGCGCTGATCGCCAACCACTACCGCGGGCAGCAGCAGGCGACGGCGGTCGGCGCGCTCGGCTCGGCCCGCGCCGGGGCGGGCGTCGCCGCCTTCCTGATCGGCGGCCTGCTCGGCACCTTCATCGGCTGGCGGCCGGTCTTCGGCATCCTCGTCGTCCTGGCCTTCCTGGTGTTCTTCCTCACCTTCCGGCTGAAGCCGGATCCGGGCCGGCCGGAGGTCCGCATCGACCTGGTCGGCGTGGTGCTGGCCGCCGCCTCGATCATCCTCATCGTCTTCGGCTTCAACAACCTGAACCGCTGGGGCCTCGGCGTCGCGCGGCCGGGCGCGCCCTTCAGCCTGCTCGGCCTCTCGCCCGCCCCGGCGATGATCGTGGTCGGCATCGTCCTGCTGCAATGCTTCATCCTGTGGTCGCGCCGGCAGGCGGCGGCGGGGCGCACGCCGCTGCTCGACCTGCGGGTGATCACCTCGGGCGAGGAGCGGGCCGCGGTCTACGCGATGTTCACCGTCGTCGCGCTGGAGGCGATGCTGAACTTCACCGTGCCGCTCTACATCCAGATCGTGCAGGGGCGCACCCCGATCGAGACGGCGATCGCGATGCTGCCCTTCAACCTCACCGTGTTCTTCACCGCGATGCTGGTGGTGCGCCTCTACAAGACGGTCACGCCGCGCCGCATCGCGCAGGGCGGCTTCGCGCTCTGCATCGTCGGCCTGCTCTGGCTCGCCTGGGTGGTGCGCAACGACTGGACGGCGGTCGCCGTCATGCTCGGGCTGATCGTGTTCGGCATCGGCCAGGGCGCGCTGGTGACGCTGGTGTTCAACGTGCTGGTGACGGCGGCGCCGAAGGAGCTGGCCGGCGATGTCGGCTCGCTGCGCGGCACCACGCAGAACCTCGCCGCCGGCGTCGGCACGGCCGTCGCCGGCGCGCTGCTGGTGGGGCTGCTCAGCGCCGGCATCCTCTACCGCCTCAACGAGAACCCGCTGCTGCCGGCGAACATCCAGGCCGAGGTCGATCTCGACAGCCTCAACTTCGTCAGCAACGACCGGCTGGGCGACATCATGGCGCGCACCTCGGCCGATCCGGCGCAGGTGGCCGAGGCGGTGCGGATCAACGCCGAGGCGCGGTTGCAGGCGCTCAAGATCGGGCTGCTGCTGATGGCCGGCGTCGCGCTGCTCGCCCTGATCCCGGCCAGCCGCCTGCCCGCCTACCGGCCGGGCGAGATCCCGCCCGACCGAGGGGCGGGAGTCGGGGCGGCGGGGAAGGGGGCGTAAGGTGCGCCGCCCGCGCCTGCTGATCCTCTCGCTCGGCGGCACCATCACCATGGTGCCGGCGGCGGCCGGGGCGGGGGGCATCGTGCCCCGCCTCGGCGCGGCGGAGCTGATCGCCGCCGTGCCGGCCCTGTCGGCCGTCGCCGACATCGAGGCCGAGACCCCGTTCCGGCTGCCCAGCCCCTCGCTCACGCCGGAGAACCTCGTCGCGGTGGCGCGGCGGATCGGGGCGGGCTTCGCCGCCGGCTGCGACGGGGCGGTGGTGGTCCAGGGCACCGACACGATCGAGGAATCGGCCTTCCTGCTCGACCTGCTGGTGGGCGGCGACCGGCCGGTGGTGGTGACCGGCGCGATGCGCGGCGCCGACGCACCGGGCGCCGACGGCCCGGCCAACCTGCTCGCCGCGGTGCGGGTGGCCGCCTCGGCCGAGGCGCGCGGGCTCGGCGCGCTGGCGGTGCTGAACTACGACATCCACGCCGCCCGCTTCGTGCAGAAGTCGCACACCACCCTGCCCTCGGCCTTCGCCTCGCCGCTGATGGGCCCGGTCGGCGCGGTGGCGGAAGGCGAGCCGCGCTTCTTCGCCCGCGTGGCGCGGCTGCCGACCCTGCCGGCCGATGCCGGCCCGCCGCGGCCGGTGGCGCTGGTGAAGTGGGCGATGGGCGATGACGGAAGGCTGCTGCGCACCCTGCCGGATCTCGGCTACGAGGGCGCGGTGCTGGAGGGGATGGGCGCCGGCCACGTACCCGCCGAGGCCGCGCCGCTGGTGGGCGAGCTGGCGGCGCGCATCCCGGTGGTGCTGGCCTCGCGCTGCATGACCGGGCCGGTGTTCACGCGCACCTACGCCTATCCCGGCGCCGAGATCGACCTCATCGCGCGCGGCGTGGTGCCGGCGGGCATCCTCTCCGGCCTCAAGGCCAGGCTGCTGCTCGGCTGCGCGCTGCGTGAGGGCAGCGGACGGGACACGGTGGCCGGCGCTTTCCTGCCCTACCGGTAGGCGATGTTCCGGGCCGGCAAGCGTGGTCCATGGGTCGGCGACGGGAAGGGCTTGCGGTAGGATCGAGGTTGCCCCCAACCATCGGGAAGAAACCCGCTTGCCCTTCAAGGCCGACGCCGCTCGCCGGCATCGCGTTCCCGGAGCCGGGCGAGCGCGCCGAGGCGTCCCGCCTGCTGGCCGATCACCGGACCGATGCCGGCCGCGAGAAGGTGCGGATGCCCCGCGACGGCGGGCCGACCGGGCTGCCGGGCGCCTCCGCGCGCGACGAGGAGGCCTCATGACCTTGCCGGCATCGTCGCGGAGCGGGCCGGTGGGCCGCCCGTCACCCGCCTGCCCGAATCCCCGCCCGCATGCCGCGGTGACGCTCCCTCCACCCCCGATCGTCCGAGGAAACGCCATGCCCCAGTACCCCATCCCCGCCGTCTTCATGCGTGGCGGCACCAGCAAGGCCATCATGTTCCATGCCTGCGACCTGCCGGCCGACCGTGCCGAGTGGGACGCCATCTTCACCGCCGCCATGGGCACGCCCGATCCCAACGGCCGGCAGCTCGACGGCATGGGCGGCGGCGTCTCCTCGCTCTCCAAGGTCTGCGTGCTCGCCCCCTCCGCGCGCGAGGATGCCGACATCGACTACACCTTCGGCCAGGTGCTGATCCGCGAGGCGCGGGTCGACTACAAGGGCAATTGCGGCAACATGAGCTCCGCCGTCGGCCCCTTCGCCGTGGAGGAGGGGCTGGTGCGCGCCGACGGCGACAGCGCGACGGTGCGCATCTACAACACCAACACGCGGAAGATCATCCACGCCACCTTCCCGGTGGCGGAGGGCCGGGTGGTGTACGAGGGCGAACTCGCCATCCCCGGCGTCGGCGGCACCGGGGCGCCGATCCGGCTGGACTTCGTGCAGCCGGGCGGCGCGACCACGGGCCGGCTGCTGCCGAGCGGCAAGGTGCTCGACCGGCTGGACGTGCCGGGCTTCGGCACGGTCGAGGCCTCGCTGATCGATGCCGCCAACGCCGCCGTCTTCGTCCGCGCGCGCGACATCGGCCTGACCGGGCTGGAACTGCCGGACCAGATCGAGGCCAATCCCGACATCCTGACGCTGCTCAACGACATCCGCGTGCAGGGCTCGGTGCTGATGGGCATCGCGCCGGACGTGGAGTCGGCGCGGCGGATCAGCACCGTGCCCTATGTCGGCTTCGTCAGCCCGGCCGCCGAAGCGCCGACCCTCTCGGGCGAGGCCATCCGCACCGGCGACATGGACTTCGCGGCGCGGGTGATCTCCAACGGCCAGCCGCATCGCGCCCTGCCGCTCACCGTCTCGCTCTGCACCGCCGTCGCCGCGCGCATCGAAGGCACGGTGGTCGCGGAGATGCTGCCGACCGGGATCGCGGCGGCCGGTCCGCTGCGCATCGGCATGCCCTCCGGCATCCTCACCGTCGGCGCGGATGTCGCGGAGGAAGGCGGGCAGTGGGTGGCGCGCGCCGGCTCCTTCTACCGCACCGCGCGGCGCCTGTTCGACGGCCGTGTCTGGGTGCCCAGGGCCGCCGCCTGACCGCCCTTCGAAGAGAGGCATCCGCGGGGCAAAGCCGGCGCCGAAGCGCAGGCGCCAGCGGCGGATGCTCTCGTGGGTGACGGTGATGTCCCGCTCGGCCAGGAGTTCGCCCGCGCGAGGCCGGCCGGATGCCGGCGGGTGTCACGATCCGTCAAACGAGCACCTCCTATCGGAAAAGCTTCTTGACCCTCTCGCGCATGGTCTGGACTGCCACGTACAGAACGGGAATCACGATCAGGCCGAGCAGCGTTCCCACCAGCAGTCCGCCGAACAGCGTCATCCCGATCGACCGCCGGCTCGCCGCGCCCGCTCCCGAGACCGACAGCATCACGGCGACGGGGACGCTCCAGCCCTCGTACTGGGCGACGAGGAACATGTAGGTGAAGATGATGCCCGCCAGGACGATCAGCAGGGTCTCGGCACCTGCCTCGCGCTCCTGCAGGGCAAGGCCGGTCCATTCGAAGCCGAAGCCCTCCGGCAGCGTGTCGTGCGCCAGGGCCGCCATGCGCGCTAGAGCCGATCCAGCCTGACTGTATCAGGCCGGAACGGCTCTAGCCTTTTGATTTTTCGCATTTTCCGAGCCGCTGAGCGAGGACGCTCAGCTTGAAAATGCTCTAGCCGTAGAGCTGCCCGCCCGGGATCCCGCTGATCCCGGCGATCCGGCCCGGCGCCAGCCACAGCAGGGACGCCGAGGCGCCGATCAGCACGCCGCCGGCGGCGGCGACGGGCTGAAGCCCGTCATCGGTGATCCCCTTCCCCGCCGGTCAGGCCGCGAGTTCCGGCCTGGCCAGCCACTCGCGCCCGCGCAGCATCGCCTTCCAATACATCCAGGGCAGCATCCGCTCCTTGAGCAGCCAGGCGAGGCGGCTCGGGCGGCGGCCGTCGATCAGCCAGGCGGGGAAGCTCGGCAGGAGCCTGCCGCCGAAGCCGAACTCGGCCAGCACGATCTTCCCCCGCTCGACGGTCAGCGGGCAGGAGCCGTAGCCGTCGTAGATCGCGTCGCCTCCCTGCACCGCGCCCATGTCGCGCAGCAGGTTGTGGGCGACGATTGGCGCCTGCTTGCGCGCGGCCGCGGCCGTCTTGGCGTTCGGCGCGTTGCAGGCGTCGCCCAGGCCGTAGATGCCGGGGTAGCGCCTGTGGCGCAGCGTCGCCTGGTCCACGTCCATCCAGCCCGCCCCGTCCGCCAGCGGCGAGACGCGCAGGAAGTCCGGCGCGACCTGCGGGGGCACGACATGGATCATGTCGAAGCGCCGCTCCACCGTCTCCGTCGCGCCGCCGGGGCCGATGCGGGTGAACCACGCGGTGCGGGCCGGGCCGTCGATGCGCGTCAGCGTCTCCTGGAAGTGCAGGTTGATGCCGTAGCGCCGCACGTACTCCATCAGCGCCGGGACGTAGTCCTTCACGCCGAACAGCACCGCGCCGGCGTTGCAGAACCGGATGTCCACGTCCTTCAGCACGCCGGCCGCGCGCCAGTGGTCGGCCGCCAGGTACATCGCCTTCTGCGGCGCGCCGGCGCACTTGATGGGCATGGGCGGCTGGGTGAAGACCGCCGTGCCGCGCTTCAGGCCCTGCACCAGCTCCCACGTGTAGGGCGCCAGGTCGTAGCGGTAGTTGGAGGTGACGCCGTTGCGGCCGAGCGTTTCCGCCAGCCCCTCGATCCCGCCCCAGTCGAGCTTGAGCCCCGGCGCGACGACGAGCTTCCCGTAGGTGACGACGCGGCAGCCATCGAGGATGATGGCGTCGTTCTCCGGCTCGAAGGCGGCGACCGCGGCCCTGATCCACGTCACCCCGGGCGGGATGAGGGAGGCCATGGTCTTCGCCGTCCGACGCGGGTCGAAGACGCCGCCGCCCACCATCGTCCAGCCGGGCTGGTAGTAGTGGATGTCGGCCGGATCGACGATGGCGATGTCGAGGTCGGGCTTGCGCGCCCTCAGGCTCGAGGCGACGGCGATGCCCGCGGCGCCGCCGCCGACCACCACCACCTCGTGCCGGATCCCGCCGCCGCCGGTCGGCGTGCGGCCGCCATTGGCGATGCGGCGCGCCACCGCCGCCATGTCGTGGCCGGCCGCCTTCGCGGCGGCGACGATCTCCGGCAGCGGCCGGCCGCGCGCGGCCTCGGCGAGCGACCAGAGCGTCGCGGAGCGCGTGCCGGTGCGGCAGTAGGCCAGCACCGGCTTCGGCAGGCGGTCGAGCAGCCGCGCGAAGGCCTCCGCCTCCGCATCGGTGACCTTGCCGGAGGCGACCGGCAGGTAGGCGGCCTCGAGCCCGGCGAGGGACGCCGCCCGCGCCACCTCCCCGAAGCCCGGCTGGTCGGCGCCCTCGCCATCCGGCCGGTTGCAGAGGATCGCACGGAAGCCGGCGGCGGCGAGCGCGGCGACCTCCTCCGGCAGGATCTGCGGCGCGACCGAGACGGTCGGCGTCAGGGACTTCACCTCCATGGCACCCGCCTCCCTTTCAGAACGCATCCAGCGGGACCTTGAGGAAGCGCCTGCCGTCCCCGGCCGGCTTCGGCAGTCGGCCGGCATGCATGTTCACCTGGATCGAGGGGATGATCAGGCGCGGCATGGCGAGCGTCGCGTCGCGCGCGGTGCGCATCGCGACGAACGCCTCCTCCGTCATGCCGTCGCGGACATGGATGTTCCCCGTCCGCTCGGCGGCGACCGTCGTCTCCCAGCGTATCTCGCGGCCGTTCGGGCCGTAGTCGTGGCACATGAAGAGCCGCGTCCCGCCCGGCAGCTCCAGCACGCGGCGGATCGAGCGGAACAGCACGCGGGCGTCGCCGCCCGGGAAGTCGGCGCGCGCCGTGCCGCCATCCGGCATGAACAGCGTGTCGCCGACGAAGGCGGCGTCGCCCATCACATGCGTCGTGCAGGCGGGCGTATGGCCCGGCGTGTGCAGGGCGACGCAGCGCATCCCGCCCACCATGTAGGTGTCGCCGTCCTTGAAGAGGCGGTCGAACTCGCTGCCGTCGCGGCGCCACTCGGTGCCCTCGTTGAACACCTTGCCGAAGGTCTCCTGCACGACGGTGATGCGTTCGCCGATGCCGATCCTCCCGCCGAGCCGCGCCTGGATGTAGGGGGCGGCCGAGAGGTGGTCGGCATGCACGTGCGTCTCGATCAGCCACTCCACCGTCAGGCCATGGCCCTGCACGTAGGCGATGATCGTATCGGCGGAGCGGGTGGCGATGCGGCCGGCGGCGTAGTCCAGGTCGAGCACGCCGTCCACGACGGCGCAGGCGGAGGAGCCGGGATCCTTCACCACGTAGCTGATGGTGTTGGTGTCCGGATCGAAGAAGGGCGTGACCTCGGGCTTGATCGAGAGGTCGGTGCCGGCGGCGATGTGGGACATCCTGGTTGGCCTCCTCCTGCGGTGCACGGCTGTCAGGCGTGGCCGACCGAGCGCCAGACGATGTAGGCGGCCACGGCGAAGACGATGGCGGCGAAGATGCGGTTGAGCGTGTTGCGGTCGGCGGCGAGCCGGCAGGCGGCGCGCATGCCGAGCGCGCCGCCGGCGATGCCGCCGGCGATGAACTCCGCCGCGATGCCCCAGTCCACCAGGCCCGAGGCGGCGTAATTGAGCGCCGTCGCCAGCCCGAAGGCGCCGACCGCGAGGAGCGAGGTGCCGACGGCGTGGATCATCGGCATGCCGGTGGCGAGGATCAGGCCGGGCACGATCAGGAAGCCGCCACCGATCCCGAAGAAGCCGGAGAGCAGCCCGACGCCGAGGCCGACGCCGCCGATCCGCAGCACCATGGGCGCGGTCAGCGCAATCGGCCCGGCCTGACCGCCGCCGCGCCGCGGGCGCAGCATGGCGATCCCGATCACCACCATCATCGCGGCGAAGAGCAGCACCAGGCGCTGCCCGTCCACCGCCTTGCCCAGAGTCGAGCCCAGGAGCGCGCCGAGCACGCCGGCGACCGAGAAGATGCCGGCCACGTTCCAGCGGACGTTGCCGGCCCTGGCATGGCCGGCGAAGTTGACGAGGGCATTCGCCGAGACGGCGAGCGCCCCGGTGCCGAGCGCCACGTGCGGCGACAGGCCGACGGCGTAGAGCAGCAGCGGCGTCGCGACGACGGAGCCGCCGCCGCCGATCAGCCCGAGCACGAAGCCGACGAGGCCGCCCGAGCCGAGCGCCAGGATCGTCTGCGTCATCCTCTCCTCCCCCCGCCCGGCGGCACGTCCCAGCCGGCGATGGCGAAGATCCCCGCCTCGCCACCCGGCTGGGGCCGGGCGGGCCGCGTCGGGGCGGCAGCGGGCGGGGGTGCCGATGGCGCGGGGCGGGACGGCGGCGCGGCTTCGGGCGCGCCGGCCGGGAGTGCGGCGCGGAGGGCTTCCAGCACGCCGGCGACGCGCGCATCGGCGAGGCTGTAGACGATCGACTTCGACTCGCGCCGCGTGGCGACGAGCCCCGCCTCGCGCAGCGCGGCGAGCTGCTGCGACAGGTTGGGCTGCCTGAGGCCGAGCTCGCTCTCGAAGCCCGCGACGGCGAGCTCGCCCTCGAGCAGGCGGCAGAGGATGCGCAGGCGCATGGGATGCGCCAGCGCGCGGAGGAATTCCGCCGCCTGGTCGGGGTCGCAGCCGGGCGCGCTCATCGCCGCGTGCCCGATTGCGGCTGGTAGTACCAGGCGGGAGCGCCGCCTGCCTTGCGGTCCGCGGCCTCCTGCACGGTGAGCGGCGGGGGCAGCACGCTCTCCTCGCCCGGCTGCCAATCGGCCGGGGTGGAGGCGCCCGAGGCGTCGCTCTCCTGCAGCGCGGCGAGGGTGCGCAGCAGCTCCTCGACGCTGCGGCCGGTGGTCATCGGGTAGTAGGCGAGCATCCGGATCGTGCCCGCGGGGTCGATCAGGAAGCTGCCGCGCACGGTCGCCGTGCTGGCGTCGCCCGGGTGGATCATCCCGTAGGCGCGGGCCATCGCCATGGAGATGTCCTCGGCGATCGGGAAGGGGATGGCGACACCGAACCCGGCCTCGATGGAGCGGACCCAGGCGAGGTGGGCGAAGAGGCTGTCCACGGAGAGGCCGAGCAGCTCGCAGCCGAGCGCCCGGAAGCGGTCGTGCGCGCGGGCGAAGGCGATGAACTCGCTGGTGCAGACCGGGGTGAAGTCGGCGGGGTGGGAGAAGAGCAGCAGCCAGCGGCCGCGGTAGTCGGCCAGGCTCCGCTCGCCCATGGTGGTGCGGACGCGGAAGGGAATGGCGGGCTCGCCGAGGCGGGGCATCCGAAGAGCGGCCTCGAACGCGGCCGGTGCCGCGTCGCCGGTGGGTGGGGCCTGGGATGTGCCGGGCGTGAAGGTCATGCGTCCTCGTCCTCGCTCAACGATATATACTTATCGATATCTTATATTGTCAATCGAGAGCCGATTGCGCTTCGCGCCCCGGGGGCATGGCATCGGGGGCGGACGGGGCATTGATGCGGCAAGCCTGCGGGCGTTGCCGTGATGGGCCGGCTCACGGCCGAACAGGGAGGTGATCGCGCGATGTCGGTGCGAGGTCGTCGAGGCGGACCGCGGGCGCCATACAAGGCCCAGGACCGGGTCGTGCATGACGGCTTCCTCGTGCATCGGGGCGACATCACGGACCGGGTTTCGACCGACGCGGTCGCGGGCCCGCCCGATGACTCGGGGACCGTCCGTCACCTGGGGGTGCCGTACTGCTGGGCGAAACGGTGTCGATCACGTCGTGCGACCACGGCATGATCGTCGGTGAAGGTGTCGTCGGCGAGCCAGGCGCGCGGGTCGAACCCGTTCGGCCTAGGGTTTGTCGGGATTCATCGTGAGTGGATGACGGCGGCGGCGAGATGGATCATGGCGGCGAAGCTGCGGTCGGTCTTGTCGCTGCGCATGGCGATGCGCTTGAACTCCTTGATCTTGGCGAAGAAGCTCTCGATGAGATGCCGCCGCTTGTACCTCTCCTTGTCGATGGCGAGGGGCTTGGTGCGGCGGGGATGCTGGGAGATGACGACCTCGTGCCCGCCTCGGTCCGCCGCCTCGGCCGCGACGACATCGCCTATGTCGACCTGGCCGAGGAGCGCGTCACCTCGCCCGTCCTCATGAGCTTCCGGGCCGAGGACCGCTCGCCCCGCCTCGCCGTCCTGCGGGGCATCGCCGACGCGCTGCGCGCCGCGCCGCCCGGGCCACCCCTGCCGACCGCCTGATCCCCCGACCGCCGCCCGCGCTGGGCAGGGCGGCGGCATACCCGCCGGGGCGCATGGGCTCGCCCGCGTCGGCAACGCCGTCGCCGGGGCGGCCGCCTCTGCCCGGCCGGCGCCTCAGCGCGTCCCCTGCGCCTGCTTCACGAACTCGGCCAGCTCCCGGTTGAAGCGCGCCGGCTCCTCCCAGAACGGCGAGTGCCCGCTCTCGGCATAGAGCGAAAGCCGCGCCCCCGGCACCGTCGCGGCGGTGAAGCGCGCGAGCGCCGGGGTGAGGACCCGGTCCTTCTCGCCATGCGTCACCAGCACCGGCAGCCGCAGCGCCTTCAGCACGGCCACGTAGTCGGCGGGCCGCCCCGCCAGCCCCGACCGCACATGGTGCGGCGCCAGCATGTTGAAGGCGAGCATGGTCTGGAAGTCCGCCGCCTCGGGCTGGGTGGCGAAGCACTCGCGCAGGAACCGCGCCGTCCCCTCGATGAACCCATCCAGGGCCGGCGCCAGCATCGCCTGCGGCCCGAGCAGCGCCGCGGCGGGCCCGAGGAAGGCGGGATCCCCGAGCGTGCTGCTCGCATCGACGTAGTTGATCCCCGCCAGCGCCTCCGCGCCGTGCGCGGTGAGGTAGTCGCCGATCAGCCGCCCCGCATAGGACCAGCCCACCAGCACCGGCCGCCGCAGCCCCAGCCCGTCGATCACGCCCCGCACGTCGTCGGCCCAGACCCGGCCCGGCTTGTAGAACGCATCCCCCTCCGGCTTGGCGCTCATCCCGTGGCCGCGCAGGTCGATCGCGACCATGCGGAACGCGCGCGCCAATTCCGGGTCCTGCAATTGCCGGTCCCAGGAAAGCGCGGCCTGCGCGTAGCCGTGCAGGAACAGGATCGCCGGCCCCTGCGGGTTGCCGAACTCGTAGGTCGCGAGGCGGACGCCGTCGGGCGAGGTGACGAAGCGCGGCACGTAGGCCGCCCGCTGCGCCGGCGCGGCGGCTTGCTGCGCGCGGGCCGGCGCCGCCGGCGCCATGGAAAGCAGCCCGAGTCCGACGACCGCCGCCCCCATCGCCTGCCGCCGGCCTGCCGGATACTGGTTCATTCCCGTCTCCCCTGGTCGCATTCCGTTCGTGTCTTCGGTCGCGTCGCGGTTGCCGCCGAGGCATGCTGCGCCATGTTCCAGGCTGGCACCAAAGCCGGACCCATGGAAGCGGGCGCGGCGACGAACGAGGCGGCGTGTCCTGCCCGGCCGCGCCCCCTGTACACCATCCACCCCGCAGGCACCCTCCCGCCCCGACGATGCGCCCCGCAACCGCGCATCCCCCGCCGCCCCGCCGCCTCCCGCCGCCACGCCCGCGCCCCGCCCAAGGATCGCCACCCGAGGTTCGCCGGCCCGACAACGCCCCGTCGGCGGGCCACGCCGGCGGCTTGCGCCGCCTGCCCCCCGGCCGCCCTAC
Organism: Roseomonas acroporae; assembly: GCF_023223525.1. Lineage (GTDB taxonomy): Bacteria > Pseudomonadota > Alphaproteobacteria > Acetobacterales > Acetobacteraceae > Roseomonas_E > Roseomonas_E acroporae. Next base: position 4,801 of record NZ_JALPRX010000120.1, on the reverse strand, counting down.
CCCCCGCCGATCAGCACCCCCGCCGCCAGCACCAGCGCCCCGCCCAGCACCACCTTCGCCGCCGCCGCGGGCGGCGGCGTCGCCAAGAACCGCCCCAGGGTCCAGGCGATCAGCCCCCCCGCCACCCCCCCCACCCGCGCCCCGCCAAGAACCACGTCCGGCGCGGCCGTTAGGGGCGGCGTCTCCATGAACCGCCACTGGATCCAGGCGATCAGCCCCAGCTCCACCACCACCACCGTCGCCGAGACCGCCACCGCCAGCCGGAAATCGCCGATCAGGAAGGGCAGGGTGTGCCCGACCCCGCCCGCCATCGTCATCAGCCCGCAGACCAGCCCGCGCAGCAGCGGCGCCCCGCGCCCGGAAAGCCGCCCGTCATCGGCCAGCGCCTCGGCGAAGCCCATGCTGATGCCCGCCCCCACGCTCGCCGCCATCCCCACCAGGAAGGCATCCCAGGGCCGCCCGGTCGCGAAGGCCGCCGCGAAGACCGGCGCCAGCGTGGAGACGGAGCCGTCCATCAGCCCCACCAGCCCCGGCTGCACCACCTGCAGCACGAAGCGCCGCCGTTCCGCCTCGTCCTCCCGCGCCAGCGCCGCCGCCGGCAGGGCCTCGGCCGCCAGTTCCCGCCCGATCCGCTCGTGCTGCCGCTCCGCCGCCGCCAGGTCGCCCAGCAGCTTGCGCGTCCCCGCCTCCGTGCTGCGCGGGATCGCCTCCTGGTAGAAGCGCGCCGAGGCCGCCTCCATCCGCGCCACCTGCTCGCGCACCGCCGCGATGCCCCGCCGCATCACCGAGGCCGCCTCGGGCGGCACCGGCGCCCCGCGCACATGCCGCCGCGCGATGTAGGGGATGTGCTCCCCGAAGCGTCGCCGGTACTGCTCGATCAGCGCCCGCCGATGCCCGTCCTCCTGCGCCGCCATCGCCGCGAACACCGTCGCCGTGTCCGGATACCGCTCCCGCAGCCCGGCCGCGAAGTCGGCGTAGATCCGGCTGTCCTCCTCCTCGCTGGAGATGGCCAGCGCCAGCACGTCCCGCTCGTCGCAATCGCTGAAATCCCGCATGCGCCGAGGCTACGGCATCGCCACCCGCCTGTCCGCCCTGATCTCTATGAAAAACGCGTAAAATCAATGACTTGAACGCAATTGCGACGCATTGCCCACTCACCCGGGAAACCGCCCCCGACAACCCCGCCCGACACGCCTCGGCACCACCGTCCCACCGCCCCGGCCACGCCCCGCGCGCGCCCGCGGGAACGCCCCCGGCAGGCCGGGCCGCCCGCCGCCCCGCCATGCCACCGCCGCGCTGTCAATCCCCGCCGCGCCGGCCTATCTAACCCCCACCATGGACCAGCTCCCGCCCGACGCCGCCATCCTCGAAGCCGCCGCCGGCGCGCTCCCGTCCTCCCCCGCCGCCCGCCGCCGCACCTTCGCGATCATCTCGCACCCGGACGCCGGCAAGACCACGCTGACGGAGAAGCTGCTGCTGTTCGGCGGCGCCATCCAGCTCGCCGGCCAGGTGCGCGCCAAGGGCGACCGCCGCCGCACGCGCTCGGACTGGATGAAGATCGAGCAGGACCGCGGCATCTCCGTCGCGACCAGCGTCATGACCTTCGAGCACGAGGGCCTCGTCTACAACCTGCTCGACACGCCGGGCCACGAGGACTTCTCCGAGGACACCTACCGCACCCTCACCGCCGTCGACGCCGCCGTCATGGTCATCGACGCGGCGAAGGGCATCGAGGCGCAGACCCGCAAGCTGTTCGAGGTCTGCCGCCTGCGCGACATCCCCATCATCACCTTCATCAACAAGATGGACCGCGAGGGCCGCGACCCCTTCGAGCTGCTCGACGAGATCGAGAAGACCCTGGCGCTGGACGTCTGCCCCGTCACCTGGCCCGTCGGCATGGGCCGCGACTTCCGCGGCACCTACGACCTGCTCAACAACCGCCTCCTGCTCATCGAGGGCGAGACCGTCCGCGAGGTCCCCCTGACCTCCCTCGACGACCCCGCCCTGGACGCCGCCATCCCCCCCGAACGCGCCACGGCGCTGCGCGAGGAAGCCCTCCTCGTCGAGGCCGGCTTCCCCGCCTTCGACCTGGAGGCGTTCCGCACCGGCCACCTCACCCCCGTCTATGTCGGCTCGGCGCTGCGCAATTTCGGCGTCCTCCAGCTCCTGCGCGGCCTCGGCCGCTACGCCCCCGCCCCCGGCCCCCGCGCCGCCGAGGGCCGCACCGTGACCCCCGAGGAGCCCGCCCTCACCGGCTTCGTCTTCAAGATCCAGGCGAACATGGACCCCAACCACCGGGACCGCGTCGCCTTCCTCCGCATCTGCTCCGGCCGCCTCCAGAAAGGGATGCGCCTGAAGCAGGTCCGCACCGGCAAGCAGGTCCCGGTCAACGCGCCGCTCTTCTTCTTCGCCCAGGACCGCCAGGTGGCGGAGGAGGCCTTCCCCGGCGACGTCGTCGGCATCGCCAACCACGGCATCCTGCGCATCGGCGACACGCTGACCGAGGGCGAGGACCTCGCCTTCCGCGGCGTCCCCTCCTTCGCCCCCGAGATCCTCCGCCGCGTCCGCATCGAGGACGCCATGGCCGCGAAGAAGCTCAAGCGCGCCCTGGAACAGCTCGCCGACGAAGGCGTCGTCCAGCTCTTCCGCCCGCTCGACGGCACACCCTGGGTGGTCGGCGTCGTCGGCTCCCTCCAGCTCGACGTGCTGGGCTCCCGCCTCAAGGCCGAATACGGCGTCCCCACCGCCTTCGACGCGACGCCCTGGAACACCGTCCGCTGGGTCACTTCGGACGACCCGGCGGCCTTGGAGCGATTCCGGCGGGAGGCCTCCCACGACAGCGCCGAGGACCACGACAACGCGCTGGTGGCGTTCTTCGCGTCGGACTGGCGGCGGCGGCGGGCGGAGGAAGAACACCCGGGGCTGAAATTCCACGAGGTGCGGGAGCAGCACGCGCTTTCGCTTTAGCGGCAGGCACCCGTCATCGGGGCTCTGCCCCGAACCCCACCAGGAGGCGAAGCCCTCCTGGACCTCCCTTTCATTTGCGCCGGCGCGATGTCGTGGGTGTCGCTACGATAGTATCTTTAGTTCATTGCAACTTCTGTCAAATATTGGAAAACCTCGGCGAGGTTGCTTTGTGGCACTGAAGCTCAAGCAAGATCAGCATCGGAAGCTTCTATCAAAGTTATATCTCTCGGATTTAGCAGTGAAAGCTTTTGCCCTTCTCGACTTAAATCACCAAGTACTCGGACCCAACGTTTTTCCTTGGCGGCGTCATATATTTTCAGCCGGTCACCCTCCTGAAATTGCACTCGCACCTTACGTACAACACCTCCAATCGCCGTTTCGAGCACGGCTGAACCGTCAAATCTCTCGGGCGCTTCGTCAATGCGAGCAACCAACCCTTCAATACTAACGTTAGGCTCGTCCTCCTGCCGAGCAAGCATTTTTGCGGCCTCGACTAATACCGCAGCATCTTCCCTCATTAGCTTGATCTCTACCGGCGCCTCTTCTGGTTGCACAGGGCTCCACCCGATAGAAATATCGACGCCTTCTCCGTCACGCGCAAGTTTTGCGAGAGATTGACACAAGTTAGAACTGACCCCGTCTTTATAGGCATTGACAAGAGGCGCAACACCATCAACAACAGATTTTTGGATTGCTGTCTGAGTTGCTTTGAGTGCTGATGCGAGAGCTTTGGTGACGCGCCGGCCAAAAGTCGCTTCACCCAAGTCCAATGATGGCAATTGATCCGGCGTAAAATCCCAAGGGCTTAGTATCGTTAGTACAAAGCCGCCTCGTTGAGTTTGACCAAGACGAACATTGTCGAGATATGAACTAACCTCTTCAAACCTTTATCAGCAAAGCCTCCTCGTCGTTTACAAGCCAAGCATTATCATCTGAATCAAGTACCAAAATAATTAAATAATGCGGAGCCGTGCAATGAGGGTCGCGAAGGTCATCGTAATTCTTGACTGGCAAATCAAATGATATCATATCGTTACTGAAGCAGTCTATTGAAGTTGCCTTAAGTTGGAAATCGATGGATATTTTTCTACCCAGGATCGGTCTGATTGTAACATCAATGCTTTGTTTATCGATATCACACTTGCTAATTTGACATCCCGCGCGGGCTGCCACAGCAGTCACGTAGGCAATTGAAAGACGCTCTTTAATGTCGTTCGGATGCGTCGTAATGGGCATGAACACCATATCCTGCGCACATGTACCTGTTGCGAATTTGCATCTTACTTTCAGAAAATTGTCAAGCACGGCCGGTTCATTTTGCAGAATAACGCGCTGCGGCAGTCCAAACGAGTTCCTGCCGTGTTCTTGTGATACATCTTCTTGCGCGTTAGTTCCCTGTTTCCACTGAATCACTGACTGCATACTCTCGCAACCCACTCCTGAGTACGGCTTCCTCTGCTCCCTTTACCAAGAGGGAGTTCCCTAGCCCAGGCCGCCTGTCGCGGCGTCATGCGCGCGGCCCTAAACCCCGCTACCGCCCCCACCCCCCCGAGCAGTTCCGTACCCTTCTCCCCTTCGCCGACGGCATCCAGCGCCTTCCCCGTTGCTTTCACCTTGTTCTGTGAGCCGCCCTACCGTCCCCCCCGCCACGCCGCGCATACGAAAAGCCCCGCGCGGCACCAGCCACGCGGGGCGAACCCGAACCCGAACCATCCCCCACCCGAACCCCCCAAACAAACGGGGGTCTCGAAGGGGGCTTCACCCCTTCGCGGGGTCCGGGGCAGAGCCCCTATCAAGCGACATCCGGAACTGGACGGTTTCGCCACGGAGAACT
>NZ_JALPRX010000012.1 GCF_023223525.1 Roseomonas acroporae | reverse complement strand
GCGCGTGCTGCGCGACATGTGGATCTTCCGCGCCAAGGGACCCGCGGAGTCGCGCGGCGAGTGGGACCTGATGACCGGGATCGGCCACATCCCGGCCGCGGAGAGCTTCGCCCCGCCCGACCCGGCCGCCTGCCCGCTGGCGCGCTGAGGCCGGCCGCCGGACCGGGCCGGCCGGCGGCCGGCCTCAGCGCGCCAGCCGGTGCAGACCGACACGGCGCCGCCGCCGCCCTGCCTCGATCCTGCCTCAGCCGGTGCCTATATACGGCGTCACCAGGAGGTTTCGTGCCATGCGAGTCCTGTTCTCCACCCTGCTGCTCGCCGGGTTGGCCGCCGGCGGCCTCGCCGCCGCGCCGAAGCCCGCCGATGCCCAGGTGATCGAGGCGCAGTGGGGCTACTACCCGCCGCCGCGCCCCTACTGGCGGCCGCCGCCGCCCCCGCCGCCGGTCTACTACGCGCCGCGCCCCTACTGGTACCGGCCGCCGCCGCCTCCGCCGCCGGTCTACTACGCGCCGCGTCCCTATTACCGCCCGTACTGGTAGGCGTCCCGTCCCGGTCTTGCGGCCGGCGCGGGGTGCGCCGAGGCTGGCGCCGTGTGTACCGTGATCCTGCTGCGCCGCCCCGGCCATGACTGGCCGCTGCTGCTGGCCGCCAACCGCGACGAGCGTCTCGACCGTGCCTGGGACCCGCCCGCCCCGTACTGGCCGGACCGGCCCGGCGTGGTCGGCGGCCGCGACCGCAGCGGCGGCGGGACCTGGATGGCGGCCGGACCGGGCGGGCTGGTCGCCGCCGTGCTGAACCGGCCGGGCAGCCTCGGCCCGGCGCCGGGGAAACGCTCGCGCGGCGAGTTGCCGCTGCTGGCCGTGGCGCAGGGCGACGCCGCCACGGCCGCCGAGGCGTTGTGCCGGCTGGATGCCGGCGAGTGGCGCCCGTTCAACCTCGTGCTGGCGGACCGGCGAGGCGCCTACTTCCTGCGCGGCCTGGGCGCGGGCGCGCCGGAATGCGTGGCGCTGCCGCCCGGCATCAGCATGGTGACGGCGCACGACCCGAACGACCTCGCCAGCCCGCGCACGCGGCGCCACCTGCCGCGCTTTCGCGCGGCCACGGCGCCGGAACCGCCCGACCGCTGGTCCGACTGGGAGGCGTTGCTGGCCGATTCGGAATTCGACCCGGCGGTCGGCGTCGCCGAGACGCTGTGCGTGCCGCCCACGGGCGGCTTCGGCACGGTCTGCGCCTCGCTGCTCGGGCTGGACGCGGCGGGTGGGACGTTGTGGCGGTTCTGCCCGGCGGCGCCGGGGCGCGCGGCCTTCGGGGTGGTGCTGGATACGACGCGCCGGGGATGAGTTCGGGGCGCTGCCCCGGACCCCGGCAAGGAGGGCGCCGCTCTCCTTGCATCCCCGCCAAGGGGCGAAGCCCCCTTGGAACCCCCATACCGCAAGAGACGGCCCGGCCGGGGAAACATCCGGGGCCCGAACGGACGGAAGTGCGGGAGGGCCTCGACCTCTGCCGGATGGGGTCCCCAGGGGCCTTCGGGGAAGGCAGCGCCTTCCCCGGGGCTTCCTCTACGCCTGGAACGGGTCCGCGGCGCCGGCTACCCCCACGCCGCCGCGCCGGCCCGCCACCGCGCCGCGCACCAGGCCAGCGCGTTCCGTGGCCCGCGCGCCGTGGCCACCCGCACCGGCACCAGCCGGTAGGACGGCCCCTCGTAGTCGCGCAGCCGCGCCATGGCCGCCGCGCCCGGCCGGATCAGCAGGCCCGTCACCTCGGCACCGGGCGCGGGCAGCAGCGTCGGGTAGGGCGTGCCGCGCAGGATCACGCGACGCCACCCGTGCAGCACCGCCGGCCGGGCCCGCCGCGCGAGCGACGGATCGCCCGAGCGGCGCGCCAGCACGGCAGGGTCGAGCAGCGTGCCGTAGAGGAAGACCGCCGGCACGCCGCCCGCTTCAGTGGCCGGTGTTCTCGCCCGAGAAGTCCGGCGCGGCGAGGCCGCTGGCCTGGAGCTGCGCCGCGATGTCGTGCTTCAGGCGCTCCAGCCCCGCCTCGTCCTTCGCCTCGGCGCGCGCCACCAGCACGGCCTGGGTGTTGGAGGCGCGCAGCAGCCACCAGCCATCCTCGGTCAGCACGCGCACGCCGTCCACGTCCTGCACCTTGGCACCGGCGGCGGCGAGCCGGTCCTTCACCTCCTGCACCACCTGGAACTTGCGCTCCTCGGGGCAGTCGAAGCGCAGCTCGGGCGTGTTGACGAGCTGCGGCAGCGCCTTGCGCACGTCGGAGAGCTTCTCCGGCAGGCGCGCGACGATGCCGAGCAGGCGCACGGCGGTGTAGGGCGCGTCGTCGAAGCCGTACCACTTGTCGGCGAAGAAGGTGTGGCCCGACATCTCGCCGGCGAGCGGCGCCTTGGTCTCGGCCATCTTCGACTTGATGAGGCTGTGGCCGGTCTTCCACATCAGCGGCTTGCCGCCGGCCTTCTCCACCTCGTCGAACAGCACCTGGCTCGCCTTCACGTCGGCGATGATGGTGGCGCCGGGATGCTGCTTCAGCACGTCGCGCGCCAGCACGACGAGGAGCTGGTCGCCGAACAGGAAGTGGCCCTCGTCGTCCACCACGCCGATGCGGTCCGCGTCGCCGTCGAAGGCGATGCCGAGATCGGCCTCCTGCTTCCTCACCTCCTCGATGAGCTGCTCGAGGTTCTTCATCACGGTGGGATCGGGGTGGTGGTTCGGGAAGGTGCCGTCGATCACGCCGTTGATGACGAAGTGCTCGCCCGGCAGGCGCTCCGCCAGCTTCCTGGTGATCTCGGCGCCGGAGCCGTTGCCCGGGTCCCACACCACGCGCAGCTTCCGCTCGCCGCCGTCGTAGTCCTGCAGCATGCGCGTCACGTAGTCGTCGGCGATGTCGACGTGGCGGTCGCTGCCCTCGGTGGAGACCGGCACCACGTCGCCCTCGGCCGCCATGCGGCCGATCTCCTGGATCTGCGCGCCGAAGAACGGCTTCTTGCCGAGCATCATCTTGAAGCCGTTGTAGTCGGGCGGGTTGTGGCTGCCCGTCACCATCGCCGCGCCGTCGGTGCCGAGGGCGTAGGCGGCGTAGTAGAGCATCGGCGTCGGGCAGGTGCCGACGCGCAGCACCTCGAGGCCGCAGGCGCGCAGCCCGGCGACGAGCTGCGGCTCGAGGTCCGGCGAGGAGAGGCGCCCGTCGCAGCCCACCGCGACCTTCTTCCCGCCCTCGCGCACGATGATGGAGCCGAAGCAGCGGCCGATGGCGAAGGCATCCTCGGGATTCAGCGTGTCGCCGATCACGCCGCGTATGTCGTACTCGCGCAGCACGGTGTGGTGGAACTTGTGGTTGAAGGCGGTCATGGCGGAAGCTCTCCGTCGGAAACGGCCAGGCAGGAAGCGGAAGCCGCCGGTAGCGGGGGCGGCATCAGGGGCGGCCGATCGAGCTGTAGCGGAAACCCGCCGCCCGCATCGCCGCCGGGTCGTAGACGTTGCGCAGGTCCAGCACCACGTCGCCGCGCATCGCCGCGCGCAGCCTCGCCGGCGCCAGGGCCCGGAACTCGTTCCATTCGGTCAGCAGCACCAGCGCGTCGGCGCCGGCGGCCGCGTCGAGCGCGCTCTCGGCGAAGCGCGTCGCGGCGGGCAGCAGCGGCCGCGCCACCGCCGCGCCCTCGGGGTCGTAGGCGCGCACCGTGGCGCCGGCCTCGACCAGGCGCGGCACGACGACGAGGGCGGGCGCGTCGCGCATGTCGTCGGTCTCGGGCTTGAAGGTCAGGCCCAGCACCGCGACGGTCTTGCCCGACACGCTGCCGCCGCAGGCCGCGATCACGCGCTCGGCCATCTGCGCCTTGCGTGCGTCGTTCACCGCGACCACGGTCTCGACGATGCTGATCGGCGCGCCGGCGTCGCGCGCCGTGCGGGCCAGGGCCAGCGTGTCCTTGGGGAAGCAGGAGCCGCCGAAGCCCGGGCCGGGGTGGAGGAATTTCCGCCCGATGCGGCCGTCCAGGCCCATGCCGCGCGCCACGTCGTGCACGTCCGCGCCGACCTTCTCGCAGAGGTCGGCCACCTCGTTGATGAAGGTGATCTTGGTGGCGAGGAAGGCATTGGCGGCGTACTTGATGAGTTCCGCCGTCTCGATCGCGGTGAACAGGATCGGCGTCTCGATCAGGTAGAGCGGGCGGTAGAGGCGGCGCAGCACCTCGCGCGCGCGTTCGCTGTCGGCGCCGACCACCACGCGGTCGGGGCGCATGAAGTCGCCGATCGCGCTGCCCTCGCGCAGGAATTCCGGGTTCGAGGCCACCTCGATGTCGAGGTCGGGCCGCGCCGCGCGCACGATCTCGCGCACCTGCCGCCCGGTGCCGACGGGGACGGTGGACTTCGTCACCAGCACCGCCGGCCCGGTCAGCGCGCGCGCCACCTGCTCGGCCGCGGCGAAGACGAAGGAGAGGTCGGCATGGCCGTCGCCGCGGCGCGAGGGCGTGCCGACGGCGAGGAACACCGCCTCCGCCCCGCGCACCCCGGCATCGAGGTCGTCGGCGAAGGCGAGCCGCCCGGCGGCCACGTTCTCCGCCACCAGCCGGTCGAGGCCCGGCTCGTAGATCGGGATGCGGCCCTCGCGCAGGGCCGCGACCTTGCTGGTGTCGGTGTCGATCACCGTCACCTCGACGCCGAATTCCGCGAAACAGGCGCCGGAGACCAGGCCGACATAGCCGGCGCCGATCATGGCAATACGCATGCGAACTCCCCGAAGTGCCGCGACCCCGGCCACGATCTCCCGGCAGCCGCGGCCACCGGCATGGATGCCGCCGGCCGACGGCAGTCTGCCACGTTTCCCTCGATTTCCCCAGGGCCAGTCGCCGGGCGGCCGTCGGCGACGCCCGCGGGCGGGCGGGCCACGCGGCACGCGGCCGCGCCGGCGCGGCCCGTGGCGGGCGGCAGGACGCTAGCGATAGCGGCCGAGGAAGTCGCGCACCGCCGGCGCGAGGTCCGGCCGCGTCAGGGCGAAGGCGATCTGCGCCTCCAGGAAGCCGGCCTTGTCGCCGCAGTCGAACCGGCGCCCCTCGTAGCGCAGCCCGTGGAAGGGCTGGTCGCCGATCAGGCGCGCCATGCCGTCGGTGAGCTGCACCTCGCCGCCCGCACCCTTCTCCATCCGGGAAAGGTAGCCGATCACCTCCGGCATCAGCACGTAGCGGCCGATGATCGTCAGGTTGGACGGCGCCTTCTCGACCGGCGGCTTCTCGACCAGCCCCTTCACCGAGACCAGCCGGCCCCGGTCCTCGGCCACGTCCAGCACGCCGTACTTGTTGACGCGGTCGCGCGGCACCTCCTCGATCGCGACGACGTTGCCGCCCGTCTCCTCGTAGGCATCGGCGAGCTGCTTCATGCAGGGCGTCTCGCACTGCATCAGGTCGTCGGGCAGCAGGATGGCGAAGGGATCGTTGCCGATGAAGGTGCGGGCGCACCAGATCGCGTGGCCGAGGCCCATCGGCACCTGCTGGCGCACGGTCATGATCGAGCCCGGCACCTGCGTGGAGGCGCGCAGCTCGGCCAGGACGTCGAGCTTGCCGCGCTCCTCAAGAGTGCGCTCGAGCTCGAAGGCGACGTCGAAGTGCTCGACGATCGCGGTCTTGCCGCGACCGGTGACGAAGCAGAACTCCTCGATGCCGGCGGCCCTGGCCTCCTCGACCGCGTACTGGATCAGTGGCTTGTCGACGACCGGCAGCATCTCCTTGGCCAGGGCCTTGGTGGCCGGCAGGAAGCGCGTCCCCAGGCCGGCGACCGGCATGACGGCTTTCCTCAGAGGCTTGATCGGCTTGCTCACGAATGAAAGCCTTCCTGAAGTTCGGGACGGAATGGGGAACCGCTGCTGTTCGGTCCTGCCTCATTGGACCACGCCAACGCGGCGACAGCGTGGCAGCACGGACCGCTTGTGGGCGAGGATTGCCACGCTCCTCCCGGCCACGCAACGCTCCACGCTGGCACGCAATTTGCGCATCTCGCGGTTCGCGCAGTTTGCGGACCACACGCCGCGGTTGCAAGCGCCGAGCGGCACGGCGTGGCCTCCCGGCCCGCCATCCCCGGGCGCGGCGGGGCCGGCGGCGGCAGGCGGCGACGGCGGGGATTCAACGGCCTAGCAGCACGTCCCGCGCCCGGTTGAGCCGCGCCGCCAGCGCCGGGTCGCCGCCGCGATCCGGGTGGTTCGCCGCCATCAGCCGGCGATGCGCCGCCCGTATCTCGGCCGGCGTGGCGCCCTCGGCGAGGCCCAGCAGCGCCAGCGCCTCGGCCCGTGACGGATTCCCCGCGCTCGCCGCTGCGCCCGACGGCCCATCCGCCTTCCCATCCGCCTCCCCTCGGGCCGCGCCCTCGCCGGCCGCCGCGCGCCAGTCCGGCACGGCGCGGTCGAGCCAGGCTTCCAGCAGCGGCACGCTTTCCGGATCCGCCCCGGCGCAGTCGGCCAGCAGGGCGAGCAGCGCGGCGAGGTCGAGATCGGCGAGGTCCCGGCCGGCGAACCGGCCGCGCCGGACCAGCCCGGTCATGCGGCCGCTGGCATGGTCGAGCGTCATCGCCAGCGTCGCCGTCTCCACCCGGCTGACGTCGCCGCCCGGCCCGCGCGCGAAGCGGCGCGCCGCGCGCCGCCCCTGCCACCAGCGCCACAGCAGCGGCCCGAACAGGCCGAGCGCCCAGAACACCTGCCCGAGCCGCCCGCCCAGCACCAGCAGCAGGAGCAGCGCGGCGCCGAGCCCGGCGGCGGTCCAGGCCAGCACCCCGCGCACCGCCGCGGGGCTGGCGGTGGCGAAGCCGCGCAGCAGCAGCAGGAGCAGCAGCAGCGTCGCGGCGCCACCCAGCAGGAACGGCACGCCCTTCCTCTCCCGTCCTCGCCCGCGGCCGCCGGCTCAGCGACCCGGCGCCGGAAGCTGCCCGGCGATGTGCCGCGCCACCGGCCCCGACAGCCGGCCCAGCGCCGCCCGGCCGCCGGCGGCGAACACCGCGACCGCGCGCAGCAGCGCGCGCAGCGTCTCCGCGCTGGCCGAATCGAAAGGCACGTAGGCCCCGCCCGAGAGCCGCGCGATCTGGCGCAGCGCCTCGCCGGCGGCGGCGTCGCTGCCCTCGTGGAAGGCGAAGACCGGCGTGCCGCGCAGGCCGAGCTGGCCGGCGAGGTGGCAGAGCAGGTCCACCTGCTCCTCCACCGCGTCGCCGACGAAGACGGCCGCGTGCACCCGGTCGCGCGCCGTCTCGTTCAGCGCGTGCCGCAGCACCGATTCGATCTGGGTCCGCCCGCCAAGGCAGCGCACGCCGGACATGCGCCGCGCCAGCTCGGCGGCATCGGTCAGGAAGGGGGTCGCGGCGAACTCGCCGAAGCCGCGGTAGTAGGCGAGCTGCACGGCGAGGCCGCCGAGGTCGCGCGTGGCCAGGAACATCTCGCCCTGGAGGTGGCAGGCGCGGTCCCAGCTCGGCTGGCGAGAGGCGGTGGCGTCCACCGCGAAGAGCAGCCGCCCGGGCCGGCCGGCGGGCCGCGCCTGCGGCAGCCGCTCCACCGCCCGGAGGAAATCGGCGACGGCGCCGGTGGCGGCGGCGGGGCGGTCGGGCAGGTTGCTCATGCCTGCCAGATGGAGACCGGACCGCCCGCGCGCCAGGGCACCGCCCCGCGGTCCGGAAGCGGGCATGCGCGGCGGCGGCCCGCGCGGCCCCTGCCCCCTGCCTTCCCGCGCCTCTCCCCGCCCACGCCCTGGCGCCGGACCGCCGCGCCGCGCTTTACTGCGCGGTATCCGACCAGGGAGAGACGCCGCCGTGCGGAGCATCGCCGTCGCCGCGACCGCCGGCCTCGTCGCCACCGGCATCGCCTATGCCGCGCTGGCGCAGCAGGCCAACCAGCAGCTCGACGCCGCCATCGCGCGGCTGCGCGACGCGCTCGGGCCGGATGCGCGGATCGAGTACCGCACGGTGCAGGCCGGTCCGACCGGCCCGGTCCGTCTGGCCGAGGTCCGCATCCTCCGCAACAACGGCGTGCTCACCATCGGCGAGCTGGAGCTGACCGATCCCCGGCCCGACGGCGTCGGCGGCGCGGTGGCGCGCAACCTGCGCCTCTCGCGGCTCGACCGGCCGGGCGCGGTCACCGCCGCGCGGGTGACGCTGGGCGGCCTCACCATTCTCCCGGCAGGCTCGCCCGGGGGCACAACCGGGGGAGCGCCCAGGGGGGCGCCGGGCGGGGTGCCGGGCGGGGCGCCGGGCGGCACCCTGCCGGGCAAGCCCGGCCTCGCCCCTGCTGCCCCCGCCCCTGCTGCCCCCACCCCCGCCCCCCTGCCGGTCACGCTCGGCAGCGGCCGGGTGGAGGGCTTCCTGATGGACATCCCGGAGACGCGGATCGCCGCCGAGCAGGCCGACATCGCCGATTTCCGGCCGGGCGCCGTCACCCGCGTGGCGCTGCGCGCCTTCGCGCTCGGCACGCCGCAGGACCGCACGACGCGCGAGATCCGCGTCGCGCGCGCCGAGGCGGAGGCCACCGACCTCGCCGCCACCGTCGCCGCGCTGATCGCCGGCAGCGCGACCAGGGTGCCGGATGGGCGGCAGAGCGTCGTGCTGGAGGGCGTGGAGGTGGACGGCGTCGGCGGCCCGCTCGGCCGCGCCGCCTCGGCCCGCGCCTCGCTGGACGGGCGGGAAGGCGGCCCGCGCGCGGCCTCGCTGTCGCTGCAGGGCGTGCAGGCCGAGGGCCAGGGCGACCTGGCCGGGCCGCTGCGCAGCCTCGGCTACGAGCGGGTGGTCGGCAACCTGTCGCTGGAGGTCTCGCATGACGGCACGCCGGGCGGCGGCGCCGGGCTGCGCCTCGGCCTCGGCGGCGACGGCATCGGCCAGCTCGCCCTGTCCCTGGCCCTGGTCGGCGTGCCCGGCCATGGCGGGCCGGAGGCGCTGAACCAGCTCCTCGGCGCGCGTCTCGTCTCGGCGCGGCTCGGCTACCAGGACGCCTCGCTGGTCCCGCGCGTGCTGCGCCAGCAGGCGCAGGAGCAGGGCATCCCCGAGGCCCAGCTCCGCGAGGGCGTCGTGCAGATGATCGAGGGCGAGCTGGCCACCCCCGGCCCGACCCCGCCGGCCCTGGCGGCGCTGCGCGACGCGCTGGTGCGCTTCGTGCGCGCGCCCGGCGCGATCGAGATCGTCGCCAGCCCGCCGCAGCCGCTGCCGGTGGCGTCGCTGGGCCAGATCACGGGCGCCGGGCCGGCGCGCGCCGTCGAGGCGCTGCGCCTCGTCGCCACCACGCGGCCGCCGGGCGCCGGCCCGGTGCCGCCGCCGGCGCCGATCCCCGATGCCGCGGTGCCGCTGCCGCAATCGCCGGCCCGCCCCGCGCCCGGCCTGCCCAACCCCGGCCTGTCCACCCCCGGCCTGCCCAACCCCGGCCTGCCCGGGCCCGGCGGCAAGCCGGGCATGGCGGCACCGCCCGCCCCGCAGGGGCCGCAGGCCGTCGCGCCGCAGCCCGTCATGCCGCCCGGCGCCGTGCCGGCCATGCCGGGCGGCAAGCCGACGGCGACGGCACCGATGGCGCCGCCCGCGGCGCCTCCCGCCTCGCCGTCCGCTGCGGCGCCGCCGGCCGGGCTGCCGGGCAAGCCGGGCGCACGGGTGGCGCCGCCGCCGGCTCCGGTACCGCAGGCCGCGGCCCCGAACCCGGCGGGCGGCGGCAAGCCGCCGCCGCTGGGCGCGTCGCCCGGCACCGCTCCCGCCGCGCCGCTTCCCGGCGGCAAGCCGGCGCCGCTGCCGGCCCGCTGACCGCGGCCGCCGCATGGCAGGCGCACAGCCCGGCGGTCGGGCCGGGAGGAGCGGCGGGCAAAAAAAGGGCGGCACCGCGAGGCGCCGCCTAGTCAGGGAGGAAACGTCCAAGAAAGACAGCAGCGCCAAGGGCGTTGCTGCACCGCGATAGCTAGGGTTCGCCGCCGCCCCGCGCAAGCCGTGCGGGGCCGCCGGAACGGCATATCTCGCATCCACGGACGGCAACTCTCGCTATTGCGATATCGGCGCGCCCCGGCGCCGTGCCGACGGGGGCCAGCGGGGCGCGCCGATATCGTGCCGGCCGCGAAAAAGCCTTGCCGCCTCGCGGCCGGCCGGTGACGCTGGCGCCGTGGTCCCGCCGCCCGCAAGCCGGTCGCGCCGGAACCGGCCGCTTCGCGCGCAGGCCACCGGACAGCCTGCTGGGACAGGGGTTTCGCCTCGGCATGGATCCGCTGGAGGAGGTGCAGGCGCTGCAGGCGGACGGCCTGCTGCTCTCCGCGCACGACCGTGCCATGGCCGCCCTGGGCGCGCGGCCGGACGATCTGTGGCTGCGCCACGCGGCGGTGCTGACGCTGGCCAGCGCCGGCGCCACCGGCCGCGCGCTGGACCTGTTCGGCCGGCTGGCGCTGGCGGAGGAGACCGACCCCGAGATCGTCTCGCTCCAGGCGCGGCTGCTGAAGGACGTCGCCTACGAATCGGCGGGCGAGGCGCGGCTGGCCATGCTCGACCGTGCCCGCGCCCTCTACGACGGGCTGTGGCGGCGCACCGGCGACGGCTACCACGGGATCAACGCCGCCGCCCTCTCGCTGCTCGGCGGCGACGCGGCGGCGGCGGCGGCGCTGGCGCGCGCGGTGCTGGCGGCGCACCGCGACGACGGCTCCTACTGGTCGCTCGCCACGGAAGCGGAGGCGCAACTGCTCGCCGGCGAGCCGCTGCGCGCGCTGCGGCTGCTGGAGCGCGCCGCCGCCCTGCCCGACGCCGACATGCGCAAGCGCGCCAGCACGCGGCGGCAGATCCGGCGTGAGCTGGGCGCGCTCGGCTTCGCGCCGGAGGTCTCGGCGGCGCTGGCCGAGGCGCTGCCGGTGCCGCTGGTGGTCCACTTCGTCGGCCACATGCCCGGCGAGGGCTTCGACGCGGCCGCGCAGGACGGGCTCGCCTGGCGCATCGAGCGGGCGCTCGACGAGAACCGGGTCGATGCCGCCTTCGGCGCGCTCGCCGCCGGCGCCGACATCCTGTTCGTCGAGGCGATGCTCCGGCGCGGCATCACGCCCACCATCCGGCTGGTGGGCGACGTGGAGCACTTCGCGCGGCGCTCCGTGGAGCCCGCCGGCGGCGACTGGCTGGCGCGCTTCCACGCCTGCCTCGCGCGCTGCCGGGTCGAGAGCCTGGAGGAGACGCCCTATCCGGGCGACGACCTCGACCTGGTGCTGTCCTCGCGCCGCTCCATGGGCCTCGCCCGGCTGCACGCGCAGCACAATGACGGCCGGGCGCTGCAGATGGCGGCCTGGGACGGCGTGCCGGCCGGGGAGAACCCGTCGCCGCTGCAGGGGGCCGGCACCGCGGCGGACGTGGCGGCGTGGCAGCGCGCGGGCGGGCGGGTGCTCAACCTGGGCTGGCCCTGCGAGCGGCGGCGGCGCGCGCCCGGCCCCCCCTCCCCGCTGCCGCCGCGCCGGCCGATGGCGGTGCTGTTCGGCGACCTGCCGCGCTTCTCGACGCTCGACGACGTGGGGCTCGCCACCTTCTACGGCCGGCCGATGGCGGCGATGGGCCGCGCCGTGGAGGCGCACGCGCCGGCCTACCGCAACGCCTGGGGCGACGCGGTGCAGGCGGCCTTCGACGGCATCGGCGAGGCCGCCGGCTGCGCCTTCGCGCTGCGCGACACGCTGACGCCGGAGCGGCTGCGCGACTACGGCCTGCCAGAGGCGCTGGTGCCCCGGCTGGCGCTCGACTACGGCCCCCTGCTGGCGGTGGAGGATGCGGTGCAACAGGCCCCCAAATTCGCGGGCCGCGCGATGACCCGCGCGGCACGGATCGAGCCGGTGACGCCGCCCGGGCGGATCCACACCACCCAGGCCTTCGCCTGCGAGGTGGCGCTCTCCCCGCCCGGCTCGCCGGGCGCCGCGCTGGTCTGCGAGTATGCGGGCCGCATCCCGACGGCGAAGGGCTTCGGCGTGCTGCCGCTCTACGCGCTGCGCCGGGTCGGCCAGCAGGCGGCGCGCCTCCTGGATGCGCGGCCATGAGCGGCGGCGCGCAGGCCGAGCTGATCGCGGGCCTCGCCGCCGTCGGGCTGTTCCGCGGCCTGCCGCCGGCCTCGCTGGCGCGGCTGGCGGAGGGGGCGCGGGTGCTGGCGCCGGCCGACGGCACGCAGCTCTTCGCGCAGGGCGATGCGGCCGACGCCGCCTACGCGGTGCTGCGCTGCGACGGCCGCGTGCGGGTCGGCGCGCCGGATGCCGGCAGCAAGCGGCTGCTCGTGGAGATGTTCAAGGAGGGCGACGTGTTCGGCGAGATCGGCGTGCTCGACGGCACGACCCGCTCGGCCGACGCGACGGTGGAGGGGCGCGTGCGGCTCGCGCGCATCCGCGCCGAGGACTTCCTGCACGTGCTGGAGACGGCGCCGGCGCTCGGCGCCAACCTCTCGCGGCTGCTCTCCTCGCGGCTGCGCCGCACCTTCATCCTGCTGCAGGACGCGGCCTTCGAGAGCCTGGAGGTGCGGCTCGCGCGCCAGCTCCTCTACCTCGCCGAGCGCGGCGCGCAGCGCACGCCGGAGGGGCTGCGCCTGGCGGGGCGGTTCCGGCAGGGCGACCTCGCCGACCTGCTGGGGGCGACGACGCGCTCCATCATCACCATCCTGAACAATTGGCGCGGTTCCGGCCTCGTCACCTACGACACCGACAAGGCCTACCTGACGCTGGCCGACGAGGCGCGGCTGCGCCGGCTGGTGCAGCCGAACGGCTGAGCCCCGCGCGGCACGGATCGGAAGTCCGGCCTCGCCACCATCGGCCGGACGATGCCGGGCACCGCCGAAGGCCGGGAGGCCGAAGGCGAACCGGACCCGGTACGGCCGGTGACAGGCCGCCGGCGACGACGCCGCCACCGCTGCGCCGCTCAGCCCACGGGCCCCGATCGAGGACGCGCATCCCCTTTCCCCCGCTCCGCCGCGCGGCTTCTGCCACGGCCGGTTTTCGTCCGCATCGCGCGCCCGGCGGCGGAAAGGGATGCCGGTCGGCGGCGGGCGGGACGGATGTCCGTCCGGGAGGGGAGAGGCGAGGATGGCGCGGCGATCCCGGCGACCCGGAAGAACCGGCGGCGGGCGGTGACGGCGGAGCGGTTCGCGGCGATGATGGCGCGTCGGCCGCCGGCCGCGCGGGAACGCCGGCGCCGTGGCCCTCCGGACGGCCGGTCGCGGCCGGCGGCCGGAACCGGGACGACAGACCCGCGCCGGGCAGGCGCCAGCCAGGGAGACGGCATGCAGCGCACCGCACCTCACGCTCCGGAGCCGGGCCGGCACGCCATGCTGCGCCTCGCCTGCCTGCTGCCCGCGCTCTGGTCGCCGCCGGCCCTCGCGGCGGATCCGCCGGCGCCACCGGCGGCCGCCCCGGCACCGGCGGCCGCCCCGGCCGGACCGTCGGAGGCCGTGCCGCCGGCGACCGGGCCCGCACCCGCCCCGCCCGCGGGTCCCGCCGCCGCGCCGCCGGACGCCGCGCCTACCGCCCCACCGGCAGCCCCACCGGCAGCCTCGCCGGCCGCCCCACCGGCAGCCCCGCCGGCCGCCCCAACGGCAGCCCCAACGGCAGCCCCGCCGGCAGCCCCGCCGGCGTCGGACGCGCCGCCCGCGAACCCGGCGCCGCCCGCCATCACGCCGCCCGCAGCCGGATCGCCCGGCGGCCCGTCGCCGGAGGCGACCCCCAATCGACCGCCGGAGGCGACCCCCAATCGACCGCCGGAGGCGACCCCCGACCGACCGCCGGAGGCAATCCCCGACCGACCGTCGGAAGCGGCCCCGCCGACCCGCCCGCCGGAAGCGGCTCCCGACCGGCCGCCGGAGGCCGAACCGGCCCGGCCGCCGGATCCGCCGCCGGCCCAGCCGGCGGCGCCTCCGGAGACCCCGCCGGCGGAGGCTTCCCCGCCGGCCCCCGCCCCGCCCGCCGAGCCGTCCCCGCCCGCGGCGCAGACGCCGCCGGCCGCCGCCGCGCCCTCGCCGCCCCTCGCCGCGCAGGAGCGGCTGACCGACGTGGTCTCGCTGCTCGGCCAGGACGTGAAGGGGCCGAACGGGCAGGTGGTGGCGCAGATCACCAACGTGGTGGTGGACCTGGCGGGCCAGCCGCGCGCCGTCGTGCTGAACTATGGCGGCTTCCTGGGCGTTGGGCGGCGGCGCATCGCCGTGGCATGGCGGACGCTGCGCTTCGGGCCGGGCGGGGTGACGCTCGCCCTGACGCGCGAGCAGCTGCGTTCGATCCCCGAGGTGAAGGAGGGCGAGGCGATGACGATGGCCGTGCCGCCGCCGGACCCTGCCGCGCCCTGAGCATGCACCGTTCGCCGGGAAGCACGGACATGCCCGACGCCCCCGCCCGCGCGGCCCGCCCCCGGCGGTGCCGGCGCGCCTCGGCCCGGCGCCCGGACCACCCGGTGGCGCCGCGCCGCCGGCGCCGCCCCCGCCATGCCCCCCGCCATGCCCCGGACCGGGCGGCCCGTCCCCGCCGTCATCCCGCCGCCCGCCGGACCATCCCCCGTCGGCCCCTCCCCCGCCGAGCGCCCCATCGGGCGGCGCCGGAACGGCGCGCCGCGCGCTGAGGCCGCTTCCATGACCGGCGGACGCAGCGGGCGCGGGCTCGACTGGCTCAACTTCTTCATGGCGAACGTGCAGACCGGATTCGGTCCGTTCATCGCCGTGTACCTGACCACGCGCCAGTGGACCGAGGTGGAGATCGGCTTCGCGCTCAGCGTCGGCACGCTGACCACCATGCTCAGCCAGGTGCCGGCCGGCGCGCTGGTGGACGCGACGCGGCGCAAGCGGCGGGCGGCGGCGGTCGCGGTGGTCTCGCTCGCCGCCAGCGCCCTGCTGCTCGCCGTGTGGCCCGCCACCGTCCCGGTGCTGCTGTCCGAGGTGCTGCACGGCATCGCGAGCTGCGTGCTGGCGCCGTCGATCGCCGCGATCAGCCTCGCCCTGGTCGGGCGCGCGGGGCTGGGCGAGCGGCTGGGCCGCAACGCGCGCTTCGCGGCGGCGGGCGGCGGGATCGCGGCCGCGGTCATGGGAATCGCCGGGACCTACGTCTCGGCGGCATCGGTGTTCTGGCTGACCGCGGCGCTCTGCGTGCCGAGCCTGGTCGCGCTGGGCGCGATCCGCCAGGCCGACCTCGCGCGCCGGGTCGAGGCGGTGCAGGAGGCGGGGCGCAGGGCGGGCGAGGCCGGGTTGCTGTCCGGCGGCCTGTCCGGGCTGCGGCACCTGCTCGGCAGCCGCGGCGTGCTGGTGTTCACCGCCTGCTGCGGCCTGTTCACCCTGGCCAACGCCGCCATGCTGCCGCTCGCCGGCACGCGGGTGACTCAGGAGGCGGGCGACGAGGCCAACCTGATCATCGCCGCCTGCATCGTGGTGCCGCAGCTCGTGGTGGTGCTGATCTCGCCCTGGGTGGGCCGGCTGGCGGAGAGTCGCGGCCGCCGGCTGGTGCTGCTGGCGGGCTTCGCCGCGCTGCCGCTGCGCGGGCTGCTGCTGGCGCTGGTGACGGAGCCGGCGGCGCTGATCGTGGTCCAGGTGCTGGACGGCATCAGCGCCGCCGTGATGGGGGTCCTGCTGCCGCTGCTCGCGGCCGACCTGACCCGCGGCACCAACCGCTTCAACCTGTGCATGGGGCTGTTCGGGCTGGCGGTCGGGCTGGGCGGCACGCTGAGCACCGCGATCGCCGGACTGGTCACCGGCTGGTTCGGCGCGGCGCTGGCCTTCAACGTGCTGGGCGGGATCGGTCTGGTCGCCTGCCTGCTGGTGCTGGCCATGCCGGAAACCCGCCCGGCGCCGGATGACGGCGGGGCGGCGGACGGGGGGTGACGGCGGGCCACGGATGGCGGGCGGCGATCCTGGCCGGCACCGATCTGGCGACCATTTCGCAGATGCGGTAAACGGGCCGCCGGATCACCGCTCAAGGATCATCCCGGCTGCCCGATACTGGCTGCACCTGCTGGTGGAACGGTCGTGCCGATCGGGGGCAGTGCCGCCGCGCGGATTCCGGCCGCCACGACCCGGCATCGCCGCGTCGGCGGCGCGGCATGGGCCCGGGCCATGGCACGGGAAGCGCCCCGCTCGGTCCCACCTCCGGGGCCGGGCTGCCCGCCCGCCCTCCATCGGCCGCCCGCCGCCCCGCGCCGTGCCGGCCCGGCGCCTGCCGGGCCTGCCGCCGGGCCTTCCATCCGGCGGGCGAACCGCCATCGACCCGGCCGCGCGGCCCGTTCCCGTTGGTGCCGCGGCCGGCGCACCCCGCCGTGCCGCCCTGCCGTTCCCCCGCCAACCACGCCCCCCGGTCCCCGGCGCGCTGCCCCGCCGGACCACGCAGGAGCGATCCCGCATGATAAAGCTCAAGCTGCTCCGGACCCGGGAAGGCGAGCCGGGCCATGGAGGCACCGGGCTGCGCGCGCTGATCGTGGCGGCCGACGCCGCGCGGGACCGGCGGGACTGGCCGGCGGCGGCGGCGCTCTACCGGCAGGTCTTCGAGGCGGACCCCACGCGCTACGACCTCGCCATCCAGCTCGGCCACATGCTGAAGGAGTCGGCCGACTACGAGGCGGCCGACGACG
Organism: Roseomonas acroporae; assembly: GCF_023223525.1. GTDB lineage: Bacteria > Pseudomonadota > Alphaproteobacteria > Acetobacterales > Acetobacteraceae > Roseomonas_E > Roseomonas_E acroporae. The sequence continues at coordinate 9,104 of NZ_JALPRX010000012.1, read as the reverse complement.
CCTACGCCGCGGCCCTCGCCGGGCGCCCCGACGACGACGACCTCCACCTCCAGATCGGCCATCTGCGCAAGCTGCAGCGCGACCTGCCGGGGGCGCTCGCCGCCTACCGCGCGGCGATGGCGATCGCGCCCGGCAACCTGGCCGCCAGGGCGGAGCACGACCGCGTCGCGGCCCTGCTCGCCGCGGCGCCCGCCTCGCCGCCGTCCCCCTCCCCCGTCCCGCCCATCGCCGCCCCGTCCTCCCCCGCCCCGTCTGCCTCCATCCCGTCTGCCCCCATCCCGTCTGCCCCCATCCCGTCTGCCCCCGCCCCGCCTCCCCTGGCCGCCGCGGCGCCGACGGCCGGGCCCGACAGGCAGCCGGAGCCCTCCCTCGATGCCGCGACGCTGCGCACGAAGGGCGACCTCGCGCGCGACGCCCGGCACTGGGACGCCGCCGCCCGCCACTACGGGGCCTATCTCGACCTCGTGCCGGACGATGCGCCGATCCGGGTGCAGCTCGGGCACATGCTCAAGGAATCGGGCAACCTCGCCGGCGGCGAGGCGGCCTATCGCGCGGCGCTGCGGCTGATGCCGCAGGACGCCGACCTGCACCTGCAGCTCGGCCACGTCCTGAAGCTGCGCGGCCGGCGCCTGGAGGCCCTCGAGGCCTACCGCGAATCCTTCCGGCTGCGGCCGGTGCGCAGTACCGCCGTCGAGCTGCGCGGCCTCGATCCGGAGGTCGACATCGACCTCGCCGCCCCGCCGCACGCCGGGACGCGCACGACCTACGTCGAGATCTCCGACCTGCTCATCGTGCTCGCGCGCTCGGCCACCGTCTCCGGCATCCAGCGCGTGCAGCTCGGCCTGCTCTCCCACCTGCTGGGCGGCGAGGCCGGCCGCGACCGGCGGCTGGAGGTGGCCGCCTGGCAGGACGGGCGGCTCTGGCGGCTCCCGGCGGCCACGCTGCGCCGGATCGTCGCGGAGGCCGAGGCGCCGGGCGAGGCGGACCTCGCCGAGCGGCGGCGGCTGCTCGCCGCGCTGGGCGAGAACGCGGTGCTGGCCATGCCCGGCCAGGGCGACACGCTGGTGGAGACGGGCGCCACCTGGCTGCACGACGACCTGACGGCGCAGCACGAGCGGCTGAAGGCCGCCGGCGTGCGCCTCGGCGCCTGCCTCTACGACTTCATCCCGCTGACCCACCCGGAATACTGCCACAGCTGGCTGACCGAGCGCTTCTCCAACACCATCGCGGACGCGCTGCTGCACCTCGACTTCGCGCTGCCGATCTCGGACTTCACGCGCGACGAGATGCAGCGCCTGCTGCGCCAGGGCGGCTACCCGGCGCTGCCGGCGCGCACCGTGGCGCTGGCGCACGAGCAGGTGCAGCCGGCCGGCGAGGAGTGGACGCCCGCCATCGCCGAGCTGCAGGGCACCGAGTACGTGCTGTGCGTCGGCACGATGCACGCGCACAAGAACCACGCGCTGATGCTGCAGGCCTGGCAGATCCTGCTGCGTCGCGGCATGGAGCCGCCGACCCTGGTGTTCGCCGGCAGCCGCGGCCACGGCGTGGACGAGCTGTTCCGCCAGCTCGAGGCGACCGATCACCTCGACGGCCGGGTCAAGGTGTTCGAGGGGCTTTCCGACCGCGAGCTCGCCACGCTCTACCGCGGCTGCCTGTTCACGGCCTTTCCCTCGATCGTCGAGGGCTGGGGCCTGCCGGTGGGCGAGAGCCTCGCCTACGGCAAGGTCTGCATCGCCGCCAACACCAGCGCGATCCCGGAGGTCGGCGGGGCGCTGCCCGTCTACGTCGATCCGTTCAGCGGCCGCGAGATGGCCGATGCCGTCGCGGCGCTGCTGGAGGACCGGGGCGGGCTGGCGCGTCGCGAGGCGGCGATCCGGCAGGAATTCCGCCCGCGGAGCTGGGCCGCCTACGGCGCCGCCTTCCTGCGGGCGGTCGACGAGCTGGCCGCGGCGGAGCGGCGGCAGGCGGTGGTGCTGGAGCCGGGCCGGATCGTCCGGCCGCGCCAGCATGCGAACGCCTGGCGGCACGGCACCGCCCTGCCGCGCCACGACGCCCTGGTCCGCCGGGTGCTCGGCCGGCTGGTGCTGGGCCGCGGCTGGCATCCGCCCGAGACCTGGGGAAGCTGGACCAGCCGGCGCGAGGCGGAGATCGGCTTCGCCACGCCGCTGGCGCCGGGCTCCGCCGTGCGAGTGCTGCTGCAGCTCGTCACGCTGCCCTGGCCGCGCCGCAACCGGGTGACGGTACGCGCGGGGTGCGGCGCGAGCCGCAGCATGGCGCTGCCCGCGACGGGCCGGACGGAATTCGTGCTGTGGCTCGACTGCACCGTGGGCGAGGCCGGCCGGGTGGCGCTGACCCTGTCGATCGAAGGCGCGATGATGGTCGCGGAGGATCCGCGCGAGCTCGGCGTCGGGCTGGCGCGCCTCCTCTACCTGCCGCGCGACGAGGGCGCGGAACGGCTGGAGGCGGCACGGCTGGTGCGGCCGGCGCCGCCGCTCGACAGGGCGGGCAACCCCGCCGTGCCGCGCGACCGCGCCGCCTTCGAGCTGCTGCTCCGCCAGGGCTTCATGCTCGGCGAGGGCTGGGGACCGCTCGAGCGCGACGGCACCTGGATGGACGCGCCCCGCGCCGGCATCGCCTTCGGCGCCGCGGCGGCGCCCGGCAGCCTGGTGCGCGTGGCGCTGCGGCTCGCCTTCGCGCCGCGCGCCAGGGGCCTGGTCGTCACCGCCCGGTCGGCCTGCGGCGGCACGGGCTCGCTGGCGGCGGGCGAGGGCGATCTGCTCTGGATCGACTGCCGCGTCGGCGCCGGCCGGCGGATCGCGCTCACGCTGGAGACGGCCGGGGCGGCGCGCGGCGCCTTCGGGGCGCTGGTCAGGCTCGTCGCGCTGGCCTACGGCGCGCAGGAGGATGCGGCGGAGCGGCTGCGGCTGGCCGAGGCGCTGCTCTTCCCCCGCCCGGAGCGCCCGGCCGCGGCGGAGGAGCGGATCAACATCACCGTCGCCGGCCACCTCAAGGGCAGCTACAGCCTCGCCGCCGTGAACCGCCGGCTGGCCCTGTCGCTCGACGCCGCCCTGCCCGGGCAGGTCCGGGTGGAGCAGGTCGAGGGCCAGCCGGTGCAGGACCTCACCCACATGCCGCCCGCCGAGCGGGCGAGGCTGCGCGAGCTGGCCAGGGTCCCGGAGTTCGAGGAGGGCGCGGAGATCGTCATCGCCCAGCACTGGCCGGTCTGGGTGCCGCCGCCGGGCCGCGACCTGCCCCTCGCCTACGTGTTCTGGGAGGAGAGCCGGCTGCCGCGCCAGATGGTCGAGACCCTGAACCACGGCTTCCGCGGCGTGCTCGCCTCCAGCCGCTCGGTCGCCAAGGCGCTGGTCGATTCCGGGGTGAGCCTGCCGGTGCGGGTGATCGGCTACGCCCCCGACCTCGGCGCCTTCCAGGCGGCGGGGCAGCGGCGCCCGGCGCTGCGGGAGAAGCCGATCGCCGCCGCCGCGCCCTTCACCTTCCTGCACGTCTCCTCCTGCTTCCCGCGCAAGGGCGTGGACGTGCTGCTCGCCGCCTTCGCCCGCGCCTTCCGCCGCGGCGACCCAGTGCGGCTGCTGGTGAAGGGCTTCCACAACCCGCACAACACGGTGGCCGCCGACCTCGCGGCGATGCAGGCGGCCGACCCGCAGATGCCGGCCGTGACGGTGCTGGACCGCGACCTGCTGACCGAAGGCATGGCGAAGCTCTACGAATCGGCGGACGCGGTGGTGCTGCCGACCCGCGGCGAGGGCTTCAACATCCCGGCGGCCGAGGCGCTGGCGGCCGGGCTGCCGCTGATCGTCACCGGCTTCGGGGCGCAGACCGACTTCGCCTCCCCCGACGCGGCGCGGCTGATCGACTACCGCTTCGCGCAGTCGCGCAGCCATCTCGCCACGCCCGGCTCGGTCTGGGCCGAGCCGGACGCGGAATCGCTGGCGCGGCTGCTGCGCGAGACGTTCGAGCAGGCGCGCGCGGCCGAGGCCGGCGACGCGGCGGCGCGGGCCGGGGCCGCGGCACGCCGCGCGCGCGGCCAGGCCATCGCGGCGCGCGTCGGCGACCCGGCCGCCTGGGCCGCGCGCGTGACCGGGGCGGCGCGCGCGCTGCTCGCGGCGCCGCCCGCCGCCATGCCCTCGGTGGCCTGGATCTCGACCTGGAACGTGCGCTGCGGCATCGCCGAGTACTCGCGCATGCTGCTGGACCGCTTCGGCGGCGCCGCCGACCGGGTGGCGGTGCTGTGCGACGAGCGCACCGCGCCGGGCGAGCCGAACTCGCCGCACGGCTGGCCGGTGGTGCGCGCCTGGCGGGTGCTCGACCCGCGCTCCATCGAGGGGCTGCTGCAGGCGATCGAGCGGACCGATGCCGCGCTGGTGGTGATCCAGCACCATCCCGGCCTGATCAACTGGCCCGAGCTGGCGACGATCCTGACCGACCGCCGGCTCGCCGGACGGCAGGTGACCGTGACGCTGCACAACGTGCGCGACCTCCTCGCCAGCGACCCGCTGCGCCTGCCGGGGATCGCCGCGGCGCTGGCCACCGCGTCGCGTGTCCTCGTGCACACCGTCCGCGACGTCAACCACCTCAAGGGCATCGGCCTGATCGACAACGTCACCCTGTTCCCGCAGGGCGCCGACCGCCAGGAGCTGGTCGCGCGGCCGGCGCGGCCGCTGCCGGCCGACAGCGCCCCGCTGATCGGCGCCTACGGCTTCCTGCTGCCGCACAAGGGCTTCGCGACCCTGATCCAGGCCTTCGCACGGCTGCGCGGCACCTGGCCGCAGGCAAGGCTGCGCATGGTGACCGCCGAGTATCCGATCCAGGACTCGGCCGAGGAGATGGCGCGCTGCCGCCATCTCGCGGCGCAGCACGGCGTGGCGGAGGCGGTGGAGTGGCACACCGGCTACCTGCCCAACGCGCAGTCCCTCGCCCTGCTGCACGAGTGCGACCTGACCGTGCTGCCCTATCAGGAGACGCCGGAATCCTCCAGCGCCGCCGTGCGCAACGCCATCGCGAGCCGCACCCCGGTGGCGGTGACGCCGATCTCGATCTTCGACGACGTGGACGACGCGGTGCTGCGGCTGCCCGGCATCGGCGTGGAGGAGGTGGCGGGCGGCATCGCGGCGCTGCTGCGGGACGCCGCCGCGCGCGGCGCGGTGCAGGAGCGTGCCGGCAAGTGGCTGGAGGAGCATGACTGGGCGTTGCTGGGCCGCAGGCTGCGCCAGATCGGCCAGGGCCTCGCCGCCTCGGCCAGCGACGGCGCCGGGATGCCGGCCGGGTAGCGGCGCCCGGCACGCGCGGGACGCGGCCGTGTCGCGCGCCGGGCGCGACCGCGCCGCCCGCGCCGGCGGCCATGCGCGGCGCCGGATCCCACCCTTCCAACAAGTGGCCGAGCAGGCCCGCTGACCCCAGGGCGACGCATGCAACAGAGGACCATCCTGTCCACGATCGAGGGGCACGCGGCGGCCGACCCGGCCAGGGTGTTCTGCCGGTTCCAGACGGGCGCCGGGACCGAGGCGATCGGCTACGCCGACCTGCTGCGGCGGGCGGAAGGCTTCGCCGGCGCCTTCGCGGCGGCGGGCATCGGGCGGCAGGACACGGTGATCGTCATCCTCCAGCACCGGCCCGAGCTGCTCTACGGCTTCTTCGGCGCGATGCGGCTCGGCGCGGTGCCGGCCTTCATGCCCTTCCCCTCGCCCAAGCAGGACCACGCCCTGTTCTGGTCGAGCCACCGCAAGCTGCTGGCGCTGACCGGCATCCGCTTCATCCTGACGTACCGCGCCATCGCCGCCGGGATCGACGAGCACTTCACCGGGCTCGACGTGCGGGTGCTCTACGTCGAGGACATCCTGGAGGGCCTCGCCGCCGGCACCGTCCCGCCCGCGCCGCCGGCGCCCGCCATCGCGCCGGAGGACGTCGCCTTCCTCCAGCACAGCTCCGGCACCACCGGGCTGAAGAAGGGCGTGATGCTCTCGCACGCGGCGGTGCTGCGGCAGATCGACCGCTACGCCGGGGTGCTGGGCTTCGGGCCCGGCGACGTCGTCGTGTCCTGGCTGCCGCTCTACCACGACATGGGGCTGATCTCCTGCCTCATGATGACGGCGGTCACCGGCGCCGAGCTGGTCTGCATGGACGCCTTCGAGTGGGTGCGGCGGCCGACCATGCTGCTGGATGCCATCGAGCAGCACCGCGGCACCTTCGCCTACCTGCCGAACTTCGCCTTCCTGCACATCGCCCGCGCCGCCCGGCCCGGCCAGCGCTGGGACCTCGGCAGCCTGCGGGCGCTGGTGAACTGCTCCGAGCCCTGCAAGCCGCAGAGCTTCGACGCCTTCCTCGCCGCCTTCGGCGACTGCGGCATCGGGCGCGGGACGCTGCAGGTCTGCTACGCCATGGCCGAGAACGTGTTCGCGGTCAGCCAGACCACGCCGGGGCAGCCGGTCGCGTCGCTCGACCTCGACGTGGAGGCGCTGGAGTCGGAGGCGCGCATCGTGCCGGCGGCGCCGGGGCGGGACTCGCGGCAGGTGCTCTCCTGCGGCAGGCCGCTCCCGGGCGCCGAGGTCCGCATCCTCGACGGGGCGGGTGGCGACGCGGCGCCCGACCTCGCCGGGCAGATCGCGATCCGCACCGACTGCCTGTTCACCGGCTACAACCACCTGCCCGAGCTGACCGCCGAGAAGCTGGTGGATGGCTGGTACCGCACGGGCGACCTCGGCTTCCTGCACGCGGGCGAGCTCTACGTGCTCGGCCGGCAGGACGACCTGATGATCGTCTACGGGCGCAACTACTACGCGCACAACATCGAGGAGGTGGTGACCGCCTGCGACGGCATCGCGCCCGGCCGCGTGGTTGCCTTCGCGGTGGAGAGCCGGCAGATGGGCACGCGCGAGGCGGTGGTGCTGCTGGAGCCGGACGGCACGCGCGAGGCGGCGGAACTGCGCCGCGCCGTGAAGGCGCGGGTGTTCGACGTGCTCGGCCTGACGTTGCAGCATGTCGAGGTGGTGCCCCGCAATTCGCTGGTGAAGTCGACCGCTGGCAAGATCAGCCGGGACCAGAACCGGCGCCGCTACATGGAGGAAAGGGCAGGCAATGGCTGACGAGGAGAGCTTCCGGGAGGTCGCGCAGGCCATCGGCGAGACGCTGATGGTGGACCCGGCCACGATCACCCGCGCCACGACCGCCGACGACGTGAACGGCTGGGATTCGGTGACGCATTCCATGCTGGTGATGGAGATCGAGCGCCGCCTCGGCATCCAGTTGCCGATGGACAAGGTGTTCGACCTCGCGGATGTCGGCGAGCTGGTCGACCTGGTGGCCGCCGCGCGGTCGGCGGGCTGATGAAGCCAAGCCTCGTCATCTTCGGCAATTGCCAGGCGCAGGGTCTCTGGGCGGCGGTCTCCGGCCTGCCGTCCTGCGCGGCGGCCTACGACATCGCCTACGTGCCGAGCCACCCCTCGCTGGGCGACACGGATTTCGATCCCGCGCTGCTGCGCCGCTGCCGGATCCTGTGGGAGCAGGTGGGGCAGAACCAGCGGCTGCCCGGCTGGGAGACCCTGCCGGAAGGGGCGCGGCACGTCCGCTTCGCGGAGCTGAGCTTCCCCATCCTCTGGCCGTTCAACTGCGTCGATCCGCGCAACCGGCCGGACCCGCCGGAATTCCCGTGGGGAGTCTGGCCCTACGGCGACCGGCTGGCGCTGCAGATCGCGAAGGAGGGCCTGCGCGGCGAGGCGGCGGCGGCGGCCTACGAGGAGCGCGGCGCGGCGCTGATCCCCTCGCCCGAGCGCATGCTGGCGATCGAGGAGGCGCGCGGCCGCAAGCGCGACGCCAACGCCGATCTCAGCATGACCGGCTACATCCTGGAGAATTTCCGCGGCCAGCGCCTCTTCTCCACCTACAACCACGCCAGCAACCGGCTGGTGTGGGAGATGTTCCGCCGCCTGCTCGCCGGCACGGTGCAGCAGGAGACGGCGGTGCCGGAGGCGGAGATCGCCGCCTGCGAGCGCCGCTTCCTCGACCCCGCGCTGAAGTGGCCGAACTTCGACAATTTCCAGATGCCGGTGCATCCGCGGCTCGCCTCGGCCTACGGCCTCGCCTGGGCGGACGAGGCGACGCTCTACCGGCACTACGATGCGGGGCGGCTCACCTGGCGCGAGTTCATCGCGCGCTACGTCGCCTATCCCTTCCCCGATCCTGCGGCACCGCCCGCCGGGCCGGCCGCGGCCGCGCCGCGGCATCCCGTGGTCGCGAGGCTGGCCGAGCTTTCCGCCGGCATCGCCTCGCTCTCGCGCATGTTCGGCGACGGCGACGAGTGGCCGGTGGAGGCGCTGGGGCGCGAGCCTCTCGGCTATGCGCGGCAGATCGGCAATCCGCCGCCGCCGGAGGCGCCGCCCGTCTCGGCGCCGCTGGTGCCGCATGCCTGCCGGCAGGCGGACCTCGCCACCGACGCCTTCCGCTACTGGTGCGCCCGCATCGGCCACCGGCCGCTGATGCACCGCAAGTACTGGGAATGGTTCTTCACGGCCCAGGCCCTGTGGGAACGGCAGCTCCTGGTCCCGGGCAGCCGCGGCCTCGCGATCGACAACAACGGCGAACCGCTGCCCGCCCTGTTCGCCGGAATGGGCTGCGAGGTGACCGAGGCGTCGGCCTCGGAGGCGGTCCCGGCCAGCCTCCACGATTTCTGCTGGTCATCCAACACGCTGAGCAAGGCGGGCTCGATCGCGGGCGGCATGGCGCTGGCGTCGCGCCTCGTTTCGCTGCTGCGCCCCGGCGGCGTCGCGGTCCTGACGCTGGAGCACAACCTCTCCTCGGACACCGACACGCTGGAGACCGAGTCGCTGTCCCTGTTCCGCCGCGCGGACATCGAGGCGCTCTGCCGGCAGCTCGCCGATGCGGGGCACGCGCTGGACGCGGTGGACTGGCGGCAAGGCAGCGCCAACGCGGACCTGTTCGTCGACCGGCCGCCCTACGGCGTCGATCCGCACCTGCGGCTGCGGATCCACCAGTTCACCGTCACCTCCTTCGGCCTGATCGTGCGCCGGGCGGCGGGCTGACGGCCCGCCGCGGAAGCGGCGCCCGGCGGCCGCGGACGGGGATCAGAGCCG
>NZ_JALPRX010000119.1 GCF_023223525.1 Roseomonas acroporae | reverse complement strand
AGAGGGTGTTTGGCGATTTCATGTCGCGGCCGTCGGCTGGGCCGTGCGCCCGATCGCGACCCGCCGGCGCTCGCGCAGGGCGGCGTTGATCGCATCCCAGGCCCCGGCACGCCGCCACCTGGCATAGTGCCAGTACACGGCGGGCCAGGGCGGGAACTCATGCGGTAGGGCTCGCCACTGGCAGCCGGTCCGCAGCAGGTAGAACACCGCCTCGACGATCCGGCGCAGTTCCAGCACCTGTGGATGACCAGCCTGCCGCGACGGCGTGAGAAGCGGGCACAGGATCGCCCACTCGGCATCGTTCAGATCGGAGGGATAGGCTGCGGTGAGCATCCCGCCCAGATGGGACGCGGTCGGCTCGGTTGCCCCAGCCAAACACCGCGACATGAAATTGCCAAACACCCTCTAAGATGTGAGGGGTGTTTTGTGGGGGGGTGGCGTGAGGGGTGTCCCTCGCGTCACTGCCTTATAACTAGCTGATTTTGAAGGGGAAATTTTAGAAAAGAGGCGATGGTGGAGCCAATCGGAATCGAACCGACGACCTCCTGAATGCCATTCAGGCGCTCTCCCAACTGAGCTATGGCCCCGTCGCTTGGGAGGCGCCGTATAGCCGCCTCCTCGGCAGGCTGCAACCCCTCCCGCGCGCGATTTGTCGGGCTTCCGGTGAATTCGCCCGCCCCGCCCCTTTATCCAGACTGTTCCGGGCGATAGCGTGCGCCGGTCCTGCAAGGTCGGAGGAGCGGCTACCATGAGGAAGGTGTACCCGGACGCGGCAGCGGCGCTGGCGGGGGTCTTGCGGGACGGGATGACGATTCATTCGGGCGGCTTCGGCCTGTGCGGCATCCCCTCGTTGCTGATCGAGGCAATCCGGGAATCGGGCGTGCGCGACCTCACCGTGGTCTCGAACAATGCCGGCATCGACGGCGTGGGCCTCGGCCTGCTGCTGGAGACGCGCCAGATCCGCAAGATGATCTCGTCCTATGTCGGTGAGAACGCGACCTTCGCGAAGCAGTACCTGGCCGGCGAGCTCGAGATCGAGTTCAACCCGCAGGGAACCCTCGCCGAGCGCATCCGCGCCGGCGGCGCCGGCATCCCGGCCTTCTACACCAAGACCGGCGTCGGCACGGCGGTGGCCGAGGGCAAGCCCACGGCCGAGTTCGACGGCCATACCTACGTGATGGAGCGCGGCATCGTCGCCGACCTCGCCATCGTGCACGCCTGGAAGGGCGACACCGAGGGCAACCTGATCTACCGGCGCACCGCGCGCAACTTCAACCCGATGATGGCCACCGCCGCGAAGGTGACGGTGGCGCAGGTCGAGCACCTGGTCGAGCCCGGCGAGATCGACCCCGACATCATCATCACGCCGGGCGTGTTCGTGAAGCGCATGATCCAGTGCCCGCCGGGATTCGAGAAGCGCATCGAGCAGCGCACCGTGCGCAAGCGTGCCGAGCCCGCGAACGAGGGCGCCGCCGCCGGCGGCTCCGAACCCGTCGCCGCCGCCTGAGGAGGCCCGAGAGATGCCCTGGACCCGCGACCAGATGGCGGCCCGCGCGGCGCGCGAGCTGCAGGACGGCTTCTACGTCAATCTCGGCATCGGCATCCCGACGCTGGTGGCCAACCACATCCCCGACGGGATGTCGGTGCAGCTGCAGAGCGAGAACGGCATGCTGGGCATGGGCCCCTTCCCCTACGAGGGCGAGGAGGACGCGGACGTCATCAACGCCGGCAAGCAGACCGTGACGCTGCTGCCCACCACCAGCATCTTCGACAGCGCCCAGAGCTTCGCCATGATCCGCGGCGGCCACATCGACCTGTCGATCCTGGGCGCGCTGCAGGTGGCGCAGAACGGCGACCTGGCGAACTGGATGATCCCCGGCAAGATGGTCAAGGGCATGGGCGGCGCCATGGACCTGGTGGCCGGGGTGAAGAAGGTGGTCGTGCTGATGGAGCACACCGCCGGCGGCAAGCCCAAGCTGCTGAAGCGCTGCGCCCTGCCGCTGACCGGCACCCGCGTCGTCGACATGGTCATCACCGAGCTCGGCGTGTTCGACATCGCCCGTGAGGGACCGGAGCGCATGACCCTGATCGAGCTTGCCCCCGGTGTCACCGAAGCCGAGATCCGCGAGAAGACCGCGGCCGAGTATGACACAGCCCTGAAGCAGGCCGCCTGAAGAAGCTGACGCGTATGTCGGCGGCTGCGAGGGGCTCCGGACCCGTGGCCTGCTGACCCGCCGTCACGTCGCCGACGGCGCGTTCGCCTATTTCGGCACGTGCTGTCCGGCCGGTATCCCGATCGGAACCCTGTCGCCGTCGAGGGTGCCGCCGGGCCATCGAGGATGCGTTCGAGGCCGCCAGGACCGAACCCGGCCTCGACCACAACGAGCCGTTCAAGACAGGGCCTGCTCTGTTGAAAGGCCCATGCGGTCCCGGTGGGGAGCATGGGTGGGAAGCGTGGAGGCTGCCGGCAAGGGGTGGCGGAAGACCAGGCCACCTCCGATGCCCAGACTTCTTCTTCCCAAACCGCGTCGACCCTGCGATTCGGAGGCGCATGACAAAGTCCAAAGGCGACGCGCCATTCGTCCAGGTTGCCGCGGCTGAGGGCCGGTCGGGGATGCAACTGATCACCCGGGCGGCAGCCGTTCTTCGCGCCCTCGAAGGGCAGTCCGCCGGGCTCAGCCTCGGTCAGATCGCGAAGGCCAGCGGCCTGCCGCGCCCCACCGTGCAGCGCATCGTGGACGCGCTCTGCGTCGAGGGGCTGGCAAAGGTGGATCCGAGAGGGGGAGGCGTCTTCCTCGGGCCGATGATCACCCGGCTCGCCACCTCCGTGCGGATCGACCTCGTTGCCCTTGCTCGGCCACATCTGGAGCGGCTGGCGACGACGACGCAGGGCTCCGCCGCCATGACGGTGCTGCAGGACGGGCAGGTGGTGGTGATCGCGCTCGTCACGCCCCCGACGCAGATGATCCGGCTGACCGCCAACATCGGCTCCACTTGGCCGCTGCACAGCAGCGCGGAGGGGAAAGCCCTCCTCTCCGGCCTGCCCGAGGCCACGATCCGCAAGCTGCTGCCGCGCTCGTTGGAGGCCCGCACGCCGAATACCATCACGGAGCTGCCTCGCCTGCTGAAGGAGCTCTCGGCCGGCGCCCAGTCGGGCATCCTGCTCGATCGCGAGGGGACAGGGATCGGCATATCCGCCATCGCGGCCCGGATCGTGGACGCGTCCGGCGGGCGCTATGCCATCTCCGTCCTGCTGCCCACCTCGCGCTTCGACGCGGACCTTCCCCATCTGACGGCGGAGCTCGCCGCCACCCGCGACCTCATCCTGCGGGAGGCCGGGCTGAGCGCCCGAGTGCCGCCTCCGGACGGGAGAGCGGCCCACGGCTGAACG
>NZ_JALPRX010000118.1 GCF_023223525.1 Roseomonas acroporae | reverse complement strand
CCCTGGGCAAGACGCTGGACCGCAAGGGCAACCCGATGACCATGAAGTTCCAGGGCACGGTGGAACCCTATTTCCGCGACGACCAGGGCTAGAGCATTTTCAAGCTGGGTGTACTCACCCAGCGACCCGGAAAATGCGAAAAACCAAAAGGTTGGAGCCGTTCCGGCCTGATACAGTCAGGCCGGAACGGCTCTAGCCTTTGATCCGGCGCATTTTCCGAGCCGCTGAGCGAGTACGCTCAGCTTGAAAATGCTCTAGGGTGATGGTCAGGCCGCCCGGCTCACGGCCGGGGCACCACGGCCCAGGACAGCCAGCATCGCCTCGGTGAGTCCGGCGGTCCGGGCGCTGTCCTGTGCCCGCCACGCGACATGCATGTCCGGCCGCACCAGCACGCAGCCGCTCTCTCCCACCTCGCGCAGTTGCGCCCAGTCACCGAACAGGTCCTCCTGCGCCTGGCCGGGGCCGATGACGAAGACCTCGATCGGCACGCCCGTCTCCGCGGTCGTCCGCGCGGCCGCCTCCGCCCAGGCAGACCCGGTCGGGCCGGTGAAGAGGCTGAAGCGCCCCTTCCCCGCAAGGTCGAGGGTGGAGATCTGATGCCCGTCGCGCCCGAGCCAGGCGTGCGGCAACCGTGCCCCGGGCCAGGTCGTCGGGTGATAGTAGAGTTCCCGATCGCGGTCGAACACGGGCTCCGGCGTGCCGTCCCCCACGACGGCGGCGGAGCGGTAGCGCTGGTTCATCTCCACGCCATGGGCGTTGAACTCGTAGTCCTTGAAGGCGATGGCTCGGCGCAGCGCCTCGCGTTGCTCCGCCGCCTCCGGCGTGTCCGCCTTCCGCGCCTCCATGTTCGCGCGCATCTGCGCGAAGCCGCGGTCGTCCAGCAGGCCGAGCGCCCCGAAGATCGGTCCGAACTCCTCGATGCTCTGGTTGGCGCGCGTCACGATCTGGCGGCCCACCGGCGCCCGCTCCGCGTCGTAGGTCTCCAGCAGGGACGGGGCGGCCTGGCCCTTCAGCACCAGGGCCAGCTTCCAGGCCAGGTTGTAGGCGTCCTGGATGGAGGTGTTGGAGCCCAGCCCGTTGGAGGGCGGGTGGCGGTGCACCGCATCCCCCATGCAGAAGACCCGGCCCTCGGCGTAGCGGGTGGCGAACATGTGGTTCACCGTCCAGACGGAGGTGGAGGTGACCTCGATGGGGATGGTGTCGTCGCCGATCAGCCTGTGCGCCACCTCGGTCGCCACGCGCGCATCCACCTCGGGCGGCGGCTGGTGGATATCGTAGCCCCAGACGATCAGCCACTCGTTCCAGGGCCTGACCATTCGCACGAGGCCCATGCCGATGCCGCCGATGTTGGAGCCGGGCTGCAGCACCCAGTAGAGCACGCTGGGACGGTGGGCGACGTAGCGGGACAGATCCGCCTTGAACACGATGTTCATGCTGCCCGCCACGCCCATGCGGCCTTCCATCGGCAGGCCGATGTCCTCCGCCACCTTGGACCGGCCGCCATCGGCGCCGATCAGGTATCTGGCGCGGATCTGGTACTCCCGCCCGTCCAGCCGGTCGCGCACCGTGGCCGTCACGCCCTCCGAGTCCTGCACGAGGGACAGGTACTCGGTGTCCAGGCGCGCGCGGGTGCCGCGGGCGCAGGCATTGCCGAACAGGATCGGCTCCATCAGGTTCTGCGGCATGTCGCACATCGCCGACGGGCTGGCCTGGTCGTAGTCGGCCTTGCGCTGCGGGTGGGTGCCCCAGGTGCGGATGCGGCCCAGTTCCTCGCCGGCCAGGCTGGTGCAGAACACCGTGTTCCCCATCCACGCCTGCGGCGTGGCCTGGGCCGTCACCTCGTCCTCCACGCCGAGATCGCGCAGGATCTCCATGGTACGCTGGTTGGTGATATGGGCGCGGGGCGTGTCCGCCAGCCATCGGTACTTCGTCACCAGCACGTTGCGGATGCCGTAGGTGCTCAGCGCCAGCGCGGCAGCGGAGCCGGCCGGGCCACTCCCGACGATGAGGACGTCCGTCTCGATCATTCCCGTGATCCCTCTTCTTCCTTCAGGCGACCCGCCGGGCGCCGGTGCCGACCGCGGTCTTCTTCAAGCCGAAATCGTAGTTCAGGCGCCGCCACGGCCGATCCATCTCGCGGCCATCGGGCGCCGTCCCCGGCGTCTCCCGTGCGAAGTGGCTGATCAGCGACGTCTTGACCCCGAACACCGCGTCACTGTCGAGATACGGGCTGTCCGCCGCGAAGACGTGCGTCACCAGCGTGTCGTAACCCGGGAAGGAAATCATGAAGTGCACGTGGGCGGGCCGGTTCGGATGGCGGTTCGTCGCGGCGAGCATCTCACCCACCGGCCCATCGTCGGGGATGGGGTAGAATCTCGGCATGATGGACCAGAAGCGGAACCGGCCCTCCGCATCCGTCCGCAGCCGGGCACGGAGCGCGTGCGCATCGGGTTCCGGCTTCTGCACGTCGTAGTAGCCGTCCGCGTCCGAGTGCCAGACCTCCACCAGAGCCCCGGCCAGAGGACCACCTCCCGCCGCGGAAACGGTGCCCTCCACCAGCAGCGGCTCGCCCTCGGCGCCACCCGCGATATCCGACCCGTTGGCCACTTCCGGCGCATCCTGCACGTAGAAAGGGCCCAGCACCGTCGTCTGCGTCGCGCCGGCCGGCTGGCGGTGGTTGATGGCATCCACCAGCATGGAGACACCGAGCGTGTCGGAGAGCAGGATGAACTCCTGCCGGACGTCGCTGCACATCTGCCCCGTGCGCGTCAGGTATTCGATCGCCTGCCGCCACTCCCCGAAGCTCGGCTCCACCTCCCGCACGAAGGCGTGCAGGTGCCGCACCAGGCCCTGCATGACCGCTTTCAGCCGGGGATCCGGCGTGCCGTCGAAACGGTCCAGCACGGCCGTCGTGATGTTGCTCTCGTCGAAATCACGCATCCCGTTCTCCTCGTGGCGTTCGGCGGCGGACCGGCCGGCGCCCGTGCCGAGCTGTCATCCGGCAGCGATCGGATTCCCCTTCGATCGGCCGGTCGTTGGCTCTGGCTGCCCCCGGCGGCGACGGTTCCGCCACCCGACCCAGCCCGTTCCCGTGCACCGTCGTTTCATCCGGGGAAGTCGGGGCGTCGCACGAGGGCGTGCTCGATGCGCGCCATGGCGTCCCGCGCGGTGGGCGTCGAACGTGGCGGCGGGTGGCGGCGCTCGCGGTGTGGAGCCATGCCGACTGCGCACGGGCATTGCGGCCCGGGTGATCGACCCCATCGATGACCACGCCCGCCCCACCGCTCCGAGCGGCGCCGGCAGCGGCGCCCGGCTCGGACAGGGGAGCCGGGGCCGGTCCCATCGGCGCTACCGGGCCTCCTCGACCGAGAAGCCCGTCTCCCGGACCACCTCGCCCCAGCGCGCGGTCTGGGTGCGGAGGCGATCGGCCAACTGCTCCGGCGATGCCTTCACGACGTGGAGCCCCACGCGGGAGAGCGCCTCCGCGAGCGCCGCATCCTCCGCGGCGGCCGTCACGGCGGCCCGCAGCCCGGAGACCAGCGGCGTCGGCGTCCCGGCCGGGACGAGGAGGACGTACCATTCCTCCGCGGTCAGCTGCGGCAGGCCCAGCTCCGCGAAGGTCGGAACATCCGGCATGAGCGGCGAGCGCGCCTCCGCGCTGACGGCAAGGGAGCGGAGCTGGCCCGAGCGGTGCAGCTCCGCGTGGCTGCCGACGAGCTGCATGGCGAAGCCGAGCCGCTGCGCCTGCAGGTCGCCGATGATCTGGCCGTTGTCCCGGTAGGGAACGTGGCTGGCCTGCAGGTCGATGGCCTTGCACATCTCCATCGCGACGAAGTGCGGGGCCGAGCCCGCGGCGGAGGAGGCGAAGGCGACTCCCTGGCGCCCGTGCGCCCATTCCGCGAACTGCCGGAAATTCCTGAATTCACTCCTCGGCGAGACGGCGATCGAGAAGGAGAAGGCGCCGAGCGGCGCCACGATCACGAAATCCCGCGCCAGATCGTAGCGCAGGGTGCGCTGGTAGATGTGGGGATAGATGGTGAGCGAGCTGTCATGGGTGATGGCCATGGTGGCACCATCCGGTGCCGACGCCTTCAGCGCCTCCAGTCCGATCCGCCCCGCCGCGCCCGTGCGGTTGTCCACGATCACCTGGGGCGCATAGACGTCGCGCAGCCGCTCGGCGTAGAGCCGGACGACGAGGTCCGAATTCGTTCCGGCGGCCGAGTTGACGATGAAGCGCGCCGGCTTGTCGAGGGTCATGGAGCGGACAGGACCGGCGAGCAGAAAGGCGCCCGCGGTCCCGAGAGCCGCGCGGCGGGATAGCGCTGGGAGCATGGTTTCCTCCTTCCCGTTCTCCCTCCTCGGAGGGGTGCGGGTGGTTGAGTCAGGTCACTGCGCAGTCAGCCCGCCGTCGACCGGAAGGGCGTGGCCGACGATGAAGGACGCGTCGTCGGAGGCCAGGAACAGGGCCGCGCGCGCGATCTCCTCCGGTTGCGCGAAGCGGCCGATGGGATGGCGCGCCATGCGCAGTTCCGCGACGCCGGGTCGCTGCATGGAGCGCGCCACCATCGGTGTCAGCGTGCCGCCCGGGCAGACGGCATTGATGCGGATGTTCTCGCCGATATGGTCCAGCGCGGCGGTGCGGGTCATGCCGACCACGCCGTGCTTCGTCGCGGCATAGGTCGCGATCCCCTTCTCGCCCACGAGTCCGGCGACGGACGCGGTGTTGACGATGACGCCGCCCCCGCCGCGGCGCATGGCCGGGATCTCGTACTTCATGCAGAGGAAGACGCCCTTGAGATTCACCGCCGCGATCCGGTCCCAGGCTTCCTCGTCCTCTTCCGGAAGGTCGAAGCCGGTGCTGCCCACGCCCGCGTTGTTGAAGGCGATGTCCAGTCGGCCGAAGGCTTCCAGGCAGCGCTCCACCATGTCCGCGCACCGGACGGACTCGGCGACGTCCACCGCGACGGCCAGCGCCCTGCCGCCCGCTGCCGTGATCATCCCGGCCGTCGCTCGCGCCTGCTCCGCCGACCGGTCGGCGACGACGACCTGCCCGCCTTCCCGCGCGAAGAGCAGCGCCGCGGCGCGCCCGATGCCGGATCCGCCGCCGGTGACGATCACCGCCTTGTCCTGGAAACGCGGTTCCATTTCCGGCTCCCTTTCAGCCCGGATCGGCCAGGCCGAGCATCCGCCCGCCATCGATGACGATCTCGGTTCCCGTGATGTAGGACGACGCGGCGGAGGCCAGGAGCAGCGCCGCCCCCTTCACATCCTCCGGCTGGCCCATGCGGCGCAGCGGGGTCTTGCGCGCGACCCCCGCCTGCACGGCTTCCGTCAGCGTATGGCCGCCGCCGATCGCCGTGGCGATCATCCCGGGCGCGATGGCGTTGACGCGGATCCCATAGGCCGCGAGCTCGAGCGCGAGCTGCCGCACGAGATGCGCCGCCCCGGCCTTGGCGGGCATGTAGGGGAAGGCCGGCATGGGCGACGCCCGTTGCCCGGCGACGGAAGTCGTCACGACGATGCTGCCGCCGCCGCCCTGCGCCCGCATCTGCCGCGCGGCCGCCTGGACCGTCACGAACACGCCGGTAAGGTTGATCCCGATGATCCGATCCCAGATCTCGTCGGGAACATCCTCCAGCGCCCGGCCCGTCGCCCGGGTACCGTCCTTGCCGAGATAGCCGGGCGGCACGTCGATTCCCGCATTCGCGAACACCACGTCGATGCGGCCTTCCCGCGCCGCGACGGCCTCGAAGGCCCCGCGCAGCCCGGCACGGTCCAGCACGTCCACGGCCTCGCCATGCGCGCCGGCGCCGAGGCGGCGCGCCGCTGCCGCCACGGCGGCGCCGTCCACGTCCATCAGGACGACGCGGGCCCCGTTCTCCACCATCGCCTCCGCATAGGCCAAGCCCAGCCCGCTCGCGCCGCCGGTCACGACCGCCACCCGGCCGGTCAGGTCGAACATCTCCGTGGCTCTCATCCCGGCACCTCCTTGCTCACCAGTCGACGCGTGGCGAGCAGCATGGCCCGCGGCAACGCGGGGTCGGCGTTCAGCCGCGCCAGCCGCTCGACGTCTTCGCACCGCCGCCCGGGATCGGATTCCATCAGGCGGCGCTTGTTCCCGTTCGCCGTCGGCGCCACCACCTCCGGGAGGACGCGACGGCGCTGCCCGGCGTAGCGATCAGGCGCCATGTGCGCGCGCCAGGATCAGGTCGGTGACGAGGCCGACCGGCTCCACGCCCGCGACGACGGCGCCGTCGATCCGCTCGGTCATGGGCCGCTCGGTCATGGGCCGCTCGGTCATGGGCCGCTCGCTCACAGGCCCGCCGCCCCGCCCATCGCGCACCTCATGCCGGCCGGCTGCCGGCGAGCGCGCCCCGCCGGCGGCGATCCCGCGGGCACGCCGCCATGGACGAGGCGCGTCGGCCCGGCACTCGTTCGGTCCATCGGATCGGCCTTTCCGGGCATCATGCTTGTCGAGGACGGAAGCCCCCTGCCGGCCGTGGGTGCGGGCCGGCGAGACGTTCAGAGACCCCGGAATCCGGTCGGCCGGGCGAGGTGGGCACGCGCGACGTAGGTCGCGAAGGCCTGATGCTGCGCCGACATGTGCGTGCGGTACATCTGCACGTCACGGAAGTAGCGCTGCAGGCGGTTTCCCTTCTTCGTGGCGAAGGCACCGACATTGTGGAAGAGGGACTCCACCACCTCCGCCGCCAGCTTCCCGCCCTGCTGCAGCATGGTCCAGAGGCGCAGGTTGTCCTCGACCGTGAACGGGGTGCCGTCCTTCGCCCAGCGCAGGCAAAGGTCCATGTAGCGCTGCGCCGCGCCCATCAGGACCGCCTGCGCCGCATCGGCCTTCGCCAGCGCCTCGCCCAGCGGACGCTGGAAGTCGAAATGGTCGGCGCGCAGCACGTCCGGCTCCACATAGGTCTTCATGAAGCCGGAAACGCGCTCGTACTCGTCGATCGCGGCCCAGGCGGCGCCCGTCACCACCGAGACGAGCGAGGCGTGGTAGGGGCCCATCAGCCGGCCGAGATACATCGGGTTGCCGTGCAGGCGGGTGCCAACCGTCCCGTTCAGCATTCCGTCCGGGCGGGCGAACATGACGTCGAAGGGAATGACGAAGTGCGCGGGAACGAACGTATCGCGGATCTCCACGCTGTTGGAGCCGCTGGCACGCATCCCCAGGATCTCGTCGCCACCCCAGTCCGGCAGGATCTCATAGCCACCGCGCGGCACGGCGACGAGGACGGTGCGCGGCGGGGCGCCGCCGTCCGCCAGCATGGCGGTGCCGATGAAGTGCGTGGCGTGGGGGATGCCGGAGCAGTAGTTCCACTTCCCGTTCACGCGGTAGCCGCCCGGCGCGGGCGTGACCGTGCCCATCGGCTGCGCGCGGTGCGGCGCCACGAACTCGCCATCCTCGCCGAACAGGTCGCGCTGCGCTTCCTCGGACCAGTGGGAGGCGACGATGAAGGCGTGGGAGGCGCCGAGGGTCAGGCACCAGCCCACGCCGGGATCGCCACGGGAGACCTCCACCATCACCCGGTAGAAGTCCGGCAGGGGCATCTCGTAGCCGCCGAACAGACGGGGCTGGGTGATGCGATAGAATCCTGCCTTGCGGAAGGCCTGGTGCAGGTCCTCGCCGTAGGTTCCGCGCGCCTCGTTCTCCGCCTGCTGATCCCGCAGGACCGGGCGCAGCGCGACCGCGCGTGCGACGAGTTCGTCAGAGGTGAGCCCGGGCTCCGGCACGGGCAGCGGCGCCGGACGGGTGGCGGGACGGTCCGCGAGAGCGATGGACATGGGAACTCCTTGAAGATCGGTGCGCCGCAGGGACGGCTATTCCTCGGCGGTGTACCCGGTTGCCCGCACGATCGGTCCCCAGCGATCCCTCTCCGCGCGGATCCGCTCGATCATGCCCTGCGAGCCAAGCAGGACGGGAACCTGCTCCATCTTCGCCAGCGCCGCGCGCAGTTCCGGGTTGGCGGAAGCGGCGGCGATGGAGCTCTCGAGCCGCTCCACGATCGGCTGGGGCGTGCCGGCGGGCAGCAGGATCGTGTAGAGTTCTTCCGCGGTCAGGTCGGGATGGCCAAGCTCGGCGAAGGTCGGCACGTCCGGAAGGGAGGCCACGCGCTTCGGCGTGGAAACCGCCAGCACCCGCACATGGCCGCCGCGGGACTGCTCCGCCATGTCGCCGATCACGCTGATGATGGCACCCAGCCGGCCGGTCGAGAGGTCGGGCAAGGCGAGGCCGGTGCCGCGATAGGCCACGTGCATCAGGCGCAGGTCCAGCTTGCGTGACATCTGCTCGGCCACGAAGTGCGGCATCGAGCCGGCGGCGGGGCTGGCATAGGACACGTCGCGCTGTGTCTGCGCCCACCGCGCGAAGCCTGCCAGATCCTGCGCCGGATGGTCCGGCGCCACGACGAATGCGAAGCCGAAGGAGGAGGTCGCGCCGCCCGGCACGAAGTCCTTCGTCCCGTCGTAGCGCAGGGTGCGCGGATAGATGTGCGGATAGATCGTGAGCATGCTCTCGGGGGTGAAGACCAGCGTCGCGCCGTCCGGCGCGGCGGCCTTCCCGGCGTCCAGCACGAGGCGGGCCGCGGCGCCGGGGCGGTTCTCCACCACCACTTGCTGCGCGTAGCTGCCGCGCAGGCGCTCCGCGTAGATCCTGGCCACGATGTCCGCCGCGCCACCCGGCGGGAAGCCCACCAGCAGGCGGGCGACCCGGTCCAGCGGCTGCGCCCGCGCGACGTTCGCGATGGCGGCAGCGGTAAGGCCAAGCACGGCACGCCGTCCGATCTTGGTCACCAGATGTTTCCTCTTCTTCGGCGCTTCGTTGCCGAGCATTATTTTGATGCAGTGTATCGTTATGCGGACACTACAGCGACATTAGCGGCGCGTCAAGATGCAATGGTCGGTTCATGCCATCTTCGGCTGCTGCCGCCTCAGATGACCCACCGGGTGGTAGCGTCGGCCGTAGTAGATCAGGCCCCCTGTGTCCGGAGCGCTCGGCGAAATGGCCAGAACCTCCGCGAAGAACACGCTGTGCGTGCCGTGCTCGACGCGCTTCACGATGCGCGCGTCGAAGGCGGCTCCGGCCCCGGCGAGCACCGGGGCGCCGGTGAGAAGCCGCTGCCAGTCGATCCCTTCGAAACGCTTTGCGCCGGAAAGGCCCGAGCGCCCGGCGAAGTGATCGGATATCCCGTCCTGGTGCGCGGCAAGGGTGTTGACGCAGAGGACACCGTTCCGCTCGAAGACGGGGTGGGCGCTGCTGCCGCGGTTGATGCAGACGAGCAGGGTGGGCGGCGCATCGGTTACGCTGCACACGGCGCTCGCGGTCACGCCGGCAAGGCCTGACGGCCCATCGGTCGTCACCACGTTCACTGCCGCGCCGAGTTGCGCCATCGCGTTCCGGAAAGCCGCGGCGTCGATCATCTTGCCCATCACCCTCTCATGCCATCGGTATGCTTCCCGAAGCCCCCGACGCACACGGTCAGGCCTTCGCCCGGCTCATCCGGAGGAGACCGCGTGGTCCGTGCCTACGGCGAACCGCTCTAGTCGGCGACTTCGTAGCCGGACTCCCGCACCACCGGTCCCCAGCGATCCCGCTCCGCTTGCAGACGCGCGACGAACTGCTCCGTCGTCGTGCTGACGGGGTACTGCTCGAGCTTCAGCAAGGCCGCCTGCATCTCCGGCAAGGCACTCACCCTGGCAATGGCGTCGTGCAGCCCGGTGACGAACTGCCTTGGCGTGCCGGCGGGCAGGAAGATCCCGTACCATTCGTCGGCCGTGAACTGCGGGAAGCCGAGCTCGGCGAAGGTGGGAACGTCCGGCAGGGTCGGGACACGCTGCGGCATGGTGATGGCGAGCGCGCGCATCCGGCCGGAACGGTGCTGCTCGGCCGCGGTGCCGATCACCGTTACGTAGGCGGCAATACGCCCGCCGTTCAGATCCGCGAGGGCCATGGCGGTCTCGCGGTAGGGTACGTGCGACAGGCGCAAACCCAGAGCCCTTGCCATCATCACCGAGAGGAAGTGCGGTGTGGAGCCTGCCGCCGGCGTGGCGTAATAGACCTCCGGCTGCCGCCGCGCCCATTCCACGAACTCCCCGAAGTTGCGCGCGGGGTGGTTGGCATCCACCAGCCAGGAGAAGCCGAAGGAGGAGAGTCCTGTCACCGGCACGAAGTCGCGCTGCGGGTCGTAGCGCAGCGTGCGCGTGTAGATGAAGGGGTAGAGCACCATCATCGTCTCGGGCGTCATCAGGAAGGCCCTGCCGTCGGGCGGCGCGTCCTTCGCGATCTCCACGCCGATGCGCGCGGCCCCGCCGGGGCGGTTGTCGACGATGGCCTGGGGCGCGTAGATCCCCCGCAGCCGTTCCGCGTAGAGCCGCGCCACCGTGTCCATCACGCCGCCGGCCGAGAAATTCATGATCAGCCGCGCCGGCCGGTCCATCAGCTGCGCGGCGGCCTCCCGGGGGCCACCGAGCCAGGCCAGCCCCAGCGGCATACCGGCGCGCAGCAGCGCCCGACGCGTCGTCGCAGGCTCCATCACCCTTCCTCCCCCTCATGCCCCGGACGGTTGCCCCGCCCTGTGGGCCGGCATCACGCGGCGCCGATGCGGCACTCGATCCAGTCCGCGACCAGGGCAGCGACGTCATCGCTGTTCCGCTCGATCATCATCATGTGGCCGTTGCCGTGCAGCCCGTGGTCCTCCAGGCGGATGTGCTCGGCGGGCACGCCAGCCTGACGGAGGAAATCGACGACGCCGTGGTCCTGCTGCGCCTTCCAGGATGCCTCCGCCGTCACCACCGCCACGGGCAAGTCGCGCAGATTGGGAAGCTGCCGGGCGGGCTCCGCCTGCACCCAGCAATCCTGCAGGTCGGGGCGGGGCGCCCGGCGCAGCAGGCGGCCAAGCTCCTCCGGGGCGCCTGCCGGCGGATCGAAGAGCAGCGGCACGGCGGTGAGGCCCCAGGAGAGCGGCCCGCCGGGCGTCTCCGCGAAGGCGGGTCCCTGCGGCTCCACCGCGACGATGCCCCGCACCAGCGCGGGCCGTGCGTCGGCCGCCAGCCAGCCGAAGGGCCCCCCGGCGGAATGGGTGACGAGGACCGCGGGGCCGATCCGATCCAGCAGGGCGGCCGCGCATCGGCGCATGTCCGCGTGCACCCGCGCCAGGTCGGCCACGGAAGGTCCCTGCCCTGCCATGAACTGGTCGAGCACGGGATCGCCGACCGCCGTGCCGCCCGGCCACTGCGTGTGCAGCCGCGCCTGCGGGTAGGATTCCGGCGAGAGTTCCGGCGCCACGAAGCGGTCACGCATGAACTCGTAGCCCGGCGGGCGGCCGAGAGGACCGTTGAGATCCGGGTGGTAGGGCGAGCGGCCGAGCGCCGTGCGGTCCACGACGTAAACCGCATGGCCACGCCGCAGGAAGAAGGTGGCCCAGCCCGGGCGCCCGTCAGGGGTGCCGAGATAGTCGAGCCCCTGGCCGCCACCGCCATGGACCATGACGACGGGCAGCGCGTGGCGCCGTTCCGCGGGGATCTGGTAGCCCACGAACATCTGCCCGGCGGCGACGAGCCCGTAGGGCTGCGGCTGCCGCTCGACACCGACCCAGAAGAAGCCCTGGTCCGCCAGGACCAGCGGGCCGGGCGGAATCCGTGCCCCGTCCATGGCCGCGTCTCCTACAGGCCACGCATGCCGATGGGCTTGCCGAGATGGGCGCGCCCGACATAGGTCGCGAACTCCTCCCACTGGGCGGAGCTGTGCGTACGGTACATCATCACGTCCCGGAAATAGCGCTGGAGGCGGTTGCCTTTCTTGGTGGTGAAGGCGCCGGCGGAACGCAGCAGCATCTCCACCGTCTCCACCCCCATGGCGCCGGCCTGTTGCAGCGCTGCCCGGAGACGCAGGTTCTCCTCCACGCTGATCGGGGTGCCGTCTTCCGCCCAGCGCTCGCACATCTCCATGTAGCGCTCGAGCGTGCGCACCAGGATTGCCTCCGCCGCATCGGCGCGCGCGAGGGCGAGGCCGAGCGTGCGTTGGACGTCATGGTGATCCGCCCGCAGCAGGGCGGGATCGGCCAGCGTCTTCATGCGGCCGATCAGGGCCTCGTACTCGTCGATGGCAGCCCAGGTCGCTCCGACGACGACCGACACCAGCGAGGCGTGGTACGGCCCCATGATGCGGCCGAGATACATCGGGTTGCCGTGCAGCCGCGTGCCGGGCGTACCGTCAGCCATCTCCTCCGGCCGGCAGAACTGGGCGTTGAAGGGCACGGCGTGGTGCGCGGGGATGACCGCGCCCTCGATGAGGACGGTATTGGAGCCGGAGGAACGCATTCCCAGGATTTCGTCCCCACCCCAGTCCTTCAGCACCTCGTAACCGCCGCGTGGCACCACGACGAGCACGGGAGACGGGGGCGTCCCGTCCTCCTTCCGGAGCATGGCCGTGCCGATGAAATGCGTCGCGTGCGGCACGCCCGAGGCGTAGTTCCAGCGCCCCTGGATGAGTAGCCCGCCTGGCACGGGCGTGGCGGTGCCCAGCGGCTGGGCGCGGTGTGGAGCGACGAAGTGGCCAGTCACGCCGAACAGCTCGCGCTGTGCCTGTTCCGGCCAGTGCGAGGCGAGCAGGAAGGCGTGCGAGGCGGCGAGGGTGAGGCACCAGCCCACGCCGGGATCGCCGCGTGAGATCTCCATCATCGTGCGGAAGAAGACCGGCAGGCCGAACTCATAGCCGCCGAAGCGGCGCGGCTGGGTGATTCGGTAGAAGCCCATTCGCTCGAACGTGTCGTGCACGTCCTCGGCGTAGGTTCCCAGGGCCTCGTGTTCTTCCTGGCGCGCGCGGAGAACGGGACGGAGCGAGATGGCGCGGTCGAGGAGATCGCGCGGTGTCAGCCCAGGCTCCGGAACCTGGAGAATGGCGGCGGTCGGGGGCGACACACGTCCGGCAAGAGCGAGTTTCATAGCCGAGCCTTCTCCCTGCCGAGCCTTTCCGGCTCGGCGCTTATCGGCCACAGATTCCGCCTGACGCCGCACAACGATACAGTGACCCGTTTGATGGACGATAGGACTCGTGATGAACCGCTGTCAAGCAAGGAGCCTCGGCGGATTTATCGTAGGAGCACAAACGAACTTCCCCATCTCGCGGGATCGTGGTCTGCGAATCACGGGCCCCGACCTCACATGCCGGTGGGGTGCTTCGACCAGGTGACGCGGACATACTCGGGCCGTCCAGGCTCGAGCATCCTGTTCAGCGCAGCGACGGCGATCGCCACCTCGGTTATCCGCCTGCTGCCGGTGCGCGGCCGCGGCATGCCGCCGATCGCGCGCTTGAACCTGCCGATGCCGACATTGACCATCCGGGTGGCCGAGGCGCGGACGGCCTGGCAGCGCGTGACGGTGGCCGACTGGTACGGCGCGGGCGACAAGGTGGTGGAGATCCGTACCGGTACCGCCGTCTGGCGTCACGCCGGCCTGCCCGTCGTGCCGATCCGCTGGGTGCTCTTGCGTGATCCCGCACAGCGCTTCGAGCCGCAGGCCCTGCTCTGCGCCGACCTCGGCCATGGTGCATGCGTTCCTTGTCAGCCGGTGGCCTCGACGACAGCGCAGCCCATTTTCACTATCTGAAATGATCCATAATCAATTGCACATCGCAGTTCGGCGTTTGGCTTTTCCTCAGCCTGTTCCGTTCCCTTCGGCTTATCGTGCCTGAGCCGACTTGCGGATCGTGCCCGACACGCGGGTGTCGGGCAGGCGGATTGGTGCAGGAAAATTCGTTAATTCAGGTAAATCACATTTGACGATGGTGATAAAGCGGCTATCGTGATGTCCATGACCCCGTCACTCCGTCCCAAGGGCTGCGGCCCGCGCGGGATCCGCAGCGGCTGTACGGCCTGCGGCTGACCCCCATCCACCTTCCGCACCGCCATCCGACGGAGAACGGCCCATGCGCCGCCGTACCCTGCTGGGCGCCTTCGGCGCCGCCGCCCTGCCCTCCCTCGCCATTCCCGCCATCGCTCAGGAGGCGGGCTTTCCGAGCCGGCCGCTCACCCTGGTGATCCCCTTCCCGCCCGGCGGCATCGTCGACACGGTGGGGCGGCTGACCGCCTCTCTCGTCGCGCAACAGATCGGCCAGCCCGTGGTGATCGAGAACCGCGCCGGCGCCGGCTCGGCGGTCGCCAACGCGCATGTCGCGACCGCGCGGCCGGACGGCTACACGATCCTCTCGGGCGGCATCACCCTCGCCATCCTGCCGAACCTGCAGCCGGAGCTGCAGCCGGCCAACCCGCTGGAGGCCTTCGCGCCGGTCGGGCTGACCACCACCACGCCCTACATCCTGCACGTCAACCGCGACCTGCCGGTGCGCAGCGTCGCGGAATTCGTCGCCTGGGCGAAAGCGCGCGGCGGGCACCTGAACATGGCCACCAGCGGCCTCGGCACTGGTACCCACCTGACCTGGGAGCTGTTCAGGCGCCAGGCCGGGCTCGGCGGCGAACTGCTGCCCTACCGCGGCGGCGTGCCGGCCATCCTCGACATCCAGGCCGGGCGCGCCCACGGCATGTTCAGCGCCGCGCTGGAGGCGGTCCAGGCGATGCGCGCCGGGCAGACGCGCCCGCTCGCCGTCACCTCGCTGGAACGCCTCGCCACGCTGCCCGACCTGCCGACCCTCGCCGAGAACGGCTTCCCGGGCTTCGAGACCACCTCCTGGGCCGGCTGGTACGTGCCGGCGGGCACGCCCGACACGGCGGTCGCACGGCTTTCCGGTGCGCTCGCCACGACGCTGCGCGACCCCGGCGTGCTCGCGAAGCTGCGCGACCTCGGCGTCACCGGCCGCTACGGCCCACCCGACGAGGCACGCCGCGTCCTCGCCACCGAGACCGGACGCTGGGGGCGGCTGATCCGCGAGGCCGGCATCACGGGCGGCGCGTGAGCGCGCACCCCGCAAGCCGCCTCGAAGCCCTCGCCCATGGAGACTGCATGATGTCCGAGGCCATCCTTTCCGCCCTGCCGGACCGGCCGGCGACGAAGCCCCGCCCCCGCCTCCCGCCCGGACTGCGCCGGCTGGTCTCGCCGGTCGTCATCCTGCTGCTCTGGCAGGCGGCCTCCGATCTCGGGCTGATCTCCTCGCGGCTGGTGGCGCCGCCCTCGGCCATCGCCAGGAGCTTCGTCGAGCTGGTGGCCTCGGGCGAGCTGCAGCACAACCTGCTGGTCTCGCTGGCCCGCGTCGGCGCCGGGCTCGGCATCGCGGTGGTGGCCGGCACGGCGCTGGCGCTGGTCGCCGGCCTGTCGCGCCGCGGCGAGGAGATCGTGGACGCGCCGCTGCAGATGGTGCGCACCATGCCGCACCTCGCCCTGGTGCCGCTGTTCATCCTGTGGTTCGGCATCGGCGAGACGCCGAAGATCGCGCTGGTGGCGCTCGGCAGCGCCTTCCCGATCTACCTCAACCTGTTCGCCGGCATACGCGGCGTCGATCCGCGCCTGGTCGAGGCGGCGACGGTGCTCGGCCTCTCGCGCGGCGAGCTGATCCGCCACGTCATCCTGCCGGGCGCGCTGCCCTCGGCGCTGGTCGGGCTGCGCTACGCGCTCGGCGTCGCCTGGCTCAGCCTCGTGGTGGGCGAGCAGATCAACGCCACCGCCGGCATCGGCTTCATGATGATGGACGCGCGCGAATTCCTGCGCACCGACATCATCATCGTCGGCCTGCTGGTCTATGCCGTGCTCGGCCTCGCCGCCGACCAGCTCGTGCGCTGGGTGGAGCGCCGGGCGCTGTCCTGGCGGCCCGTGCTGCTGCGGGGGACGGCATGATCTGCTGCGACGGTCTCGTCGACCACGCCCTCCTCCTCGACGCCGGCACCGGAGCGGATGCCATGAACGCAGTCACCCCCGCCATCGCGCGGCAACACGCCGCCGGCGTGCGCATCCGCGGCCTGACGCGCCGCTTCGGCGGCCCGGCGGTGCTGGACCGGCTCGACCTCGACATCCGCCCGGGCGAGTTCCTGGCGCTGCTCGGGCGCAGCGGCTCGGGCAAGACGACGCTGCTGCGCACCCTGGCCGGGCTCGACCCGGTGGAGCAGGGCGAGGTCGCGGCGCCCGCGCGGCGCGCCGTGGTGTTCCAGGACCCGCGCCTGCTGCCCTGGAAGCGCGTGCTGCGCAACGTCACGCTCGGCTTGCGCGGGGCGGACCCGAAGGGGCGGGCGCTGGCGGCGCTGGCCGAGGTCGGCCTCGCGCACCGCACGGACGCCTGGCCGCTGACGCTCTCGGGCGGCGAGGCGCAGCGCGCCGGCCTCGCCCGCGCCCTGGTGCGCGAGCCCGAGCTGCTGCTGCTCGACGAGCCCTTCGCCGCGCTCGACGCGCTGACCCGGCTGCGCATGCAGGCCATGGTGGCCGATCTCTGGCAGCGACACCGCTGCACCGTGCTGCTGGTGACGCACGACGTGGACGAGGCCGTGCTGCTGGCCGACCGCGCCGTGGTGCTGGAGGCCGGGCGCATCGCCACCGAGGTGGCCATCCCGCTGGAACGGCCGCGCCGCCATGCCGGCGCCGAGTTCGCCGCGCTGCGCGCGCGCCTGCTCAACGCCCTCGGCGTCGAGGAGGACGGGCATGCGCTGGCGGCCTGAAGCGACGACAACCCTGCCCGGAGAGCCGGCATGAGCCTCGAATTCATCGGCATGATCCAGCCGCGCCAGCAGTCGGAGATCCACCCGGCACATGGCGCGGCGGTGGACCCCGGCTATGTCCGCGAGGCCGCGCGGGCGCACGAGGCGGGCGGCTTCGACCGCATCCTGATCGGCTGGCATTCGGACGGGCCGGACGGGCTGCAGATCGCCACCCATGCGGGGGCCGCCACCGACCGGCTCGGCCTGCTGGTGGCGCACCGGCCGGGCTTCCAGGCGCCGACCACCGCCGCCCGCGCCTTCGGCACGCTCGACCAGCTCACCGAGGGGCGCGCCGCCATCCACGTCATCTCCGGCGGCGACGACACCGACCAGCGGCGCGACGGCGACTATCTCGACAAGGAGGCGCGCTACCGACGCACCGACGAGTATGTCGGCATCCTGCGCCAGGTCTGGGCGGCCGAGGGCCCTTCCGACCATCACGGCCCCTTCTACCGCTTCGAGGGCGCCTCGCCGGCGGTGCGGCCGCGGCAGCAGCCGCGCATCCCGATCTACTTCGGCGGCGCCTCGGACGCGGCCATCCGCGTCGCCGCGCGCCACGCCGACGTCTACGCGCTGTGGGGCGAGACGCAGGCGCAGGTGCGCGAGATCACCGGCCGGGTCCGCACCGCCGCCGCCGCGCACGGGCGCAGCCCGCGCTTCAGCCTTTCCTTCCGCCCGATCCTGGCAGAGACGGAGTCGGCCGCCTGGGCGCGCGCCGAGCGCATCCTGGCCCGCATCCGCGCGGTGCGCGGCCAGGCGGCGCTCGGCCCGGCGCTGCGCGAGCCGCCCAATGTCGGCTCCCGCCGGCTGCTGGAGGCGGCGGCGCTGGGCGACCGGCCGGAGGGGCGGCTCTACACCGCCATCGCCGCCGCCACCGGCGCGCGCGGCAACACCACGGCGCTGGTCGGCACGCCCGAGCAGGTGGCGCAGGCTTTCCTCGACTACCACGCGCTCGGCGTCACCACCTTCCTGATCCGCGGCTTCGACCCGCTGGAGGATGCGGTCGATTACGGGCGCGAGCTGCTGCCGATCGCCCGCCGGCTGGTGGCCGAGCGCGCGGCGCAGGCCGTGGCGGCGGAGTAACCGATGCCGCCGGGAACGCCACGCCGGGCGCTGCTGCCGCAGCGATCAGTTTCTCCAGGGTGCGCCGCGGCTGAGGTAGTGGCCGCCGATGCGTGGCGCCTCGCCCCCACCCGCGCTCACCACCCCGAACTCGGCTCAGCCAAAGACGGGCGGTGATCGTTCGCCTCACGTCGCATTCTCTGCCGGGCGCCCGGCCGGCAGGGTGATGCCGTTGGCCAGCAGTGCCTCCTCCATCAGCGCGGTGAGCTGTTCGACCTCGGTGACCACGTTGCCGTGCGCCGGGCAGATCATGGTCGTCGGATAACGCGTCAGCATCCGGCGGAAATCCGCGACGAGGGGGTGGTTGTCGGCGAAGCGTGCCCAGTAGAGCGCGAGGTCGAGGACCATCCTCGTATCCTCCAGCGTCGGCCGGAAGGGCATCTCGCGCGTCAGCAGCGCGCACTGGTCGGTCGCGTAGTGCGAGAAGCCGAAGGCGTCGGAGACGAAGAGCAGCCCGTCCCTGTCGTCATGCGCCCAGGCCGTCGCCGGCAGGTCGTGGACGAGGGCGGGCAGGACGCTGAGCGTGCGGTCGCCGAGCGACAGCGTCTCCCCCGTGCGCATCTGCCGGAAGCGGCCGGCGCGGGCGTGCCCGGGGTGGTACAGGTGCAGGTTCCGTACCTCCCCCACCGCCGTCGCCTTCGGGAAGGCGGTCAGCAGCGCGCCGAGATTGCCGGCATGCGGGTATTCCTCGTGCGTCGGGAAGATGTAGGTCAGCTCGTCGCCGACGACGGAGCGGATGAAGGCCTCGATCCGTGGCCCGTCCTTGGCATGGCCGGTGTCGATCAGGACGGCTCCGGCGCTGCCGCGCAGCAGGTAGGCCGAGGCATGGGTGTGGAATTCCCGGCCGTACATGCGCATGTGGAAGCAGCCGGTCAGCAGGTAGGCGCTGTCGGTGAACTGCCGGGCGGAGAAGCCGTGATAGTCCATCCGGTTGGTGGCGGGCGCGGCATCGCCGGCGCACCCCTCGGCAACGGCGTCGGACATGGCGGATCTTCTCCTCAATGGCGGGCTTCGAGCCGCCGGAGCGCGGCGAGCATCGCCGACTGCTTGGCGCGGACCGCGGCCGCGCCGCGGATGACGAGGCCCCGGCTCGGCGCCAGCACCTCGATGTCGTGGCGGTCGAAGATCGCCTCGACCTGGTCGATGATCGGCGCCAGCCGGCTGCGCGCGAGCCAGTCGAACTTCAGCGCGAAATTCTCCAGGCAGCGCGCGACCAGCGCGTCGTGCGGCGCCACGTCGGAGAGCAGCCGCTGGCCGGGCGTGGCCGCCGTCTCGTCGGTGAAGCTGTCGGAGCAGAACAGGGTCCGGCTGACCCGGTCGTGGTACCAGACGGTCGGCAGGACCCGCAGCGGCGCCTGGATGGCCTCCAGCCGGCGGCGCGCCGAGACCGGCACCGTGTCCCCCGGCGCGACGCGGGCGCATTCCACGCCGAAATCCAGCATCTGCAATTCCGTGGCGGTGTCGAGGAAGCTCCCCTCGCGCAGCGCCTCCGTGTCGGCGGCGAAGAATTGCAGGGTGTTCAGCAGGCCGGGAGAATGGACGGTGCGCAGCCCGGTCAGGCGTACCAGATCGGGAATGTTGGCGACGCAGTCAGGCTCGTTCCGCGTGACCGCCAGCCGCGTCGGCCCCTGCCCGGCGCGGGCCAGCCTGCCGAGCTGCGCCGCGATCGCGGGAAACACCGCGGGCACGCCACCCTCCAGCAGCAGCAGGCTGCCGGCATCCGCCAGCAGGTAGCTGTTGAAGGGAAGGTGGTGGCCCGCCTCCGCCGCCGGGTACCAGGACAGCCGCTCGTCGATGGTGACGCTGCCGCCGAGCAGGGACAGCCCCTCGGCAATCGGCTCGGGCGCCGTCGCAGCGTCCGCGGGATCCGTGTCCCTGTCAGCGATCGGGCCGAGAGTCTCCGAATCCGCCTGCATCACGCCGTTTCCCCTGCTTCCTGCCGGCATGGCCGGTTCCGGGCGGTCCTTCGCGCGCCGCCCTGGCGCTTCCCGCCCGCCGCCGTGTCGCGCCGGGCGGGGGACACGGCGGCGGGCCCTTCCTATCGGATCAGGTACTCGCCCCGCTCGAACCGGTCGGTGCGCTGCCAGTACTCGGCGATGGTGAAGGGGAAATTCTGCGTCACCCGACCCTCGCTGTTCTTGTACCAGCTGCTGACACCGGACCAGCCCCAGGCGCGCCGGGCGTTCGTCTCGTCCACCCGCGCATTGTAGGTCTCGTGGATGCCGTCCCGCACCTCGAGGGAATTCGCCCCGTCCTCCAGCAGGCAGCGCAGCGCGCCGAGGATGTACTTCGCGGACAGCTCCGAGAACAGGATGATGCTGCCGCCATGCACCACCAGGTTGGTGTTGGGCCCGTACATGACGAACATGTTCGGGAAGTTCGGCACGGTGAGGCCGAGATAGGCGCGCGGGTTCGTGCCCCAGCATGCGTGCAGGTCCGCGCCGCCGCGGCCGGTGATCGTCATCGGGTGCAGGAAGCGCGCCGCCTGGAAGCCGGTGCCGTAGATCAGCGCATCGAGCCGGTGGTGCTCCCCGTCCGTGGTGACGAGGCCGTCCGGCACGATCCGCTCGATCCGCGTCCGCACCACGCGCAGGTTGTCGCGGCGCAATGCGCGTATCCAGGCGCCGTTGTCGCGCAGGATGCGCTTGGCGCCGACCGGCGAGTCCGGGATCAGCGCGTCGCGCAGGTCCGGGCGGTCGGCGATCTGCGCCTCGATCCAGCCCTGCAGCGAGGCGCGCAGCGCGTCGTTGCTTTCGGAGATGGCGGTCTCCGAGGCGGGATAGGCCGGATCGTGGGTGATCCGGTCGAGCAGCCCCGGCCCCTGCATCATCAGCATGGAGGCGCGGTACCATTGCTGGTAGGCGGGCAGGTTCGCCATCAGCCAGCGGGCGCTGTCGGGCACCGCCTCGTGCAGCTCCGGCGTCGGCAGCAGCCAGGTGGTGGTGCGCGCGAAGACGCGGACGCTGCGCGCCCGCTCGGCGAGCTTCGGGATGAACTGGCAGGCGCTGGCCCCCGTGCCGATGACGCCGACATCCTTGCCGTCGAGATCGGCGGCATGGTCCCAGCGCGCGGAATGGAAGGCGGGGCCGGCGAATTCGTCGCGGCCGGGGATGTCAGGCAAGGCGGGCCGGTTGAGCTGGCCGACGGCGAAGATCACCGCCTGGTGCGTGCGGACCACCTCGTCGCCACCCTGCGAGAGGCGCAGCTCCCAGGCCGACGCCGCCTCGTCCCAGCGCGCGGCCCGCACCGCGCAGCCGAGGCGCGTCTGCTCCTCCACCCCGTGCCGCCGCGCCACATCCTGCAGGTAGGCCAGCACGTCGGGCTGCTGCCCGAAATACTCCGGCCAGACGGCGGGCGCGCTGGCGTAGCTGTACACGTAGCTGTTGATGTCCACCCGGCAGCCCGGATAGCGGTTCTCCAGCCAGGTGCCGCCGAGGGCGTCGTTCTTCTCGTACAGCGTGTAGGGGATGCCGGCCTGGGCGAGGCGGATCGCGGCGATGATGCCGCTCTCGCCGCCGCCGACGATGCCGACGCTGAAGGGACGGTCCGGCGCGATCCGTGCCTTGGACCAGCCGGGGCGGCGGGGATCCTGCCCGCCCAGCACCATCTCCTCGGCCAGCAGCGGCACGAAGGGCTCGATCTCCTTGCCGACCGCCCAGGCGGCGATGCGGTGCAGCACGTCGAAGGTGAGCGGCGGCACCGGCGCGCCGGCGGCGAGGAAGGCGCGCAGGCGCTCGGCGCAGTCGGCGAGGATGGACTCCCGCTCCGCCGGCGCTACCTCGCAGCGCAGCTTGCCGAACACGACGCCCGGCTTCCGGCCGGGCGTGAGGAGCGAGTGGTCGCCCGTCAGATGCGCCGTGGCCATCAGCAGGACCGGCAATTCCGCCCCGGCGCGGAGATGCCCCTCCAACAGCGCCACGGTCTCGGCTGCGTCCGTCACCGGCCTTCCCTCCCCTCCTTGTGCTTCGTCCGCCGCCAGCGGCCGGCGGCGCGGCGGCATGGTCGGACGATGGGGCGGGCCGTGTCTTTGCGCAGACGGCACCGGGGCTGCGCGGACAGGGTGCGCCGGGAATGCGTGCCGCCCGGTCAGAGTGTGTGAAGAAATCGAACTTGCGAAGGAATGCCCGTTGAAAAGGTTCGTCCTTCTCGGTCGGCATCGACGCCGACGGGCATTCTTCGCAAACTCTCAAGGCTGGGGCAGCGTCACCTCCCTTGGCGTCCGGTCGAAGGCCGCCTTGAAGGCCCGGTTGAAGCTGGAGACGTTGCCGAAGCCGGCGGCATAGGCGAATTCGGTGATCAGCCCCGGGCGCCACACCTCCCGCTCCAGCCGCGCCCGGCACAGCTCCAGCCGCCGCCGCTGCACGCGCCCCATCACCGTCTCGCCACGATCGGCGAAGAGCTGGCTGAGGTAGCGCGGGCCGATGCCGAGCGCGCGGGCGATGGAAGCCGGCGAGAGCTCGGGGTCGTCGGCATGCCGGTCGATGTGCAGGCAGGCGCGGTCGAAGCTGCGCTGGCTGCCGGAGCGGAACGGCCGGTCCTGGAGCAGCGTGGCCGCCGCCTCGGCCAGCAGGTCGGTCGCCACGGTGGCGACCAGGGTCCGGGACGACACCGGCACCTCGCCTTCCTGCCGTACCGCGGAACGCAGGAAGCCGGCGGCGAGCCGGCCGATGCCGGCCTTGCCGTCGATCCGACGCGCGAAGATCGCCGGCGACGTTCGGAAGCGGCCGGCGAGCCGGGCCGTGTCGAGCCGCAGCCACAGCGTGTCGCTGCCGGCCGGCACCTCGACGCTGTATTCCCGCCGTGAATCGACGAGGCCGAGATCGCCGGGTTCGAGCAGGCAGCTCGCGCCGTCCTGGCGCAGCAGCGTCGGGCGGCTCAGCGGCAGGCAGACGAAGCAGTGGCCGTCCGCGCCGGCGGCGATGTGGTCCTGCCGCCGCCGCGCCTCGTACCGGTCGCCACGGCTGCGGGCGCGGATGAAGCGCAGCGAATCCAGCTCCGTGACGTGGTAGCGCCCCTCGACCGCGGCCGCGCCGCGCATCTCGAGCGGCACGAAGATCGAGGACAGGATCTCCGAGGAGAGACCCTTCAGGCAGTAGTTCCGGCCCCCTGGCTGCCGCATACCGTCATCCTCCCTGCTTTTCTTCCTTCCACGCACAGACGCGGTGCCGTGCCGGCGCAGCCCGCCCGCCGCTTGCCTGCCTAGTCTTCCGCGCGGCCCGTTCGATGGCCGGGCGATGCGAGGTGGAGCAAGCGGGATGGAAGCATACCGGTACGGCAACGGGCCTGTTCGCGCCGTGCTGATCCATGGCTGGTTCGGCGACGCGCACGATTTCGACGCGATGCTGGCCGCCATCGATCCGGACGTCTTCAGCCTCGC
Organism: Roseomonas acroporae; assembly: GCF_023223525.1. Lineage (GTDB taxonomy): Bacteria > Pseudomonadota > Alphaproteobacteria > Acetobacterales > Acetobacteraceae > Roseomonas_E > Roseomonas_E acroporae. The sequence goes on along the minus strand of NZ_JALPRX010000118.1, from coordinate 21,511 downwards.
CTGCCTCGAATTCCGCGGCTACGGCGAGCGCAAGGGGGAGGCCGGCCCCTACGACGTCGCGACGATCGCGCGCGACGCGGTGGCGCTGGCCGACGAACTCGGCTGGGAGCGGTTCGACGTCGTCGGCCACTCCATGGGCGGCAAGGCGGCGCTGCGCGTGGCGGTCGAGGCGCCGGGGCGCGTCGGGAAGCTCTGCGGCATCGCCCCCGTCTGGGCCGGCCGCTCGCCCTTCGACGAGCAGCGGCTCGGCCTGTTCCGCAAGGCGAGGGACGTGGTCGGCGTGCGCCAGGGCATCGTCGCCAACACGACGGGCGGCCGCCTGCCGCCGGTCTGGAGCCGGCGCGTGGCCGAGCACTCGATGCGCATCAGCGATCCGGACGCCTTCGCCGCCTACTTCGAATCCTGGGCGCTGGAGGATTTCGCGCGGGAGGCGGCCGACGTCACGGCGGAGACGCTGGTGATCCTCGGCGCGCACGATCCCGGCATCACGGAGGCGGTGGCCCGCGCCACCTGGCTCGCGACGCTGCCGAACGCGCGGCTCGTCGTCATGCCGGACAGCGGCCACTATCCCGCGAACGAATGCCCGCTGATCCTCGCCTCGCATCTCGCGGGCTTCCTGGCGCCGGGCTGAGCGGCACCGTGGCCGGGCCCCGGCGGGGCGGCGGCCGCCCGTCGTCACGGGGATCGGAGGACGGGCATTGCCGGAAACAGGGAGGACGGGATGATGGATGGTGAGGCACCGACCGGCACGGCGCCGGAGATGGATGCCATCGGGGCGCTGGAAGCGCTCCTGCGCACGCGCCACAGCTGCCGCGGCTACCGGCCCGATGCCGTGCCGCGCGACGTGATCGAGCGCATCCTCGCGGTCGCGCAGCTCACGCCCTCCTGGTGCAACACCCAGCCCTGGCGGGTCCACGTGACGGGCGGCGCCGCGACGGAGGAACTGCGCGAGGCGGTGCTCCAGGCGGCGCGCGCCGGCGCGCCCGCGCCCGACATCGCGTTCCCGCAGGAGTATCTCGGCGTCTACCGGGACCGGCGCCGCGTCTCCGGCCTGCAGCTCTACGCCGCGACCGGCGTGGCGGCCGGCGACCGGGAGGCCTCGCGCCGGCAGGCGCTGGAGAATTTCCGCTTCTTCGGCGCGCCGCACGTCGCGATCGTCACCACCGAGGCGGCGCTCGGCCCCTACGGCGCGGTCGATTGCGGGGCCTACGTCACCGGCTTCATGCTGGCGGCGCAGGCGCTGGGCGTGGCGAGCATCGCGCAGGCCTCGCTGGCGATGTACGCGCCCATCCTCCGCGCGCGGCTGGGCATCCCGGAGGGGCGGCAGGTGCTGTGCGGCATCTCCTTCGGCTACGAGGACACGGCGCATCCCGCCAACGCCTTCCGCACCGACCGGGCGCCGCTCGCCGAGGTCGTCGACTGGCACGGCGCGTAGTGCGGCGCGGCGCCGGGACGTGACGCCGCGCCGGGACCGGTTGGCCGGGGCGCCACCCGGTGCCGGCCGGAGCGGATTCCGCCGTGGCGCGGCCATCGCCCGGGTCCTTTCAGTCCCGGCCGCCGGCCGGTTCCGGCGGCGCGGCGGCATCCCAGGCGGCGAGGGCCGCCTCCGGCGCCACCGGCAGGGCCGGCGCGGCGGCGGGAGTGCCCGAGGGCGTGCGGCCGAAGCGCGGTGCCGGCGCCGGCTGCCGGCTCTCCCCGACCGTGACGAAGGCGCCGCGCGCGCGGTGGTGCGGGTGCGCCTCCACCTCGGAGAGCGGCAGCACCGGCGCGAAGCAGGCATCGACGTCGCCCAGCAGCGCCTCCCATTCGTCGCGGCGGCGTGCCGCGAAGATCCGGGTGAAGGCGGCGTGCAGCGCGGGCCAGGCGGCCCGGTCCCGCTGCGCCGCGCGCAGCGGCGCCGGCAGGTCGAGCCGGTCGCAGAGGATGTCGAAGAAGGCGGGTTCCAGCGCGCCGATGCTGACATGGCCGCCATCGGCGGTCCGGTACACGGCGTAGAAGGGCGCGCCGCCATCGAGGAGGTTGGTGCCGCGCGCCTCGCTGAAGCGGCCCGTCCGGGCCATGCCGAGGATGCCGCTCATGAGCGACAGCACGCCGTCCACCATGGCGGCATCGACCGTCTGCCCGCGCCCCGAGCGCTGCCGTTCGAGCAGGGCCGCCAGCACGCCGCAGACGAGATAGAGGCTGCCGCCCGCATAGTCGCCCAGCAGGTTCAGCGGCGGCACCGGCGGCCCCTCCGCCGGGCCGATCGCGTGCAGCGCGCCGGCCAGGGCGATGAAGTTGATGTCGTGGCCGGCGCGCGGCGCCAACGGCCCGTCCTGCCCCCAGCCGGTGATGCGGCCGTAGACGAGGCGCGGGTTGCGCCGCGCCAGCGCCTCCGGCCCGAGGCCGAGCCGCTCCATCACGCCGGGCCGGAAGCCCTCCACCAGCACGTCCGCGCGGTCGCACAGGGCGAGCACGGCGGCCCGGTCCGCCTCCGACTTCAGGTCGAGCCGGACCACCCGGCGGCCCCGGCCGAGGATCGAGCCGGGGCCGGGCAGCCGCTCGCCGGGCCGCATGACGGTGAGCACGTCGGCGCCCATGTCCGCCAGCAGCATGCAGGCGAAGGGGCCGGGGCCGAGCCCGGCGAATTCCACCACGCGCAGCCCGGCGAGCGGCCCGCCCGGCGCGGTGCCGGCGGGGGCGGCGGCGGCCTGGGTGTCCGGCCCGGCCGGGGCGCTCATGCGCCGGCCGCCCCGACCGGCCGGAAGCGCAGCGGCGGCACGCCCTCCGCCGCCTCGGGCGGCACCAATTCCACCCGGCTGCCGAGGGCGGGCGCCGCCTCCGCCTCGACCACGCCGAACAGGCGCGGCCCGGCATCCAGGCGCACCAGGCCGACGCGGTAGGGCGGCGGCAACGGGAATCCCGGCGTCGGCGTCCGCACCGTGGTCAGCGCCAGCAGCGTGCCGGTGCGCGGCACGGCGCGCCATTCGAGCGCCCCGTCCGGCGCGAACAGGCTGAGCGGGCGCGGGTAGAACTGGCAGCGATCCGCGCCGGGATCGCATTGCAGCCGCAGCTCGCCGGCGGCGAGGTGCGCCCAGAACGCCTTCGCCGCGTCGAAGCCGGCTTCGGGAAGGTCGAGGCCGCCGGTGCTGGCGCCGTCGCTCATGGGCTGCCCCCTTCGAGGATGAGCACGGCGCTGGTGCCCCAATTGCCGGCATAGGGCACCACGCCCAGGCCGGTGACCATCGCGTTGCGCGGCGCCACCACCTGGCGCGGACCGGCCTCGCCGAGGATCTGCCGCACCGCCTCGACCAGACCGATGCCGCCGCCCGCCAACCCGCACTGGCCGGCCGAGAGCTGGCCGCCGCCGGTGTTCACGGGCAGGCGCCCGGCCGGGGAAAGATCGTTGGCGAGGACGAACGCCCCCGCCTCGCCCCGTGCGCAGAAGCCGATCTCTTCCAGTTGCAGCAGCACCGCGATGGTGAAGTCGTCATAGGCCTGGAGCATGCGGATGTCGGAAGCCGCGAGGCCGGCATCGGCGAGCGCGCGCGGCCCGACGACGGAGAAGCCTGAGGCCAGCAGGTCGTCGCTCTCGCCGCGCGGATCGGGGTTGGTCAGCTCGCGATAGGCGACGGGATGCGCCACGCGCGCGAGGCCGCGCCGGCGCGCCGCCGCCGTCGAGGTGACGATCACGGCGTTGGCGCCGTCGCAGCGCATCACGCAGTCCAGCAGCCGCAGCGGATCGGCGATCGGGCGGGAGCGCCGGTAGGCCTCCTCGGTCAGCGGCCGGGCCAGCTCGGCGCAGGCATTCGGGTTGCGGGCGGCATTCTCGCGTTGCTGCACGGCGAGCCGCGCCAGCGCCGCCTCCGGCCAGCCGTACCGGTCGGCATAGACGCTGGCCAGCAGGCCGAAGCCCGTCACCGGGCCGCCCCAGCCGGCCGGGTCGGCGATCTCGGCGCGATGCCCGCCCTGCCGGCCGAGATAGCGGGTGGAAGGCGCGTCGGCGAAGAGGCAGAGCACGGTCTCGCAGGCGCCGGCATGGATCGCCGCCGCGGCGCGCGCCACGCCCGCGATCGCCGAGGCGCCGCCGAGGTCGATCGCCTGGAGCCAGGTGGGCGACAGGCCGAGCGTCTCGACCAGCAGGTTGGTCCAGAACGGGTCGCCCGCCTCCGAGAGCGGCGTGGTGGCGAGCACGCCGTCGATCTCGTCCAGGCGGATGCCCGAGCGGCGCAGCGCGTCGCGCATCGCCGCCGCACCCAGCTCCAGCGCCGAGCGGCCGGAGCCCTTGGCGTTCGGCACCTCGCCATGGGCCACCACGGCGATGGCGCGGTCGGCGAGCATCCTCACGGGCCGCGCCCCCGATCCGCCCAATAGGGCGCGGCGAGGTGCCGCTTGGCGATCTTGCCGTTGTCGTCGCGCGGCAGCCCTTCGGTGAAGTGGATGACCTTCGGGATCTTGTACTTGGCGAGCCGGTCGGCGAGGTGGCGGCGCATCGCCTCCATGTCCGGATCGACCCCGGCGCAGAGCTCGATATGGGCGGCCATGGACTCGCCGAATTCCGCGTCCGGGATGCCGAATACGGCGCAGTCGCGCACCTCGGCCCGTTCGAGGATGATGCCCTCGATCTCGGCCGGATAGACGTTCACCCCGCCGGTGATGATCATGTCCTTCTTGCGGTCGCGCAGGAACAGGAAGCCTTCCTCGTCGAGGCAGCCGATGTCGCCGGTGGCGATCAGCCCGTCGCGGTCGAGCTTCGCCCGCTCCTCCGGCCGGTGGCGGTAGGTGAATTCCGGGTAGGAGCCGTTGCGCACCGCGATCTCGCCGGTCTCGCCGGCCGGCAGCGGCGCCCCGTCCTCGCCGAGGACGCGGACGGTGCAGCCCGCCATGGCCCGCCCCACCGATCCCGGCCTGCGCAGGTAGTCCTCGCCGGCGAGCAGCGTCACCGGCCCGCTCTCGCTGGCGCCGTAGAATTCCCGCAGCACCGGCCCCCACCAGGCGACCATCGCCTCCTTCACCTCGCGGCTGCACGGCGCCGCGGAATGCGTCACCGCCTCGATGGAGGAGACGTCGCGCGCGGCGCGCTCGTCGGGGTCGAGGCGCAGCAGGCGGATGAACATCACCGGCACCATCAGCAGATGCGTGATCCGCTCGCGCTCCACGAGTTCCAGCAGCCGCCGCTCGTCGAAGCGAGTCTCGACGAACAGCGCACCGTCCTCGCCCATGGTCCGGATGGCGGTGAAGGCGTAGGACATCGTCATGGAATGGTAGAGCGGGCCGCAGATCAGCGCCTTCATGCCCGGGCGGAAGCCGTAGGTCAGGCACTGCGATTCCGCCATCGCCGCGGCCTGCGCCGGGGTCATCGCCGCGCGGTCGATCGCCTTGGGCGCGCTGGTGGTGCCGGAGGTGTAGATGAGGGCGCCACGCTGCGGCACCGGCGCCACCTCCCGCGGTTCGCTGCCGGCGAGCAGCGCTTCCCAGGCGATCCAGCCCGGCCCTTCCAGCTTGGCGCTGGCATCGGTGGCGCCCGGCGGCCGGACCGCCACCACCGTCACCTCGCTGCCCGCGAGGTGGGAGCGCGCGAGATCCGCGTGCGCCACGGCGCACCGGGCGCCGGAATCGCGCAGCATCACCGCGATCTCGTCCGGCTTGTTGTGCCAGTTGGCCGGCACCGGGTAGGCGCCGAGGCGCGAGACGGCCTGCGCCGCCACGAGGAAGGCGGTGTCGTTGCGCAGCAGCAGCAGCACCGCGCTGCCCTCGCCGACTCCGAGGCGCGCGAGACCGGCCATGGCCCTGGCGACCTGGTTCTCGAATTCGGGAAGCGTGGTCTCGATCCCGGCGACAACGATGCGGCCCTTGGCTTCTGGCATCTTCCTGCTCCCCGACTACTGCACGCTGATGCCGGTACGGCGGATCAGGTCCGTCCATTGCGCCGCCTCGACGCGGAGCGCGGCGCGCCGGTCCGGCGTCGGCGGCGGGCGTTCCACGCCGAGCGAGGCGAGTCGCGCGACGACCGCCGGCTCGCCCATCACCGCCCCCAGCTCGGCGGCCAGGCGGTCGGCGATCCCGTCCGGGACGGCCGACCGCGCCAGGATGCTGTGCATGCCGCGCAGCTCGAAGCCGCGGAAGCCGCTCTCGGCGAAGGTCGGCACGTCGGGCAGGTGCGTGAAGCGCGTCGGGCCGGTCACGGCGAGCGGGCGCAGGCTGCCGGACCGCACCAGCGGGATCGCCTGCGTCCCCTCGATGAAGGAGCAGTCGGTCTGGCCGCCGAGCAGCGACGAGACGGCGGGCGCGCCGCCGTTGAACGGCACGTTGACCATGGCGATGCCGGCGGCCTGGTTCAGGTACTCGCCGTAGATGTGGCCCGTCGTCGCCACGCCGAAGGAGGCGTGGCTGAGGCTGCGCTGCTTCGCCAGGGCGATGAACTCGGCCAGCGTGCGCGGCCCGTCCGGCCGCACCATGAAGACGAGCGGCGAGACCGCGGCCTGGATGATGCACTGGAAGTCCGCCACCGGGTCGTAGGAGAGGCGCAGCTTCAGCCCGATCGCCTGGACGTGGGTGGAGGCGGTGAAGAGCAGCGTGTGCCCGTCGGCCGGCTCGCGCAGCACCAGCGAGGCGGCGATGGAGCCGGCCGCGCCGGGCCGGTTGTCCACGATCACCGGCACACCCCAGCGCTCCGACAGGGCCGGCGCGATCGAGCGGGCGATGGCGTCGGATGGGCCGCCGGGGGGGAAGGCGACGATGATCTGCACCGGCCGCGTCGGGAAGGCCTCCGACCGCGCCGGCCGGAGCGGCAGCGCGGCGGGCAGCAGGCCGGCGAGGGCGGACCCCAGGAAGGCGCGCTTGCGCAGCAGCATGGCCGCCTCAGTTCCCGCCGAACCGCGCCTGCCGCTTCTCGATGAAGGCGGCGATGCCCTCGCGCACGTCCTCGGTGGCGAAGGCGAGCTGGTGCGCCCGCGTCTCCAGCCGCAGCGCGGCGTCGAGCGCCATGTCGGCGCCGCTGTTCACCGCCTCCTTGATGAGCCTGGCGGTGAGCGGCGCCATCGCGGCGATCTGGGCCGCCAGCTCGATCGCCCGCGCGTCGCAATTGCCCTCGACCACCTCGCAGACCAGGCCCATGCGCAGCGCGTCCTGCGCGCTCACCATGTTGCCGGTCAGCACCATGTACATGGCGTTGTGCTTGCCGACGACGCGCGGCAGGCGCTGCGTGCCGCCGGCGCCCGGCACCAGGCCGAGCTTGATCTCCGGCTGGCCGAAGCGGGCGCGGTCGTTCGCGACGACGATGTCGCACTGCAGCGCGTACTCGCAGCCGCCGCCGAGCGCGAAGCCGTTCACCGCGGCGATGATCGGCTTGGAGAAGACGGCGATGCCGCGCGTCGTGCTCATCTTCATCACGTCGACGGCCGACATGCCGGCGCGCTCCTTGATGTCGGCGCCGGCGGCGAAGGACTTCTCGCTGCCGGCGAGCACGACGCAGCGCACCTCGGGGTCGGCGTCGAGCCGCGGCAGCGTCGTGTTGATCGCCTCGCGCACCTCGGCGTTGAGCGCGTTCAGCGCCTCCGGCCGGTTGATCCGGAGCAGCACGACATGCGGTGCGGGATGCTCGACGAGGAGGACGTTGGCGCTCATGCGGCTTCTTCTTTCGCTGGGGGAGGTGGCGGCGGACGGGCCGCGCGCGGCCCGTCCCGGGTCCGGCGCGGCGTGGAAAGGGGGGAGGGTGGTATGCCGGCCCTAGGACGGCGTGGGAGCGGCGCGACGACCGGCTGGGCGGCGCGGCGGCCAGGGCCGTCGGCCGTCCCGGTCCGGCTGGCGGTGCGACGGGCCGGGCCAGGTGGTGCCTTGCAGTTTCCGTTCTGCGGTCATGAGCGGCCCTCTCGCTTTCCTGGCAGGTTTCCTCGGCCTCATTGGGCATGATCGAATGCAGTTCGTCAATTGCGAAATACATTCGCCGCCAGCTTTCCGGCCGCGCCGTCGGTCCGCGACCGGCACGGCCAGCCGGCACAGGCGGCCGGCGCCGCTATTCGACGGCGATCCGCGCCTCGGCGATGACGCCACGGTAGATCCCGGACTCCCGGCCGATACGGGCCGTCATCTCCGCCGGGCTGCCGCCCACCCCGCGGATGCCGCTGCGTTCCATCAACTGCCGCACCTCCGGCAGGCGTAGCGCCGCGTTGGTGGCCGCGTTCAGGCGCTCGACGATGGCGGACGGCGTGCCGGCCGGCGCGGCGAGGCCGGTCCAGGAGGTCAGGGTCAGCTCCGCGAGATCCACCTCGCCGGCGACCGGCACCTGCGGCAGCAGCGGCGAACGCTCCCGCCCGGTGCTCATCAGCGCCACGGCCCGTCCGCCCTCGACATGCGCGGCGACGTTGGCCACCGCCTCGAAGAACAGGTCCACCTGCCCGCCGATCAGGTCGTTCATCGCCGGCGCGCCGCCGCGATAGGGCACATGGGTCAGCTGCGTGCCGGTGGCGCGGGCGAAGAGCGCGCCCAGCAGATGCGGCAGGCTGCCATTGCCGGCCGAGGCATAGGTGACCTGCCCCGGCGCCCGGCGCGCCGCTTCCACCACCTGCGCCACGGAGCGGAAGCCGGTGCCGGTGCCGGCCGTCAGGATCATCGGGCCTTCCGACACCACGGCGACCGGCGCGAAGGAGGCGGCCGGGTCGTAGCCGGCCTCGCGATAGACGAAGGGCGCGATGACGAAGCTGCTGGTGGTGCCGAAGAGCAGCGTGTGGCCGTCGGCCGCGGCCCTGGCCACGTATTGCGCGCCGATCGTGCCGCCGGCGCCGCTGCGGTTCTCCAGCACGAAGGGCTGTCCGAAGCTGCGCTGGAAATGCAGCGCGACGGCGCGCCCGATCGGGTCCGACTGCCCGCCCGCCGCGAAGGGGCTGACGATCGTCACCGGCCGTTCCGGCCAGTTCGCTCCCTGGACCGTCCCCTGGACCGCTCCTTGGGCCGCCCCCTGGCCGCCGCGCGCCGCGACCAGGCCCGCCGCCATGAAGCCGCACATGCCGCGTCTGCCGATCCGCACCATCGTTCCTCCCGCTTTCCGCCCTGGCCCCGGTAGCCAGGGGCCGACCATGCCTCCATCCGGCGAAATTCGCAATTGACGAATAAGTTTATCCACTATTGAATATTGGCAGCCGGCGGACAGGGCTGGCCACAGCAGGGAGGCGATGGTGGGAGCAAGGCCGGTGAAGGTTCTCATTGCGGGCGGCGGTCTGGGCGGCCTGACGGCGGCGCTCGCCCTGCTGCAGCGCGGCCTCGAGGTCGAGGTCCACGAACAGGCGCCGGAGCTGCGCGAGGTCGGCGCCGGGGTGCAGATCAGCGCCAACGGCTCGCGCGTGCTGCACGCCCTCGGCGTCGGCGAGGCGGTGGAGCGGGAGGCCTGCGAGGCGAGCGGCAAGGAGATCCGCCTCTGGAGCACCGGCCGCACCTGGAAGCTCTTCGACCTCGGCGCGGAATCCGTCGCCCGCTACGGCTTCCCCTACTACACGGTGTACCGGCCGGACCTGCACGGCGCCCTCGCCGAGGCGGTGCGGCGCGCGCGGCCCGACGCCATCCGCCTCGGCGCCAGGGCGACGGGCTTCTCCCAGCATGAAGGCGGCGTGACGCTGCACCTCGCCGATGGCGGCACGGCGGAGGGCGACGTGCTGATCGGGGCGGACGGCATCCATTCCGCCATCCGCCACCAGTTGTTCGGAGAGGACCGGGCGCACTTCTCCGGCATGCTCGCCTGGCGCGGGGTGATCCCGATGGCGGCGCTGCCGGCGCACATGCGCCGCACCGTCGCGATCAACTGGGTCGGGCCCGGGCGGCACGTCGTGCAGTATCCGCTGCACCGGGGCGAGCTGATGAACTTCGTCGGCATCGTCGAGCGCGACGACTGGCAGGTGGAATCCTGGACGCAGCGCGGCACCACCGAGGAGCTGGCGAACGACTTCCGCGGCTGGCACCCGGACGTGCAGGCGATGATCCAGGCCATCGAGGTGCCCTACAAATGGGCGCTGATGCTGCGGCCGCCGCTGGAGCGCTGGACGGAGGGCCGCGTCACGCTGCTCGGCGATGCCTGCCATCCCACCCTGCCGATGATGGCGCAGGGCGCGGTGCAGGCGATCGAGGACGGCTACGTGCTCGCGCGCGCGCTGGCGGGCGCGGCGGGCGACGACCTGCCCGCCGCGCTGCTGCGCTACGAGGCGGCGCGGCGCGAGCGCACGAACCGGATGGTGCTGGCCGCGGCGGAGAATGCGCGGCGCTTCCACAACCCGGCGCTGGCCGAGCTGGAAGGGGCACAGGCCTATGTCGACCGCGAATGGGCCGAGGACCGGGTCCGCGAGCGCTACGACTGGCTGTTCCGCTACAAGGTGGAGGAGGTCGCCGTCTGAGCCATCGCCGGCGACGCGGCGCGGCGCGTGCCCCGGTCGGGTGCCGGCGACGGCGCCTCCCCCCGGCAGAGCCCAGGCGCCGACGGAAAAGCGGGGTGATCCTCACCGGTGGGGGCTCAATTGACAGCCCCTCATGCGTGGCCGTTAATTGCCCCCATGCGTTCCACCGGCACGGGCCAGGACGAGACGGGGACCGAGGCCGGTTCCGAACAGCGATCCATCCAGTCCGTCGTGATCGGCTTCCGCCTGATCGCGGCGCTGGAAGCGGCCGGCGGGCCGGCGCCGCTGAAGGAGCTGGCCGCCGCCGCCGGCATGCCGCCCAGCCGCGCCCATGCCTATCTCGCCAGCCTGCGCGCCGTCGGCCTCGTGACGCAGGACGGGGATGGCGGCCGCTACGATCTGGGCCCGCGCGCCCTGTCTCTCGGCCTGGCCGCCCTCGGCCGCCTCGACGTGCGGGACGCGGCGCTGGATGCCATGCGCCGCTTCCGCGACGAGACCGGCGAGTCCGTGCATCTTTCCGTCTGGTCTGGGCAGTCGCCGGTGATCGTCGCGCGGCTGGATGGCCGGCGCAACGTCTCCCTCGCGATCCGGCTCGGCTTCGCGCTGCCGCTGGACCGCTCCGCCTCCGGCCGTGTCTTCCTCGCTTTCCTGCCCGAGGCCGAGGCGACGGAGGCCGGCCGGAACATGCGGCCGGCGATCGAGGCGGCCCGGCGGTCCGGCATCGCCATCACCGACGGCCTGCTCAATGCCGGCTTCGCGGCGATCTCCGTCCCCGTCTTCAACCACGCGGGCGATCTGGCCGCCGCCCTCACCACCCTCGGCGCCGCCGGCCATCTGGACATCGCACCGGACGGCCGCACGGCGGCACAACTCCGCCTGGCCGGCCAGGCCGCCTCCGCCGCGCTGGGCTACGGCCTGGGGCGCGGGCAACCTGCTGCCCGCTGAAGCATCTTCAGGCAGGGCGCGCGCGCCCGGTTCGACAACGCTCCGGCTCATGAGGCATGCGCGCGGGCTTTCCCGCTCGGGACCACGCTCGGCCTCTCGGCCCACATCATCGGCCTTCGCGGCGCGATGGGCACGATGCGCGTGGTGGCGCGCCGCCGAGATGAAGAAGCCGGCGGAGGCCGGCGGGGCGGTGGCCCGGGCCGAGATGCGGCAGGCAATCGCCGAGAGGCGTGGACCGGGCTGACCGGCATCGTGGGAGAAGGCACGCGCCAAGCTACGTGACCAGCCCGAGCACCGCGACGTAATGGCAGGCCGCGGCCACCGATACGAAGCCGTGCCAGATCGCATTCTGGAACGGCAGGGCATGCCAGAGGTGAAAACCGATGCCGACCGAGTACAGGGCACCGCCTGCCAGGAGCCACCATGTTCCGCCCGCCCCCAGCCCGCCCCCTGTGGCGACGGGCCCCCACAGCAGCAGGGCCGCGGTGCCCCACCCCATGACAAGGCAGGCGATCAGGCCGGCATTCTCGTGGCGGCCCGGCCGGAACATCGCGCCCATCGTGCCCAACAGCGCCACGCTCCAGATCACGACAGCGGCGGCACAGGCCAGGGGCGTCGACACGGTGCCGTGCAGCATGACCGTGCACGTGCCGGCCACCATCGTGAAGATCGCTGCCCTGTCCAGCCGCCGCAGCGTCCCGCGCCGGGCGCTGCCCTCCGCCACCATGTTGTAGGCAGCCGAGGCTCCCAGCATTCCGAGCAGGCCCGCCACGTAACGGATCACGGCGGCCGACGGGCCGTAGGAGGAAGCGCGGGCACTCGACCAGACCAGCACCACGCCGGCGATGATCGCGGTCGACACGCTCACGGCATGCACGCAGCGGTCAGCCAGGCGCTCCCGCCGCGGGTACCGGCCGAGCCGGCGACCGGCCGCGCTCAAGCGAGCGGCCGCATCTCGCCTTCCTCGACCACCCGCTCGTGGCCGTTCCCGTCGTTCCGTACCCTGTAGGCCCGAAAATGCGTGTCGCTCGGCAGGCAGCGCATGATCGTGAACGAGCCGGCTTCCTCGACATGCTTGGAGTAGCGCTGCAACAGCGGCAGCAGCGTGACGTGCTGGCCCACCTTGAACCTGAACCCGGACATGAGATGCTTTCAGGAGCGGCCGTCGGCGGCAGGAAGCCGTCCGATCGATGCCGGCGGCACGCGGGCCGCCCGGCAGTATGGACGCACGAGGCCTCGAACGACGCACAATTTTCCGATGTCGATCGATCTCGGTGGAACCGTGGCTCAAGGAGCCCCCGCGGCGGGAACGCAAGCGCCCACGGGGCGCGCCTGCGGCGGTCACTCCGGCCGACTCGCGGGCAGTCATTCCGGCCGCCTTCCTCAGCCTCGCCCCATGCCCCCCGATCCGGACGCCCTCCCGCCACGATCCGGCGCATCCTACGGCGCGTGGTCCGGCAGGGCCCCAGACGGAATCCCGGCCCCGAGCCGCCGGGCGGGTTCCCCGGGCTCGAACGCCGTGCCATGGGCCAGCGTAATGCCTTCGCGGCGACGGCGTACGGTCGGCAGTTCGCCCGAGGCGATGCATGCACGGGTCGCCGCCGAGATCACGCGCCGGCGTGCGCCGATCGACGAGCGCGGAATCCGGGACGGCTCCTGACCCGAAGGTGGCCTCCAGGGATTGTCCTGCGCTTGCGGCGCGACGGGCAGAGGCTGCTGCCGACGGCCGGCAACATGCGCGGCGGGCGCAAGGCGGCCCGGCAGGGCAGCGAGGAGCGGTCGCTTTGATCGTGGTCGTCTTCGCCGATACTTCGTAGCATGCCGCCATGCCTCCAACTTCCCGGCGCGCCGTCTGCCGCCTGCTCCTGGCCGCACCGGCCTGCGGCCGCGTGACGCCATCCTTCGCCGCCGACTGGCCATCGCGCGGCATCACCATCCTGGTCGGCGTCGCACCTGGGGGCACGGCGGACCTCGCGGCCCGCGTGATTGCGCAGGAATTGCAGCCTGCCCTGCCCGGCAACCGGCCTGTGGTGGTGGAGAACCGTGCCGGCGCCGCCACGCAGATCGCCACCGAGGCGCTGGTGCGCGCCCCGGCCGACGGCCACACCCTGCTGGTGGCCGGCGCGCCCTTCGCGGTGAACCCCGCCCTGTTCCCGCGCCTGCCCTACGACAGCGTGCGCGACATCGCACCGTTGACGCTGCTGGTGCGCAACGGTCTGCTGCTGCTGGTGCCGGCGGCCTCCCCGGCGCGCGACGCGGCCGGGCTGCTGGCGCTGGCACGGCAGCGCGGCGGTCTGAACCTCGCCTCGGCCGGTAGCGGCTCGATGACGCATCTCGCCATCGAGCTGCTGGCGGAGAGGACGGGCACGAACCTGGTTCACGTGCCCTACCGCGGCAGCGGCCCGGCCCTGCCGGACCTGATCTCCGGCCAGGTGGACGCGATGTTCGACAACCCATCCTCGGCGCTGCCGCTGCTGCGCGAGGGGCGGCTGCGCGCCCTCGCCTATACCGGCGAGGCGCGCTTCCCCTCCCTGCCCGAGGTACCGGCCCTGGCCGAGACGCCGGGCCTCGCCGGTTTCAGCGCCGAGAACTGGTTCGGCCTGTTCGCCCGCGCCGGCACGCCCGAGCCGGTGCTCGAGCGGCTGCACGCGGCGGTGACGGCGATCCTGCGCCGCCCCGAGGTGGTGGCGCGCTTCCGCCAGGACGGGTCGGAGGCGGCGCCGATGTCCCGTGCGGCGTTCCGTGACTTCGTCCTGGCGGAGATGGTGCGCTGGGGCGAGGTGGTGAAGGCGCGCGGCATCACGCCGGGCTGATCCGGCTGGCGCGGCCTTCTGCACTCCCTCGCCGACGGACTGTGGCATGCACGCGGGGCGATCGCATTTGGAGGGACGGTTCCGGGCTGTTTGGGTCGGCTTGGTTCCTGTTTGCTTCCTGTGGATTGGGTGGGGCGGGAATGGGATGTCGCCGTGGCTGGCGTTCGAGGCGTTGCCCGACCCGCGCTGCGGCAACACAGGGCGGCATAACTGCGGGACATGCTGGTGATTGCCCTGACCGTCTGGTGTGCGGGGCGGCGAGTTGCGTCGTCTTCGGCGGCGGCCGCGAGGCCCTGTTCCGCGCGTCCCTGGAGCTGCCGGGCGGGCTGTCCAGCCAAGGCACCTACTCGCGGCTGTTCCGCCTGCTCGCCCGGCGGCCTCCGCCGGCTGATTCGCTGCCTTTCCGGACGGCTTCCGAACTGACAACGGAACGAAATCCAACCGGAAGCGAGTCATCGGGCCAGAAACCGCATGGCAGGCCAAAGCGAGAGCGTGACAGAAAATGCGCAGTGGGGGTTGCCAGGTCAGCCGGTGCCGGGTAGACAGCGGCCCTCGCTTGGGTCCCCTTCGTCTAGAGGCCTAGGACACCGCCCTCTCACGGCGGTAACAGGGGTTCGAATCCCCTAGGGGACGCCACGTACACCGCAAGGTGTTGACCCGGCGAGATATTCTGGCAAATCAGTAGGTTGCAGGCGCCCGGTGATCCAATCGGGTGATCCAACGTGCCGCTGCCGATGCCCCGTCCCTTCAAGCGCCCCAAGTCCGGCACCTACATGGCCCGCCTCGCCGTTCCCGTCGCGCTGCGGGCGGTAGTCGGCCGCGTGGAGCTGCGTCGGTCCCTCAACACGAAGGACCCGAAGGAGGCCAAGCGACTCCATCCGGCGGCCATGGCGGAACTCCAGGCCGAGCTGGACCGGGCACGGTTGCAGGCGAGTGGTGCCGTGGTCTCGGTGCCGGACGACCGGCTCGCGGCCTTGGCCGGCGACTACTACCGGCGCCTTGCCCGCGACGTGGATGCGGCGCCCGGCAGCATGGAGGCGGCCGACGTCGACCTTGATCTGGTCCTCGGCGAACTATCGTGGGTCATTGAAAGCGACGAAGACGAGAGTCTGCCAGGGCGGGAGTTCATCCCCTCCGAGCGTCAGCTTGAGCAGGCCCGGCAGCATCTCCTGACCGAAGGCATCCTCGGCGACGCCGACTCCATCCGGCGCATGGCCGGCCACCTCTGGACGCTGCGCTACCGGCTGGCGCGACGGCGGCTCCAGCGGGCAGAGCAGAACTTCGGTCCCGACCCCGAGGAGGCGCGCTATCCACCCCCGCAGGCCCCGGCGTCGCCCGCCGTGACCATGACGGCGCTTCTCGAAGCCCATCAGCAGGAGCGCCAGGAGCAGCCCAAGACGTTCGACAAGCGGCAGTCCGCCCTGGCGCACCTCCGCGCCGCCGCCGGGCATGACGACGCGCACAAGGTGGACAAGGCGGCGGTCCGCGACATGAAGGCCGCGCGGCTCGCCAAGGGGGTGAAACCGGCCACCGTCGCGGCTGACTTCGCCATGCTGCGGAGCTTGTGGAACTGGGGCGCCAGCAACGGCTACCTGCCCGAGGGTCGGGCCAACCCGTTCACCGGCATGTCGCCGCGCGGCGCCAAGAAGCACACGAGCGAGCGGGAGCCGTTCACCGATGACGAGGCGGCCCGCATCCTGACCGCCGCCAGGAGCGAGCGCGGCTTCCTGCGCTGGCTGCCCTGGGTCCTGGCATTCACCGGATGCCGTCTGGAAGAGGCCACCGGGGCGCTGCGGGCCGACATCCGGCAGGTTCGTGGCGTGTGGGTCCTCGACATCCACGACCGGACGGAGGGGCGCACGCTCAAGGATGGGCAGCCGGTCCGTCTCGTGCCGCTGCACCCGGCGCTGACCGAAGAGGGCTTCTTGCGGTACGTCGAAGGGCTGCCGAAGGGTGGCCCGCTGTTCCCCGACCTGACGCCTGGCCGCTTCGGCAAGCGGAGCGAGATGGCGACGAAGAAGCTGAGGCGGTGGCTCAAGGGCAAGGTCGGCATAGACCAGAAGGGCAAGGTCGCCGGGCACTCCTGGCGGCACCGCATGAAGGACACGCTGCGGTTCGCGGGCGTGCCGGCCGAGGCCGCCGACGCCATCCTGGGGCACTCCAACCCGATGAACGCCGGGGGCGGCTATGGGGCCGGCTGGCGGGGGCGGCCGGATGAGCTGGCGAAGGAACTGGTGAAGGTGGTCTCGCCGTTGCCGCCGAGGGGCGGCGCCGGCCCCTAGTTGCTCGAACAGGACATGTTGGCGCCCGTGATGGTGCGGCGGACATTGCAGTCCGTTTGTACCGGCGTGGCTCGCGGAACCACCACAATGGGCGCCGGCTGCGCTTGGCTGGCCGCTGCCGAAGCAGCCGCCGCCGCAGCGAGAGGCGCGAAGGGGTTCACCCCAACCGCCGCCGGGCCGGACTGACCGGTTAGCGGGTTATACGGGGCGTCGTCGCATGGCGAGTGCCCCAGGCGTTCGGCACGCCGGGCCAACTCGGCCTGTATCTTCGGGCTGCGGTAGTCGAGTTCGATGGGCGTGAAGTAGCGGTGGCAGAGCTTGCCGTTGCTCGCGACCGCGATGTCGGCATCGGTCAGGGCGCAGCCGCCCAGGGTCAGCAGGGCAGCAACCAGGGCGGGAATAGCGGTCCGGATCATGCGCGCATAGTGCGTCATTCCGGGGCCGTTGTCATGGGGGTGACGCTACCTTCACCCGTAGGAGCGGGCCGACATTCAGCACGCCGGCCCGCACCGATCACTCCTTCAGCATCTCCGCGACCAGCTCCTCGGCTGCGGGCAAGGTGTCCTCCTTGCGCCGGGGAGCCTGTCCCTTCGTGAACTTCAGCACGGCCCGCGCCGCCGACACTCTGTCAGAGATGTGCTCGGCCTCGCAGAGCATGATGGCCATCAGCGATTCCAGCGCCATGTGCGCGCGCTCGTCGTCGCTGGGCAGGGAGTTGCGCCGGATCATGGCCTGCACCGCCTGACGCGCCTTCTCGGCGGCGGTGGCGCGCATCGCATCCAGATCATCCTTCCGACCGGACCAGCCGTCCGGTACGCCCCGGCGGTGGAAGACCCCGCGCTCGTGTAGCGCCTTCGCCTTCAGTATCTGGCGCTCTCGGCGCGCCTGCCACTCCTCCTCGGTCTTCGGGTAGCCCCTCACGACGCCGATGTTGGCCGGGTCCCAAGGCTTTCCCCTCACGAACCCCGGCCGCCATGTCCGGGTTCGGGTGCTGTGCTCGTTCGTCGTGCTGCTCATGTTCATCATCTCTATGTCGCGGGATGTTGGGGCGCCGGCCTCCCCGAAGCGAAGGAGAAGCCGGCGCACCTGTCAGGCGAAGGCGCCGTCTTCCGCCGGCTCGTTGTCGTCTTCGCCCGACAGCCGCCCCCACAGATTGGACATGTCCTTGAGCTGCGCTCGGGCGTGCCGCGCCGCGATGGCGATTGCCGCGCGCAGCAGTTGCTCATTCGGGAAGGCGTCGAAGTTGTCGCCGCTGGCCTGGGTCAGCATGTCCGACACGTCCATCAGGTCCCGCGCATCGCAATCGGCGAGACGGATGGTGATCTCGGCGCCGGCCTCAAGCGTGATGTCTTTGGCGGTCAGGGTCTTGATCGTGCTCATGGTGATTCTTTCAATGATGCTCATGGAAGTAACCGCAGGGTCGCGGTCACGGTGTTGGCGGGGTGGTTGCAGGTTGCTGCCCTTGGAGACCGTGCAACTCGCAACTCCTACTCGTTGGGTTCCTGCCGGGGACATGAAGTCCCCCGGCGTGCCATCGCGCGGCCACTGCCTCTAGAACGGCGGTTCGCCGCTCTCTGCGACCTCCACCGCGCATCCCTCCCTGGCAGCCTCGAAGATCTCGTCCAGTTGCCGCCGCGTGGTCCGTCCCGCCGCAATGGCCTTCGTGACCGTCTTCGAGGTCTTCGTCTTGTCCCAACCGAGGGAGGCACCGGCTGCCGTCTGATGCGGGAAGTTCCCAGTGGCTGCCGCTTCGAGGAACAGGCGGATGTTGTCCCTCTCGGCGGGCTGTGCGTCCCAGGCGAGGGCGCCGGCCTCACTACGGCCAAGCCGGACGTCCCTCGGCACGAGTGTGTCGTGGGGCTCGCCCCGGAACTTCTCCCAGAACGTCGTGAAGGCCGCTCCCTGGACACCGCCGGCCGCTTCGTCGCGGGTCAGCCCCAAGATCACCTCGAAGGTCGCGGCCAGCTTGCTGGACCCTCGGTAGCTCTGGCCGGTCTTCCCCGAGTGATGCACCAGGATGCACGCCACGCGGGCCTGCTTGAGCCGCAGCAGGAACGCCAGCACGGGGTTCATCGCGCCGGCCGCATTCTCGTCTTCCACCTCGGCCAGCGTGCTGAAGTTGTCCGCGACGAGAAGCTCGGCGCCGTGCTGCCGGACCATCTCCAAGATCCTCGCCTGCCCGTCCGGGTTCGCGAGGTCGGGGAAGACCGTGTCAGCGCCCTGGTCCTGCCGGGCGACGATCAACAGGTTGTCGGCGGCGGCCTCCGGGTCGAACCCGTCGATGGCCGCGCAGAGGTCACGCAGCCGGTCCTGGAGGTCTTCCATCGCCATCTCGCCGTCCAGCAGCATGACGCGGCGTGGCGTCTCGGCGGTCCATCCGAGGA
Organism: Roseomonas acroporae; assembly: GCF_023223525.1. Lineage (GTDB taxonomy): Bacteria > Pseudomonadota > Alphaproteobacteria > Acetobacterales > Acetobacteraceae > Roseomonas_E > Roseomonas_E acroporae. Next base: position 2,729 of record NZ_JALPRX010000118.1, on the reverse strand, counting down.
AGGAGCCGCCCCCGGCGATGGCGAGCGCCATGGAGAGCGAGACCCATGTCTTGCCTGCTCCGGTCTGTGCCCAGAGCATCATGCTCTCGCCCTGACGAAGGACGGGGAACAGCAGCGGCTGACGAGTGGGGAAGGGATGCGCCAGCAACTCCCGGAGGGTGCGGGTCTTCAAGCCCCCCTGACGGCGCGACGTGGTGACCCCTGCACGCGGCAGGATGATCGCCCCACCGGCATCGGCGGCGGGGAACTTGACGAGCCGACCCGAGGTCAGGTCGGCGGTGGCTGGTGGCACTTCCATGTGCGGCTCCTTGTTGAGGGGAGCCGCCTATAGAGAGGGCTAGAGTCTGAGGCGCAACAAGGAACTCCATGACCACATACTCACGCCGGCAAAAAGAGCATGTGAAACGGCCATGATATATTCTGCGAAGTTTCGATCTGTCCCCCGCCTATTGGCACACTAGTGTGCCGTCACGATTTGTTTCAGACGCGCCGACGCTATCCTACAGGCGGAGTTCCGGTCTGCGCTGCGCCACCGACAGCGCCTTGTGAAGATCGGCGGGGGTCGCGCTGGAGCGACAGCGGAGGTGCGCCCGGCGCAGCGATGGCGGCTCTCTCGGCAGCGGCCTCCGGAGGTCTCCCCGTGATGGCCCGGCGGCGTCTCTGCGTCGGGCTGGCCGGCAGTCCCTACCGCGCCGAGCGCCCGTGCTACGCCGCTTCCGGCCCCCGCAGGCCGCGCCCCTCGGCCGCGCTCAGGGCCGCCGTCAGCGCCTCCCCGATGCTGTCGAAGTAGCCGCCTTCCTCGTTCCAGGGGTCTTCGACGTGGAGCCGGCCACCTTCGCGCCGTGTGATGATGCTGCATCCGATGTTCGGATGCCGCTGGACGAACAGCCAAGCGTCCCCGTCTTCGGTCCGCTCTTCGCCCACCTCGCAGCCATGCTGGGCGGCGAACTCAAAGCCAGCCTGAAGATCCTCCGGCGCGGTGCTCGGGCGGCGGGGCGGGAAGGTAATCACGTTGTCAGACACAGCTACTTCCTTCGTCTCGCCGGCATGTGCCGGGACGGTGTTGCATCTCGATCCTCTCGGTTGAGGGCCGTGCGAAAGCCCGAGACGAGTCTAATTCGGAACGGATTCGTGGGACAAGCGGTTGTGAAGCCGGAAACCGTTTTCCTTCTTCAAGACCGTTCCGCTCCAGATTGAATACCAACGACTATCGAGGTCCGGCGGGGATCAGACTGCCCCCACCCGCTCCAGGACCCGCTTCACGGCCGTTGCCGTCCAGACCCCGCCACGCACCGTCCGCTCGCCGGCTTCGTTCAGCATACGGGCGATCCCCTGCAAGCCCATCCCCCGGTCCCGCAGCTCGGTCATCCGGCGGGCGGCCCGATGCGCGGCCCGGTCGGCTTCTCGCTGCCGCGTCTCCAAGCTGGACCTGCGGCCGGCTTCCGCCGCTTCCTGGTCCGGCAGCCGCTGGCCCGGCCGCACACCGCCCAGCGTCTTGCCCCGGGCCTTGGCCGCTGCCAGTGCCGCCCTCGTCCGCTGGCCGATCAGACCGGCTTCCAGCTCCGAGACGGCGGCCATCTGGGTCAGGAGGAACTTCCCCACCGGCCCCGCCGGGATGGTCGGCAGGTCGAGGAACGCCACGCCGCCCTCTCCGGTGCCCTCCACGACGGTCAGCAGGAACCGCGCGTTGCGGGCCAGCCGGTCCAGCTTGGCGACCAGCAGCGTGGCGCCGGTCCTGCGGCACTTCTCCAGGGCCTCGGCCAGCTTCGGCCGGTCCGCCTTCCGGCCGCTCTCGACTTCCACGAAGGGCGGCACCAGCAGCCGCGCGCCGGGGGTCTGGGCGATGAACCCGGCGATGGCGGCTTCCTGCGCCTCAAGGCCGAGCCCCGACCGGCCCTGGCGGTCCGTCGAAACGCGAAGGTAGGGGACGAAGTCGCGAGCTTGGACGGACACGGCAGCGGTTCCTGATGCGTAGCCGCTGCATCATCCGGTCTGTTTCGTTTATCGTCAACCCTCGTTGAGGCCACACGATACAGAACGCCTTGGTCCTGCCCGCCCTGCGGTGGCGGCCGGCGGCGCCGTCCGGGTCCCATCTGGCGACCGACCCCCACGGGGCTTGTTTCCAGGATCGACTTCGCAAAGTCGGTTATTGGGGTCGTTGTTCGTTGTCGTTCCGACCCCCCAGGCCCCTGAAGGCCCCCACCCCTTTCCTGCCGAGGTAACGGTACTTGCGCCAGGGAGGTGGCTGGCCCGTGGTGGGGATGGTGCCGCTGGCGGAAGAGAGCGTGCCCAGACCAAGCGTGCTTCCTGGCAGAGGGCTTGCCGGTGAACCAAGAGGGTGATCCAATAGCGGCCAAGCCGAACGCCTAACCCATTGATCTTGCTCTTGATTCTTGCTGCGTCCGCCTGTCCCCTAGGGGACGCCACGGGCTTAGCGATATCAGTGTGTTAGCTGGCAGTTGGCCGCTTCACCCCACAATCACCCCCACAGTGCGACATGGTTTGGGCAAACTGGCGCTGCGGCATGCGCGCGCCGCTGCTCCTCCGGTCACAGACCTTCCACCTCGATCCGCGCCAGCCGCTCCGCCTCCTCGCGTGTCAGGCCGGCATCGAACTCTAGGATCGCTGCCCGCTCCTCATAGGCGTCACGCCTGCTGATCTCCGCCGCCGACAGGGGCTGGGGCGGCACCCCGGGCAGGCGCCACCTCGCCAAGCGAGAGGGGACACAC
>NZ_JALPRX010000117.1 GCF_023223525.1 Roseomonas acroporae | reverse complement strand
GGGCGCGGGATGCGCCCGGTGGGGAGGGGTTACAGCGCGGCCCGCTCCCCGGCGCTGAAGCCCTTCACGCCGCCGGGCGTGTCCGCCCGCCGGCGATCCGCTCCGGCCCTTGATCCGGCGCATTCTCCGAGGCGCCGGGCGAGTATGCCCGGCTTGACGATGCTCCATCGGCGCCGCGACGGGAGCGGGGTCCGCGCAGGCCGGGCGGGCATCGTGCCGTCGCGCGTGCGGCAAATCGTGCCGTCGCGCGTGCGGCAAATCAGCCAGACCCATTCCATGCCGGCCCTGGTGGGCGCCGGGCCTGGCGCCGGTGCCGCAGGCGGCGCGCCCTCTCGGCTCCGCCGAGGTGCGGCTGCCGCCGCTGCGCGGCGCCGCGGCGGTCATGGCGGGCCTGCACTTCGCCCGGCGGACCGCGGGCGGCGGCCCGGTGCGCGACAGGGTGCCGCGGCGGGCCGCGGCCGAGTGGTCGGGGCTGTGCGGCCCGGGCGAGGGGATCGGCGCGCCGCCGCCCCGATCCGGCGGCGGGGCGGGCCCAGGAGAGGGCGGGCCGGCAGGACATGGTGGGCGGGACGTGATGGGTGGACGCGGCTACGGCGGGCTTGCCGCCCGGCGGGGCGGCTTGTATCCCCTCGCTGCGATGATCCTGCTGCGCCACGGCCAGAGCGAGTTCAACCTGCACTTCGCGGCGACCCGGCAGGACCCCGGCATCGTCGATCCGAGGCTGACGCCGCTCGGCCACGAGCAGGCGGAGGCCGCCGCCGAGACGTTGCTGGCCACGGGCCTGGCCGCGGGCGGGGCGGTGCGGCAGATCCTGGCCTCCCCCTACACCCGTGCCCTGCAGACGGCGGCGCCCTTCGCGCGGCGCCTCGGCCTGCCGGTGCGCATCCACCCCGTGGTTCGCGAGCGCTGCGCCTTCGCCTGCGACATCGGCAGCCCGGTCAGCGCCCTCGTCGCCGACTGGCCGGAGCACGACTTCTCGCACCTGGAGGAGGTCTGGTGGCCGTCGCTCGGCGAGCCGACCGATTCGGTGATCGCCCGCGCCACCGCGTTCCGCGCCGAGATGGCCTCCCTGCCGGACTGGCGGCACACGCTGGTGGTCTCGCACTGGGGCTTCATCCTGGCCATGACCGGCCAGAGCGTCGGCAACGGGCAATGGCTGCGCTGCGACCTCGACGAGCCACCGCCGGCGGCGGTCCGCTGGCAGCACCACTGAGCCGCCGCTCGCCGCTGCCGTCCCGCCCGACGCCCCCTTGCCCGGCCGCCCCCTGCCCCGGCATGGAACGGCGACGGGCGTGACTCCGCCTCCGTGACCGGGCGGGCCCGCCGAGCCGGGCCGGCCCGGCCTCGCCCCACCCGCATCCCGCCAGGGAGACACCGCATGTCCGACCAGCCCCCGCACCAGAACGGTGCCGACACCGCGCCGCTGGCCCCCCCGGGGCCGCTCGTGATGAACATCCAGTTCATCAAGGACCTCTCCTTCGAGGTGCCGGGCGCGCCCGAGATCTACACCACGCTGCGCGAGCCGCCGCGCATCGACCTCGCCCTCGACGTGCAGGCCCGTGCGCTGCAGGAAGGCGGCAACGTGTTCGAGGTGGCGCTGCAGATTCGCGCCGACGCGCAGGTGATGGAGCAGGGCCAGCCCAACGGCACCGCCTTCATCGCCGAGCTGGTCTATTGCGGCGTCTTCACCGTGAACGTGGAGCAGCAGATGCTGGAGCCGGTGCTGCTGGTGGAATGCCCGCGCCTGCTCTTCCCCTTCGCGCGCAACATCCTGGCCGACGTGACGCGCGACGGCGGCTTCCCGCCGGTGCTGCTCTCGCCGATCGACTTCGTGGCGCTCTGGCAGAGCCGCCGCAGCCCCGAGGGCCAGCCGCCGGTGGCGATGGCCTGACGGCAGCCCGCG
>NZ_JALPRX010000116.1 GCF_023223525.1 Roseomonas acroporae | reverse complement strand
GGCGGCTTCCCGCCGGTGCTGCTCTCGCCGATCGACTTCGTGGCGCTCTGGCAGAGCCGCCGCAGCCCCGAGGGCCAGCCGCCGGTGGCGATGGCCTGACGGCAGCCCGCGCCTAAGCAGGCTTGCGCAGCCTGCGCCACGGATGGAAGTCGGCGAAGGCAGGCTGCGCAAGCCTGCTCAGCCATTCGTCCATGCGCAAACCTCCAGAGGTTTGCTTGGAGCGGATCGCCGACGGGCGGACACGCCCGGCGGCGTGAATCCGTCCCGAGAGCAACGAGCTACAGCGAACCGCGGTCCCAACCGGACCGCGGTTCGCTGTAGAGCATCTTCAAGCCGGGCGTACTCACCCGGCGACCCGGAAAACGCGAAAAACCGAAAGGCTGGAGCCGTTCCGGCCGGCGCGGTGGCCGGTGCCGCGCCGGACCGGCACCGGCCCCGGCCCCGCCGATCCTTCCCCCGCGCGAAGCGGGACGCGGCGGGCGGCGACCCGCCGCGCGCGCTTCCCCGCCGGGGCCCGGTCCGGTGAAACCGCGGTGCAAGCTGGCCACGCCAGCCTCGCCGCCATGCGCATCCTGCTGATCAACCCACCCTACCTGTCGCTGACCAGCACCTGGGGCGTCGGCCACCAGGTGCCGCTCGGCCTGCTCTCGATCGCCGGGCCGCTGGCGGATGCCGGCCACACGGTGCGGCTGCTCGACGCCGAGGCGCGGCGCCTCTCCCTCGATTCGGTGGCCCGGGCGGTCGCGGCCTTCGCGCCGGAGGTGGTGATGACCGGCCATGCCGGCTCCACCCCGGCGCACGCGACCTGCCTCGCGACCCTGCGCGCGGCGCGGGAGGCGGCGCCGGGCGCGGTGACGGTCTATGGCGGCGTGCATCCCACCTACCACGCCGCCGGGAGCCTGGCGGAGGCGCCGTGGCTGGACGTGGTGGTGCGCGGCGAGGGCGAGGCCACCACCCTCGCGCTGGTCGAGGCGCTGGCGCGCGGCGAGGATCCCGCCACGGTGCCCGGCCTCGTCCTGCGCCGCGGCGGGCAGGCCCTGCCGACCGGCGAGGCGCCGGTGATCCGCGACCTCGATGCCTGCCGCGTCGCCTGGGAGCTGGTGGAGGACTGGGACCTCTACCGCTGCTTCGGCCTCGGGCGCGCCGTGGTGGTGCAGTTCTCGCGCGGCTGCCCGCACCGTTGCTCCTATTGCGGCCAGTACCAGTTCTGGGTGCGCTGGCGCTTCCGCACCCCGGCGCGGATGGTCGAGGAGATCGTGACGCTGCACCGCCGGCACGGCGTTCGCTTCGTCGACCTCGCCGACGAGAACCCGACCTCCTCGAAACGGCTGTGGCGGGAATTCCTCGAACGCCTCGCCGCCGAGCGCCTGCCGGTGCGCCTCTTCGCCACCATCCGCGCCGCCGACATCGTGCGCGACGCGGACATGCTCGACCTCTACCGCGCGGCCGGCATCGTCTGCGTGCTGATGGGCATCGAGACCACGGATGCCGGCACGCTGGCCGCGATCCGCAAGGGCTCCACCACCGCGACCGACCAGCAGGCGGTGGCGCTGCTGCGCCGGCACGGCATCCTCTCCATGCTCGGCCACATCGTCGGCTTCGAGGAGGAGCGCGCGGCCGATTACTGGCGCGCCCTGCGCCAGATACGCCTCTACGACCCGGACCTGCTGAACGCCATGTACGTCACGCCGCACCGCTGGTCGGACTGGACGGCGGAGAATGCCGGGCGCCGGGTGATCCAGGCCGACCCGACGAAGTGGGACTACCGGCACCAATTGCTGGAGACGCGCCACCTGCGCCCCTGGCAGGTCTTCGCGCTGGTGAAGCTGACCGAGGCGGTGGTGCATCTGCGCCCGCGCGCGCTGTGGCGGCTGCTGCGCCACCCCGATCCGGTGACGCGGCAATGCCTGCGCTGGTGCTTCCGCAATTCGGCGCGGGTCTGGCTGGCGGAGGTCGCCGAATTCCTGTTCCGCACGCGCTTCGAGAAGGCGCCGCGCACCCTGGCCGAGTGGTTCGGCGTGGCGGCGCCGGCGGCGATGCGCCCCGACACGGTCCCGGCAGGGGGCGGCCGGTCCGGTGCCGCGCCGGGAGGGGCGGACGCCGCCGCGGCGGGCCGCGAACCGGCCACCGCGCCGGCGGGGAGGCCGCCATCCGGCACGCCGGCAGCGCGCCGGCCTGGCCTCGTCGCGGCGGGCCGCATCGCCACGAACCGGCCTTGATGCGGCGATAGGAGGCGAACGCCTTCTCGGGGAGAATCCGCCATGCCCGCCGCCATCGCCGGCCTGTCGCGCCGCCGTCTCGCCGGCCTCGCCCTGATGCTGCCCGCCGCGCGCGCCGTGGCGGCGGAAACGGTGCTGCGCGGCACCGTCGTCTTCCGCGAGCGCATGGCGCTGCCGCCCGATGCCGTCACCGAGGTGACGCTGGCCGACGTCTCGCGGGCCGACGCGCCGGCCCGCGTCATCGCCGAGACCCGCATCGCCGGCGGGCAGAGCCCGATCCCCTACGAGCTGCGCTTCGACCCGGCCCTCGTCCTGCCCGGCCGCCGCCACGCGCTGCGGGCGCGGATCACGGCGGGCGACCGGCTGCTCTTCGCCAGCACCACGCACCATGCCCTGCCCGCCGGCGGCACGGGCGACACGGCGATCCCGGTCCAGCGCGTGGCGGGGGACGCCGCTCCACCGGGCCCGGCGGGGCGCTGGCTGGCCGAGGACATACGCGGCGGCGGCGTGCTCGACCGGGTGCAGTCGGTGCTGGAGATCACGGCGGAAGGCGCGGTGTCGGGCACCGGCGGCTGCAACCGGATCGCCGGCAGTGCCAGCGTGACCGGCAACCGGATCGAGTTCGGCCAGCTCATCTCGACCATGATGGCCTGCACGCCGGCCGTCATGGACCAGGAGCGGAAATTCCTCGACGCGCTGAAGGAGGCACGGCGCTGGCGGCTCGACGCGCCGCGCCGCAAGCTGCTGCTGCTGGATGGCCGGGACAGGCCGGTCATGGTGCTGGCCCAGGCGTAGAGCATTGCCGGTCACAGCCCCAGCGCGTACTGCCCGCCGCCATCCCCCTCCCCCGTCTCCAGCCCCGACAGGGTGAGCCCCAGCAGCCGCACCCCGAGCGGCATCGGGAACAGCGCCGCCAGCATCTCCACGCCGATGCGCAGCAGCTCGTCCCGCCCGCCGACCGGCCGGCTGCCGGAGCGCGTGCGCGTCACCTGCCGGAAATCCGCGTACTTCACCTTCAGCGTCACGCCGCGCGCGGCGAAGCCGTGCCGTGCCGCGTGCGACCAGACCTTGTCGGCGAGCGGGGCCAGCGCCGCGCTCATCTCCGCCAGCGTGGTGAGATCGGTCGTGAAGGTCGTTTCGTTGCCGATCGACTTGCGGATGCGGTCCGGCCGCACCGGGCGGTGGTCCACGCCGCGCGCGATGGCATGGTAGAAGGCGCCGGCCTTGCCGAACTCGGCGCGCAGGAATTCCAGGCTCTGCCGGCGCAGGTCGAGCCCGGTGTGGATGCCGAGCCGGTTCATCCGCGCCGCCGTCACCGGCCCGATGCCGTGGAAGCGGCCGACCGGCAGATCCTCCACGAAGGCCGGGCCCATGCGCGGGGTGATGACGAACAGCCCGTCCGGCTTGCGCTGGTCGGAGGCGAGCTTGGCGAGGAACTTGTTGTAGGAGACGCCGGCCGAGGCGGTCAGCCCGGTGCGGGCGCGTATCCCGGCGCGGATCGCCTCGGCCACGGCGGTGGCGCTGGGCAGGCCGCGCAGGTCCCCGGTGACGTCGAGATAGGCCTCGTCGAGCGAGAGCGGCTCGATCAGCGACGTGTATTCCGCGAGGACGGCGCGTATCTCCTGCGAGATGGCGCGGTAGTGGTCGAAGCGCGGGCGGACGAAGACGAGCGCCGGGCATCTGCGCCGCGCCAGCGCCGAGGCCATGGCGGAGCGGACGCCGAAGCGGCGCGCCTCGTAGCTCGCCGCCGCCACCACGCCACGCGGGCCGGCGCCGCCCACCGCGATGGGCAGGCCGCGCAGCGCCGGGTCGTCGCGCTGCTCCACCGAGGCGTAGAAGGCATCCATGTCCACGTGGATGATCCTGCGGGTCGCCTCGGGCGCGGCCGGGGACCGGTCGGCCGGCGCCTCGGGCTGATCCGCTTCGGCGTCGGCTGCCAAGCGCCCTCTCCGGCCTCGTTCTCCCGCCTGCGCCCCGCCCACCCGCCTCGGCCCGGTCGGGCGCGGGGCGACGGGGGCAAAACGGCGGCACGGCGTCGGCCCGGAGGCGTCCCGACCGAGGCCCGGCGAGGCGTCCGAAGGGGCCGGGGGCCGCGCAGGGGCGCCGCGCGGAACGCCGCCTTCGCCGAGGCCGCCCGTCGGGGCCACCCGTCGGAGCCGCCCGTCGGGGCCGGTCAGACCTGCCGCAGTTCGTCCAGCCTAACGCTTCCCTTCTGGCTGGTGAAGGCCAGCGAGGATTCGCCGCCCTGCGCCTGCTGCACGCCGCCGATGCGATGATCGCCGGAATCGTACACCGTCACCTTGCCGTCCCGGCGGACGGCCAGGCGGTGCTTCTCCGGGAAGAAGGCGTACTGCGTGTCGTTCTGGCCGCCGCTGGTGGAAGGCTCGCCCAGATCCTTCGGCCACCACGCCTCGCCGCCCGACATCGGCTTCATCGGTTCCATGGGCTTCATCGGCTCCATGGGTTTCATGGGCTGCATCGGCTTCATCGGTTCCATGTGACGGCGTGTCCTGCTGGTTGCGCCGGCGCGCGAATGGCGCGCCCGGGCCCCCTCAGACGCGGTCGAGGCCGCAGGGTTCCGCCGCGCGAGGCCAGCCCGCCTTGCCCGGCATCCGCCGGCCCGCACCCGAACCCGATGCGCGCCCCCCCCTATGCTCCCGCGCCCGCGTCCTGCCACGCCCCGGCCGGCCCTTCCGGAGGGCGGCGCCTATGCCGCCGTCACCGGGCTCGGGGCCGGCTTGGCACGCTGCTGCCGGACCTTCACGCCGCCCGAGGCCGAGGCGCGCGGCGCCTTCGCCTTCGCGGAGCGCGGCACCGCCGTGACCGTGACGTTGACGTCCAGCGACTTGGTGTCGCCCGCCCGGCCGTAGTAGCCGCCGGAGACCGGGACGGCCTGCTCCGGCCCGCGCGTGACGCCGATGCGCACCAGGTTGCTGCCGGCGATCAGCCCGTTGGTCGGATCGTACTCCACCCAGCCGGCGCCCGGCAGGTAGACGCTGCACCAGGCATGGGTGAAGCCGCCGCCGCGCGTCGTGCCGCAATCGTCGTAGAGGTAGCCGGTGACGAATTTGGCGGCGAGGCCGAGATGGCGGCACGCCTCCATCATCAGCAGGGCGAAGTCGCGGCAGGTGCCGGTGCCGAGGTCGATCGTCTCGGCGGCGGTCTGCGTGCCCTCCTCGTGGCGGGCGCCGTAGCGGAAATCCGCCTTGATCGCGTGGGTTATGCGGCTGAGCAGCTCGCGCGTCGGCACCGCCTCCCCGCCGATGAAGCTCCGCGCCCAGGCCGCGACCCGGCCCTGCGGGTCCGGGTATTGCGGCGTGGCGAGCAGGGCGAGGTCCGGCGCCTCCAGCTCGGGGTAGCTGAACGGGTAGGTCTCGGCCCAGGGGTAGAGCGCCGCCGCCGGCAGGTCCGGGCAGTCCGGGAAATGCATCAGGTCGAGCGTGGAGACGATCCGCAGCGTCGTCGTGCGCAGCTCGTCCGGCCATTGCAGCAGGCAGACGGAGTTGCCGAACACGTCGTGCGCCCAGTGGATGGCCGAGGGGGCGGGATCGACCTTCAGCGTGGCACCGTGCAGGCGCAGATCGTGGCTGTCACGGGGGCGGACCATGAGCCGGTGGGTCGTGAGTCCGACCGGGTTGTGGTAGGCGTACTCGGTGACGTGCTCGATGGCGATGCGGGCCATGGCGCTCCTCGATCTTCTTGCGCCGCAGCAGGATCACGGCGTCCCGGAACGCACTATACGCCCTTGCCGCGCCCATGGCAGGGCGCACGTGACGCGACAGCGCGGCCGCCCGTGGGAAGGGCGCCCCCGTGCGCCGCGGCACGCCGGGGCCGTCTCCGCCCGGCTCATGGAGGCCGCGCAACCCGCCGGCGCGGCACGCCTTCCGCGCCGCCGCTCCGGCGCCGTGGCGTCGCCGGCGCTACGCCGCCGCGGCGTGGCCGCCGAGATAGGCGGCGCGCACATGCGGGCTGGCCAGCAGCTCGGCCCCCGTGCCGGTGCCGACCACCCGGCCGGTCTCCAGCAGGTAGGCGCGGTCGCACAGGGTCAGCGCCGCGAGCGCGTTCTGCTCCACCATCAGCACGGTCAGCCCCTCCTGCCGGATCTCGCGCACGATCGCGAACACCTGCTGTACGAGGTTCGGGGCCAGTCCCAGCGACGGTTCGTCGAACATGACGAGGCGCGGGCGCGACATCAGCGCGCGGGCGATGGCCAGCATCTGCTGCTCGCCGCCCGAGAGCGTGCCCGCCGCCTGCCGCAGCCGCTCGCCGAGGCGCGGGAAGCGGGCGATCATGCGGTCGAGGTCGGACGCGATGCCGGCGCGGTCGCGGCGCAGCAGCGCGCCCATCTCCAGGTTCTCGCGCACGGTGAGGTGCGGGAAGACGCGCCGCCCCTCCGGGCAGTGCGCGATGCCGGCCTTGAGGATCCCGCGCGGGGCGAGGCCGCCGATCGGGCGGCCCTCCCAGGTGATCCGCCCAGCCGAGGGTGCCAGCAGCCCGCTGATCGCCTTCAGCGTGGTGGACTTGCCCGCGCCGTTGGCGCCGATCAGGCTGACCATCTCCCCCTCGCGCACCTCCAGCGAGACCTCGTGCAGCGCGGCGATGCGGCCGTAGCGGACGGTGACGTTCTCAAGCCGGAGCATGCAGCACCCCATCGGCTTCCGGCACGGCACCGAGATAGGCGCGTATCACCTCCGGGTCGTCGCGCACCGCGTCGGGCGGGCCGGCGGCGATGATGCGGCCCTGGTTCAGCACCACCACCGTGTCCGAGATGCGCATCACCATCGCCATGTCGTGCTCCACCAGCAGCACGGTGATGTTCCGCTCGTCGCGCAGCCGGCGGATCAGCGCGGTGCACTCGGCGGTCTCCGAGGGGTTGAGGCCGGCCGCCGGCTCGTCCAGCAGCAGCAGGCGCGGCCGCGCCGCGACGGCGAGCGCGATGCCGAGCCGCCGCTGCTCGCCATAGGCCAGCACGGAGGCCACCGTGCCGGCCCGGTCCGCGAGACCCACCAGCTCCAGCAGCGCCACCGCCTCGGCCCGCAGCCGCTCCTCCTCGCGCCGCGCCGAGGGCAGCCGCAGCAGCGCGCCGAACACGCCGGCCCGGCCGCGCAGGTGCAGCGCCATCAGCGCGTTCTCGAACACGGTGCAGGCGCCGAAGATGCTGGTGCGCTGGAAGCTGCGCACCACGCCGCGCGCGGCGATGCGCTCGGGCGGCAGGCCGGAAAGCGGCTGGCCCTCGAACAGCACGCGGCCCTTGGTCGGCGGCATGTAGCCGGTGATGACGTTGAAGGCCGTCGTCTTGCCGGCGCCGTTGGGGCCGATCAGGCTGACGATGCGGCCCGCCGGCACCTCGAAGCTCATGTCGGCGATGGCGACGAGGCCGCCGATATGGACGGCGACGTGCTCGACGGCGAGCAGCGGGGGGCTCATGGTCGGCACCCCCGGGGAAGGCGTCGCCTTCCCCGGACCCCATCCACCAGGAGGGCGAGGCCCTCCTGGACCTCTCCTCGTTCTTCGGCCTCGCGGGTTGGAACGCACGGGCTCGATTCCGAACGGGGGGTCCGGGGGGCTTCGCCCCCGGCGGGGATGCAAGGGGCGGAGCCCCTTGCCGGGGTCCGGGGCGGAGCCCCGAAGCGGGCCGGCACACTCATCCCTCGGCCTCCACCGCCACCGCCGCCGGCTTCGCAGCCGCGCGCCGCGGCCAGAGCGAGGCCACCGCCGGCACGATGCCGCGCGGCAGGAACATCACGATCAGGATCATGGCGACGCCGTAGGCGATCCACTGCGCCTCCGGCGGCGCCGAGCCGCGCAGCAGGTCCGGCAGCGGCCCGAACAGCAGGCCGCCCACCACCGGCCCCCACAGCGTGCCCTTGCCGCCGGTGACGACCATGATGACCATGGTGACGGTGTAGATGAACAGGAACACGTCCGGATCGACGATGCGCACGGAATGCGCGAACAGGCTGCCCGCCGCGCCGGCGATGCCGGCCGAGATCACCGTGGCGATGACGAGGTAGTGGGTGACGCGGATGCCGACGGAGCGGGCCAGCGTCTCGTTCTCGCGCAGCGCGACCAGGGCGCGGCCGATGCGCGAGCGCACCACCTGCCGCACCAGCAGGAAGGCCACGGCGGCGACGGCCAGCACCAGCCAGTAGATCTGGTCCTTGCGGAACAGCGCGATCGGTGCGTCGAGGCCGGGCCACCAGAGGCTGAGCGCCGGGATGCCGCTCAGCGCCATCGGCCCTTGCGTCAGCTCCACCCAGTTCAGCGTCAGCAGACGCAGCACCTGCGCGAAGCAGATGGTGATGATGACGAAATAAGCCCCGCGCACGCGGAAGGCGAGCCGGCCGAGCAGCCAGCCGAACAGCGCGGGCACCACGATGCCGGCGAGGAAGCCGAACCAGACCGGCTGCGGCGCCAGGGTGATGCGCTGGCCGAAGCCGATCCCGATGTCGAAGCCCAGCGTGGTGAGCGCGCTGGCATAGGCGCCGAGGCCGAAGAAGGCGGCATGGCCGAGGCTGAGCTGGCCGGTATAGCCGAGCAGCAGGTTCAGGCTGATCGCGCCGATGATGAAGATGCCGGCGGAGGCGAGCACGGAGAGGGTGTAGGGGTCCGGCAGCAGGATCGGCACGGCGGCGAGCAGGGCGAGGAAGGCCCAAGGAAGGAAATATCTCATCCGATGCGCTCCCGTGCCGCGACGAGGCCCTGCGGGCGGATGGCGAGCACCAGGATGATGAGCAGGAAGCCGAAGGCGTCGCGGTACTCGGTGGAGAGGTAGCCGGCGCCGAATTCCTCGACATAGCCGAGGGCGAAGCCGCCGATCGCCGCACCCGGCAGGTTGCCGAGCCCGCCCAGGATGACGATGGCGAAGGCCTTGAGGCCCACGAGGTCGCCCATGGTGGGGGAGACCACGAAGACCGGCCCGAGCAGCGCGCCGGCGGCGGCGGCGAGGCCGGAGCCGAGGGCGAAGGTCATGGTGTGGACGAGGCCGACGCGCACGCCCATCAGCGAGGCGGTCTGCGGGTCCTGGAAGGTGGCACGCATCGCCGTGCCGATGCGGGTGCGGTCCAGCAGCAGCCAGAAGCCGACCAGCAGCGCCACCGCGACCGCGAAGACGAAGAGGCGCAGCGGCAGCACCGAGACGGGACCGACCACCAGCGGCGTGCCGACGAAGGGTGTGGGCACCATCTTGGCGACGCCGCCCCAGACCCACATCTCCGTGTTCTGCAGCACCAGCGCGGCGCCGATCATCACCAGCATCACGGAGTCGATGTCGGCATGGCGCAGCGGGCGCAGCAGCACGAGTTCCACCAGCGCGCCGAGCGCCACGCCGAGCAGCGTGGCCAGGACCAGCGAAAGATAGAAGTTCAGCCCGAGCAGCGACACCAGCGCGTAGACCATGTAGGCGCCGAAGGCATACAGCTCGCCATGGGTGAAGTTCACCACGCGCATGACGCCGAAGATCAGCGTCAGCCCGATCCCCAGCAGCGCGTAGGTGCCGCCGAGGACCGTGCCGTTGACGAGGTGCTGAAGGGCCTGGTCCATCATGGCATCCCTGGCGCGGCATCCCTGGCGCGGCCAGCACGGCCGCGCGGCGGCGCGGGGCGGGCGCGCCGCCCCCGCCCGTGCTTCAGATCAGCGTGGCCTTGCCGTCGGCGAGGCGCACCACGTAGGCGTTGGGATGGTTCTGCCCGCTCTCCTGGCCGGCGGGGCCTTCCTTGAAGAAGCGGATGTCGCCGTTCACGCCCTTCACGTCCACCTTCCACAGCGCCTGGCGGATCGCCTCGGCCTCCGGCTTGCCGGCGCCGGCGATCGCGGCGGCGGCGGTCAGCACCGCGTCGTAGCCGCGGAAGCCTTCCGTCAGGCCGGCGAATTCCCAGCCGTTCCTGTTCCACTCGTCGGTGTAGGCGCGCGCCACCTCCGGGTGCCTGGCCAGTTCCGGGAACCAGGGGGCATAGAACAGGATGTGGTCGCTGCTCTGCCCGGCGGGCAGCGGGTTGTGCAGGAGCTGGTCGGGGAAGGAGCCGCCGGTGCTGATGAGGCGCTTGTTCACGCGCTGCTCGATCGCCTGGCGCAGCGCCAGGGTGAGCTGCTCGACGCCGGTGGTGACGAACAGCGTGTCGCTGTCCGACTGCTTCAGCGCGGTGAGCTGCGCCGAGAGGTCGGTGGCCTCGGGCGTCATGGTCTCGGCGCGGCCGGTCGGGATGCCCTTGGCGCCGAGCACGGCGCCGTACTTCTCGGTGGCGCCGCGGCCGAAATCGTTGTTGACCGAGAGGAAGTCGATCTTGCGGATGGGCGGCGAGAATTTCGGCAGCAGCTCGGCGAAGGCCAGCGCCTCCATCTCCGAGGTCGGCGCGATGCGGAACACCCAGGGATTGCCGGAGGTGGTGATGCGCGCCGCCGAGGAGGTCTCGACGATCATCGGCACCTTGTACTCCAGCAGCTTCGGCAGGATCGCCAGGGTGAAGGTGGAGCTCCAGGCGCCGATCATCACCGGCACGCGGTCGCGCAGCATCAGCTTCTCGGCCGCGGCGACGGCCTCGCGCGGGTTGGACTTGTTGTCCTCCAGCACCAGCTCGATCGGCCGGCCGAGCACGCCGCCGGCGCGGTTCAGCACGGCGACGGCCGCCTTGGCGCCGTTGGCGACGTAGTTGCCGGAGGCGGCGACCACGCCGGTCAGCGGCTGCGTCATGCCGATCCGCACCGGCTCGGCGGCGAGGCCGTGGCGCAGCACGAGTGGGGCGGCCAGCGGGGCGGCGAGGCCGCCGAGCAGGATCGTGCGTCGGTTGAGCATGCGGTGCGGCATCCCTTGCGTTGCGGGCACGTCGTTCAGGCGGCGGCGAGACGCGTCTGGCGGTACTTCAGGTCGCGGTACTCGCCGGAGAGCACGGGCGGGTACTTCGCATCGCCGGCCGGCGCGATGCACTCGATCGGCGCGTCGTAGTTCGGGTGCGAGAAGAAGGCGATGGACAGGCGCCGGCTGCGCGCGGCCGCGCCGTCGGGCGGGTTCACCACGCGATGCACGTTGGAGACCCAGCGGTCGTTGGTCCAGCGCATCATCAGGTCGCCGATGTTGATGACGAAGTGGCGCGGATCGGTCTCGACGTCGAGCCAGGTGTCGCCCCAGCGGCCGCCGCGCGTCTGCACCTGCAGCCCGCCCGGCACGTTCTCGCCGTTGAGGATGGTGAACAGCCCGTAGTCGGTGTGCGCGCCGGCGCGGAGCTGGCCCGGCACCGGCGCCTCGGTCTGCTCCGGGTAGTGGTTGAGCCGCATCGCGGTGATGTGGCGGTCGAACTTGTCATCGAAGAAGTGCTCGTCGATGCCGAGGCCGAGGGCGGAAAGGCGCAGCATCTCCAGCGCCAGACGCTCCACCGCCGCGTAGTAGGCGGCGGCCGCCTCGCGGAAGCCGGCGGGGCGCTCGGGCCAGAGGTTGGGGATGAAGTAGCGGCGGCCTTCCCCGCTCGTGTAGTAGGGCTCGTCCGGCCAGCTCTCGCGGCCGAGATGATAGTATTCCTTGAGGTCCGGCGGCGTCGCCAGCGCGTTGCCGTGCGAAAGGGCCTCGATGCCGAGTGCGATGTAGCCGCGCGGCGTGCCGGGCACCGCGTGGATGGCGCGCCGTTTCTCGGCCAGCGGCAGGGCGAAGAATTCGTTGGCCGTGTCGCGCAACGCGTCCATCACCGCCGCCGGCACGCCATGGCCGGTGACGGTGAAGAAGCCGATCTCGCGGCAGGTGCGGTCGATCTCCCGGCCGAGGCGCAGCCGGTCGGCCGGCGTGCCGCCGCCCGGCGCTTCCAGGGCCGGCGAGAGGTCGATGACGGGAATCTCGGACATCGTCTGGTCTCCCTGGGGCGCTCCCTCAGTGGTAGTAGGCGCCGCCATCGACCACCAGCGTCTGGCCGGTGACGAAGGCGGCGTCCGGACCGGCGAAGAAGCAGGCGGCACCGACCAGATCCGCCGGCACCATGTCGCGCGCCAGCACGCGGCCGCGCAGCGACGGCTCCTTCACCCCCGCCACCAGCGCCGGGTTGCGGTGCACGCCGTCGCTCAGCGTGAAGCCGGGGGCGACGCTGTTCACCAGCACCTTGTCGCGCCCCATCTCGGTGGCGAGGGCGCGCGTCAGCGACACCACCGCGCCCTTGCTGGCCACGTAGTGCGCCATGTACGGGTTGCCCTTGAAGGCGACGCCGGAGCTGATGTTGATCACGCGCCCGCCGCCGCGCCGCCGCATGGCGGGAAGCGCTGCGCGGCAGCACAGGAAGACGCCGATCACGTTGACGTCCAGCACGCGCCGCCACTCGGCGATGTCGAGCCGCTCGAAGGGCTGCGGCGTCAGCGTGGCGTAGATGCCGGCATTGTTCACCAGGATGTCGAGCCCGCCGAACTCCCGCTCGGCCGCCGCCACCATGGCTGCCGTGTCGGACTCCGAGGCGACGTCGGCATCGATGCCGGCGGCGGCGATGCCGGCATCGCGCAGCCGCGCCGCCGCCGCCTCGGCGCCGCGCAGATCCGCCACCAGCACAGCGGCGCCGCGCTGCCCCAGACCCTCGGCCAGGGCGTAGCCGATGCCGGAGGCGCCGCCGGTGACGACCGCGACCCTGCCGGCCAGGGGCGCGCCGCTCACGGCAGGCATCCGGCGGCGGGCTCGGCGGCGGGTCGGTCGAGGCTCACGGGCGGGGGAATTCCCTGTCTGGAAGCGGGCGGACGGCGCGGGCCGATCCGGCCGACGCATCGGCGACGATGCGGACCGTCCCCGGCCCGGGGAATGTCGGTCGGATGATTGCAAGCGTGGTGCCAAGCCTGCCGGCGGGCGCGCCGCCCGCCGGGAGAGGCGAGGCGCGGCCGCCACCATCGGCCGGCGGCCGGCCGGCATGCGCCGGACCAGCACAGGCTTTGAGCGGGTTGGCGCGAAGATGGGCAGATTCATGTGGCATCAACCACCTAAAATGCGCCGGCGGCACCGCCTGCCCGCAGCATCGGCCGCGTGAATCCCCGGCAACCCCCGCAACCGCCTCGTTCGGCTTGAATCTATGTGGCTATAGCCACACTATAGGACCGCCCCCGACGCTGGCATGCGCCTTGCGACGACAGGGGCGACGAACCGGGGCGACGAACCGCCCGATCACGCCGCCGCGGCACGCCGCGCGCCGACACGCCTCCAGGCCGGGGCCCCTCCCCCTGCCCAACCAGGGATGCCTGCCATGGATATCGTCCAGACCGAGCCCTACGACCTCGTCCTGCGTGGCGGCCGCGTCGTCGATCCCGCCCAGGGCCTCGACGGCATCGCCGACGTCGCGGTGCGCGGCGGCCGCATCGCCGCCGTGGCGCCGAGCCTGCCCGGCCCGGCGCTGGAGACGGTGGACGTGCGCGGCCGGCTGGTGCTCCCCGGCATGATCGACACCCACGCCCATGTCTATCGCTTCGTCAGCGGCCGCTTCGGGCTGGACGCGGACACGGTGGGCGTGCGCTCCGGCGTCACCACGCTGGTCGACCAGGGCGGCCCCTCGGTGCTGACCTTCCCGGGCTTCCGCGAATACGTGGTCAAGCCGGCGGCGAGCCGCGTGCTGGCCTTCATCTCCGCCTACATGGTCGGCGGGCTGGAGGGGCACTACTACCCGGAGCTGTACCGCCCCGACTGCATCGCCATCGAGGACACGATCCGCGCCGGGCGCGAGAACGGCGACCTGGTGCGCGGCGTGAAGGGCCATGCCGAGATCGGCGGCTTCACCCGCTGGGGCGACGCCGCCATGAAGAAGGCCGCCGAGATCGCGCGCGGCATCGACCGGCCGCTCTACATCCATTTCGGCCAGCTCTGGCCGCTGCCCGAGGACGCGGAATCCTACGACCCGGACGCGATCCTGCCCGAGATGCTGGAGATCATGCGCGCGGGCGACATCCTGGCGCACCCCTTCACCCGCCACCCGGGCGGCTTCGTGGACCGGCACGGCAGGCTGCACCCGGTGGTGCGCGAGGCGCTGGCGCGCGGCCTCAAGACCGATGTCGGCCACGGCTCGCACTTCTCCTTCAACATGGCGCGGCTGGTGCTGGAGGCGGGCGTCCGCCCCGACACGCTGGGCGCCGACATGCACGGCTACAACACCAAGGTGCAGAAGCCGATCGGCACGCCGGACCAGCACCCGGACAAGGAGGAGATGCACCTCTTCGCCGGCAACCAGAATTTCTCCCTCGCCTCGGCCATGACCAGCATGCTGGCGCTCGGCCTGCCGCTCGACCACGTGGTGGCGATGGTGACGAGCAACTGCGCCGCGATGCTGCGCATGGAGGACGAGCTGGGCACGCTGCTGCCGGGCCGCGAGGCCGACATCTCCGTGCTCGCCGACGAGCGCGGCCGCTTCCTGCTGCAGGACAACGAGGGCACCAAGGTGGTCGCCGAGCGGCTGCTGCGCCCGGTCTTCTGCCTGCGCGCCGGCACGCGCTTCGACGCCGACGCCAACATCCTGCCCCGCCCGGTGCTCGCCGAGGCGGCGTGACGGTGCCGGCGGACGGCGCGCTGCCGCCCGGGGAGACGGGCGGCGGCCTCGGCGTCGGCGCGCCGCTGCGGCGCAAGGAGGATGCGCGCTTCCTGCGCGGCCGCGGCCGCTACGTGGGCGACATCGCCCGCCCCGGCATGCTGGAGGTGGCCTTCCTGCGCAGCCCGGTCGCGCATGCGCGGCTGCGCGGGCTGGAGAAGCCGGCGGGGGCCGAGGACAGCGTGTTCACGCTGGACGACCTCGGCGCGCTCGGTGCCATCCGCGCCGTCTCCGCCCTGCCCGGCTTCCGCGTCTCCGAGCAGCCGGTGCTGGCCAGCGGCAAGCTGCGCCATGTGGGCGAGGCGATCGCCGCCTGCGTCGCGGAGAGCCGCGCCGCCGCCGAGGACCTCGCCGCCGCCTGCGCGCTCGACTACGAGGCGCTGCCCGCCGTGGTCGACATGCTCGCCGCGCGGCGGCCGGACGCGCCGCTGCTGCACGAGCACTGGCCGGACAACGCCTTCCTGGAAACCCGGCGTGACGAGGACCTCGCCGACCTCGACGCAATCGCCGCCGCCAAGGTCACGCGCCGCCTGCGCACCGCGCGCCAGAGCATGGCGCCGATGGAGGGGCGCGGCGTGCTGGCGGAATGGGACCCGCGCCTGGAGCAGCTCGTCGTCACCACCTCGGCGCAGATGCCGCACGTCACGAAGAGCGGCCTCGCCGAATGCCTCGGGCTGGACGAGGGGCAGATCCGGGTGATCGCGCCCGATGTCGGCGGCGGCTTCGGCTACAAGGGCATCCTGCTGCCCGAGGAGGTGGTCTGCGCCCGCCTCGCCATGCTCCTCGACCGGCCGGTGCGCTGGCTGGAGGACCGGCTGGAGCAGCTCACCGCCAACGCCAATTGCCGCGAGCACCACTACGTCGTCACCGCCTGGGCGGACCGCGAGGGAAGGCTGCTCGGCGCCGAGGTGGACGCCACGGTGGATGCCGGCGCCTATTCCTCCTACCCGTTCAGCGCCTGCCTGGAGGCGGCGCAGATCGGCTCGATCTTCCCCGGCCCCTACACCCTGCCGCGCTTCCGCTTCCGCACCGTCTCGGCCTGCACCAACAAGCCGCCCATCCTGCCCTTCCGCGGCGTCGCCCGCACCGGCGTCTGCTTCGCTCTGGAAACCACGCTGGACGCGCTGGCGCGGCGGCTCGGTCTCGACGGCGCCGCGATCCGGCAGGCCAACCTGGTGCCGCCGGAGGCGATGCCGTACCGCAACCTCGTCGGCAAGGTGTTCGACAGCGGCGACTACCCGGAGGCGCTGCGCCGCGCGGTCGCGCATTTCGACCTCGGCGCGATCCGCGCCCGGCAGGCGGCGGGCGAGCCGGTCGGCTTCGGCCTCGCCGTGTTCTGCGAGCAGGGCGCGCACGGCACCTCGGTCTATCACGGCTGGGGCATCCCCTTCGTGCCGGGCTACGAGCAGGCGCTGGCGCGGCTCTCGCCGGACGGCGTGCTGGAATTGCGCGTCGGCGTGCACAGCCACGGCCAGGGGCTGGAGACGACGCTCTCGCAGGTGGCGTACGAGGTGCTGGGCGTGAACCCTGCGCGCGTGCGCGTGGTGCATGGCGACACGGCGCTCACCCCCTACTCCACCGGCACCTGGGGCAGCCGCGCCATGGTGATGGCGGGCGGCGCGGTGGCGGAAGCCTGCCGGCAGCTCGGCGAGCGGGTGCGCGCCATCGGCGCCGCGCTGCTCCAGGCGCCCGGCGAGTCGGTGACGCTCTCGGGCGGCGCGGTGCGGCACGGCGAGGCGGCGGTGACGATCGACGAGGTGGCGCGCACCTGGTACCGCCGGCCGCAGAACCTGCCGCGCGACGTGAACACGGGCGGGCTGGAGGTGACGGCGGGCTACCGGCCCGATCCCGACACCGGCACCCACTCCTACGCCGCCCATGCCTGCGTGGTGCGGGTGGACACGGAAACGGGCGCGACCGGGATCGAGGACTACGTGATCGTCGAGGATGGCGGGAAGCTGGTGAACCCGATGATCGTGGACGGGCAGGTGATCGGCGGCCTCGCGCAGGGCATCGGCACGGCGCTCTACGAGGAGATGCCCTACGACGCCGAGGGCCAGCCCCTGGCCGGCACGCTGGCCGACTACCTGCTGCCCGGCGCGCCCGAGGTTCCCGATGTCCGCCTCGACCACATGGAGACTCTGAGCCCCTGGACCACCTTCGGCCAGAAGGGCATCGGCGAGAGCGGCGCGATCGGCCCGCCGGCCGCCATCGTCAACGCGATCAACGACGCGCTGGCCCCCCTCGGCGCCGAGGTGCTGGACCTGCCGGCCAGCCCCCGCCGCGTGCTGGCGGCGATCGCGGCGGCGCGCCGGTCGGAACGGGCGCCGCCCGGAGAGGCGCGATGAAGCCCGCCGCCTTCGGCTACGACCGCCCCGCCGACTGGCCGGCGGCGCTGGCGCTGCTCGCCGCCGGGGCACGGCCGGCGGCCGGCGGCCAGTCGCTCGGCCCGATGCTGAACCTGCGCCTCGCGCAGCCCGAATCCCTGGCCGATCTGCGCCACCTGCCGGGCTATGCCGGCGTCGCCGTGGCGGACGGGATCGTGCGGATCGGCGCCGGCACCACCCATGCCACGATCGAGGATGGCGCCGTGCCCGGCCGGCTCGGCGCCATCCTGGCCGGGGTGGCGCGGCGCATCGCCTACCGGCCGGTGCGCAACCGCGGCACGATGGGCGGCAGCCTCGCCCATGCCGACCCGGCCGCCGACTGGGTCTCGGTGCTGCCGGCCTTTGCCGGCCCCCTTGGCGGCCATGCCGTGGCGCTCGGCCCGGCGGGCGAGCGGCGCATCCCGCTCGACGGCTTCATGCTGGGCCTGTTCGAGACGGCGCTGGCACCCGGCGAGCTGCTGCGCGCGGTGGAGCTGCCCGTGCTCCCGGAGGCCACGCGCTGGGGCCACTGGAAGTTCTGCCGCAAGACCGGCGAGTTCTCCAAGGCCACGGCCTGCCTCCTCGCCGTGCCGGGCGCCGCCCCGCGCGCCGTGCTGGCGGCGCTCGACGCGCCTCCCCTGGTGCTGCCCGACGCCACCGCCCTGCTCGCCGATCCCGAGGGCGAGTCCGAGCGCCTCGTCGCCGGGCTCGACCTCGCCGACCCCTGGCGCGCCGCCATCGCCCGCACCGCGCTGCGCCGCGCGGCGGCCGGAGCCGCCGCATGACCGAGATCCCCGTCACCCTCACCGTCAACGGCCGCGCGCGCACCCTGCGCGCCGAGCCGCGCACGCAGCTCGCCGACCTGCTGCGCGGCGGGCTGCTGCTGACCGGCACGCATCTCGGCTGCGAGCACGGCGTCTGCGGCGCCTGCACGGTGGAGCTGGACGGCGCCCCGGCGCGCTCCTGCATCACCCATGCCGGCGCCTGCGACGGCGCCACGGTACGCACCATCGAGGGCTTCGACGACGACCCGGTGATGGCGTCGCTGCGCGAGGCCTTCTCGGCCGAGCACGCGCTGCAATGCGGCTACTGCACGCCGGGGATGCTGATCGCGGCGCGCGACGTGGTGCTGCGCCTGCCCGACGCGGACGAGGCGCGGGTGCGCGAGGAGATGTCGGGCAACCTCTGCCGCTGCACCGGCTATCGCGGCATCGTCCGCGCGGTGCTGCGCGTGCTGCGGGAACGGCGCGGATAGCGCGGCCCCGCCGCCCCCGTCGCGGTCACGCTGCACGGCCGGAGGACGGCCGGCCCGGGGCCTAGAGCATTTTCGAGCTGGGTGTACTCACCCGGCGACTCGGAAAATGCGAAAAACCAAAAGGCTGGCGCCGTTCCGGCCCGATCCGGTCAGGCCGGAACGGCGCCAGAGCGG
>NZ_JALPRX010000115.1 GCF_023223525.1 Roseomonas acroporae | reverse complement strand
CCGGCGCCAGAGCGGATCGCCGGCGGGCGGACACGCCCGGCGGCGTGAACCCGCGCCGAGAACAACGAGCTACGGCGAACCGCAGTCCCAACCGGACTGCGGTTCGCCGTGGAGCGGAACGCGAACCAGTCGGGACTGCGTGCCGCCCCATCCCATTGTTTTCCGAGCGGCTTCACGCCGCCGGGCGTAGCCGCCCGCCAGCGATCCGCTCTATCCGCGCCGTGCCCGTGCCTCGGCGCCGATCGCGGCGGCGGCGGCCTCGGCCGAAAGCACCGCGCCCTCCTGCCAGCCGGGCAGCCAGCTCAGGTGCTCGCCGGCGAAGTGGTAGGGCGGCTCGGCGGCACAGAGCAGCGGATAGAGGTCGCGCCGCTGTGCCCCGGTGTACTCCGCCCAGGCGCCGAGCGCGTGCGGGACGCGTCCCCAGGGGATGGAGACGGGCAGCGACACCGCGCCGCCGTAGCCCGGGTGCAGGCGCTCGCCATCCGCCGCCACGGCGGCGGCGCGTTCGGCGGGGGAGCGGGCGGCGAAGCGCCCGGCGGGCGGACCGCCCCAGATGTAGGCGCCGATCAGGATGCCACCCGGCGCGCCGAAGCCGTGCGAGGGATACCAGAGCTGCGTCGCGTCGCGCCCGGTCCAGGAGATGCCGCCGTAGATGGCGTGGTCCTCCTCCCAGAAGCGGCGGGCGGCGTGGAAGGCGAGCTTGGCGGCCGGGGCGTACTCCACCGCCGCCAGGGCCTCGCGCCGGGCGGGATCGAAGTCGGCGTCGAGCCGCGCCAGCACCGGCGCGGGCAGGGTGACGAGCAGGTGGTCGGCGCGGGCGGCGTGGACGGCGCCGGCGCGGTCGCGCCATTCGGCCCGGGCACCGCCGGCTCCCGGGGGCCCGTCGCGGCGCAGGCGCAGCACCTCGGCCCCGTAGGTGACGGCGTCGCCGAGCGGCCGGGCCAGGGCGGTGGCGATCGCGTCCATCCCGCCCACGGGCTGCAGCATGGTGGCGGCGTAGTCGATCCCCTCGGCGAATTCCGAGCCGTACCAGAAGCGCGAGCGCAGCAGCGCGGCGAGGTCCAGCGGCGGCAGCCGCGCGCCGGGCGCGTCGCCGGCGCCGGGCGGCACGGCCCAGCCGGCGCGGGCGCTGCCGGACCAGCGCAGGTCGCGGTCCAGCGCGCCGAACGTGCGCAGCAGGTCGCGCAGGGCTTCGAGGTCGGCGGGCGAGACGGGCGCGTCCAGCGCCTGCCGGTCCAGCGCCTTCGCCGCCAGCTCCGCCACCACGCCGCGCAGATCGGCGCGCACCCGGCGCAGCGTCTGCGGGGCGCCGCCGAAGGCCGCGTCGGCCTGCAGCAGCGCGGCGCGGTTCTCGTTGACCAGCGGCTCCAGCGCCACGCCGAGGCGGCGGCACCAGCCGAGCAGCGCGCGGTGGTGGTGCGGGATCCGGGCCGGGCCGGGATTGGCGTAGAGGTGCGGGGCGGCGGGCCAGACGACGCGCTGGACGGTGCCGTCGTCCTCCTCGACCGTGTCGCCGGCGCGCCAGGTGCGGCAGCGGCCGCCGGGGCGGTCGCGCGCCTCCAGCACGGCGACGTCGAAGCCGGCCTCGCGCAGCCGGTGCGCCGCGACCAGCCCGGCGATGCCGGCACCGAGAACCAGCACGCGCCCGCCGCCGGAGGCGGGCAAGGCGGGGGGCACCTCGGGAGCCGGCTGCGCCGCGGCGGGCGGGGCGGGGGCGAGGGCGGCCAGCACCGCCTGGGCGGCGGCCAGGCCGCCGGCCTCGGCGACGCGGTGGACGAGCTGGCGTCGGGTGGTCGGCATGGAGGGCTCGCGCCGGCACGGCCGGACCGGGATCATGCCCGATCACGGCCCGCGCCGCGAATGTGCCTGCGGCGGGCAGGCCCGCCCGGCCTGCCCCGCGGCGGATTCCGGCGGCGGGACGGGCAAGCCTGCCCGGCC
This sequence comes from Roseomonas acroporae, assembly GCF_023223525.1. Lineage (GTDB taxonomy): Bacteria > Pseudomonadota > Alphaproteobacteria > Acetobacterales > Acetobacteraceae > Roseomonas_E > Roseomonas_E acroporae. The sequence continues at coordinate 480 of NZ_JALPRX010000115.1, read as the reverse complement.
ATCCTGCCCGTGCGCGAACCCCGGAGGTCCGCCCGGGCCGCGGCCGCGCCGACCGCGGGCCCGTGCTACTTCCCGTAGTATCCGGAGTAGCCGGGCGCCGGGTAGTAGCTCGGCGGCGGCGGCGGGTAGTAGGGCGGCGGCGCGCCGTAGTAGGCGGGCGGCGGGGTGGGCGTGGTCGCGGCACCGCCGACCGCGCCGATCGCGCCGCCGGTCAGGGCACCGATCGCGGCACCCCGGCCGCCGCCCGCGATGGCCCCGATCGCGGCGCCCGTGCCGGCGCCGAGCGCCGCGCCGCCCAGGGCGCGCTGGCCGGGATCGTACGGGTTGGTGCAGGCCGACAGGCCGCTGGCCAAGGCCAGCAGGGCCAGGCAGGCGATGGGCGCGCGTCTCATCCTCGATCTCCTCCCGGCCACTGCCGGGCTGCTGGTCCGTGGGGCCATGCGGGCATGGCCCGGCAATGCGGCGGCACCATGACCGGCC
>NZ_JALPRX010000114.1 GCF_023223525.1 Roseomonas acroporae | reverse complement strand
GCGCGACACGATCCGGGACGCCAACATCCGGGTGGATTGACCGGGGCGCCGCTTGCCGCCGTCCCGTGCCGGCCGTGGTGACCGCCGACACGTCGGGGGCTCTTCCGGTGCCGTTCCGGCCTGACCGTATCAGGCCGGAACGGCTCCAGCCTTCTGGTTTTCCGCGTTTTCCGAGTCGCCGGGTGAGGACACCCGGCTTGAAAATGCTCTAGCGGCGGCGGGCTTTCGGATGGCTGACGACCATGGCGCCTCCGGCACGCCACGCGGGAGCCAGGCCGTTCCGCCTCAACCGCCGAGCGCCGCCAGCGCCGCGCGCGGGTCGATGCGGCCATCGTACAGGGCCCGGCCGACGATCGCCCCCGCGATCCCCGCCTCCGACACCGCCCGCAGCGCCAGCAGGTCGTCGAGCGAGGCGACGCCGCCCGAGGCGATCACCGGCGTCGAGAGGGCACGCGCCAGCGCCACCGTGCCGTCGAGATCCACGCCGCCCAGCATGCCGTCGCGGTCGATGTCGGTGTAGACGATGGCGGCGGCGCCGGCATCCTCGTAGCGGAGCGCGAGGTCGCGGGCGGCGATGTCGGTGGTCTCGGCCCAGCCCTCGGTGGCGACCATGCCGCCGCGCGCGTCGATGCCGAGCGCCACCTGCCCCGGGAAGGCGCGGCAGGCGGCGCGGGTGAATTCCGGGTCGCGCGCCGCCGCCGAGCCCAGGATGATCCGCGCGACGCCGGCCGCGATCCAGCCCTCGGCGGTCCGCATGTCGCGGATGCCGCCGCCGAGTTGCACGGTGAGCGGCGCCGCGCCGAGGATCGCCTCCACCGCCGCCCGGTTGGCCGGCCGGCCGGCGAAGGCGCCGTCGAGGTCGACCACGTGCAGGTTGGCGAAGCCCTGGGCGTGGAAGGCGCGGGCGCGGGCGGCGGGGTCGGTGTCGTAGACCGTGGCCTGGTCCATCTCGCCGCGGCGCAGGCGCACCACCTCGCCGGCCTTGAGGTCGATCGCGGGGTAGAGGGTGAAGGGCATGGGGTGCTCGTCCTGGGATCGGCTCAGCCGCGCTCGGGCATCAGGCTGTCGGTGCTGCGGCCCCGGCCGGGCTCCAGCATCTTGTAGTAGTAGTGCCCGGCCACGGTCTGGCCGCCGACGCGGGCGTAGCGCGGATGCGTGCCCCAGCGGACGTAGCCGAGCGATTCGTAGAGCGCGATCGCCGCCGTCTGCGTCTCCCGCACGTCGAGGTTCAGCACGCGGTGGCCGAGGGCGGCGGCGCGCTCCTCGACCCGCCGGGTCAGCATCCGCGCGAGGCCGTGGCCGCGCGCGTAGGGGGCGATGTAGGCGTGGGTGATCGTCGCCGCGAAGGCCTGCGCCTCGTTGTTGGGCGGCGGCCGGTGGAGCTGCGCCGAGCCGACCACCACATGGTCCAGCCAGGCGAGGAACAGCTCGTGGCCGGGCACCAGCAGCACGCCGCGGAAATGCCGCTCCAGGCGGGAGCGGCCCTGCGGCTCGACCCAGCCGAAGCCGCCGCCCTCGATGATGGCGGCGTCCGTCGCCTCGCACAGCTCGTCCAGCTCGTGCTCGTCGAGCCGTTCCACGCGCGAGACGGCGAGGTGGTGCGACGCCGCGCCGCTCATGGCCTTCTCCCGGATGTTCCCCGGGCCGCTCCCCGGGCTGCTCCCTGGGACCTTTCCCCGGGCACCCCCCGGGACATCGCCCCGGACACGACCCATGACATCGCCCGGGATGCCCCGGCGCATGCCCGGCCGCGCCCCTGCGGGAATTCCCCCGGGACGCCGGGCCGGATCGCTATGGCGCCGGCCCGGCCGCGGGACGGGATGCCCGAGGGGGCGCCGGAGGTGTTGCCGGCCGGTTGCGCCAAGGATCCCTCCTCAGGGCTTCCATCTGAGGAAGTTGGCCAGCATGCGCAGGCCGACATGCTGGCTCTTCTCGACGTGGAACTGGGTGCCCGCCATGTTGCCGCGCGCCACGATCGCCACGCGCGGCCCGGCATAGTCGGTGGTGGCGGCGATGTCGGCCGCGTCGCCGCCGGTGAGCGCGTAGGAATGCACGAAGTAGGCATGCGGCGCCGGCTCCAGCCCGGCGAAGAGCGGGTGGCCGGGCTGGGCCAGGGCGAGCGTGTTCCAGCCCATCTGCGGCAGGGGCAGGTCGCCCACCGCCATCGGCGCCACGTCGCCGGGCAGCCAGCCGAGCCCCGGCGTCTCGCCGTGCTCCAGCCCGCGCGCGGCCATCAGCTGCATGCCGACGCAGATGCCGAGGAAGGGCACGGCGTCGCGGCGCACCCGCCGCTCCAGCGCCTCGACCATGCCGGGCAGCGCGTCGAGCCCGCGCCGGCAGGCGGCGAAGGCACCCTGGCCGGGAAGCACCACGCGGTCGGCGGCCAGCACGTCGGCCGCCTCGGTGGTGACGCGGATCTCGGCCTCGACGCCGGCATCGAGGGCGGCGTGGCGCAGGGCACGCCCGACCGAGGCGAGGTTGCCGGAGCCGGGATCGACCACGGCGACGAGCTGGCTCATGCCGGCACCCCCACGACACCACCGGCGACGGGCCCGGTCAGCCCCCCGGGGCGCTCGTCCAGCAGCCGGGCGAGGGCGGAATCCGCGTCGCGCGCCACGACCACCCCGGCGGCGCGCCAGCCGCGCCGGCCGAGGCGCCAACGGCGCAGGTCCTGCGCCTCGGCGCCCACCAGCAGGTGCAGCGCGATCCCGGCCCAGGGCAGGATGGCGGGAACGAGGAGGGCGCCGAGGATGCCGATGGCGCCGGCGAGGGCGAGGTAGCCGAGCAGCGGCAGCCAGAGCGCGTGGGCGAGCAGCCACAGCGGCGGGAACAGGGCCGCGAGCCAGGTGAACCGCTCGGGCACCAGCAGCGGCTCGACGACGGCCGCGGGCGGGGCGGGCCCGGCGGCGGGTCCCGGGGCGGGCGCGGCGGCGGCGGGCCCGATGGGCGGTTCGGCGGGGGGGCCGGCGGGCGGCAGGTGGACGGTCCAGACGCGCATCACGCCTCCAGCACGCCTTTGGTGGAAGGCACCGCGTCGCCCGCGCGCGGGTCCGGCTCGACGGCCATGCGCAGCGCCCGGGCGAGCGCCTTGAAGCACGCCTCCGCCACATGGTGCGCGTTGGTGCCGGCCTTCAAGGTGACGTGCAGCGTGATGCCCGCGTTGAAGGCGAGGGCGCGGAAGAACTCCTCGAACAGCTCGGTGTCCATCTCGCCGATCCTGTCGCGGGCGAAGGGGACGCTCCAGGCGAGGAAGGGGCGGCCGGAGATGTCGATGGCGGCCTCGGCCAGCGCCTCGTCCATCGGGATCACGGCGCTGCCGTAGCGGCGGATGCCGCGCTTCTCGCCCAGCGCCTTCCGCAGGCACTGGCCGATGACGATGCCGACATCCTCGGTGGTGTGGTGGAAGTCGATGTGCAGGTCGCCCGTGGCCTGGATGTCGAGGTCGATCAGGGAGTGCCGGGCGAGCGCCGTCAGCATGTGGTCGAGGAAGCCGATGCCGGTGGCGATCCCGGCCCGGCCGGTGCCGTCGAGGTCGAGTCGGACGCGGATATCGGTCTCGGCCGTGGTGCGGGCGAGTTCGGCGGTGCGGTTGGCGGCCATGGGGCGGAGGGTTAGCGCAAGCGGCGTCCGGAACCAACCGTCCAGACGGGGAAAGCCCCGGGCAGGCGCGGAGAGCGGCCCGGACGGGCCGGCCGCCGGCGGGCCGCTCTCCGGCGGCGCGAAGCGGCGGGCGGCACGCTTCGTGCATGATCCGGGGCATACGGAGCGTTCATCCGGAAGCGGCGGACGCATGCCCTTCCTCGCCGTGCCGGCCGCGCAGCCGCGCCGGCGGGGGCGGCGGCAGGGCAGCCTCGCTGCACGGAAAACAGGCATTCCGGGCAGAACGCCCCCCCTACAAGACCGGGTGATGGCATGAAGATCGACCGCAGGACCATGCTGGGCGGGGCCGCGGCCGCCGCGGGGCTGGCCGGGCTGCCGGGCGGCGCGCAGGCCCAGAGCCGCGCCGAGACGATGCGGCAGGTGACGGGCAACGCGATCAACACGCTCGACCCCACCATGCTCGGCTCGACGCGCGAGGCCTTCGGCCTCAGCATGAACGTGTACGACCGGCTGATCGCCTTCGGGCGCAAGCAGGTGGACGGCAACTGGGTGTTCGACCAGAGCCAGGTGCGCGGCGAGCTGGCCGAGCGGCACGAGGTCAGCGCCGACGGCCGCACCATCACCCTGCACCTGCGCAGCGACGCGAAGTGGCACGACGGCACGCCGGTGACGGCCGAGGACATCAAGTGGTCGCTCGACCGCTGCGTCTCGGCCCGCTCGCTCGCCGTGTCGCAGTTCCAGACCGGCTCGCTGACCAGCACCGACCAGTTCCGCATCGCCGGGCCGCGCACCATCCAGGTGATGGTGGACAAGCCGGACCGGCTGGCGCTGCACAATCTCGGCGTGCCCTACGCCATCATGATCAACAGCACGCTGGCGAAGAAGCACGCGACCGCCGAGGACCCCTGGGCGCAGGCCTGGCTGCAGAACAACACCGCCGCCAGCGGCGCCTACATCGTCGAGACCTTCCGCCCCGGCGAGCAGGTGGTGCTGCGCCGCAACGAGAACTGGAAGGGCGGCGTGGACGGCGCCCTGCCCTACTTCCGGCGCATCATCTGCCAGACCGTGCCGGAGGCCGCCACCCGCGCCAACCTGGTCGAGCGCGGCGATGCCGACCTCTCCATCGACCTCCAGGCCAGCGACATCGACTCCCTGCGCTCGCGCGGCCGGGTGAAGGTGGTCTCGATCCCGCAGACCAACGGCTTCACCCACATCGCCTTCAACACGCGCATGGCGCCCTTCGACAACGTGAAGGTGCGGCAGGCAGTGGCGGCGGCGCTGCCCTACGAGGACATGTTCAAGGCGGCGCTGTTCAGCCAGGGCCGCAAGCTGTTCGGCGCCACCTGGGAGGGCACGCCGCCCGACGCCTCCTTCCCGCAGCCCCTGCCGCTGCGCACCGACCTCGACGCGGCCAAGCGCCTGCTGGCGGAGGCGGGCATGCCGGACGGCTTCGCCACCCCCTTCGCCTTCAGCGCCGGGCAGGCGGCGACCGCCGAGCCGGTGGCGGCGCTGCTGAAGGAGTCGCTCGGCAAGATCGGCATCCGGGTGGACATCCAGAAGCTGCCGGACGCGCAGTTCAACACCGCCGCGGCCGAGAAGAAGATGCCCTTCTACACGGATGCCGGCACGGCCTGGCTGCCGGCCACCTACTACTTCTTCTACCTCTACTTCACCCGCGACCAGCGCTGGAACTTCGCGAGCTGGGACAACCCGCGCATCACCGAGCTCGCCAACAAGGCGCGCTTCGAGCAGGACCCCGCCGCCTACGAGGCGCAGTGCAGGGAGATGATCTCGATCCTCGCCGCCGAGAAGCCGCTGCTGATGGTCTGGCAGCCGAACCAGGACGCGGTGATGGGGCCGAAGGTCGAGGGCTACACCTACCAGTTCCACCGGCAGGTGGATTTCCGCGACCTGAAGCGGGCGGGCTGAGCAGTCTTGCGCAGCCTGCGCCACGGATGGAAATCGGCTGCGGCAGGCTGCGCAAGCCTGCCCGGCCATTTGTCCATGCGCAAACCTCGGGAGGTTTGCTTGGCGAGGGTGGCGCGGTGAGCGGCGCCCCGCCGGATGGCGCCTCCCCCGGCACGCCGGAGGAAGCGGCGGCCGCGGCCGCCGAGGAGGTGGTGCGCGGGACGGGCGGCACGCACCACACCGGCGTGCTGTCCGGCATCGGGCGGCGCATCGGGCGGCGGCTGCTCTCCTCGCTGCCGGCGATCCTCGGCGTGGTGGTGCTGACCTTCCTGCTGATGCGGGTGCTGCCGGGCGATCCGGCGGTGTTCTTCGCCTCCGGCCCCTCCGCCGGGCAGGAGGAGATCGAGGCGCTGCGCCGCGACCTCGGCCTCGACAAGCCGATCCCGGTGCAGCTCCTGCGCTACCTCGGCGACGTCGCGACAGGCAATCTCGGCCGCTCGCTGACCACCGGCCAGCCGGTGGTGACCGACCTGCGCCAGCGCCTGCCGGCCTCGCTGGAGCTGACGCTCTGCGCGCTGCTGATCGCGCTGAGCCTGGCCGTGCCGCTCGGCATCCTGGCGGCGCTGCGGCCGGGCTCGCCGGTGGACCACGCGGTGCGCTTCGTCTGCACGCTCGGCGTCTGCGTGCCGACCTTCGTCTCCGGCCTGCTGCTGATCTACGTGTTCTACTACCTGCTGGGCTGGGCGCCGGACCCGACCGGGCGGATCGACATCTTCGCCGCCACCCCGCCCGACATCACCGGCTTCCTGCTGGTGGACTTCGCCATCACCGGCAATTGGGAAGGCTGGTGGTCGGCGGCGATGCAATTGCTGCTGCCGGCCTGCACCATGGCGCTGTTCGTGCTGGCGCCGCTGGCGCGGATGACGCGCGCCTCCATGCTCGCCGTGCTCGGCAGCGACTTCGTGCGCACGGCGCGCTCGGTCGGGCTGCCGCGCTGGCGGGTGGTGGTGGTCTACGCGCTGCGCAACGCGCTGCTGCCGGTGCTGACCATCGCGGGCATCGTCTTCTCCACCATGCTCGGCGCCAACGTGCTGGTGGAGAAGGTGTTCTCCTGGCCCGGCGTCGCCTCCTACGCGCTGGACGCGCTGCTCTCCTCCGACTACGCGCCGGTGCAGGGCTTCGTGCTGCTGATGGCCAGCATCTTCGTGCTGGTGAACCTGCTGGTCGACATCCTCTACGGCATCGCCGATCCCAGGGTCTCGATGGAATGAGCGCCACGGCCTACGGCACGCCATCCACCCTGCGCCATGTCGGCTGGGTGCTGCGCGGCAACCCGCTCACGGCGCTCGCCGCCGCCGGGGCGGCGCTGCTGCTGTTCGTCGGCGTCGCGGCGCCCTGGCTGGTGCCCTACGACCCGATCGCCTCGGACGTCGCCATCGCGCTGCAGCCGCCCTCAGCCGCGCACTGGTTCGGCACCGACCAGCTCGGGCGCGACATCCTCAGCCGGATCATGATGGCGACCCGCCTCGACCTCGCCATCGCCGCCTCGGCGGTCGGCATCTCCTTCCTCGCCGGGGCAGTGATCGGGGCGGTGTGCGGCTATCGCGGCGGCCGGCTGGACCGCACGGTGGGGCGCGTCGTGGACGTGCTGATGGCCTTCCCGCTCTTCGTGCTGGCCATGGCGATGGTGGCGGCGCTGGGCAACCGGGTGGAGAACATCGTCATCGCGACCGCCGTCATCAACCTGCCCTTCTACATCCGCTTCGCCCGCGCCGAGGTGAACGTGCGCCGCAACGCCGGCTGGGTGGAGGCGGCGCGCGCCGCCGGGGACAGCCACCTCTCCGTGGTGCTGCGCTTCCTGCTGCCCAACATCCTGCCGGCCATGGCGGTGCAGATCTCGCTCAACCTCGGCTGGGCGATCCTGAACGCGGCCGGCCTCTCCTTCATCGGCCTCGGCGTGACGGCGCCGACGCCGGAATGGGGGATCATGGTGGCGGAGGGGGCGCGCTTCATCACCTCGGGCAAGTGGTGGCTGGTGGCCTTCCCGGGCCTCGCCCTGATGCTCAGCGTGCTCTGCTTCAACCTGCTGGGCGATGGCTTGCGCGACATCCTGGACCCGAGGATGCGCACGTGACCGGGATGCCGCCCCGCGCCGGCAGCGCGCCGCCGCTGCTGCGGATCGAGGATCTGCGCGTCGCCTTCTCCACCCGCAACGGCGTGGTGGAGGCGCTGCACGGCGTCTCGCTCGACCTCGCGGCCGGGCGCACGCTAGGGCTGGTGGGCGAGAGCGGCTCGGGCAAGTCCGTCACCGCCTACGCGGTGACGCGGCTGCTGGACCGGGCCGGGCGCGTCACCGGCGGGCGCGTGCTGTGGCAGGGGCGCGACATCACGCGGGCCGGCGAGGGCGAGCTGCGCGCGCTGCGCGGCGCCGCCATGTCGATGATCTTCCAGAACCCGCGCGCGGCGCTGAACCCGATCCGCAGCGTCGGCGCGCAGATCGCCGACGCCATCCGGGCGCACCGCGACATGCCGATGCGCGAGGCCCGCGTCCGGGCGCTCGACCTGCTCAGGGCGGTGCTGATCCGCGACCCCGAGCACCGGCTCGAATCCTACCCGCACGAGCTTTCCGGCGGCATGTGCCAGCGCGTGATGATCGCCATGGCGATCGCCTGCGAGCCCGAGCTGCTGATCGCCGACGAGCCCACCACCGGCCTCGACGTGACCACCCAGAAGACGGTGATGGACCTGCTCGCCCGCATCACCGCCGAGCGCGGCATGGCGATGATCCTGATCACCCACGATCTCGGCCTCGCCGCGCAGTACTGCGGCGACATCGCGGTGATGGAGAAGGGCCTGCTGGTGGAGCAGGGGCCGTCGGCCACGCTGTTCCGCGCGCCGCACCACCCCTACACGCGGCGGCTGATCGCCGCCTCGCCGACGCCGCGCTCCACCATCGCCGACCTCGCCCGCGCCGCCGGGGAGCCGCCACCGCCCGCCGTGGCGGCGCCACGCCCTCCCCTCCCCGCCGGCACGCCGCCGCTGCTGGAACTCCAGCACGTGGTGAAGGATTTCGGCGGCCCGGCGCGGGCGGTGGACGACGTCTCCTTCCGCATCGCGCCGGGCGGCAGCCTCGGCCTGGTGGGGGAATCCGGCTCGGGCAAGAGCACGCTCTCGCGCATCATCTGCCGCCTGCTGGACCGCACCAGCGGCGAGGTGCTGTTCGACGGCGAGAACATCGGCGGCATCCCGGCGCGCGACTTCCACCGCTCGCCCTTCCGGCGCGAGATCCAGATCGTCTTCCAGGACCCGAACGACAGCCTGAACCCGCGCTTCTCCGCCTTCGACAGCATCGCCCACCCGCTGCGGCGGCTGGAGGGGCTGCGCGACGGCGCCGCGCTGCGCGAGCGCGTGGTGGCCGCCGCCGCGCGCTGCGGCCTCTCGGCCGATCTGCTCGGGCGCTTCCCGCACCAGCTTTCCGGCGGGCAGAAGGCGCGCGTCGGCATCGCCCGCGCCATCGCGGTGCGGCCGCGCCTGCTGGTGCTGGACGAGCCGACCGCGGCGCTCGACGTCTCGGTGCAGGCCACGGTGCTGTACCTGCTGGACCGGCTGCGGCGCGAGGACGGGATGGCCTTCCTGTTCGTCAGCCACGACCTCAACGTGGTGCGGCTGATGTGCGAGCAGACCGTGGTGCTGCGCGCCGGCCGCGTGGTGGAGGCGGGGCCGAGCGAGGCGCTGTTCGAGAGCCCGCGCGACCCGTACACGCGCGCCCTGCTGGCGGCGATCCCGCATTTCGACCCGGCGCCGGAATTGCAGGCGGCGGGATGAGGGCCGGCGCGGTTTCGGGGCTCCGCCCCGGACCCCGGCAGGGAGGCGCTGCCTCCCTGCACCCTCCGCCAAGGGGCGAAGCCCCCTTGGAACCCCCGTTGGTTTTCGAGGTCCACCCGTTCCAGCAACCGTCACCAAACGCCGGCGGAGGTCCAGGAACCTGAGGTTCCTGGCGGATGGGGGCCGGGGAAGGCAGCGCCTTCCCCGAACGGCCCCGCCTCCGACGCATCAGGACAGCCCCGCATGAGACTGCACCAGCGTGTCGCCATCATCACCGGCGCCGGTTCCGGCATCGGCCGCGCCGCCGCGCTGCTCTTCGCGCGCGAGGGGGCGATGCTCGGACTCGTGGACCGCGACGCCGCCGGGCTCGCGGCCACCGCCGCCGAGATCGGCGCCGAGGTCGTCACCCGCGTCTCCGATGTCGGCGAGCCCGGCGCGGCGGAGGCGGATGCGGCGGCGGTGCTCGAACGCTTCGGCCGCATCGACGCGCTGTTCACCGCGGCCGGCCTCTCGCCCGGCGGCACGGTGCTGAGCATCGACCCGGCGGCCTGGGATGCGACGATGCGCGTCAACGTCAACGGCACCTGGCTCTGGGCGCGGGCGGTGCTGCCGGCGATGCGGGCGCAGGGCAAGGGCTCGATCGTCACCGTGGCCTCGCAGCTCGCGCGGGCGGGCGGGCGCAACAACACGGCCTACATCACCTCGAAGGGCGCGATCCTGTCGCTGACGAAGACCATGGCGCTGGACTTCGCGCCGGACGGGGTGCGGGTGAACGCCATCCTGCCGGGCGCCATCGACACGCCGATGCTCAACCGCAGCTTCGGCCGCGCGCCGGTGCCCGACGCGGCGCGGGAGGCCTCGCGCGCGCGCCACCCGATGGGGCGCTTCGGCCGGCCGGAGGAGATCGCGCAGGCGGCGCTGTACCTCGCCAGCGACGAATCGAGCTTCACCACCGGCAGCGAGCTGGTGGTGGATGGCGGCTGGCTGGCGGGCTGAACGCCGTGCGCCTGGAAGCCCTCGCCGCGCGGGTGCGCGACGACCTGGAACGCATCGCGCATCCGCGCACGCCCTGGCTGGAGCCGCGCCCCGGCCCGGACGGGCGGCCGGCGCTGGACGTGCTGATCGTGGGCGCCGGGCAATCGGGCATCGCCATCGGCTTCGGGCTGCTGCGGGCGCAGGTGCGCAACATCCTGGTGGTGGACCGGGTGGCGCGCGGCGTGGAGGGGCCGTGGCTGACCTATGCCCGCATGCCGACGCTGCGCTCGCCCAAGGACTACACCGGCCCGGACCTCGACGTGCCGAGCCTCACCTACCAGTCCTGGCACGAGGCACGGTACGGCGAGGCGCACTGGCGCGACCTCGACCTGATCCGGCGCGAGGACTGGGCGGAATACCTGCTCTGGGTGCGCGACACGGTGGGCGTGCCGGTGCGCAACGGGCTGGCCGCGACCGACATCGCCCCGGCCAAGGGCGGGCTGCTCGCCGTGACGCTCGCGGACGCCTCGGGCGGCACGGCGGTGCTGCACGCGCGCAAGGTGGTGCTGGCCACCGGGCAGGAGGGCGCCGGCCACTGGTGGATGCCGGGCTTCGTGGCCGACCTGCCGACGCACCTGCGCGCCCACGCCGCCGACCCGATCGACTTCGCCGCGCTGCGCGGGAAGCGCGTCGCGGTGCTGGGCGCCGGCGCCTCGGCCTTCGACAACGCGGCGATGGCGCTGGAGGCCGGCGCGGCCGAGGTGCAGCTCTTCTGCCGCCGGCCGGAGCCGCAGGTAATCCAGCCCTATCGCTGGCTGACCTTCGCCGGCTTCCTGCGCCACCTCTCCGAGCTGGACGATGCCTGGCGCTGGCGCTTCATGAGCCGCATCCTCGGCCTGCGCGAGGGCTTCCCGCAGCACACCTGGGACCGCTGCGCCGCCCACCCGAATTTCACCCTGCGCGGCGGCGCGCCCTGGCTCGGGGCGCGGGCGGTGGACGGCGAAGTGGAGGCCGAGACGCCGCAGGGGCCGCACCGCGCGGATTTCGTGATCTGCGGCACCGGCATCGAGATGGATTTCGCGCGCCGGCCGGAGCTGGCACGCCTCGCCGGCAACATCGCCCGCTGGTCGGACCGCTACGCGCCGCCGGAGGCCGAGCGAGACGAACGCCTCGGGCGCTTCCCCTACCTCGCGCCCGACTACGCGCTGACCGAGCGCGCCCCGGGGCGCACGCCGTGGATGCGCGACATCCACCTCTTCGCCATCGCCTCGACCATGAGCTTCGGCCCCTCCGGCTCCTCGATCAACGCGATGACGACGGCCGTGCCGAAGCTGGTGGCCGGGCTGACGCGCGGGCTGTTCATGGGCGACCTGGAACGGCACTGGGCCTCGCTCGACGCCTACGACGTGCCGCAGGCGGTGCTGGGCCGGAAGGCCGTCCCGTGACCGCCCTCCCGTCCGGGACGGGCGCCGTCTTCCCGGATGGCCCATGGCGGCCCCGTCGGTCGGGAGGGCCTCGCCCCTCCGCACCTCCGTCCGTTCCGGGCCCGCTTCCGCAGCGGGCCGCCGGCCCCGGGGCGGCGTCCCGCGCGCCCTGCCGCCGGGCTTGGAAGCACGCCCCCGGTTGGCTATGAGGCCAGACCATGTCCGACACGCCCCCCGATCGCCTCTCCGTCAACCCCAACAGCCCCTACTACGACGCCGCCCTGCTGGAACGCGGCGTCGGGGTGCGCTTCAAGGGCGTCGAGAAGACCAATGTCGAGGAGTACTGCGTCAGCGAGAGCTGGGTCCGCCTGACCCTGGGCAAGACGCTGGACCGCAAGGGCAACCCGATGACCATGAAGTTCCAGGGCACGGTGGAACCCTATTTCCGCGACGACCAGGGCTAGAGCATTTTCAAGCTGGGTGTACTCACCCAGCGACCCGGAAAATGCGAAAAACCAAAAGGTTGGAGCCGTTCTGGCCTGATACAGTCAGGCCGGAACGGCTCCAGAGCGGATCGCCGTCGGGCGGACACGCCCGGCGGCGTGAATCCGCGCCGGGAACAACGAGCGACAGCGAACCGCAGTCCCAACCGGACTACGGTTCGCCGTAGCAGGCTGCGGAAAATCGGCTGTTCAGAACGGCTATGATCTGATTCGCCGGTGACGTTGGTGGCGGCGGGTTGTGGTGATGCGTGGATCGGATCGGCAGACGGGCGGGGCTCGATCGCGCCGGAGAAGCTGCTGCGGGCGCTGCTGCTGCAGGCCTTCTACTCGGTGCGCTCGGAGCGGCGGCTGCTGGAGCAGGTGACTTGCAACAGGCTGTTCCGCTGCTTCGTGGGCCTGTCGATGGATGCACCGGTCCGGGACGTGACGGTGTTCACCAGGAACCGGGACCGGCTGCTGCGGGGCGAGGTGGCGGGGAAGTTCTTCGCCGCTGTGCTGGCCGAAGGGCGGGAGAGGTCGCCGCTGGCCGCCGGTCCCCGTGGCCGGCTCGCCCCGGGGGCGGGACCGCCGGGCCTGGCGCTCCGGCAGATCCGGGCCGCCCGGCATGCGGACGGGCCCGCGCCTCGCAGGCGGAGCGCACGGAATTCAACGCCTGGAATCCATGGGCGACGGATCTGGCCTGCCGTGCCGTGGGCCAGGCTGGCCGCGGTCGCCGGTCCGCCGCATGCTCATGGCGACAACGACGGGAGGGCGCGGGCGATGCGGCGTGGATTGATCGCGGGGCTGGGCGCGATGCTGGCATGCCTGCTCGCCACCGGCCCGGCCACGGCCCAGGGCGGCGGTGCCGCCGCGCCGCACGGCCAGGAGGTGCCGATCCGGCTGCTGGTGGGCTTCCCGCCCGGCGGCGGCATCGACCTGCTCTCGCGGGTCATGGCCGAGGCGTTGCAGGCACGGCTGGCGCGCACCGTGGTGGTCGAGAACCGCACCGGCGCCGGCGGCAACCTGGCGGCCGACGCGGTGGCCAGGGCGGCGCCGGACGGCAGCGTGCTCGGCGCCATCCCGGCCGGGCCGCTGGTCATCAACCGCCACGTCTACCGCCAGATGCCCTTCGACCCGCTCACCGCCTTCACGCCGATCGGCCGCTTCGCGGCGATCCCGGTGGTGATCCTGGGCGCGCCCGGCTTCGCGCCGCGCGACATCGCCGGGCTGCGCGAGGCGCTGCGCGCAGCGGCCGCTGCCGGGCAGCCGGCGAATTGCGGCACGCCGGGCGCGGGCACCACGCAGCACCTGACACTGGCGATGCTGATGCAGGCGCTCGGCACCACCTGCACCATCGTCCACTACCGGGGCACCGGCCCGGCGCTGCCGGACCTGCTGACCGGGACGCTGCAGGTCTACGTGGACACGGTGGTGACCGGCCTGCCGCCGGCACGGGAGGGACGGGCCCGGGCACTGGCCATCGCCTCGCCGCGACGGGTCGGGCTGGCGCCGGACGTGCCGGTGGTGGCGGAGACGGTGCCGGGCTTCGAGGCGGAGACCTGGCTGGCGCTGCTGGCGCCGCGCGGACTGCCCGAGGCGGAAGCCGCGAGGCTGGAGGCGGCGCTCGCGGATGCCGCGCGGGACCCGCGCATCGCCGCGCGGCTGCGCGAACTGGGGGCCGAGCCGGACGGCTCCGGCCGGGCGGCGCTGGCCGCCCGCATCCCGGCCGAGGATGCCAAGTGGGGCCGCGTGATCCGCGAGAGCGGCATCACCCTGGAGTAGGGCTCCGCCCGGGGGCGGCAACCGGCCGGGCGCGCGGAAGTCGCGGCCGGAAAGGCCTGTCAGCCGAAGCGTGGCAGGACAGGCGGCACCAGCGGCGGGCGCGGGAGGGTCATCAGGAAGGAGCGCCGCTCCGCCCGCAGCACGGCGGTGACCGCCTGCCAGCGGCGCTGCTGCAACCCGTTGCGCCAGACCTCGCGCCCGGCCGCGATCCGGCCCGGCGCGACGATCCGCGGGAACAGCAGCGCCTGGCGGCGGCAGGTCAGGACCACGACCGTGCGCCGCAGACGGCGATGCCGGGCCCCGTCGCAGTCGATGCCGTACTGGTAGATGGCCTGACGCTGCATGGCCGGCATGGCGACGCATCCTGCTGCCCGTGAACGGCTGCCGACGTAGTCATCCGGCGAACCGGGCACAATGGGGTGGTCGCCGGGCATGCGAAGGGCCATGTCCTGCCGGGCGCCGGCACCGGGGCCGTGCGTCGCCGACGCCACGGCGCCGCCGCGGCCGGCGGCCCCTCGCGGGGCGGGGCGCGAACCAGTCGCCAGTTCACCGTTGACAAGCCAATATCCGTGGGCGGCTGATGCCGGCCGCGTCGCGTCTCCCCGCCGTTCCCATTCGTTTCATATCCAGAGACCGAATCCTTGCAACTGACTCCCGAACAGGTCGCCGCCCTCCTGACGCTGGGCTTCCATCTCTTTCCGGCCTCGCCCGATCACGTGGCCCGGCTGACCATGCAGCGCCGGATCTTCCACGTCGCCGGCGAGCCGCGTCTGGTGACCCGCAACGGCCTCTACTACGAGACCCAGGGCACCCTGCTGAGCGCCCTGGCCAAGGCCGAGCCGGTCGCCCTGGACGCGACCAGGATGCCGCCAGCGGCGATGCCTCAGACGCCGGCCGGGGACGCGCCCGCCGCGCCGCCCTCGCCTGCCCTCGCCGACGCATCGCTCCCGGCGGGCCCCCGGACGGAGGCCCGGATGGAGGCCCGGATGGAGCCCGGGGCGGGCGAGGCCGCCGTCGACGCGGCGCCCACCCCGCCGGAGGCGCGCGCCCCCGATCGGGAGGAGGCCAGGATCGCCCTGCTGGACGAGCTGCGAGGCAAGGCCGCCGCGCTCGGCCTGCCGATCGAGGAGCTGCATCCCCAGCGGCGGGCGGACACGGCCCGGCGCGCCTGCCCTCCGCCCGCCTGCCCCCCGCCGGAAACCCGAGGCACGGCGGCGACGGCCGGGGCGAAGTATCGTGGCCCCAACGGCGAGACCTGGTCCGGCCGCGGACGGCGGCCGCAATGGCTCGTGACGCTGCTCGCGGCGGACCGGACGCTGGACGAGTTCCGCGCCTGATCCCGCCGGGCCGGCCGCCGCGCGCCGTCCACGGCGACCGCACGACGCCCGGGCGCCCGCGACCCCGCCGCCTCTCCCTGCCCGGATTCCCTGCGGCCGGTCGCCGCAGGCGACGCCCCCAAGCCACGGGCCGCCTGGCCATCCCGCTTGGCCATCCCGCCTGGCCGGCCGGGCGCTGGTGGCCTCGTCCCGCCCTTCCCGCGGCCCTCATACGCACGGCGGGATTGTCTGACCCATCGGCGGTGGCGCGGGAGCCGAGCCCGGACAGGTCCGGGTTCATCCGCCGAGCGTATCAGCCCGCCATGGCCGGGCGCAGCAGCCGGTTCGGCACGGCGAGGCGCCGCGCCGCCGCCTGGTATTCCCGCCGCAGCCGCGCGATCAGCTCGGCGGCGGGCTGCACCCGGTCGAGCAGGCCCACGCCCTGCCCCGCGCCCCACACGTCGCGCCAGGCCTTCACCCGGTCGGAGCCGAAATTCATCTTCGAGGGATCGGATTGCGGCAGGTTGTCGGGGTCGAGGCCGGCGCGGGCGATGGAGGGGCGCAGGTAGTTGCCGTGCACGCCCGTGAACAGGTTGCTGTAGACGATGTCCGCCGCCTCGGTCGCGGTGATCATCTCCTTGTACGCCGCGTCGGCGCGGGCCTCCTCGGTCGCGATGAAGGCGGTGCCGATGTAGCCGAAATCGGCCCCGATCGCCTCCGCCGCCAGCACCGCATTGCCGGTCGCGATGGCGCCCGAGAGGGCGAGCGGCCCGTCGAACCACTGCCGGATCTCCTGCACCAGCGCGAAGGGCGAGAGGGTGCCGGCATGGCCGCCCGCGCCGGCCGCCACGGCGATCAGCCCGTCCGCGCCCTTCTCGATCGCCTTGCGCGCGAAGGTCTGGTTGATCACGTCGTGCAGCACGTGCCCGCCCCAGCCGTGCACCGCCTGGTTCACCTCCGGCCGCGCGCCGAGCGAGGTGATCACCAGCGGCACGCGGTAGCGTTCGCAGAGCGCGATGTCGTGGTCGAGCCGGTCGTTGGAGCGGTGGACGATCAGGTTGATGGCGAAGGGCGCCGAGGGCGCCTCCGGGTGCGCCGCGTCGTGCGCGGCGAGCGCCTCGGTGATCTCGGCGAGCCATTCCTCCAGCACCGGGCCCGGCCGCGCGTTGAGCGAGGGCATCGAGCCCACCACCCCCGCCTTGCACTGCGCGATGACGAGCTTCGGCACCGAGATGATGAAGAGCGGCGCGCCGATCACCGGGATCGACAGGCGGCCTGCGAGCTTGTCCATGAGCGACATGGCGGTTTCCTCGATCGGACTCGAATCGGATCAGTCCAGGGCGATGCCGCGGGCGCGGATCACGCCGCCCCAGCGGGTCCGCTCGGCGGCGAGGTGCGCGGCGATCGCGGCCGCGTCGCGCGGCGGCTGCACCAGCAGGCCGAGCGCGTCGAAGCGGGCGGCGAAGTCGGCGTCCCGCTGCACCGCCGCGAGCGCGGCACGCAGGCGTTCCGCCGCCGCCGCCGGCGTGGCGCGCGGCACGGCGACGCCGAACCAGGTGCCGGCCTCGTAGCCGGGAAAGCCGCTCTCCGCCACGGTCGGCACGTCGGGCAGCGCCGGCAGCCGCCCGCGCGTGGTGACGGCCAGGGCGCGCAGCCTGCCCTCGCGGACGAGGGGGAGCGCGGTGAGCACCACGTCGAACATCACCTGCACGTCGCCGGCGACCAGCGCGGCGAGGGCCGGCGCGCTGCCGGGATAGACGACGCCGGTCATGTCGATCCCCGCCGCCATGCGGAACAGCTCGGCGGCGAGCTGGATCGGGTTGCCGTTGCCCACGGTCGCGTAGTTCGTCGCGTCGCCCGCGCGGCGTGCCAGCGCGACGAATTCCGCCACGTCCGACGCCGCCAGGCGCGGCGGGACCACCATCACCAGCGGCGCCTCCACCATGATGGCGAGGGCGAGCAGGTCGCGGTCGGCGTCGTAGGGCAGGCGGCGATAGAGCAGCGGGTTGAGCACCAGGCTCGCGCCGGAGGCCATCAGCAGGGTGTGGCCGTCGGGCGCCGCCCTGGCGACCAGCTCCGTGCCGACGATGGTGTTGGCGCCGGGGCGGTTCTCCACCACCACGGCCTGGCCCAGCTCGCGCCCCAGGCGCTCGGCGATGGCGCGGCCGAGCAGGTCGGTGGCGCCGCCCGGTGCATAGGGCACGACGAGGCGGAGCGGCCGCTCCGGTTGCCAGGGCTGCGCCGCGGCGCGGCGCGCGAGCGTGGCGGCGGCGAACCCGCCCAGCGCGGCGCCCAGCGCGGCGCCCAGCACGGCGCGTCGTGTGGTGCTCATGGTCCGCTCCTCCGATCCGGCGCGCGGGACACCGCCGGCACCGCGCGCGCTCCCGCCGTCCGGAGGAGCGCGCGTGGCGAGGCGCGGCGAGCGCGACGCCGCGCGGCAGCTTGTGGCCGGCGGGGCGCGGATGCAACGCGCCACGGCGGCCGCCCGACGTGGCCCCGCCGGGCGTGGGCGGCGGCGCCGGGTGCCCTGGGCCGGCGTCAGAGCATTTGCAAGTCGGGTATACTCACCCGGCGACCCGGAAAATGCGAAAGACCAGAAGGCCGGAGCCGTTCCGGCCTTTTGATTTGGCGCATTTCCCGAGCCGCTGAGCGCGTGCGCTCGGCTTGGAAATGCTCTAGCCGCGCCTGAGCACGAGCATCTTCTCGTGGGTCATGTCGCGCATGGTGTAGGGGATGCCGCCGGTGCCGTAGCCGGACTGGCGCAGCCCGGCGAAGGGCATCCAGTCGGTGCGGAAGGCGGTGTGGTCGTTGATCATCACCGCCGAGGCGTCGAGCCGCTCGGCCGCCTCCAGCGCCGGGTCGATGTCGCGGGTGAAGATGCTGGCCTGGAAGGCGAAGGGCAGGGCGTTGGCCGCCTCGATCGCCTCGCCGATCGCGCGGAAGCCGTAGACGCAGGTGACGGGGCCGAAGATCTCGAGCGTCGACACCTTCGCCTCCGCCGGCGGGCGGACCAGGACGGCCGGGCGCAGCGTGGTCTCCGACAGGCGCCCGCCGCCCAGCAGCGTCGCACCGGCCGCGACGGCCTCCTCGGTCCAGGCCGCGACCCGGTCCGTCTCACGCGGCAGGATCAGCGGGCCGACCTCGGTGTCGGGCAGCAGCGGGTCGCCGACCCGCAGCGCCGCGACGCGCGCGGCGAAGCGTTCGGCGAACTCCTCCAGCCGCTCCTCGTGCACGAAGATGCGCTGCACGGAGACGCAGACCTGACCGGCATGGTAGTAGCCGCCCTTGGCCAGCGGCTCGATCACCCGCTCCAGCTCGGCGCTGCGGTCGACGATCGCCGGCGCCGCGCCGCCATGCTCCAGGGCGCAGCGCGTGCCGGGCGCCAGCCTGCTCCGCAGGTGCCAGCCGACGCGGGCGGAGCCGATGAAGCTGAGGAAGGCGATGCGCGGATCGGTGGCGAGCGCCTCGGCCAGGGCGTTGTCGTCGGTCACCAGCGTCTGGCACCAGGGCTCGGGCAGCCCCGCCTCGTGGAGCAGGGCGACCAGGTCCAGGCAGCTCAGCGGCGTCGCGGTGGCGGGCTTGACGATCACCGGGCAGCCGGTGGCGACGGCGGGCACCACCTGGTGGACGATCAGGTTGAGCGGGTGGTTGAAGGCCGAGATCGCGGCGACCACGCCGGCCGGCTCGCGCGTGGTGAAGGCGAGGCGGCCGGTGCTGAACGGGGTGAGGCCCATCGGGATCTCGCGCCCGGCGAAGTTGCGCAGCTCCTCCGCGGCGTTGCGCACGCCGTCGATGGCGCGGATCACCTCGACCGTGGCGTCGGGGAGCGGCTTGCCGCCCTCGCGCGCGATCTGCTCGGCCAGGTGCGTCCGCCGTGCCTCCATCAGCGCGGCGAGGCGCCCCAGCAGCGCCATCCGCTCGAACACCGGCAGCCGGCCGGCGCGGTCGCGGAAGGCGTGCTCGGCCGCGGCCAGCTTGCGCTCCAGCGCGGCGGCGTCATCCATGGCGACCTCGGCGAAGGGCACGCGGTCGAAGGCACGCACGACTTGCAGCTTCGCCATCTCTCGGCTCCTCGGGCATCCTCGGCGACAGGCGCGCGTCCGTGCGGCCCGCCGACCGGCCCGCGGGCATTCCCGCACGGCCCGACGGCAGGGCGACGGCGCGCGCCGGCTTCCCTGGGCGTCTCCCTCGGCTTCGGTACACGTTTCTCGTTGGGGCCGGCTCGTCCGCCCACGACGCAGGCCCCGGCGCGCCGCGTCGTCCCGCCTGCGGGACCGGCGGTGCCGGATCGGCTCCGGGGCAGGCGCGATCCCGTCTCCCGGCCGGGCATCGTCGGGCAGGACCGGCGAGCCGCCGCGCGGCACGGTCCCGGCGCATCGACCGCCGAGCCGGCATCCGGGCGTCACGCCGGCAGGTCGCCGCCCGGCGCGGCATTCTGGAAATCCGCTCCATCGGCTGTCAAGTTGGCCGCGCTCGATGGCGATGCCCGAGGGCGATGCCCGGTGGCGATGCCAGATGGCGATGGCGGTACCGCCGGTCGCGCCGGATGCGGGCCGATGCCCGCCGGCGGCATCCGGCATGCCCTGGAAACGCCCCGCATCGGGGCGGCGCCGCCACCGGCGGTCCCGTGCGGATCGCTCGGGCACGCTTGCGGCGCGTGCCGGGATGCCGGCCTGGATGGGTTTCGGCCCGGATGAGTCCGGTGCGCCGTCGGCACGGGCCGCCCGACAGCGGGGCGCATCGGCCGGCGCCCGCGAACCCGGCCGCGGGGAGGCGGGGGCGGTTCACGCCCCGCCGGGAAGCCGCCTCACTGGCAGGCGAGGCATTCCTCGTAGTTGGTCGTCTCCGCCTTGGCCACCAGCGGCAGCGGCGCGGCGCCGTCATTGGCGGGCAGGGACACGGCGGCGAGGCCCAGCGCGGGCTGCACCGCCACCTTCTCGCTGATCGTGTCGGCGCGCTGGATCGAGAGCGAGCGGCAGTAGTAGAGCGACTTCATGCCGCGCTTCCACGCCATCATGTGGATCTGGTGCAGGTCGCGCTTGTGCACGTTGGCCGGCAGGAACAGGTTCACCGACTGGCTCTGGCAGATGTAGGGCGTGCGGTCGGCGGCGTGCTCGATCACCCAGCGCTGGTCCAGCTCGAAGGCGGTCTTGAACACCGCCTTCTCCTGCTCGTTCAGGAATTCGAGGTGCTGCACCGAGCCCTTGTTCACGGTGATCGAGGTCCAGGTGTCCTCGTCGTCGCGGCCGTACTTCGCCAGCACCTTCTGCAGCGGCCGGTTGCGCACGATGAAGGAGCCCGAGAGCGTCTTCTGGTTGAACACGTTGGCCGCGATCGGCTCGATGCCCGGGGAGGCGTTGCCGGCGATCACCGAGATCGAGGCGGTCGGCGCGATCGCCATCTTGTGGCTGAAGCGCTCCATGAAGCCGTACTCGGCGGCGTCCGGGCAGGGCCCGCGCTCCTCGGCGAGCCTGCGGGAGGCGGCGTCGGCCTGCTCGCGGAGCTGGCGGAACATCCGCTTGTTCCAGACCTTCGCCACCACGCTCTCGAACGGCACGTTCATGGCCTGGAGGAAGGAGTGGAAGCCCATCACGCCGAGGCCGACGGAACGCTCGCGCATCGCGGCGTAGCGGGCGCGCTCCATCCCCTCCGGCGCGCGGTCGATGAAGTCCTGCAGCACGTTGTCGAGGAAGCGCATCACGTCCTCGACGAAGGTCGGGTGGTCCTTCCACTCCATCCAGGTCTCGAGGTTGACCGAGGAGAGGCAGCACACCGCCGTGCGCTGCTGCCCGTGCCCGTCGATGCCGGTCGGCAGCGTGATCTCGGAGCAGAGGTTGGAGGTCTTGACGTCGAGGCCGGCGAGCTTGTGGTGCTCGGGCCGGGCGCGGTTCACGTGGTCGGAGAAGACGATGTAGGGCTCGCCCTGCTCCATCCGCGCCGTCAGCAGCCGGATCCAGAGCGCGCGCGCCGAGACCTTGCGGATCACCGCGTTGTCCTTGGGCGAGGTCAGCCCCCACTCCTCGTCGGCCTGCACCGCGCGCATGAAGGCGTCCGGCACCAGCACGCCGTGGTGCAGGTTCAGCGCCTTGCGGTTCGGGTCGCCGCCCGTGGGGCGGCGCATGTCGATGAACTCCTCGATCTCGGGGTGCGAGATCGGCAGGTACACGGCGGCCGAGCCGCGGCGCAGCGAGCCCTGCGAGATGGCCAGCGTCAGGCTGTCCATCACGCGGATGAAGGGGATGATGCCCGAGGTCTTGCCGTTCTGCCCGACCTTCTCGCCGATCGAGCGCAGGTTGCCCCAGTAGGAGCCGATGCCGCCGCCCTTGGCCGCGAGCCAGACGTTCTCGTTCCAGAGGCCGACGATGCCCTCCAGGCTGTCGCTCGCCTCGTTGAGGAAGCAGGAGATCGGCAGGCCGCGCGTGGTGCCGCCGTTGGAGAGCACCGGCGTCGCCGGCATGAACCAGAGGCGCGAGATGTAGTCGTAGATGCGCTGCGCGTGCGCGCCGTCGTCGCCGTAGCAGGAGGCGACGCGGGCGAAGAGGTCCTGGTAGCTCTCGCCGGGCATCAGGTAGCGGTTGTCGAGCGTCGCCTTGCCGAAGTCGGTCAGCAGGGCGTCGCGCGAGCGGTCCACGACGACCTGGTGGTGTCCCTCAAGCTGTACGGCGTCGAACAAGGCTGACTCTCCCCCGTGGTCGCGAAACGGCACGTCCATCGCGTCGGCCTCCATACCGCAGGACAAGATATGGGTGCAACGCCACCGCGCCTCCCACAAGATGAGGTAGGGGGGATTCACTTTTCGGCGGTCAGTGTGGCAAGGCGGTTGGAGTCGCATCCTCATGCAAAGGCGGAACTTCGACCGCCACAGGGCGGATCGGCGGCGACGTCCGGCATCGGGTCCGGCATCTGGATTGTCGCCTTGTGTTGCAGTCCGGCGACATCCCGGCGCCACGCGCCGTGCGCCACGGGGATCCGCCGTCCGCGCGAATCGCGTGGCCGCCCGATCATGCCACGGCACGGGCCGCGGCCACCGCCCGACGCGCGGCACGATTCGTGGCCGCCCTGCTCCACCCGCTCGCCGTTTCCCGGCGGTCGCCATCACATGCGCCGGCGCCGCCCCGTGTGGCACGCCGGCAACGGCCGGTCACGGCCGCGCCTCGCGTACGGCGCCATGCGGCAATGCAAACAGCCTGGAAGATCAATCCGATGTCGCGGGTGGTGGAGACGGTGCGGCAAGGCCCGGCCACGGGCATCGCGGCGCGCGGGCCGGGCGCTGCGCAACCGGCCAATGCGCCATCAGCGGATTTTGCCCATAGCGCGTTGAAACAGAACGCGTCACGATCGGTTGTCATCAGGTCGGGCTCCCCTCGTCCCGACGCTTACGAACCCTGGAGAGACGCCATGCGTGTCTACCTCAAGTTCCTGCCGCCCCTGGCGCTGCTGGGCGCCGTCGCGCTCGTCCCGCCGGCCATCGCCCAGACCACCGTTCCCTCCGTGCCGCAGCCGCAGTCATCGACGCCCATGCCGGCCCCGACCTCCCCGGAGGATCTGGCGCGCCGCGCCGCCCGCGTCCGCCAGACCCCGCAGGGCCCGGACAGCGGCCCGTCCTCCACGGACAACGCCGCCGAGCGGATGAACCAGCGCTATGGCGGCGGCCGCACCGGCATGCCGGTGCACCGCCGGCACCCGACCGTGCCCGACCATGAGCGCCGCGCCGCCCGCGTCCGCCAGACCCCGAACGGCCCGGACAGCGGCCCGTCCTCCGGGGACAACATCGCCGACCGGCTGAACGCCGAGAGCCTCGCGCGGGCGCAGGCCAACCAGCCGGCCCTGACGCCGGGACCGGACACCACCTCCAACCTGAACCGCATGAGCGGCCAGGACGCGGCGCGCGGCGTGAACCCGCCGCAGCCGATGATGCCCTTCCGCTGACCTGACGCCGATGACGGCCGGGATGCCAGCGCGGCACCCGGCCGGCACAGGCGACGGCCGGAACAGGAAGCCGGAGCTTCTCCCGCGCGACGATGTGCGGGAGGGCGCCGGCTTCTCAATTACGCCTGGTGTGTCTGGTACGCCTGGTGCGTCTGGTCGATCGCAGCCGGATGCCAGACGCCGGGCGCCGCCGGCCGCGCCCGGCCGTGCGCCTCCTTCCGGGCCATGCGGCCCGCAGGCGGGCCGACCGATGCGCGGGATGCCCTCGGCATCCCGCCGCCGGCCACTCGAACGGGTCCTCGGCCGCTCAGGTGCGCCACTGGCGTGCCGCCGTGTCCGCCACGCCCGGCGGCAGCCACCGCTGCACCGCCGCCCGCTCGCCGGCGGGGGAGTCGACGGTGGGCGAGAGGTTGCGGATCGGCACCGCCTCCGGCGGTCGCATCCGGGCCCGCAGCCGGGCCACGTCCTCGGGCCGCAGCGCGTCCGAAACCGGCAGGAAGCGGTCGGCCACCGGCGGGGCCGCCTGTCGGGTCGCCTGCGCCGCGGGGCTCCGGCCCGGCTGCGGCGCCTTGGCCACCGCCGGCGTCAGCCCGCCGAGCAGGCCGGCAACCAGCATCGCGGCGGCCAGCAGCGGTCGGCGGCGCAGGATGGTCGGGATGGCGGGCATGGTGGGCACTCCTCTCGCGGCCGGCGGGGGCCGGCGTCGGGAGGGTTGTGAACCTCGCAGCACCCGGTGGCGCTGAAACGCTTCAGGGCGGGTGGCGCCCGCCCATGCCGGAGCATCCGCCACGCGCCGGGGCCGGGCGGATGCCGCCACGGCCGGAACGGCTCCGGCCTTCCGTGAGGTGGTCCCCGGATTTGGGACAGGCGGGTAAGCTCGGTTCGCCTGTGAGAAGAACAGACCCGGATGGCGGGCAAGCGGACGCGGTATTCGGCGGAGTGCAAGGCGAAGGTGGCGCTGGAGGCGCTGCGAGGCGAACCGACGACGGCGCAGCTGGCGGCCAGGCACGGCATCCACCAGAACGATGGTGGGTGACTGGAAGCGGCAGGCCATGGAGCGGCTGACGGCGGTGCTCTCCGGCAAGACGGCGGCGCAGGAGAGCACGAAGGTGGCCGAGGCGGAGAAGCGGCACGCCAGGATCGGGCAGTTGGTGGTGGAACGGGATTTTTGGCGAAAGCGTCCGGTCGATGGCCTGGAGCGGCGGCGCCGGATGATCGAGCCGGACCATTCGCGGCTGTCGGTGGTGCGGCAATGCGAGCTGGTCTCGATCAGCCGGTCGGGGTTCCACCGCCGGCCTGCGGGTGAGACGGCGCTGAACCTGGAGCCGATGCGGCTGATCGACGCGCAGTTCCTGCGGATGCCCTGGTACGGCTCGCGGCCGATGTCGCGGCACCTGCGGCGCGAGGGCTACGAGGGAGGCCGCAAGCGCATCCGGCGGCTGATGGCGAAGATAGGCCTGACACCGATCTATCAGCGGCCGCGGACGACGGTGCTGAACCCTGAGCACCGGCTCTTTCCCTGCCTGCTGCGGGATGTGGTGATCGACCCTCGATGGACGGCCGTGGCCGCTGGATGGACAATGTCTTCATCGAGCGGCTCTGGCGCAGCCTGAAGTACGAATGCGTCCATCTGCATGCCTTCGAGACCGGCTCGGAACTGCGCGCCGGGCTGTCGACGCGGATCGGCTGCTGCAATGCCACACGCCCGCATTCCGGCCTGGACGGCAGAATCCCTGACGAGGCTTATGGCGTCGATGTGGTGGCAAGATTGGCGGCCTGACGAAAAACAGGACCAAGCTTATCCACGCCGCCAAGCCGTCCGACGAGCGGGGACCACCTCACCAGATCCAGCGCGCCCGCGCACCGATCTTGTCAGACCTCCGAGCCAGTCGGGAATTCCGGCCTGCGCTTCTCCAGGTGCGAGGCGAGGCCCTCCCGCACCTCCGGCCCGCTGAAGCCCATGAACTCCATCGCCAGCGAGGCGTCGAAGCTCGGCCCCGCCATCCGCAGCCAGTTGTTCAGCGCGTACCTGGTCCAGCGGATCGCACTCTGCGCGCCCTCGGCGAGGCGCGACGCGACCTCCACCGCCCGGTCGTCCAGCTCGGCCTCCTCGACGGCGAGCGAGA
>NZ_JALPRX010000113.1 GCF_023223525.1 Roseomonas acroporae | reverse complement strand
CATGACGCTCTGATCTCACCCCTCCACTCCTCGGGGGGAAGTCCAATCAGCGCCGCCAGCCGCACCAGTTCGTGCCGTCCGTCGATCATGTCGACCAGCCGCGGCCGTAGCAGGTCGGGCTGTTCCGGCGGGCGCGGGCGGTGCTTCATGCCCTCCAGAATCGCAGGGTTTCCCGCCGAAAACAATCCGACCCTGCAAATCCACAATGCCGAATTCGGCAAATCTTCCAGCCAGATCAGTACTCTACGAGTTGTTCAGGGCCGACTACTTCGGGTCGGTCGCCAGCGTGTCGCCGAGCCAGACCTCGCCGATGGCCCGCACCTGGTGCGCGGCCAAGACCACCACGGCGTAGAAGTAGCCATCCGCCCGGCCCTGATCGTCGGTGGCCGAGTGCAGGAAGACGATCGGCCCGGAGACCTTGCAGCGGCCGAAGACGATCTGGTGCTCGGTGATCGGCTGGCGGAAGGACTGGGTGCGGCCCGCCCCGGGCGCGCTGGCATCGAAGCCGGTGGTCGCCGGGGTGGTGGGGGCGCTCGGCTTCTTGGCTGGGAAGATGGCGCCGCCGACCGCGGTGACGACCAGGGCGGCACCGGCGCCGACCAGGGCGCCGACGATGCCGCCGCCGACCACGGCCGAGGCGATGCCCGAGGCCACGACGGCGACGAGGGGGATGGCGGCGGGCATCAGCCGATCCTCCAGGCGGTGGTGCAGGCGGTGAGCGGGGTGCGGATCAGGCCGCGCGGGCCGACGAAGGCAGCGTGACCGCCATCCACCACCACGCCGAGGCGCGGCGGGTCGCCGGCGAGCACCACGTCGCCGGGTCGGGCAAAGGTGGGCGGGAGGCGGGGAAAGCCGGCGCTGTCGGCGGTGGCTTCGAGGTCGGGCCGGATGCGGATCCGCGGCGTGGTGCCGGTGACCGCCTCCACCGCGGCCAGAGCGAAGCGGCCGCAGTTCCAGCGATGGGCGTCGAACGGGCGCCCCTCGGCCGCGGCCAGCAGCGCTGCCAGCCGGGCCGGCCAATCGGGGCGGCGCAGCATCAGTTGCTCGGCAGGCGGATCTCCGCCTCCTGCAGGGCGGGGACGAACTCGAAGAAGCGGTCGCCCGGGTACTCGGCCTGCTGGTCGGCATCGGTGTAGCGGCGCACCTCGGCGCGCTCGAGGTCGACCAGGCGGCTCTCGCAGGTAAGCGAGACCCGCGGCTCCGCCCCGTCCACCACCTCCATGGTGTCCATCAGCCCCGCCCAGAGCGGGAACGGGTCGGCGACGAACGCCCCCTGGTCGTCCAGCAGCGCCCCCCAGAGCCGGGCCGGGCGGAGGCGGAAGCTGCGCTCGGCAAGGGCGATGTCGACCACCTCCTGCGGCACCGGCGAGAGCACCAGGGTCAGGCGCACGGCACGGAGCTCGACCGTCTCCTCCACCTCGCCCATGGCGCCGATCGAGCCCACCCCCTCGAAGACCATGCCGGCCCAATGCAGCGGACCGAGCCCGGTCCAGGCGCGGAAGGGGCCAGAGGCGAAGTCGAGGTCGACCAGCACCACCGGCGCGGCGGTCTTGGCGGTGGCGGCCGCGGCCGCCTGCGGGTGCAGGCGCGGCGTGGCGGTGATGCCGTCCATCTACAGGGCTTCCTCGAGGCGGAGGGAGATGCTGGTGAAGCGGTCCGGCCGGGTCGGATTGGCCGCCTCGTCATCCGAGACCAGCCGCATGGCGACGGTCGGCCGGCTGAGGACCAGCGGCTCGGCCAGGGTGGCCGCGGCGCGCAGCGGCGGGGCGATCGGGATGCTGGCGGTGCCGGCCCCGGAGGCGGTCACCGCCTCGGTCGCCATGTAGAGCCGGCCACCGAGGCCGAGGTAGTCGCCCGCCCCGACCGCCACCATGCCGGGCCACCAGCCCGCGGTCTGGATCGCCAGAGCCCCACGCGGCGCGACAGCCGCAAGCGCCGGCGTGCCGGAGCCGACCACCAGCCCGGTGCCGTCGGTGAAGAGCGTGGCGTCGGAAAAGGAGTACGGCCCGGAAGGCACCTGGCCCTGGCTGCGGGGATCGCCGGTGCGGTACTCGCGCCGCCAGTCCCAGATCCGTACCGTGTTCAGCGAGCCGGCCAGCGCCGCGAGCAGGCCCTCCAGCAGCCCGGCGCGGGCCGGGCTGAGCGGGTCGAAGCTCGCCTCCGCCACCCAGCGCGCGCCCTCGCGCCGCATCACCTGCGTCGCGCGGGTGACCGGCGAGACGAAGCGGGTGGTATTGTGCTGCAGGTAGAAGCTGAGCCGCGAGGGCCGCAGCGCCTCCGGCCAGGCATACTCGACCATCGCCGCTACCTCCGCACCGTCTCGTAGGCCACCCCGCCGCGACGGATGGCGTCCAGCGTCATGGCCGAGGCTTGGCGGGCGATCTGCCCGGCCAACAGCCGCAGCCGGGCCTCGACGCCGGCATCCGCCCCGCGCGCGTCGATGCTGATCGTCTGCTGGATGGTGGTGCCGCCCGGCGCCAGGCCGTTCGGCAGCACGGTGCCTGGGCTGCTCGGGACGAACCACTCGGGCCCGCGCTCGCCGACGATGTAAGGCTGCCCGGCCGCGACCGGGCCGCCCTCGGCGCGGAACAGGCCACCGATCCAGGAGCCGACCGAGTTGAACAGGCCATTGAGCGAGAAACCCGACAGCGCCGAGGAGACCGCGTTGCCGAGCGGCTCGGTGATGGTCTTGCGGGCGATGATGCGGGTGATGTCCTGCAGCAGGCCCTGCAGCACCTTGGACAGCTTGTCGCCTTTCACGATGGCGTCCTCGAAGGCGCTGGCGAAGGTCAGGCCGAGCTCGCGCACCGTCTCGTTGGTCCGCTCGGCGCCCTCCTGGACACGCTTCTCGGCCTTCTCCAGCTCCTCCATGGCGCGCTCGGCCTCGCGCTGGATGGTGGCGTCCGGCACCGGCCGGCCAGCGCGTTCCGCCCGCTCGACCAGGTCGGAGAGGCGCTCCATCCGGCGCTGGTAGCGCTCGTAGGCGGTCTCGTTGTCCTGGATCAGCCGCTCGCGCTCGCGCAGCAGGTCGTTGAGCTCGCGCTCCGCCTCGCGCACCTGGCGGGCGGCCTCGGCTTGGGCCCGGCGGTTGGACTCGACCCGTGGCTCCAGCCGGCGCAGCGCCTCGTCGCGCTCGCGGAGCGCCAGGGTCTCCAGCCGGGTGCGGTCGGCGGTGGTCAGCGCGCCGGCAGCCTCGGCCTCACGCAGCCGTTTGAGCCGATCCTGGTACTCCTGCTGGATCTTGAAGCGGTCATCCAGCTGCTTGCGCAGCTCCTCGACGTCCTGCGCCGCCCGGGTGCGGCGGGCCTCGGCCACGCGCTGGGCTGCGGTCTCCTGCTCCTGGCGCTGCCGCTCGCCGGCGGCCTGTTCCTGCTGGGCGATCTCCGCCTGGATCTCGCGGTACTGCTCGCGCAGCTCGGCCAGCCGGCGCTGCCGGTCCTCCTCGGTCAGCCTTGGGCGGAGGGTGCCGTTGTTGCGGGTGGTGTCGATCCCGGCATCGAGGGTGGCGATCTGCCGGGCGATGGCCTCGGCCTGCTTGCGCAAATCGGCCAGCCGCTCGCCCTCGGTCAGCAGCCCGGCGCCGCGGCGGACGCCGTCCAGGGTGCGGGCAGCGCCGGAAAGGGCGCGGGCCAGGGCGTTGGAGAGGCCGATGGCACGATCGAGCTGGCCGAGGAAGCCGTCGGCGGCCACCTGCAGCTGGCCGAAGGCGCGGCTGAGGGAGAGCGGCGCCTTGTCGAGCTCGGCGCCGACCCGCTCGGTGGCGCGCAGCAGCGCCGGGAAGACCCGGTCGGCGGTAAGCTTGCCCTCTGAGCCGAGCTTGCGGAGCTCGCCGATGGAGACACCGAGCTCTCGGGCCAGGGCCTCGGCCAGCAGTGGCATGGCCTCCAGCACCGAGCGCAGCTCGTCGCCCTGCAGCACGCCCGAGGCCAGTGCCTGGGCCAGCTGCAGGGTGGCACTGCTGATCTCCTGGGTGGAGGCGCCGGAGACAATGGCGACCTGCTGCAGGCCGCCGACCAGCTGCGCGACCTGATCGGAGGTGGCGCCGATCTCGCGGGCGGCCACGGAGAACCGCTGGAAGGCGTCGACGCTCTCCTTGACGGCGACGCCGGTCTGCAGCGCATCGCGGTACAGCCGCTCGTACACCTCACCGGCCCGCTCGACCGAGCCGACCGCATTCTGCAGCCGCGCCAGGCTTCCCGGTCAGCTGGTCGTCGGCCTGCACCAGGACGCGCACCCCGGCGGCGAGGCCGGCGATCTGCACCCCACGGACCGCGGCATCGAGCAGGTCCAGCGCGCGGGAGGCGCGCTCGGTGCCGTCCTTGATCCGCTCGAGCGAGCGCTGGCCGGCCTCGCCGACCTCGCGCAGCTCCTGCTTGGTCTGCTGGGCACCGTCGACCGAGAGGCGGACCGAGACGCGCCGGGTGGCGTCGGCCATGGGCTACCCTCCCTCCGGGTGCGGCGCCGCCTGGGCGCGGCCCTCGGCCATGCCGGTGCGGATGGCCAGCAGCAGTTCCGCCGCGGCTCAGCCAGCGGCGCCGAGGTCGCGTGCCGCATGCAGGGCGGCGGCCATGTCCAGGGTCAGGCCGGACATGGTCGCCTCGGCGCAGGCGGTGCCGGCCGCCCAGCAGGCAGCGCCCTCGATGCTGACCGGGGCATGCGCAGCGTAGGGGCAGGCCTCGGCGCAGGCGCGGCCGAGGGCGGTGCAGCCGCGGCAGTACTCGGGCCCGCGGCCGAAATGCCAGGCGGCGCGGGCCCTCAGCCGTTTCCCTCGGCAGCCACCGCCGCCACCGGCCGCGTCGCCTGATCCCAGAAGGCTGCGGCGATGTCATCGAGGTCCATCAGCCGCTCGACCGCCTCGGGTGACAGAGGCAGCGGCTTGCCCTCGCTGTCGCCGATGCCGTCCCAAGCGGTGACCGCGTGCCGGGCCAGCGCCTTGACCAGGAAGGCGAAGGCGAGACCCCGCGCCATGTCGGGGTCGATGTCATCACTAGCGGCACGGACCACTCCGAGCCGGCGCGAGGCTGCAGCCTGCGCTGCTGCCATGACGGCTGTCGTGACGGGTCGGATCTCGACGCGCACGCCGCGCGGCAGGTCGAGCCAATAGGGCTCGCTGGGAAGGTCAAGGGTCAGCATCGAAGTCCCTGAGCTGCTTTGGGTGTGGGCCTCACTCACCTGCAGAAGGTGGGAGGCGCTGAAGGGCCGAGGCGGAAAGTGACACTGAGCGCCGTTGTGCCATCATTACGAACGACACAGCATTCGGAACCGCACGATGTCGTATACCGTGGAGCAACTGTGCTCGGATGGCTTGAAACCGGCCTTTGGATATCTGCTGCCCGTCGTCGCCGGGAATACAACGATCACCTATGGTCAGATCGCGGATGCTCTGCGGAGAGACTTGGAGATCGAGGGGAAGGTTTTTCCCACACACATCGGAGCAGTTGTCGGCACCTTGATGGAGCGGATCCATAAGGCTGAGCCGGATGCGCCACTCATCAACGTTCTTGTCGTCAACCAGCAGACCGGCCAGCCCGGCGTCGGGGCGGACGGATTCCTCCGCGAATGGTTTGCTCTAGACAGCAAGCCGCTCCAGCCAAAGCGCAAAGGCGAACTTGTCGCCAAGGCAGCGCGCCAGGTCTATGCGTATCCCAAGTGGTCGCAGGTGTTCCGCAAGGTTTTTGGCACAGCGGCGCCCACTGCAGATCCGACAACACTGATTGATGGCACGGAGCAGGACGGCGTGCCGCCGACTCCCTTGGGGAAGCGCCACGGTGGGCCAGCGGAAAGCAAGGAGCACAAGGCTCTCAAGAAATATGTGCTCGAGCATCCTGCCAAGGTGGGAGCGCCGTCGAAACTAGACAGGGCCATGGACGAGCTCCTGTTGCTGTCAGGCGATGAGGTCGACGTCTTCTTCGAGAAGGGACAGCGGGTCGATCTCGTCGAGGTGAAGTCGATCCGTTCTTCCGAGCCTGACTTGATCCGAGGTGTGTACCAGTGCGTGAAGTATCGCGCCGTGTTCAAAGCGCAGCGGTTCGGAACGACACCCGACATGCACGTGGTGACAACTCTGGTGGTAGAGACGGAACCTGCGGCGTATATCCTTGATCTTGCAAAGCTGCATGGCGTGCGAGTGAAGATCGTTCGGGTGAACTAGCGAGGGAAATCCGGAAGCTCACGTGACCTGGTTCAGCCGGCGTCATGCATACTCTGTCGCGGTCTGCTGGTTCTTCAGCGCGATTGTCATCATCGTCGTGGCGGTCGCGTTGTAGGCGGCGCGGAAGTCGAACGCCGCCTCGATGCCGCCCGGGCCCTCGATGGGCGTCTTGGCCAGCGCCAGGTAGACCTCGTGCAGGGTGAAGGTGAGGCTGCGGTTGGCATCGATGGTGTAGGCGAACGCGAAGTCGGCCGAGCTGCCGTTCTGCGCCTGGGTCAGCAGCGTGGTGTCGGCGAAGCGCACCGTGACCTGGCCGGTGGCGCGGCAGATGCCGGGATCGGCACCTTCGATCTTCCGATCCGCCCGGATGGTGCGCACCGTCTCGACCGAGTTGGTGAAGCTGAGCTTCGCCCCGGTCACCTGCGCCAGCGCCGAGCCACTGCGGTTAATCGAGCCCTGGGCCTTGTTGAAAGCAGTGTAGGCGGCGCTGGTTGGGGTGCCTCCGGAACTCGTGCCGGAGCGGGTCGAGCCCTGGCCGATCAGCCCGAAGCTGGCGGTGGCCGGACCGGAGGGCGAGAAGTCGATCTCCAGCGTGTCGGCGCGCACGCCGGTGATCAGGTCGTAGCTCGGCACATCCGGGTAGCCGAGCTCGATGCTGTTCGAGGGCAGTGAGGCGCCGCCGGACTTGAAGGTGTGGGTGTAGTTCGTCGTGCCGGTGGTGGTCGGCGCCCCGAGCAGCAGCCGCAACCAGTGGCCGATGTTGATCAGATCCACCGGGACGACCGCGGAGCCTGACACCGTCACCGTGTCGAGGAAGGGCGCGGCGGCGTCGCGGGTGCCACCAAGGCCGATCACGTCGGCGTCCAGCAATGGCTGCTCGGCGCCGAGGTCGCAGGAGAGGAACGGCAGCCGGCGGAAGTTGCCGGTGGGCGCGGTGCCGTAGGTGCTCTCGGGCAGCATGAGCAGGCGCGTGTTGGCGCCGATGGCGCGGGCCATGGTGGGGTATCTCCGTCAGGACAGCGGCGAGCCCGCCGCGGTGAACCAGAGGGTCACGGGGACCAAGGCGGCGCGAGCCGCGGCGGCGCCTTCGACCTCCACGTCCTCGAAGCCGGGGCTGCCGGGCTGCGCCCAGTCGACGGCGCCGCCGAGGGTGCGGTCGGCGGCGATCACGGCGGCAATGTCAACGAGCAGCGCGTCCAGCAGGGCGGCGCGGGCGGCGGGCGTGGCACCGGCCACGGTCACCTCGACCTCGGCCCGGTGCTCGACCGCCCAGGCCAGGGGCGAGAGGAGCGGCGTCTCCTCTGCCGTCTCGCCGTCGCGCAGCACCAACAGACCACCCGATGGCACGCGCTGCGGCACGGTCTCGTTGCGCAGGACCAGCGGCGCCGGGGCGCGGGCAGCGAGGCCGGCCTGCAGCCGGGCGTGCAGCGCTGCGATGGCGGTCTCGCGCTGGCTCATGGAATCCTACCCGCTTCGGCTTCCCAGAGCGCGACAAAGCGCCGCGGCACCCGGGCGCCGGCGCGCACGGCCGCACCCTTCACGTCGAGGCGCTTGGTGAGCTGGACCTGGGTCAGCAGCAGGAACATCGGCACCATCCCCTGCTCCAGCAGGCCGCGGGCCCAGGCTTCGCGGCCCTTGCGGTTGGCGGTACCGACCTCGGCCAGCCCGCCGGCGATCAACCGGGTGCGGCGGCGTCGTCCCGTCTGCTCGCCCTGGCGCAGGGGGAGGCACCAGACGAAGCCGCGGCCGGAGCGGAAGGGCCGGAGGAAGCCCTGGCCGGAGGCGACCATCTGCGCCGGCGTCACCCGCAGGCCCTTGTCGCCCCGGCCGCGCCAACCGCGGGCGGCGTTGAAGCCGGTCGGGATGGCGAGGAAGCGGCCGCCCTTGGCCTGGATCAGAGCGCCGCGTTCGAAGGCGTCGATGACGTTCGGCACCTTGGTCCAGACCAGGCCGGCGGCACGGAGGCTCACCCCGGAGCGGGGGAAGACCTAGCTGCGCCAGGCATTGGCAATGCCGCGCGCCTTACCGCCAAAGGCCGCGACCACCTGGCCGCGCAGCTCGCGCTTCAGCACGTCGGTCTCAGTGCGCACGGCCCCTTTGGCCGCCCGCTCGCCGGCGCGGACCTCAGTCGCCAGGGCCTGCCGGAGGTCGCCGATGGCCGCTGTTAGGCGCATTGGCTACGGCCCGCCCAGGCGGCGGTTCAGGACCCGCAGCAGTAGGTCGTGCAGAGCGGCATAGCCAAGGGTGCCGGCGAGCCAGGGCACCGCGAACAGCCACCAGCCCTCGAGCTCGACGGCGCGGGCGATCAGCCAGGCCCCGGTGCCGAGGCTGCCACCCGCCAGGGCGTGCAGCAGGAAGCCGCCGGTGAGCAGCGGTCGGTCGGCCGCGGCGAGCCGGGCCATGGTGCCGAGCGCCCCGAGGCCGGCGGCGAGCAGGGCCTCATTGAGGATCGCGCCGAGGCGCTCGGGGTCGGGCATGGCTCTCTCCTACCGCTGGCAGAGGACGCGCCAGGCGATGCCGGCGGCGTCGCGCTCGGCGTGCTGCACGGTCAGCACCTCGCCCCCGAGCGCGAAGGTGTCGCCCGACACGATCGCGGGCAGCACAGCCACCGCCACGGTGAGGACGTCGGTCGCCTGCACCAGGGTGGTGCCGAAGGCATCGGCAAGCCGATCCGGGCTGGAGCGGAGGACCCGCAGCACCACCTCCGGGCCGGTGCCGCCGGCGCGGAAGGTGGCGTCGCTGCCGAGGTTCGGGTCCGCGGCCAGGACGTCCAGGGCCGCGGCGAATGCGGTCACGCCGGCCGGCCCAGCCGCCAAGCCAGCACCCCCGCCACGGCGGCGAGGACGACGGCGATGGCGACCATCGGGGCGAGGTCGCCCAGCGCCTGGATGGCCGGGGCGGCCTGCGCCAGGGCGGTGGCGATACCGGCAGCTCCGACCAGCACCGCCCCGCGGCCGGTGTCGGTCGCGGCGGCCACCTGCGCCAGCGTCCGGGGTGCAGCCGGTGGCACGCCCGCCAGGGTCAGCGCCCGGTCCAGCACCGCGGCCGAATAGGCCAGCCCGGCGCATTCATGGGCGACGATGGCCTCCACCAGCGGCCGCAGGTGGTCGTGCCGGTGCAGGTCGAGCGGGTCGTCCGGCCCGACACCCATGCGGCGGGCCACCGCGGCGAGGTAGGCGACGGTGTCGTTCTCCGCCGGCGGCGCCCAGCGCGCGATGATGTCACGCAGCGTCCGCAGCCCGTGCCGGTCCTGGTAGGTGATGAGCAGCACCGCCAGGGCGCGCAGGCCGTACTCGTGGCCCACGAAGCGGCAGAAGCGCCCGTCCGAGGCCGGCTCGGCCAGGCCCTGCCATCTGTTGGTGGCGACGTGCTCGATGTTGCCCGGGTTGCGGTTGCGGTAGCCGCGCGTTGTCTTCGGATTCACGGCGGTCATGCGCCGCTCGCCGGCACGCGCAGCAGCACCACGCGAACCGTCGCGTCGGCGGCGAGCGCCGCCGCTGTGGCGAGGCCGACCTGGAAGTTGCCGGTGGCCGTCGTGGTGATGCGGCGGTTGGTGTTGTCCCAGAACACCCGGGCGCCGGCGGTGATGGCCAGCGAGGGCTCCTTGGTGAGGTCGAACACCCCCTTGGTCTGCACCTCGATGGTGGCATTCTGGGCACCGTCCACCGCGGCGACGCCGAACAGGGCGCCGACCAGGACGCCCTGGCCGGCGGTGACGCCGCCCGAATAGGGGACAGAGACGGCCAGGCTGTCGCCCGGCTGCACGTAGTTGCGCATGGCGAAGAAGGCTCCGGAAACGCAGAAGCCGCCCCGGAGGGCGGCCTCTGCATCGGTTCACGAGGGATGTGGCAGGCGATCAGGTGCCGGGGTTGAACCAGGCGCCGCGCCAGTCGATGGCGCCGACGCCGAAGTCGAAGATCACGCTGACCTCGACGCCATCAACGCCGGAGACGGGCCCGGTGGTGACCTGCGGTCCCTCGGCGCCGTTCAGGTAGCCATAGACGTAGACCGGCGCGCTGACCGGATCCGAGAACAGGTACCAGCGGTTCGCCTGGATCAGCGGCTCGACCAGGGGCTGCACGAAGACGGCGAAGATGTTGACGTTCGAGGTCTGGCTCGCCCCAACGGACACGGTCAGCTGCCGCGCCGCGAGCTCCTGGTTCGGCCCGACCAGCAGGCGCATGGAGGAGCCGACCGCGATCGGCAGGCCGTCCAGGGTCTTCTGCTTCATGATCGCAGCGCGGCCGGCTGCCGGGTTCGGCAGGTCGAGCACGGTGCCGGCCGAGGCCTTGTTGGCCCGCGCCGCGCCGGTGGCGAAGACGGCCGTATTGCCGGTCGTCAGCGTCGGGCCATCGCCATTGGTGCTGTTCAGCAGGCCGTAGGCGGTGGCGTTCTCGAAGTCGGCGACCCGCCGCCCGATCATGGCCGCGAAGTCGGTGAAGGCGCCGAGATCGTCGTTCACCAGCATCGGCCGGGTGACCCGGATCCGGCGGGCGAAGGTCTGCAGCAGGACGATCTCCTGGCTCTCGGACATCGTCCCGGCCTGGATCTCGCCGTTCTCGAGCAGCGGCAGCAGGGTGGGGAAGTCGCCGACGCGCAGGTGCCGGTGCGGCTTGAAGTCGCGGAAGTCGCGCCGGAGGAAGATCTGCCGGTAGCTAGGCGCCGCTGGCGCATAGGCCGCGAGCAGCATCTTGTTGGCCGCGGCCGAGAGCAGCAGCGGGAAGTCCGAGGTGGTGTGGAAGGCGCGCTCGGCCAGCAGGGTCGGGTTGCGCGGCACGTTGCGCTCGCCCCGGGCCCGGAGCAGCTCGCCGACCATGTCGGAGGGCCGCCAACCCAGGAACTCGGCATGGCGGCCACTTCCCTGCGGCTGGTAGCCGGGCATGGAGCGGGCGGCGAGCGCCTCGGCCATGGCATCGATCAGCACAGCCGGGTCGTCATTGGCCGGGCCGGTCTCGGGCCGGGCGGGGATCGAGGGGCGCGGCGTGCCGCGAGTGAAGGCGTCCCACAGCCGGCCGCGCAGCACTTCGGGGGCGATGCGGTCGCGGATGGCGGTCTGGCGCAGGCCATCGAGCAGGTCCTCGGCCAGCAGGCCACGCGCCCCGGCCAGCACCGTGTCGTAGGCGGCGAGGCGCTCGATGGCGGCGCGCTCGGCCTCGGCGCGCACGGCATCCAGGTCCGCGGCAGGCGGCGCCGCGCGGATCGGCTCGGGCGCAGGCGTGGTGGTCACGGCGGGCTCTTGGGGCGAAGTGGCGGGCGGCGCCGAAGGGGCGGCAGCCGGCTCAACCGGCATCGTCTCGGGCATGCGGGGCTCCTCGTTGGGCAGGGGTGGTTCGTAGGCGGTGGCGGGAGTGCGCTGGTCTCCCTCGCCCCGCACAGCAGCGGCCGGGTCGATCGGGACCGGCACGACGGAAATCTCGAAGGGCTCCCAATCCACCGCGCGATGGACGGTGCCGCCCGCGACGGGGTCGGGCACCGGCTCGTAGCGGTGCACCCGGTAGCCGACGCTGACCGCCCGCAACGTGCCATCGACCACCCGCTGCCAGACCGGCTCGACATCGGCCGCAGTGCTGAACTGCAGCGTGGCGTAGCCGCGCCCGCCCTCAAGGCGGGCGGCCACCACCCGGCCGAGCACGTCGCGGGCATCGCCGCGGCGGTGGGTATTCAGCACCGGAGCGCGGCCGGAGCGCAGCCCGGCCATGCGCACCGCCTCCGGGCGCATGTCGAGCTCCTCGGTGATGGCGCCCAGCCCGACCACATGATTCCGGGCCCGCGCGCCGGTGGACCAGACCACCTCGACGGTGCGGGCCGCCCGGTCGACGGTCGCCGGCGCGGCCAGGGCACGCTGCGCCACGATCGGCACAGCAGGGGCGTCCGGCGCGAGGTCTCCCCCGCCCGGCTCGGTGCTCTCGCTCATGTCTGGTTTGTCCTGGTGCGGCGCCTCAGGGCGCGCTGAAGCCCTGGGCGTTAACGTAGACCTGCGCGCCGGTGGTCAGGCAGGCGACGTTCAGGGCGGTGGCCGCGCTGCCCTTGAGCGGCGTCGGGAAGGTGATCTCGACCGGCGCGGCCATCGCCGCCGGCAGCAGCTGCCGCCAGATCACCGTGGCGCCGTCCTTGATCACCACCTCGGTCGCCACCGTGGCGTGGGCGTTCCGCAGGTCGATGGCGGTGACGTAGTTGCGGATGCCGGCCGCAGCGGCGGCTTTGATGGCGACGTCGGTGGTGTTGGTGATCCCGCCCGCGGCTGCGGCGTACTGCCAGTCCGCCTCCGGGATGGCGTAGGGCTTGGTCACCAGCGCGCCGATCAGGGTGGCCAGCAGGTCGACGCCGCGGCCGGTCGTCACGGCCGAGGGGTTCGCCGAATAGCCGGTCGCAGCCAGCACCGGCAACGCGCCGCTGGTATTGCGGGCCTGGCCGCCCACCGCCGTCACGCTCGGGGCGACGGTGCTGAGCACATTGACCCCGAGCCCCTGGCCGGCGACGGACTGGCCGCGGCCGGCGGTAATCTCGGTGGTGAGCTCGGCATAGTCGGCGATGGTGACGAACTGCACCTTCACGTCGGTGCTGGAGCCCGGGGCCAGGTTGCGCGAGACCGAGGCCCAGCCGGTGTTGATGTAGGCGCCGGAGAAGCTGGAGCCGACCAGGTCGAAGGTGTTGGCGTCGATTACCGTGATGCTGAAGGTGCCGTTCGCCCCCGGTACGCCGGAGACATCGGAAACCGTCACCGAATCCCCGGTGGTGAAGCCGTGCGCGGCGCGGGTGATCCGCGCCAGGCCGGAGCCGTTGTTGGCCACCGCCGAGATGCCGTTGACGTACTGCCGGTTCCGCACCCGGATCCGGAAGCGGTAGGCGGCATTCGGCTCCGGGATCTGCTGGTGGCGCACGTAGGAGTTCGAGCGCGCGGCGGTGTTATCGATCAGCCGGCCGTGGAACCAGCACTCGTCATTGGTTGGCTCGAGCTCCAGCACCGACCAGCCCGCGGGCGCAGTGGTCGGGATGGTGGAGGCCGAGGCGCTGGCCAGCCGCGGCGCCCCCTCGCTCCCCACCTCGTAGTTGGCCAGGGTCGGGCTGGTGCCGTCGAGCCGCCAGGCCGCGGCATTGCGCCCGTCCGGCACGCCGGTGATGGGGTCGACGCTGACCAGCTCCAGCCAGACCGACTGGCCGGCGATGCGCTGGCTCAGGTTCAGCGCCACCATCACCCGCAGCGGGATGGTGAAGCTCTGCCGGGTGGTGAGGGTCAGCTCGTCATCGAGCCCCGTGCCGGTAGAGACGGTGAGCGTGCCGTCGGCGACGGTGGCGGTCATGCCGGAGCCGGTGGCCGCCACCTCCCAGCGGGCCGGGTTGACCTCCGTGCCGTTGAAGCTGTCGCGGAACTTCTTCTGCATGCTCTTGATCTTGAGCATGTCGTCCGCCCAGTCGTAGGCGCCCGCGGTTATGGCTGTGCTCCTGGTGCTGGGGCGGCCGGCTCGGGCCGCGGTGGGGCCGCGGCGCCGGTGGCGGCGATCTCGATGGCGGCCAGCTGCGCCGCGTCCTGGGCACTGCCCGACTTGGCGACCCGGCGCGGGTCGGTGTCGAGGGCGAGGCCGGCATCGTCCAGCAGGGCATTGGCCGCGCGGATCAGCTCGACCGCCTGGCGGAAGTCGTAGCCGAAGGCGCCCACCGCCTCGGGCTGCGGCACGAAGCCGGCCCGCACCTGGGCGATCAGGGCGGTGGTGTCCTTCAACGGGTCGATCATCTCGTGCGCCGGCGGCACGTGGCTGACCTCAGCCGGCATGTCCGGTCCCCACAGCCCGAGCAGGGCGCCCTGCGCATGGAACCGCTCGGCGATGGGCCGCACCAGCATCGGGATCAGCATGCCGTACTGCACCTGCTCGCAGAGCCGGCGGAACTCGATCTTGCCGGCCCGCAGCGAGGAGTAGTTCGCCTGGGTCAGGTCGCCCGAGACCTGGTCGTAGGTCAGCCCGGCGCCGACCGCGGCCGCCTCGAGCGCGCGGCGGGCGAAGGCGGCGTAACTGCCGCCCCCGGAGGGGTTCACCACCTCCACGCTGCCCATCCCCCGCCGGTAGAGGATCATGCCGGGCTCGAAGCTCTCGACCGCCCGGCCCTCGGCGTCGCGGAGCAGGCCGGCGGCGGCGCCGGTCAGGGCTTCCTCGCCCTCCTCCGAGACCACCGCGGCGAGGCAGGCCTCGATCTTGGCCTTCATCAGCAGGGCGGCCTCGTAGTCGCCGAGGTCGCGCAGCCGGGTCAGCACCGGCGCTAGCCAGGAGACGTCGCGCAGCTGGCCGGGCCGGCGCTTGCGGTAGACGTGCAGCACGTCGCTGGCCGGCACCGGCTCGCTGTCCAGCCGGCCGCCGGAGGGCAGCAGCCAGGAGGCGCCGGGATGCACGCGGTACAGCCAGTAGGCCACCGGCTCGCCGGCCTCGCCGAGGGCGATGCCCTGCAGCGTGGGCAGACCCTCGACCATGCCGTTCCGTGCCGTGTCGAGATGGTCGCTCTCCAGCACCTGCAGCCGGAGGCCGACCGGGTTGGCCGGGGTGATCTCGACGGGTAGCAGGCGGACGAAGCATTCGCCGCTCTCGACCACCGCCCGCATCACCAGGGCCTGCAGGCCGGCGAGGTCGAGCCGGCCCTCGGCGTCGCAGCCGGTACCCTCCGACCAGCGGCGCCAGGCCTCGGCATGCGCCCGGTCCGGCCAGCGGGTGGTGATGCCGGCGCCCACCGCATTGCCGGTCCATAGGTCGACGATGCGGGCGGCATAGGGGGCGTTGCGGACCGCGTCACGGGCGCGGCGGGCAACGGTAGCCGCGGCCGCGCCAACCTCGGCATTGGCGCTGCCACCCGAGGGCGCCCAGGCCGAGGCGCGGCTGTCCTGCGCTGCCGCATAGCCGCGGATCACGGTGAGGATGCGATGGAACAGGTTCAAGCCGTCCCCCGCGAGAAGCTGGCCAGCGTTGCGGACGGGCGGCGCGCCTCCGCCATCTCCGCCCCGCGCAGGACGGCCAGCGCGCGGCCGAGCTCGTCGAGGCTGCGGTACTCCACGGTGCGGCCGTCGAAGGTCACCCGCGTGGTACCGCCGGTATAGGCAGCGGCCAGGGCCGCTGCGCGGCTGCCAGTTGGCTGCGCCAGCGCCCAGGCGAGCACGTTCGGGTCCATGCGCGTCCTCCTGTCAGCTAAGCCAGCCACTGCGCGGAGCGAGCCAGCCGCGCGGGCGCATCGGCTCCGGCGGTTCGGCTGACGTGGCTGGCGCAGCCGCCGCAGCAGCTGGTTCCACCGCCGGCAGAGACAGGGCGTCGGCCATCCGCGCCCAGCGGTCCTCGCCCCAGCCGTCCATGCCGAGCGCCGCCGCGGCGGCGCGGGCGTAGACCTGGCAGTCCAGCGCCTCGTTCCGCTCGCGCGTCTTGACCCATTCGAGCCGGCGAAAGCCGTTGCGGCCGGCGCGGGCGACCAGCTGCTCGGCGGTGAGCTGGCGACAGAACTCCTCGCCCGCGGCGTGGATCGGCAGGTGGACATAGCCGGGCGGAAACGGGTCGCCGCTCTCCGCCGTCGGCCGCTCCAGCTTCAGCCAGCCATAGGTCTCGCCCTTGAGGAAGGACGAGCCCACCGGCCAGAGCTTCAGACCCCCGAGCTTGCGGCCGTTGCGGCGGACCTCCGTGGCCGCGGGCTGGCCGACCGCGGCGCGCAGCCCGTCCTGACCCTTCACCGCAATGGCACGCCCCGCGCCGGCGCGGCGGACGAAGGCATAGACCTCGGCGGTGGTCATGCCGTCGCCGCTGTCGATGGCCGTCATGGCGAGGCCGAGGCGGTGGCCGGAGGCGTGGCGCCAAGTCTCGCCCAGCAGGCCGCGCAACTCCTCCCACACGGCCGCCTCGAAGGGATTACCCACCAGGATGCGGTGCTCGATCAGCCATGACTGCCGAT
The DNA here is from genome assembly GCF_023223525.1 of Roseomonas acroporae. Classification (GTDB taxonomy): domain Bacteria; phylum Pseudomonadota; class Alphaproteobacteria; order Acetobacterales; family Acetobacteraceae; genus Roseomonas_E; species Roseomonas_E acroporae. The sequence continues at coordinate 9,077 of NZ_JALPRX010000113.1, read as the reverse complement.
CCTGCCCCCAGGCCCAAATGCTGGCCTCGAGGCGATCGCGCTGGACGTCGACGCCCGCCGTCAACAGCAGCCCGCCCTTGGCGACCGTGCCGCGCTCCCATTCCTCGCAGCGGTCGTAGAGGCGCTGCCAGTCCGGGGCCTCGCCACTCTCCTGCTAGGTCTCGCCGAGCACCGTGTTCTTGAAGGTCTTGATGGCGCGGTCGTCGCCCTGCGCCGCCTCCCAATCCCGCACCGCCTGCGACCAGGAGAACCAGCCGACCGGCGAGTAGAGCGCCGAGATGTGGAACCCGATGGCGTGCGGATCCGCCGCGATGGCGGTCGGGCGCCACTCGCCGCCGGCCAGCATCGCCGTCTTGTGCTGCTCGCCGATGGCACCGTCGCAGGCCTCGCAGAGGTAGCGGGCGCTGTCCGGCTCGCCCCTCTCCCAGACCAGCCGCTCGAAGCGCAGCCATTGCATCGCCCCACAGTGCGGGCAGGGCACGAAGTAGCGGCGCTGGTCGGAGGCGAGGTATTCCCGCTCGATCCGCGAGAGGCCGGCGATGGTGGGCGTCGAGACCAGCAGCGTTTTGCGGCGCCAGCCGAAGGTGCGCGCGCGGGCCTCCGCCAGCGCGACCGGGTCGCCTTCGCCCTCGACGTCGCCGGGATAGGCGTCGACCTCGTCCAGAAAAAGGAAGCGGGCCGACATGGAGCGCAGGCCGACCGCGCTGTTAGCGCCGGTCATTACCAGCTGACCGCCGGGGAACTCCTTGCTGAGCTGGCGATTGCCGCTGTCCCTGGAGCGCGCCGGGGCGACGCGCTGGCGGATGGCCGGCGTCTCCTCAACCAGCGGGTCGATGCGCTGATCCGAGAAGCGCTTGGCGAGTTCCGTGGTAGGCTGTACCGCCAGCATCGGGCCCGGCGCGTGGTGGATGACGTAGCCGATCCAGTTATTGCCGCACTCCGTACCGCCGACCTGCGCGCCCTTCATGAACACCACGCGCCGGGCGGGATGCATGGGCGACAGCGCGTCCATCACTTCCCGCAGATAGGGCGTGCGGCTGGTGCGCCAGGGGCCGGGCTCGGCGGAGCCGCGGCTGCCGAGCACGCGCTGCCGGTCGGCCCAGTCCGAGACCAGCAGGGCCGGCTCCGGCGCCATGCCGTCGCGCCAGGCCTGCAGGACCTCGGCTGCGCCATCGAACCCGCCGAGCTCGGCCAGGATGTTCGCGCCCGCCATCAGCCGATGCTCACCCGCACGTCATGGCGCTCCGCCAGGTGCTGACGGAGCCGGGCATCCATCAGGGTCTGCAGCCGATGCGCATCGACGCCGAGTTCGGCCGCCAGTTCGGCGGCAACGCGGGCCGGCCAGGCGAGGATGGCGTCGCGCTCCTCCTTGGCGAGCCGGTGCACCAGCATCAGCGCGCGCGCCTTGTCGACCAGCTGGCCGCGGCGCTCCTCGAGCCGCAGCTTGCGCTCCTGCGCCTTCAGCACCTCGTTGGCCGTGCGGGCATTGTGGAAGCTGCTGCCTCCGGGCAGCGGCTCCGGCGCGGGGGGCGCGACCATGGGCCGCGGTGGCGCTGCCGGGGAAGCTGGTGGCGCCGGGCCACGCGCGGCGATCGCCGCCGTCTTGCGTGTCGGATCGCTGCTCGCCGCCAAGCCAGCGCGCACCTTCTCGACATCCCAGCCGCCGCCCGGCTCGGGCGCGATGCGGCCGGCCTGCTGCGCCTTCTGCAAAGCCGTGTGGGAGAGCCCGAGCCGGCGCGCTACCTCGCGCTGCGAGGCGACCACCGTCGGGCCTTCGGCTGCGATCATGATGTGATCGAGAGCCCCTCAACATAGCAATTCCATGAGCCCCGGATGCGCTTGGCTCCGGCGCACCCCAGCGCGAATGGTCCGTCACGCGATGCGCAGGATGGAGAGCGGGATGACCAAGCGGCAAGCCAACCAGCAGAAGAGCCTGCAAGCCTTCCTAGCCAAGAAGGCCGAGTTTGATGCCCTGCTGGCCGACCTGCAGCAGATGAGTGCCGACCACTTCGGCGCCGATCCCGAGGACGTCCTCTGGGGCCAGGTCGGGAACCTGGAATTTTACACAGAGCAGATACGGCGGGTGACCGACGCCTACTTCAAGCGCGGCGAGTACGCCGAATAGGCGGCCTTCCCTCCGCACCGCCCCGACCGGCCATGCCGGCGGGGCTCGGGGTGGTAGCACCCGGATGGTCGGGTGCGTGACCGAGGACCCCGATCATGGCCCTGTCCGAGACCCAGCGCCGCATCCTCACCGCCGCCGCCCAGCACCCGCATGACCTGGCGGAGCCGCCCGAGAAGCTGCCCAGCGCCGCCTGCGCCGCAGTCGGGAAGGCGATGCTCAAGGCCGACCTGGTGATTGCGGTCCACCGCCCAGATTACGAGGCGCGGGCGCTCTGGGCAATCGACGGCGACAGCATGCTGCTGCGCATCACCGACGCGGGCCTGCGCGCCATTGGCCTGGATCCCGCCACCTGCGCCACGGGCGCCGACACGGCGGCGCCGGCGGGCGCGCCGCAGGCAGACCCCGCCCCGGCCGCCGAGGCCGCCCAGGTCGCGCACCTGGTGGAGGACCTGGCCCTCCTGGACGAGGCCCTGGCCACGCCACCGGCCCGCCGCGTCAGCCTGCGCGACACCGCGGCAGCAGTCCTCGCCGTCTGGGAGGACGAAGCCAACCGCGAAGCGGATATCATCGGTGCCCTCGACGGGCCGATGCAGGCGCTCCGCGCCGTGCTCGCCGGCAAGCCCGCCCGCGCCCCGCGCGAGCCCGGTGCGCCGAGGAAGCCGCGCGAGGGCACCAAGCAGCAGCAGGTGCTGGCGATGCTGCGCCGCCCGGAGGGCACCACCGTCGCCCAGATCGCCGAGGCGACCGGCTGGGCGCCTCACACGGTGCGCGGGTTCTTCGCCGGGCTGAAAAAGCGCCAGGGCATCGAGGTCAGCGTGCTGGAACGAGTGCGCCAGGTCGGCCCCAACAAGGAGGGGGCGAAGGGTTCCTACACCGTCTACCACATCGCGGAGTAATGAGCGGGACCAGGCTGCTGAACACGGCGCCTTGCCAGGCGTTTGTGAGCCACGACACAGCAGCCCGTCCAGCTTGCCCGGCAGGCTGGACGGGCCACACGCCCTTTTCCATGAGGATATCATGGGCCCGCTGATCACGACCAATCCGCTGCTTGGCATGTGGCTGGGCAGCACCCATGCTTGGATGCGCACGGTCCACTTCTGGAGCGGCGCCTGGATGCTCGAACCGCGCCGCGACCGCACTGACGCGCGCGGCTAAGGCAGCGCTCTTCACACCATCGCATCGCTGCTGCGAGCAGCGGCGATGTCGTCGAACACGCGGTCCTCGTCGGCCAGAACGGCCTGCCCGCCGGTGAAGCCATGCCAGCGCCGGATGATCACGTCACAGTAGCGCGGGTCGACCTCCATCGCCAGGCAATGCCGGCCGGTGGTCTCGGCCGCGATGACCGTGGTGCCCGAGCCAGCAAAGGGCTCGTAGATCGCCTCGCCTGTGGCGCTGTTGTTCAGGATCGGCCGGCGCATGCACTCGACTGGCTTCTGCGTGCCGTGCACCGTGGCCGCGTCCTCGTCGCCGCCGGTGGTGATAGCCCAGAGCGTTGCCTGGTCGCGGGCGCCCTGCCAATGGCCGGTGCCGCCCTTGCGGACCGCGTAGAGGCAGGGCTCGTGCTGCCAGTGGTAGTCGCCGCGGCCGAGCACGAAGCGGCTTTTGGCCCAGACGATCTGGCTGCGGACCGCGAAGCCGGTCGCCTCCAGGCTCTCGATCACCGTGCGGGCATGCACCGCGGCGTGCCAGACATAGGCGACCTCGCCCGGGAACAGCGCCCAGGCCGCGCGCCGGTCGGCGCGGTCATCGTTCGCTACCTTCCCGGTGCGCATGGTGGCCGAGACCCCGGCCGCGTTGCGCCAGGCCGGGTCGTAATCCACCCCGTAGGGCGGGTCCGTAATCATCAGGTGCGGCCTGGCGCCGTCCAGCAGGCGGGCCACATCCGTGGCCGAGGTGGCGTCGCCGCAGAGCAGTCGGTGCGGCCCCAGCAGCCAGAGGTCGCCCGGTCGGGTGACCGGGACCTCGGGCGGCTCCGGCGCGGGTGCGTCGGGATCCTCGGCGGGCGTGGCACCGATGTCCGGTGGCGCATCGGCCAGCAGCCGGTCGAGCGCCGCCTGATCGAAGCCGATCAGGCCGAGGTCGAACTCCTCGCTGCGCAGGGCGCGCAACTCGGCGGCGAGCAGGGCCTCGTCCCAGCCAGAGTTCAGCGCCAGCTGGTTGTCGGCGAGGCGGAAGGCCCGGGCCTGCGCCTCGGTCAGGTGCCCGAGCCGGATCGCCGGGACGGTATCGAGGCCCAGCGCCTTGGCGGCCAGGACACGGCCATGGCCGGCGACCAGCACACCAGCGTCGTCTACCAGCACCGGGACGTTGAAGCCGAACTCGGCGATCGAGGCGGCGAGTTGCGCCACCTGCGCCTCCGGGTGCGTGCAGGCATTCGCCGCATAGGGCGCGAGCGAGGCCACCGGCATCATCTCGACGCGGAGGTCAGGCAGCATCGGCGATGGCCTCCGCGCGTGCCGCAGCAACCGCGTCGTAATCGCGCCCGTTCTCCGCCAGGGTCACCGGCAGGTCCGGGTGCACCAGGCGCCAGCGGGCGACGGCCAGGTCGACATAGGCCGGCGCGAGTTCGATGGCCCGCACCCGGCGCCCGGTGCGCTGGCCGGCGAGGAACGTGGTGCCGGAGCCGGCGAAGGGCTCGAACACCGCCTCGCCCTCCTCCGTGTAGGCCCGCATCAGGAACTCGGGCAGCGCGACCGGAAAGACCGCCGGGTGCTCGGTCTCGATGCCGCGGCCCTTGTGGCGGGTGATGCGCAGTACGCTGTCCGGGATCCGGCTCTCCTGCACCGGCAGGCCGATATGGGTGTAGGCCTTCACCTCGCCGTCCGCGGCGCGCAGGCCGCTGCCCTTGTTCGGGGTGCCGGCCCATTTGCAGGGCACGATCTTGTTCGGCTGGCGCGGCTGGCGGCTGAGGTGGAACACCAGCTCGAAGGCTGGGGCGAGGCGGCCGTTCCAGTCCCCGAGCAGGCCGGGGCCCTGGTCCCAGGCGTAGAGCCCGAAGCGATGCCAGCCCTGGCTCCGCATCCAATCGAGCCAGCCGGACCAGTAGGGCTGCCATTCCCCGTCACGGTGGATCAGCCCGAGGTTCACCAGCGCCTGGCCGTCGTCCCGCAGTACTAGCGATAGATGCTGGAACACACCCCGCATCAGGGCATCCCAGTCGGAGACGCCGCCGGTGGTGTAGTCGCGCTGGTTGCCGTAGGGCGGGCTGGTGAAGAGCAGCGCCGCGCGGTCCTGGCCCATGACGCGGGCGACGGTGGCGGCGTCGGTGCTGTCGCCGCAGAGCAGCCGGTGCTCGCCGAGCAGCCACAGGTCACCGGGGCGGGTGACGGCCTGGCGCGGCAGCTCCGGCTCGGCATCGGCCGGGTCCTCCGCCTCTTCCCCATCGGCAACTGCCGGGCTGGCAAGTGCATTGCCACTGCCGTTGCCAGGTTCCGGCTCATTGGTGGTCGGAACCTCCATGCCGGCCAGCAGCCGATCGAGCTCGCCGGCATCGAAGCCGGTCAGCGCGAGGTCGATGCCGCCCATCTCCTGCAGCTTTGCCACCTCGGCGGCGAGCAGCGCCTCGTCCCAGCCGGCGTTCAGGGCGATGCGGTTGTCGGCGAGGCGATAAGCGGCCTTCTGCGCCTCGGTCAGACCGGCGCGGACGATGGTGGGCACCATCTCCAGGCCAAGCGACTTCGCCGCCAGCAGCCGGCCGTGGCCAGCGATGAGCTCGCCCCGCTCGTCCACCAGCACCGGCGCCACGAAGCCGAACTCGAGGATGGAGGCCGCGATCTGTGCTACCTGCTCGGGCGAATGCGTCCGCGCGTTCCCGGCATAGGGCAGCAGGGCGGCGACCGCGCGCGCCTCGACGGCGCTCGCAGACCAGGGGGCCTGGGGCATGCGGACCTGCTCATGAAGGGAATGGGTGCCACGCGAGGCGCGGCAACCGAGACGCTGGCAACCTGGTGAACGGGCCTGGCACTAGCGAAGTCGCGCGCTTCCGCCCCCCGCATACGCCGGGCCCAGGAAGGACCCTGCGGCTGGCGAGCCACTGTCTCGATCGAGCGACGCTGTGGCTGACCAGCGGCGGCGCTCACGCACCTTCTCTACGTGTCCTGAGTCTAACCTCATCGATTTCGGCGCCGCCACGGGGCGAATTGTAACAGCGCGGCCAGGGCGGCCCACATCACCCCGACCGCCGTCCGTCACGCCGCGTGCGACCGCTGGAGCCGTGAGCCAATCGGGAGGCTCCCATTGACCCCCTCTTGCTCACCTGCTCATTCTGCTGCCGAACAATAGAGCTTCGCCCGGCATCCGATGGTTCCCACCACCCACTTTGGCCGCTTCGCGCCCATCCTGCGAGACAGCGGTGCCGCTGCGGTTCGCCGCCCCGACACGCTGCTCGCAAGTCAGCCGCCCTACGAAATCTTCTACATCCCCTTTGAACATGTGAATCCGCGGGCTCGCCTGGTGATCGTCGGCATTACACCCGGCATGAACCAGCTAGAAATGGCCTACGCCGAGGCTCAGCGCCTGCTGCGCCTCGGGGCGAGCGAGGCGGCAATTCTGAAGTCGGTGAAGTCTATCGCCGCGTTCGGCGGCGACGCGATGCGGCCGAACCTCCTGCGCATGCTGCGGCACTTCGGCTTCGCCGCCATCCTGGGAATCGACGCCGAGGCGGACCTCTGGGGTACGGCGGCCGGTCTGCTGCACTCGACGTCTGTCGTCCCGAACGCGACCTTCAAGGGCGGCAAGATGTTCAGCGGCAGCTTCGAGGAAGTTCTTAAGGTGGATGCTCTCCGGGAGCAGTTCGAGGCAGACTTCGTCGGGTCGCTGGGCAGCTTGGGCCCGGAGGCGCTGTATGTTGCGCTGGGCAAGACGCCCTTCGACGCGCTCCTGCATTGCGTCGAGCTTGGCGCCATCGGGGAGCACCAGCTGCTCGGTGCACTCGCCCATCCCTCGCGGAGTGGCGGAAGTCAGGTGGCGGTCTATCTGGGCGAGAAGTCGCCAGACGATCTCGATCCCGCAGACCCCGTGCGAGGGCGCGTGGCATGGCTGCGTGACGCTTACGCCCGAATGCGGTCGGCCACGGACCGCTTGCGTGGACCAGGAGTGGCGGTCGCACTGCCACCCCCGAGATCGGCGCCGAGTCGGCCTACCACCTTGGTCAAGGCGCCGAGGCTGGAGGGGGCCACCTCGGCTGCACCGGCGGCACCGGCCCCATCAAACACCGACCTGCACTATGTCGTTAGCCGCGGTAAGGCGGCTGGCACGGTGCTTCGGCCGCACGTGCAGGATGGCCACTACATCGTCAGCCCGACGAGGTTCGAGGCCGACTACGTGCGCGTGCCGATCGGCGAGGCCCTCGAGCCCTATCTCAGGAAGGGGTTGAGCCTGCGAATGAGTGCGCCGGGCGTTGCTCCCAGCCTGATCTCGCCCGGCTCGATCCTTCGGAGAGATCGGTCGTCACACTAGGCGAGGTCACGCCGCCTTCGTTCGCGGGGTCAGCCCGAAGTGCATGGCTAGGGTGCCGAGCGTACCGACCAGGATGCCCTGGCCGACCGGACCATGCACCGTCCGTCCCGCCCAGCCCTGGCGCATTGCCCATTCCCGCACCGAAAACTCCAGACCGATGACGAGCCACGCGCAGGAGCCGCATGGACTATCGTGCCCTCCGAGCGCATCGACCGCCGCTGCGATGCGGCGTCGGGCGTCGACCTGCATCGTCGAGAGCGTGTCGACGCACGAGTCGTGGATGCGGAGGATCTGTGACGTCGACATGCTGTCGAAACAGGCGGCACGAAACATCCCACGGAAGATCTCACCGGCCTCGCGCATCTGCGGCGTGATCGTGCCATTTGTCAGCATCATGCCCAATGTGTCCACTGCCCGTCGATGCTGCACCGGGCTGCCGGTCTCCGGATCGGCCTCGCGGGTCGGTTCGGAGAAGCCCCCATGCTGCAGGCGCCACTTCGAGGGCTTCGACAGATCCTCCACGTTCGGCGTGGTGCGCTTCCCCTTGCACTTACCGGCCATGCTGCATCCCTCCAGGCCGGCGCCCCCAGCGCCGGTTCGCTTCGTTGGTGACGGCCTGGCGGAGCCAGGAATCGGCGATGTCGTCCACGGCCAGGGCGGCGATGCCATGCCGATGCCAGGCGGCGGCGCGCATGGCATCGAGCTCCACCGCGGAGGTCGGGCTGTGTGCCAGGTCCAGAGACGACCGAGGCGGACGCGGCGCACCGGCGAGCCTCATGCGCGGCCGCCCTGCGGATCGGTCGCCCAGAGCAGCAGGGCGATCGCGTCGGCCTCGTTGTCGTCGGCCGGCGCAAAGCCACGGCCTCTGACCGCCGCGATCATCGCCGCCTTGTCGGCATTCCCCTTGCCTGTGGCGAAGCGCTTGATCGTGCCGACTGGCACGCCCTGGTAGGGGATCTCGTGCTCCTCGCACCAGGCGGTCAGGGTGCCGAGGAAGCCGCCATAGACGTGGGCGGCATCGGTCCCGGCATGCCGCCGCACCTCCTCGAACACCACCCGCCGGATGCCATGCGCCCGCATCGCGACCTCGACCCGCCAGTCGGTGAAGCGGAGGTAGCGCATGCCGCCGCCTTCGAACCGGCCGGGGCGGAAGGTCTGTGTCCCGGAGAGGATGCTGCGGTCGCCCATGCGCAGGGCCCAGCCCACGGTCGTGCCGAGGTCGAGGGCAAAGACGGTGCTGCCGGTCTGCCGCAGCGGCGGATCGATGCCAGCCGGCGGGCTTGCGTCGGCGGCGGGCGAAGTGAGAGTCGGGGCTGCCAAGGTGGTTTCCGAGAGGGGATGGCTGTGGTGAGGGTGGCGACGGCGCGGTTCTTGGCGGAGCTTGCCGTCGCTGCCCGGCTGCCTGGTCAGGGGTCGGCAGGGGGCGGTCCGCGCGCCTGACCCCATCCCCCGAGGAGTGAGGCGCGCGCCAAACTGGCGCGCGCGCCCACCCCCG
>NZ_JALPRX010000112.1 GCF_023223525.1 Roseomonas acroporae | reverse complement strand
GGCGCGCGCCAAAGGGGCGCGCGCGCCCACCCCCGTAGGGGGTGGATGAAACGCCTAACTCCTCCTGTGGGATCAACCTGCTGATTTCATTCGGAAAAAGAGGAGTTCGGAGGAGTTTGGGAGGAGTGAGGTGCCTAACTCCTCCGTCGCGCCAAGCTGTTGATTTCATGGCGAATCTTTTCGGAAGGAGTGAGGAGTTAGGCCTAACTCCTCAGGAGTGAGGCCATCCAGAACCCCCTCCGGGTAGACCCAGACCTCCGGGTTTTCGACCTCGAGGCAGTTGCCCGACTGGGGGCATTTGAAGTGGCTGGGCAGCACCCGCAGGGGGATGTTGGTGATCTCCCCGGTGGTGGGATCGACGGTCTCGACACCGCTGCCGAAGGTCATGCCCTCAACGCAGAGATAGCCGAAGCGGGAGCGGACGGTGGGGTGGCCGAACTCGGTGCCGTCCCGCCGGAACTTCACAAAGCCCTTGGTCGCCAATACGCTGAGGCGCTCGCGGATGGTATGCTTGCTGCCGAGATCAGACTGGTTCTCGAAGGCCTCGGCGAACTGCATGGTGGAGTAGAGACGGCCCTCGGCGGCTTCATCGAGCAGGATGCCGAGGATGACGTCATGCTTGCGCAGGCGCTCCGCATCGAGCTTGCGGCCGATGTCCTTCCGCACCAGGCGCTCACCTTTGCGATCGAGCTCGACCCAGCGGCCAGCGACCTTGTCCACCCGCATCGGCTCGAGGCCAGGGCCGTTGCGGAGCTCGACGTGCAGCTCGCGCGCGGTGTGCTCCTCGTCCGGCCGAAACAGGATCAGCCCCGAGGTGTAGAAGCCGCGCAGCGCGCTGGCGCCGGACAGCGCCAAAAAGGGATCGTCCTTGACCTGCTGCTTGCTCAGCTTCTTGGTGTGGTGGGCGAGGATGATGCCGGCCTCGGGCGCGACCTGATCGCGCAGCGCCTCAACCCGGCTCTGCAGGAAGAACAGCATCGCCGCGTTGTCGTTCTCGCCTTCGCCGGCAGGACCACCGTCGAACAGGTTGCGGATCGGGTCGATACAGAGGATGTCGGGCGGCGCGTCGGGGAAGGCCTGGCGGATCGCCGCGGCGACCAGCGCGACACTTTGTGCGTCCAGCAGCATGCGCAGCTTCGGCGTGACGACGAGGGTGTCACGGGCGCGCGCCAGGATGGCGGGGTCGAGGCGGAGCTGCTGCAGGCGCTCCCGCAGGTAGTGGTACTGGATCTCGGCCTGCAGGTAGAAGACGCGCAGTGGCCGCGGCGCGGTGAAGCGCAGGAAGGGCGCGCCGGCGGCGGCGTGCACCAGCAGGCTGATCAGGAAGTCGGACTTGCCGACCTTCGGGGCGCCGCCGAGCACCAGCATGCCGCCCGGGGTGAGCAGCCGCGGCCCGATCAGGTCCTCCGGCATCGGCGAGGTATCGTCGAGCAGGGCGCCGAGGGTGTGCGCGGGGACGGCTGCGGGCGGCGCCTCGGCCCGGAGCAGCGGCGGACCGTTGCGCTCGACGTGCAGGGCCCAGATCGCGTCCGCTTCGGCCTTGAGGCGTTCCAGCGGCCAGGCAGGGCGCAAGCAGGCAGCGTTGTAGCCACAGATCGCCTCCCAGCCCTGGTCCGGTGTCAGGCGGCCCTCATGGACCTGGCGGATGAAGTGCCCGATGGCAGCGCTGGCGCCCTGGAAGCGGGTCCAGCCGTCCTGGGCGCCCTCGCGGACCGGGGTGGTGAGCACGGCGTCGAGGCTCGGCCAGTCACCCTCCGAGGCGGGCTGGGCGCGCTCCTGGCCAGGCAGGAAGGGCATGGTGGCCACGGCCTCGGCGAGCTCGGCGAGGTCCACCTCCCGCCGCGGGTCGTGGTGGCGGATGGCGACGACCCGTTCGGCGCCCCCTTTGCGGTAGACCGTGCCGGGGACACGGATCGGCTGGTGGGCGGAGCGGAAGTGCGCGTCACCGCCGACCTTCTCGGCCATCTCGCCGCGCAGCGCGCAGAGCCGCGCGAGATCGGCGCCCTCCGCGGGCTCGGTCAGCCGCCACCAGACGTGCAGCTTCGCCGCGCCCTCGACGGTGCGACCGCCGCTCTCCACCAGTAGGGTGGGCGGGCCGAGGTGGCGGACGAGGTGACCGAGCTTCGCCTCAATGTTGCCGGCGTCAAGGTCCACGACCACGGCCTGCATCTGCTGGATATGCTCGGCGCGGGCCTGGCCGTGCTCCGCCACCGTGCCGGGAATGACGTAGACCGCGGTGCCCTCGCGCGCGGCCCAGGTGGCGTAGGCGCCAAGAGATTCCGTGGCATGCCGATCAGCCGGGACCCAGATGTTGTGGGGGCGGCTTTCGATGCCCTGGCCCTGATCCACGAAGCCACGGACCGGGATCAGCCCGTCGCAGTAGCCGAACACCACCTCGAGGAAGGTGGCGATGGCCGCCAGGTCGATGGCGACCTTCCCTGCGCCGGGAAGGTCGGCGGCGGTGTCGGCGCACCCAGCCGGCTCTTCCTCCCAGGACAGCCTCGGCGCGTCGTTGAAGTCGCCCCAGAGGCTCATGCCGGCAGGCTCCAGCAGCGCTTGGCCCATGGGCAGAAGCGGCACTCGTGGAAGTCGGGGCTGGTCGCCGCACGCGGCAGCAGGTCGCCTGCATCGCAGGCCCGCAGCCCCCGCACCGCCCGGTCCGACATGCGCTGCGCCAGCTCGGCATCGAACGGCACCAGCTCGTGGTGGAGCTCAGCGGTATCCTTGTTGATGGCAGTGAACAGCGCAGGGTGGTCGCCGACGCCCGGCACCGCGGCATCCATGTAGGCCTGGTAGACGGCGATCTGGGCGGCGTAGATCGGCTTGGCGACGGCGACGCCCTTGTTGGCGGTCTCCCGCCAGGCCTTGGCGTTCATGGTCTTGCATTCCCAGAGCGTCGGGAACGCCAGACCGGGGATCTCGGGCCCGCCGGCCAGAATGCCGTCGACATGGCCGCGGATCCGCCCGCCCGCCACCGCGAAGCCGAACTGCTCGCCGTCGGGACGGTCGCCCTTGCGGGTGTAGAGGGCGAAGCCGGCGCCGCGGAGCCAGGCGACGGCGACATCCTCCAGGGCATGGCCGATGCCGAAGATCCGCAGAATGCGCCCGTCGAACTCCGCTCCCTCGTCTTTCGGCGCCTGCAGGAACTCGAACTGCAGGGCCCGCTCGCAGGCGTGGCCGAGGCGGGAGCCGCCGAGGTAGCTGCGCGGCGGTGTCGCGGCCTGGCGCACGACCAGGGCGGCGTCGATGGCGGCGTTGACTTGCAGGGCGGTCTGGCCGCGGCTGTTGAAATCCAGCATCAGAGGGCCGCCTCCTAGGCCGGCTCGCCGCGGGCGATGGCCTGCATGGCATCCTGGAAGCCGCCGACCGCGACCTCGATGAGCGTCAACACCTGTGCCTCCGCGAGGTCCTGCAGGCGGGTGCCCCAGCCGATCTGGGCCATGGTCTCGGCGACCCGGCGCATGGCGGCGCGGATCGCCGCCTGTTCCTGCTCGGTCAGGTCAACCATGGCGGGCGAGCTCCGCGCTAAGTGCGTCCAGAAGCCCTGGCAGGGCATGGAGCAGAAGGAGGCCGAGCGCCGCGGCTTCTTCCCCGACACCGTGTCGAACCAGCCAAAGCCACGGGCCGGGCGCGAGCAGACGGCGCAGGGCGGAGCAGGAGCGCGCATGGCCGGTCATGCCGCCTCCGCGAGGCTGCTGCCTCCCGCGGCCATGACCAGGCTGCGGATCGTGTGCCGATTGAACTGGAAGGTCAGCAGCGCTGAAGCCTGATAGCGGGTCATCCCGAGGTCCGCCCGGGTGGCAAGTGGCAGGTGGATGAGCTGCTTGTCGGTCGGCGGCTGACGCAGCCAGGCCTTGCTCTTGTGCGCACTCTCGTCGGTTTCGCGCTCATTCAGCCAGTCATCGGCCGCGGCCAGGCAGACCAGGCGCTCACCGACAGCCAGCAGCCGGGTGCGCTCACCCTTGCCGCCCCCCACGGCGTGCCAGCGGCCATTCAGGAAGAAGATGCCGCCCCAGCCGTTGAAGCCGTTCGCCACGAGCGCCGCGTCGTCACCGAACAGGTCGCACCACTGGAAGCTCGAGCGCCGCAGCAGGTCGATCTCGGTCATAACGAAGTCGGTGAGCGGCGTGACCTCCGTACCGCCCGGCTCGAAGGCGTGGCCACAAATCGGGCACTCCATGACCGAGATCGGCACCTCCGCCTCACAGGAGGAACATGTCTTGGTCGGAGCCTCTCCGGTGCCGGGCTGCAGGTCGAGATTGACGTCCTGCTCCAGGGAGCCGTGGATCTGCGACGAGGTGCCGAAGTCGAGGACGATGCAGTCACGCTTCACGACCCTAGGGAACTCGGTCGGGTCGACCGTGCGCAGGCCCCGACCCACCATCTGGATCATGGTGCACTTGAAGGAGCTGGGCCGGAGCAGCACCACACAGGAGGTGGGCGAGTGGTCCCAGCCCTCCGTGAGCACGGCGACGTTGACGACGACCTGCGCCTTGCCGGAGGCGTAGGCAGCCAGCATCGCGCGGCGCTCGGCATCGGGCATGTCGCCGGTGACGAGCACCGCCGGCACGCCCGCCTGCTGGAAGGCCGCTGCGAAATGCTCGGCGTGCGCGACGGTGGAGCAGAACACCACGGTCTGCCGATCGCAGGCGCGCTCACGCCAGTGCCGGATCACGGCATCGGTGACTGGGACGGTGTCCATCACGCGGGCGACCGCGCCCATATCGAAGTCATCGCCGGCGCGCGGCACCTTCCGCAGCTCGTCTTGCACCCCGACGTCGATCACGAAGGTCCTGGGCGGTACGAGGTGGCCGGACCCGATCAGCTCCCCCAGCCGGATCTGGTCGGCGACGTTGGAGAACACCGCCCGCAGGCCCCGCTTGTCGCCCCGGTTCGGTGTCGCCGTGACGCCGTAGATGCGGCACACCGGGTTGCGCTTCAGCGCCTGGTCGATGATGCGCCGGTAGCTGTCGGCGATGACGTGGTGCGCCTCGTCGACGACCAGCAGGTCGAGCGCCGGCATGGCGTCGAGGTTCGCCGCCCTGGCCAGCGTCGGCACCATGGCGAAGGTCACCTGGCCGTCCCAGGCCTTGGTGGTGGCATCGACGACCGAGGTGCTGATGCCGGGGTTGACCCGCCGGAACTTCGTCCGGTTCTGGGTCGTGAGCTCGTCGCGGTGGGCGAGCACCGCGGCTTTGGCCGCGGTGCTGCCGATCTGCTCGCCCACCGTGGCGGAGAGCATGATCGTCTTGCCGGCGCCGGTCGGGGCGACGCCGAGCGTGTTGCCGTGCTCGGCGAGCGCGCGCAGGCTGCGCTCGACGAACAGCTTCTGACGGGGGCGGAGCAGCATGCTGGCGGCGGCGCCCCTCAGCGCGCCCAGGCCGGACGCGGGTCGGCGGCGGAGCCCGGCGCGGCCGCCGGGGCGGCGGGAAACGCCCCCTGCGCCACCAGCGGCGGGGCGTAGACCGGCGCCGCGGCAGCCCGGCTCCCCATCACCTGGGCGTAATCGCGGTGGTCCGGCGTGACCGCGGCGCGGATCTCGTTCTTGGCCTCGCCGGAGGCATCGGTGCCGAGGTCGATGCGGGCGACGAACTCGAGGCCGTCCAGGTCGGCGAAGCCGCCGATCCGGCGCGCCGCCTGTGCCTCGGGCGAGACATCCTTGTCGGAGATGCCGCGGGCGGAATTCAGCATCGCCCGCACGAAGCTGCGGCCCATGTTGCCCCAGTCGGGGCCCTTCGGGCTGTAGAGCCCGATCAGGGTGAAGATCTTCCGCTTCGAGTACGGTCCCTCCAGCACCGTGAATTCACCGTTTAGGTAGACCGCGCCGGTGCCGCCGCGGGTGGCGTAGCCGCCGGTCCAGCCCTGCGCCGGGTCGTCGAAACCGCCGGGGCGGATGGTCAAGCGGACCTTGGCCAGGGTGCCCTTGGGGATCAGGTTCGGGTTCTGCTGGGCGTCGTTGTAGTCGTTCCAGGAAGCCATGTGTGTGCTCCTCGACTCAGGCGGCAGGGGTGTCGGAAGGGGTGGCGAGCGCGGTGGCCGGCGCTGTCAGCGCAAGGCGCTCCGCGATCGGGCGCGCGGGGCCGGCGATCTTCTCGAAGAGCCGCCCGAGATCCGGCGGCTCCACCAAGTCCAACCGGCCGCTGCGGTCCTTGGCCGGGAAGCCCCAGGGGTTGATGGTCTGGCAGACCAGCGCGCGATACGGCGGGACGGCCGGCTGACCCGCGACCTGGTCGGGCTTGATCTCGGCCATGGTGATGACCTGATCGACGATGCCGGGCAGCTCGAGGCCGGTCTTGCTGCCGTCGATCTGCGGTGCGAAGACCCTGCGGTTGAAGTCGTCGAGGCGCTCGTCGAGGATGCCGACGAAGACGACATTGCGACCGCGGGCGTGCTGCAGGTGGGTCAGCCAGCCGAGCATCTCGCGCCCGTGCAGCCCGTAGGCGCCGCGGATGTCGGGCTTGCTGGTGCGCTCGGAGAAGGCCTCGGGCTGGCCGCGGCACCACTGGAAGCAGAGCCGGCCCGCGACGGTGATGCTGTCGATGAACAGCGTCCGGTAGCGGTCCATCTGTGACGGATCGCCGTAATCGCGCGCCACGCGGGCGTGCTGTGCGGTCGAGTAGGCCTGGTCGTCACGCAGCGCCGGGTTCGGACCCGCGAGGACCAGGGCGAGGTCCCGGCATTCCTCCCACGTGCGCGGCCGCACGGAGGCGCCCGGCCAGCCCTGCACGGCGAGGTCGCCGGCCTCGAGGTCGATGAACAGCGTGCCGTCCTCGGGCAGCGACCAGAGCAGCGACGTCTTGCCGATGCCGCTCTTGCCGAAGACGCAGGCCTTGACGCCGCGCGGCTCGGCCATCCGCTCGTCGGCGGTGATGATGCGCAGCGCCATCAGGCGGTCTCCGCGTTCAGGGTGAGTCGGAAGGTCTGGCGGCCGGTGCGGACGGTGCGCGCCGGCTCGAAGGCCGTGCGGATGCGCTCGGGCCAGGCGGCGTAGGCGCGCTCGGAGACCTTGAGGCTCACCTCGACATACTCGCCGGGGTCCTCACCGCCCTGCCGGATGCGCTCCACGAGAGCCGTGAGCTGCGCTTGGTCCCACTCGACCTTCTTCGGCAGATCGGCGACGACCGTGACCGCGCTGTCCTCGAAGCGCACCGTGCCGGTGTCCTTGCCGGCCTCGGCGCGGGTGGCGATGGCGCGCTGCTGGTAGCGCGCGGCGATGACGCCCTCGATCCAGTCCTGCAGGCGCTTGCTGGCCTCGAGCGCCGCACGGGCTTCCTCCTGCAGGAGCGCCAAGTGCTCCGGCGGCGCGGACAGCAGCGCCGAGACCGGCATCTGCCGCATGTCCTGCAGCGTCGGGCGGTTCACCAGGGGCGCCGCCATCACGCGGCCTCCGCGAGGTGGAACAAGAGCATGGCCGGCTGCGCCCGGCGCGGACGGCGCCGCGCGACGATGTAGTAGGAGTAGTCCTCCTCGCCGTGCCTGACCTGCACTAGGTCGGCCAGCCCAGCCTCGGCCAGCGTCCAGGCGCGGCTGGCCAGACGGACGAGCGCTTCACGCTCTCGGTCCGCCAGCATCTGCGTCAGCGGCGAGATCTCCCGGGACGAGGAAGCCGCGGTGGTAGGCCAGGCGATCACCCGGCGCCGCGGCGCCGAGCCAGGCGCAGAGCGCCACCTCCGAGAGGGGCGCGTCTGCGATGCGGGTGTCAGTGGTGCGGGTCTGCATGCCGATGATTACCCAGGCTCGCGCCGATCTGTTTCACGCCGCCGAGGACACGCCGGCCGCCAGCAGGCGCAGCCGCATCTCGCGGAGCCGACGGAAGGCCGTGGTGCGGGACAGGCCGACCTTGCGGGCGGGGCTCGCCTCGCCGCGGGCGAGCACCCGGCAGAACTGGACGTCCTCCTCGCCCAGCGCCTGCGCGGCGCGATCGAGATCCAGCTGGCGCTCCAGCGCGGCGATGGCGTCGGTCGGCTGGCCCATCCACGCGCCGTACCCGTCCGCCTCGCGCAGGGCGCCGCCGACGGTGAGACCGCCGGGCAGCGGATCGTCGAGCGAGGCGAGATGGCGCATGGCGCGCTCGCGGCAGGCGCGGCGCGTCAGGACCGTGGCGCGGTGCCGGAAGCAGGTCATGGCGAAGGCCGCCAGCGTGCCCAGGGCCGGGTCGAAGCCGAGCAGGCGGGTGATCAGGTCCGTGAGCAGGTCCTGGCGGAGGTCCTCCGCCTCGTCGGCGGGCAGCCGCAGGCGGCGGCAAAGCCCGCGGGCCATCCGCTCCGCGATGGGAAGCAGCGGCTCGAGGTCGGCGTAGGTGTAGGAAGGCATGAAGGGCTCCGCCTCATCGGTGGTGATGGGCGGAACCTGCCTGGGTGGCGTTCCCACAGGGGTGGGACAGGTGTGGGACGAGTGTGGGAAGGCCGCCCGGGCGAGCGGCTACTCGGCGGCCCAGGCAGTGAGCGGCGGCAAGGAGAGCAGGTAGCCGTGCCCTGTGTGACTCTCGACGAGGCCGGACACGGCCTTCGCGCCGAAGGCCTTCGCCAGTTGCCGCCGGAGTTCCGCGACGAGGTCCCGGACCGCGGCGGGCGATGTCTCGGCGCTGAAGAGCTCCCGGTGGAGGTCGTGCGGAGCGACGACCGGCTGCCCGCGTCGGTGTTGCCGAACCAGGATTCGGAGCAACTGGAACGGCCGCGGCGGCAGGTACGCCTCTCGGCCGTCCAGCCGGACCGTGCGGGTCGCCGGCGTCAGGACCAGCCGGTGCCGCCCGGCGTTGCCGTCCGGCAGTCGCGCCACATCGAAGCCGAGGAGCGGACCCTGCCCCGGGGCGAGCACGACCTCCGCCGCGGCGGTGTGGTGGACCCCCTGGCGGGCCAGGGCCGCGCGCTGAGTGTCGGGCAACGGCGGCCCGAGGAGCACGATGGCCCCCTCGGGATCGACCGTGCGGAGCGACCCGACGAGTCCGGGCAGGAGCAGCCCGGCACGGGTCGGCGCGGCGGCAAGGACACGGCCGTCTGGCAGACTACCCAGGCGCCAGAGGCCCGGCGCCAGCTCCTCGGCCGGTCCGAGGCCCATCGCTGCAGCGGCCTCGCCGGCCAACGCGGGGATGGCGACGCGGAAGGTGAACAGGAGGTCGGACGCCAGCACCTCGTCGCGGCGGTGGTCGGCGGCGCAGGCCACGTCCCCGTCCCAGCGCACGCGGCGCTCCTCGGCACCGCAGTCGCAGTCGGCGCAGCGATCCCACTCGGTCAGCCGCTCGCCGTGCAGCAGCACCCCGAGCTCGAGCAGGCGAGTGAAGGCCGCCGCCTCGTCGGGTCCATGCTGCCGGCCAAGCATGATGGCCGGTTCGCCGGCCTCACTCAGCCGCCAGAGCGATGCCGGTAGGCTGTCGGGCATGGACGAGGTTGTTCAGCCTGAGGAGGTCCATGACCCGCTTCTTGTGGCGGCTGCGCGGGAAGCCGAGCGAATCCGGTGGCTTGATCTTCACCGTGATGGTCGGCGCGCGGCCGCCGCCGGGCGTCTTCAGCACGATGCGGGCGACGAGGTGGGCGAGGCGCCACGCGTTGTCGCCGTAGACGATGTCGGTGCGGCTCGCGTGCAGCAGTCTCAACGCCTCGCCGCCGGTGTCGCGCACCGTGGCCGAGAACAGGGTGCGTTCCTTGCCGGTCCGGAGGTCCGTCGCGACGCGGTTCGCCTGGGCCTCGACGATCTGCACCCGGTCGATCTCCTCGTCCGCGCCGATGCGGAAGGCGAAGGCGCCTCCCATCCGCTCGGCAGGCTCGAGGGTGTACAGCCGCTGCGCGTCGGCGGCCTTGAAGAGCCGCGGCCGCCCCAGCACCTCGTCGGCGAAGGCCTCCGCGAGATCCGCCCTCCGCTTCTTGGCGCAGCCCCAGACCGTCAGGCGGCCGGCAATGGCCAAATAGGCCAGGACGGCGGTGTCGACCTCCTGGAAGCTGCGGACCGTGTCGCCGTCCTTCTCGATCACCTCGGTGGTGACCGGCGGCGCGCCGTGCCGGATGGCGATGCAGACCTCGTCGCCGTCCTCGTAGGGCCTGACCCGGCAGAACTCGCCGCGCAGGTCGGCGGCGAACAGGGCCGCCGCGCGGAGCCGGAACGCCTCCAGCCTGTCCGGCGTCAGGTCCGCGACCACCCCCTCCTCCGTGGCGTTGAACTCGGAGACGCTGGGCGGCTGCAGGAAGGTCACCGTGCCCTCCGCCTCGGCGAAGACCTTGGGGTGGTCCACGAAGGCGAGGAGCGCCAGGTCGCGCGGGGTCATCTTCGCCCCGGCGGCGGGCTGGACCATGACGACGCCCTGCCGTGCCGCCTCGTCCAGCAGCACCTGCATGGCGACCGGCGTGTCCAGCCGGACGATGCGGTGCAGGTCGTGCACCAGGCCCTCGGGATAGCGGTCCTTGGGGCCGAGCAGGAATTCGGACACTGCCTGCCGGCCCAGCGCCGCGTCCGACTCCAGCAGATCCAGGTCCAGGCCGACCAGCGCGTCACAGTGGGCGGCGAGCAGGCGGCCCAGCACCGTCCAGTCGACGGTGCGGAGGAAGCGCTGGTTGGCGAACTTGGCGAAGTCCCGCAGCATGCGAAGCCCATGTGGCGTTCGCGAACCGTTCTACATCACGGGCGCGTGTGGAGTCGAATCCGATCTACGGACGCGCCGGAACAGATCGTCGCGTGCCCGGGTAATCAGGGGCATGGCACTGCAGGCCGTCACCCGGACCAATTCGCACCTGCCGCCGCACCTGCGGGAGGTCTGCGCTATCCTGGCCGCCGGCCTGCTGCGGCTGCGGAGCCGCGCTGCCGAGGATCTCGCGCGCGACGCCGAGCAGGCCGGGGGGGCGGGAGACGTTCGCCTACACTCCACCGCCCGCCAGCGCCGTCATACGAACCCCAGGAGAGAGGGAGTCGCATGACCCGACGATCTAGCAGCAAGGCACAGCGGCAGGACGCAGCGCCACCGGCACCCACCGTCCCGAAGATTCCGCCCGCGCAGGTCCTACCGCGCCTCGCGGCGCTGCAGACCGCGACGGCGGCGGAGCTGAAGGAGCAGTGGCGGGCGCTGTTCGGCAAGGAGCCGCCGCCCTTCAACCGGCCCTACCTGCAGAGCCGGCTGGCCTACCGCATCCAGGAGCTGGCCTACGGCGGCCTGAAGCCCGAGACCCGGGCGCGCCTGGAGGCGCTCGGGGAGCAGCTCGACGGCGGCAACGTGGTGCTGCGGCGGATCCGCGCCGACAGCCGGCCGCTACCCGGGACTCGCCTGGTCCGCGAGTACGACGGCGTGCAGCACGTCGTGACGGTGCGCGCCGATGACTTCGAGTTCCAGGGCCAGCCCTACCGCTCCCTCTCCGCGATCGCCCGGCACATCAGCGGCACGCGCTGGAACGGCTGGACCTTCTTCGGACTGAAGGGGAGGCCCGGGGCATGAGCCGCCGCAAGCTGCCCGACGGCGTCATGCCCGCATCCGTGAAGAAACTCCGCTGCGCGGTCTACACTCGGAAGAGCACTGACGAGGGGCTCGACAAGGAGTTCAACACCCTCGACGCGCAGCGCGAGGCCTGCGAGGCTTACGTCGCTAGCCAGCGGGCCGAGGGCTGGCTCCTTGTTCGTGATCGCTACGATGATGGCGGCTTCTCCGGCGGCACGCTGGAGCGGCCAGCCCTGAAACGGCTGCTGGCCGACATCGAGCAGGGCCTGATCGACGTCATCGTGGTCTACAAGATCGATCGGCTCTCCCGATCGCTGATGGATTTCGCCAAGCTGGTCGAGACCATGGAGGCGCACCGTGTGACCTTCGTCTCCGTCACGCAGTCCTTCAACACGACGACCAGCATGGGGCGGCTGACGCTGAACATCCTGCTGAGCTTCGCGCAGTTTGAGCGCGAGGTGATCGGCGAGCGGATCCGCGACAAGGTCGCGGCGTCGAAGGCGCGCGGGATGTGGATGGGCGGCAAGGTGCCGCTCGGCTACGATGTCGCCAACCGCAAGCTGGTGGTGAACGAGCCGGAGGCCGAGCGCGTCCGGCGCGTGTTCGAGCTGTTCATCAAGACGAGCTCGGGCATCGAGACGGTGCGCCGACTGCAGGCCGAGGGAGTGACGAGCAAGTCCGTCAAGCTGCTGGACAAGGGCGACGTCTACAAGGCGCTGAACCTGCGGACCTACGTCGGCGAGGTCACGCACAAGGGCAACGTCTACCGCGGCGAGCACCAGGCGATCGTGCCTCGGGACCTTTGGGATCAAGCACATAGGATCCCGCAGGTCAGCCCGCGCACCAGAGCGGCGCAGCACCGCCAGCACGCGCCGGCGCTGCTGAAGGGGCTGATCTTCGGGGTGGACGGGCGGGCGCTGTCGCCGACTCAGTGCGTGAAGAACGGCAGGATTTACCGGTACTACGTGGCCCAGCGCGTGCTGAAGGGCGACGCTCCAGGCGACGACGGCATCGTGCACCGGGTTTCGGCCGCGGAAATCGAGATCGCGGTAGTGGACCAGGTGCGGGCGCTGCTGCGGCAGCCGGAGATCGTGGCCGGCACTTGGCTCGCGGCGCGGACCGAGGCACCGGACCTGAAGGAGGACGAAGTATGGGAGGCCCTGGCCCGGCTCGACCCGCTATGGGGCGAACTCTTTCCGGCGGAGCAGTCGCGCATCGTTCGGACTCTGGTAGAGCGGGTAGTGATCGGGCCCGCAGGGGCCGACATCCGGCTGCGAGTGGAGGGGCTGGCCGGGCTCGTCCGGGACCTCACCGCCATCGCGCCCGAAGCGCTGAAGGCAGCGGCATGACGGTAGCGACCAGCATCACGGTCCGGGTGCCGCTGACGATCCGGCGGCAGCCGGGGCGGAAGACGGTCGTGACGCCGGTCCGGGCCGGCGGTGAGGCGGCCCTCCCGACGCGCGCTGACCCGGCGCTGGTGAAGGCGCTGGCCAGGGCGTTTCGGTACCAGCGCCTGCTGGACGAGGGGCGGTACGCCTCGATTAGTGAGATGGCGGCGGGGGAGAAGATCGAGCGCGGTTACCTCGGCAGTTTGCTGCGGCTGACGCTGCTGGCGCCGGATATCGTGGAGGCGTTGCTGAATGGGCGCGCTGCGCCGGATCTGACCTCGCCGCGGCTCACGGAGTCGTTCCCGCTGTCCTGGGCCGAGCAGAAGGCGCTGTTTGCTCCTTGCCCCGCCATCCTAACGGGAGCAAGCCAGTGACGCGGATCACCTTCACCATGGACGAGCCCGGCCTCATTCGCCGGATCTGCGCGGACGAGGAGGTCGACGTCTACATCGTGTGTCCGGCTACGTCGCGGGATTGGGTATATTGGTGGAGTTCGCTCCAGGTCGGGTCGAATCAGGTCGACAAGGGCATCGACAGATGGCCCATTGGGAGCAAGGCTCACCTGCCCTCGGTGAACTGACGACCAGGAGCGACGAGCATCACGGTCCGGATGCCGCTGAACGTCCGGCGTCGGCCGGGGCGGAAGACGGTGGTGACGCCTGCGCCCGGCCATGAAACAGCCCCTTCCGACGCACGCCGACCCGATTCTGGTAAAGGCGCTGGCGCGGGCGTTCCGGTCATAGCGGCTGCTGGCTGTTGAACAGCGCCTACTCCAATTCGATTCCATCACACAGGCGCCGGGCCTCGCCGGGGTCCTCCGGCCAGACTGGCGCCTCCGACGGACCTGGAAGGCCAGTGCGGATCGCCTCCAGCAGGCCCAGACGGGCGAGCAGGCGCCAAGCCATAGCCTTCCGTGCCGTAACGGTGGCACGCCCGTCCCGCATGCCGCGTTCGCGCTCGACTAGCACACGCCGCCCTCTGGCTAATCCGGGATTCGGCACTAGGCTTAGCCGCACAGTCTCGTTCCATGTAGTGTCGGCCGCTTGGGGGACCCACTCCCCTGTACCGTCACGGGCGGAAAAAATGTGGGCCAGTCGCAGGTCCGAGAATCGGGAACGTGCCGATACCCAGCCCCTGACATGCAGCAGGCCGCCGTCTTCAAAGAAAGAATGCGGACACCACAGCGACCGCTCGGCGCCGCGCACGGCCGAAAAGACCTCCAGCTCGCATGGTACGCGGCGCCGAGCCGAGGACAGCACGGTGCGGAGTATATCCTCGTCCACCTCGCCCGCGAATGATGGCACCCCCTCGTCGAAGATCGCCGGCAGCCCGCCAGCATCGTCTCACGGCGGTGGGCCGTAACGCAGCCACTCGGCGAAGCTCACCTGGAAGATTGGCGCGAAGCTGCGGGTCGCCTCGTAAGCCTTGGTACGGTGATTCAGCGCCAGCGAGCCCGGCGCAAGGTTGGCGTAGGTCGCAACGTCCTGGCTGGCCTGCGACACCGAAACCGAAAACCGCTGTGCCAGCTCGGGCCTCCGGAACCGGCCCTCCCACCTGAGGGCGCCATCGATCCACCGCAGCCGCTCCGTGGCAGCCGGGCCATGTCGACGAGAACTGATATGTTCTAGTGAATCGAAGGCCATGCTCTAATCACTAACTCATTTGACGGTCATTGTCAGCGCCCATAGCGTCCCGGTGCCGAAGGAGACACTCAATGTCGGGCAAACCGCGGGACTGGGAGGCGAAGGGTAGGCGCGACCTCATTCCAGCGCGCGCAGCCGAGAGAGAGGCATTGCGGGCGGCCGAAGTTCGCGAACGGCTAGTTCGAATCAGCAAGCCGCATCAGGCAGCGACAGCGCTGCCGCCGCGGCCGCCGGGAGGCTACGGCAGTGGTATCTCATGCCCACTGGCTACGCCGCTCCGATATGCCCGGACAACCGGCACCGGTGAGGAACTGGTTCTTTCCGAAGCCGGCCGGTCGTTGATCGAAGCCCTGTTCTCCAGCATGGACGACCGCCGAGATCGGACGGTCCTCGCTTGGCCGAATCGGCCTGAGGGCGCCTTCGTCGCAGCCGCTATCGCCCTTCACGAGGGTCGCGCTACCGGCCGCCTGGGCCGTGCCGCAGTCGCGCTCTGGCCCTGGCGGGACAGCGCCACCGTGCATGCGGCCCGCTCAATCCTGGTGGAAAGCCAGGATCTCATTGCAGTGGCCCGCGCCGCGGCGAAGGACGTCCAGGACGACAAGGAGTGGTCTCGTCAACCGGACGCGCAGGACACGCTCAATGTCGTCCACTTCTCCTTGCGGGGCGCGAAGCGGCGCGGCCGTTGGACGGTGAGCCGCCCCAACCTCCTCGAGATCACGCCCACCTTCGGCCCCCATTCGGTTGAGCCTCACTACCGAACGGATCCTGCCCAAGTCCTCTACCGCGTTCGCGAGCACACGAGAATCGCCGACATGGGTGCAGCCTGCGCCAATGCTAACCTCGGGCGGCTCGGCGACCCGTCGAAGGCCCCGCTCGCCGTGTTCGGGCTGCCGCCCGCGGCGGAGCGCGACGTCGCCCGCTGCCTCGCCTTTCCTCGGTTCGCCAATCTCGGCCTGGACGCGATCCTAGTGGACGCGACGCGCCGGATCCGCGACGAGCTTGGTGATCGCTGGGAGCGCGGCCTCGTTGCCCTCCTTGGGGCGCTCGACCGCATGGGAACCGCCCGGCCGGGCGTCGTCGCCCTCGCTGACGACGCATTCGGTCTGAGGGTTGTCGAGGAGGCGCTGCGCAAGCGCGCCCAGGCCGTCAGGCCGCAGCGCAGGCCACTGGAGCGCCGCGGCATGCTGCTGGTCCAGCGCTCGCTCCTAGGTCCGGCATCCTCGCCTGCGCTCCAAACGCTTCCCGAGGTCGAGTACAGATTCGATCTCAAGGACGGAACTCTCCTGGCCACCCGGCGCGCCCTGCTCGGCTTGGCGCAGCGGGCCGAGCGGGAAGGGGACGCCGACGCTGCCAACGGCGCCCGCGCGGCCCTCGCCTTTATCAGGAGCATTGCCAACCTCCCGGTGGGCTACGACGAGGCCATGCGAATTGTCTGGGCGAACCACGCCTCGGACGACGAGCTGGACCTGCGCATGCGGCGCCGCCTCGGGCTGGACACGGCGCTCATCCCCCTTCACGACGCGTGGTCCGCGCGCGACGGTGCCTTCAAGGTCGAGCTGGACGAGGTACGCAAGGAAGTTCAGCGCCGCATCGACGGCTGGCGCAAAGCCACACCGATGTCCCTGAAGCTCCGTGGCGTCCTCTCAAAGGCCAAGCGGGACGGCAAGGACCCGCTGCTGGCGCTGCCGGGCTCCGACAGCTTGAGCCTGTTCTCCGCCTCGTCCCTCGCGGACGAGTTTCCGTGCCGCGCCGTCGAGACCCGCAGGCTGGCAGATGCCGTAGCGGCCCACGAAACCCCTCTGGTTATTGTCGTCGGCCCCTCGCCGGAAACCGTGCGCCTTCTGCTCACCCTTGATCCCAGCCCTCCCAAGGTAGCGCTGGTCGGCGACGCAGCCGGTTCCGCCCTGCTCGCCGCGGAACTCTATCCCCTGACGCGGACCGCGAACTTCGCTCCGGTTGCGGCGAGAGCCACCGCGATGCTGCGCGAGCTCGGAAAGGTCGAGGCTGATCTCTCCGAGGATATGGCCGAGACCCGCGCACCGCCGCTGCCGGACCTCATGAACCTGGACTTCACTCGGGAGGGCGGGCGCTACGAGGGCGCGGTCGTCAGGGTCGTGACCGAGGGTGGCTACTCAATCGCTTACCGGAAGGGCAGCGACGTCCTGCGCCAGACCCCGGACGAGTTACGCTGCTTCGAGCGGGCCAGGGCCGCCGACCTCCGGCGCGGCGACTCTATCCTGGTCCTGGTGCCCCGCCTGCTCGAACAGTTCCGCGAGGCGTTCGCTAGGTCGCCCGGCGCGCAGCGCGAGCTGCGCGCCTACCACGAGGCCGTCGCCCGCTGCTGCGCGTCCTTGCCAGGCCGGACGCACCGCGACCACGCATGGGAGGTTCTCCACCGGATCCAGCGCGCGGACCCGACCTTCGGTGACTTCGAAATCGACAATGTGGTCCGCTGGGTGCGCGTGGACGGCAATACCCTGGACGACCCCGGCGCCCAGCCGCAGACCCCGCGCACCTGGGCCAGGTTCAGCCGCTTCACCCAGGTATTGGGAATGTCACCAGCGCTGGCCGAGGCGTACTGGCGCGCCGCCATCCGCCCCGCCCGCTCCTTCCGCATCAGCGAGGGGATGATGTTCCACGAGCGGGCCGTCGCCTTCGTCGCGGATCCCGAAGGGGTCATGGCCCGCCCAGGTGCCCGCGACCTCGCCCCGCTCTGGCAGGCGATCTTGGAGAACGTTGACACCGTGAGAACCGTGGAGGCCGTGAATGCCGCCGACCGAGCCTGAACCCGCCTCGAACCCCGGCATGTCCCTCGCCGACCTTTCGCTCCTGTCCTGGGACGAGGCCCAGGAGCTGAAGGAGGGTGTCGCAGACGCGCTGACCGAGCGTATGCGCCACGTCGTCTGCGGCGAGGGTGAGCACGGGCGGGTGTTCTACGGGGACAAGCCATCGCGCATCCTGTCCTCGGGCTTCCTGCTCCCACGCATCAACGCCAGGAACGACGAGGAGGTATCCGACATCTCCATCGCCGCGCATGGCATGGACCTCCGTGTCGTGGCCCATGGGGAAGGGGTGATCCGGGTCAGGCCGTCCTTCAGCGTCTACGCCCGCGCGATCCCAGACGAGGATGAGGTGTTCGGCGGAGCGGCCGGAGGCGTCCGCCTGCGGCCGAAGGCAAGGTTGAACCCGGATGCCAGGCGCCACATCCGCGACGTAATCAGGTCGCGCGTCCGCGCGGAGGGCGCGGCAGGCTCGACCGCCGAGAAGCTGGCGCGGCGGCGCCGCATCACCGTCGAGGTCTACCGCGAAATGGGCATCGGGGTGCCCGAGGAGGGCGTTCCGATTGAGGATCTCCAGGTCGGCGCCAACGAGGACGACGCCGAGCTCGACCGCAATGCCGACCGCGACCTGCAGATCCCGGCCCACCTCGCCGTGCCCTACGCCATCCCGGATAAGTACGTGCGCCTCGAGGTCACGCCGCCGGTCCTGGAGCTGCCGCTGCCCTACGACGCGGAGGAATGGCGCCGCCGCGCCGATGGTTACTCGACCTCCCTCAGGGGCGTCATCAGGGAGACCTACGCCGCCTGGCTGGCCACGGACGAGGGACGCGAGCAGGCTTGGCGGCGGGGGCGGGTTCCCTCCACCGCGTTCTGGAGCCGCGAGAGCTGGGGCGAATACGTCAGGGGCCTTCGCGGCACGCCGCCAAACCTGGATCACATCGATCCCAGGATGGAACTGAAGTTCCTCGTCCAGGGCGACCCCGAGGTGATGGAGCCGGGTGTCGTCTCCCTCAGGCTCGCCATCGAGAACTACCGGGAGCGCACAGAAGAGCACGAGAGCGGCATCTTCCATGTCTTCCTTTCCGTGGAGGTTCCCTCGGGCGTCCTCCGTCAGTCCTACCTGGAGAGGATCAAGCGCAGCTATCACCTCGACGGCCTGCTCGGGATCCCAGCGACCGGCGTGAACGGCGGCGTGCGCCACCATGAGGAGGACGGCGCCCACCGCCTGACGACATCCTGGGCGCCGCGCTTCGTGCTCCCCCGCATGCAGCCGACCCGCCGCGACGTCGAGGTCGGCTACGGACAGCTCTCGGACTACGGCTTCGACGTGGCCAGGCTGCACGCGCTGCCCCGCAGCATGGCCGACTGGATCGAGGAGGTCGAGCGGAGCATCTCCCCCACTCTCTTCGAGCCGGGAGAGGAGGTGACCGAACTCGACCGGGCCAACGAGCGCAGCAACTTCGACAACGACATGTCCCGCTGGCGCGAGGAGAGGGACCGCATCGAGCTCGGCGTGTCCCTGCTCGTCGAGTCGCGCGAGGCATACCTCCGGGACCCGAAGTCGGAGGCCGCGATCCCATACAAGGCGTGGGTCTTCACCAACCGGGCGTTCCTGGAGGCGGCGGAGATGGCGGCAAGGGGCAAGGAGGGGGACCTGCCGAAGCCCGGCTGGCGCCTGTTCCAGCTCGCCTTCGTGCTGACCCACCTGCCGACGCTGGCCTCCCGGGTGCCCAGCTTCGAGAGGTACTACCGCGAGGCGTTCGACGAGCTCGCGGCCAGCCTGCTCTACATGTCCACCGGCGGCGGCAAGTCCGAGGCGTTCTTCGGCGTCCTGGTCTTCGCTCTCTTCTTTGACCGGCTCCGGGGCAAGCGGCGCGGCGTGACCGCGATGATCCACTACCCACTTCGGCTGCTGACGCTCCAGCAGGCGCAGCGCCTCATGGGGCTGCTGGCGCGCGCGGAAATGATCCGGCGTGACGAGGAGCTTGGAGGCGCGCCCTTCGAGATCGGCTTCTGGGTCGGCTCCAGCAACACGCCGAACGACATGAACTACGGCGACTTCGGGTCGGAGAAGGAGGAGGCCAAGGACATCCCGGCGGCCGACGACCCCAGCCACTTCGACGAGGAGGCACTGCGAGATGCGGTGCCGGCCTACGCCCAGAAGGCCGACGCCTGGAACAAACTGCCGCGCTGCCCCTTCTGCGACGGCGAGGGGACGGTCCTGCGCAAGTTCCCCGAGCGGCACTGGCGCCTCGGCATCGTCTGCCTCGACCCGGAGTGCGAGTGGAGTCGCGCGCACGGAGGGGGCGACCCCGAGCCACTGCCATTCCTGCTTGTGGACAAGGACATCTATCGGCACGCGCCCTCCGTACTGTTAGGCACGATCGACAAGCTCGCGCTGATCGGGAACAACCCGCTCACCATCAACCGCCTCGCCGGGATGTTTGGGCTCGCCCGCTGGATCGAGGGCGACGACGACACCGGCCTGCTGTTCTCGCCCAACTACCCGAAGACCCTGCGCGACGGGCCGCCGAGCGGGATGCGGACCGTCGCCCCGGCCTACCGCGGCGGTGCCGACATCTTCCTCGACCCCCTGCCGAGCCTGATCATCCAGGACGAGCTGCACCTCTTGGAGGAGAGCCTCGGCACCTTCGGCGGGATCTTCGAGACGACGCTCTTCGCGCTGTTCGAGGAGTTCGCCGCCCGGATGGGCAAGCGAGCCTGCCGGATCCCGAACGCCCCCGAGCGCTTCAGGATGCCGCACGTGATCGGGGCCACCGCGACGGCGACCGACGTCGCGCGGCAGATGGCCAATCTCTATATGAAGAACGTCTGCCAGTTCCCGCACCCCGGCCCGCGCCTCTACCGCTCCTTCTACTCCGAGCTGGCCGAGTTCCGGGGCACCGAGGCACGGGCGGCCCGCACCCAGGCCGTCGCCACCGCCAGGCAGCAGGAGACGGCCGCCCCGTGGGGGCGGGTCTACATCACGCTGCTGACGAACGGCCGCCCGCACACCGCGACCACGATCTCGGTGCTGAGCGCCTACGCCTGCGGCGTGACGCGATGGACACGTGACCTCGCGTCGGGCGACCCCGCAAAGCAACGCCGGGCGGCGGACGAGATGGTCGGGGCCGTCCTGGGGAACGCGGCGAACCCCTGGCGCGAGCGCCAGGCCGCCGTGATGCGGCGCTACGCCGAGCAGGGGAGGTGGGACGTGCTGGTCACGCTCGTCGACCTGCACCGGATCGCCTTGACCTACGTGACGAACAAGAAGGGTGGCGACCAGCTTCTGTCGGCCCTCGGGCGGCAGGCCGACAAGGACCACCGCGCCATGGGCGCCTCCTACGTCCTCTCCAAGTTCCTCATGGAGCTGATCTCGGGCGGGGTGGACGTGAAGACCATCCAGGGGGTCATCCTCAAGGCCCGTCGCCCCTTCGCGGTCGGCCAAGAAGACATCGACCAGACCCTTCGCGCCATCGTCGCCACCTCGGCCATCTCCCACGGGGTGGACGTGGACAACTTCAACGCCATGTTCTTCGCCGGAGCCCCGTCTGACATCGCGGAGTACATTCAGGCATCCTCCCGCGTCGGACGGACGCATGTCGGGTTCTCGGTGCTGATCCCGACGCCGCAGAACCGGCGCGACCGATTCATCGTGGACTTGCACGAGCCCTATCACCGCTTCCTGGAGCGCATGATCTCTCCCCCCGCCATCGAGCGGTGGGCGGACAAGGCGGTGCGGCGGACCGTGCCCTCGCTGTTCCAGGCGTTCTTCGCCGGAGTGCTGCACCAGCGCTACTTCGTGGCGGCGGGCGATGCAGAGAAGGCGGACGTGACGTTCCCGAGGACCGTCGCCGACGTCCGTAACGAGATGACCAAGGACCGCAGCGGCGCAAGGATTTCCTGGGACAAGGACACGGGCAAGGCGGTTGTCGACGATTGCATCGCTTTCGTCCAGCGCGCGGTCGGGCTCCGCGGCACCGTCGGCGGAGCCCCCGTCCCGGACCACTACGAGCGGCTCATCCGGGACGAGATCGGCAACATCCAGGGCGTCATCGAGGTCGGCGACTACACCGGCGACCTGTCCAGGTTTTGGGAGGCCCAGTGGCGCGGCCTCCCGAAGCCCATGACCAGCCTGCGGGACGTGGACGAGGCCGGGGAGATCTCGGCCGCGCCCTCCACGCCTCGCGTCCCCCGGATCAGCTCCGAGCGCCTCGCGGCGGCCATGCGGCTGATCCGCAACAGGCGGGCAGGCGACCGGCGGAGCGCCGCAGACGGCTCTGAGACCGACACCGACACCGACGACGGAAGTGAGGACTGAGGCCATGGTGAACTCGAACAGGTACGGCCAGCGCGCCAGCCGCGTCACCAGGACGGCCCCGGGCGGCTCCGGCGGCGGACGCGGCGGGCGGGCTGGACCCGCCGCCGGGGGCGGCGGCTTCGAGGAGCCGCGCAAGCCGCGCCCCGAGAAGCCCAAGACAATGCACCGCAGCCGGGGCCAGCTCGCCACCGTCTACGCGCCCGGCGCGCTCTTCACCTGGGAGGGCGGGATCGGCGCCTGCATGTCGGTCCCGCTCAGGAACGACCCGGCGGACATCGACGGCATCACCCAGCAGCGCATCTACGAGCAGATCGCCGAGTTCATCATGTCTTGGCGCCAGCGGGCCACCGCGGCGGAGAACCTGAACCACGAGGTCAGGATCGAGCAGACCGTCGACCGAAGGGTCATCAGCAACGGCGAACTCCGTCTTGGCCAGGACAGCTTCTCCTTCGTCAAGGCGACCAGGATGGGCTTTGTCCCGTTCCCTCTCGCCTTCGCGTGCCGCCGTTGCGGCTTCCACCGCAAGTGCACGGACGTGAACCGCGCCGAGGAGGAGGCCATGAATTTCAGGCGGGCGTGCCCGGAGCCGGGCGGCCCGGGCGCCTGCGCCGACGACTGGGAGCAGATCGATGTCGTCCAGGTCCACTGGTCGGGCGCGGTGGAGCCGCTCACGCCGGAGACCCGGATGTGGGACCACGCTCGCACCGTCGTGTCCTTCGACGCATGCGAAACCTGCGGGGAGAAGCGGTTCCGCCTGAAGCGCCCCACTGCCTCCTTCTCCGACTGGTACTTCGAATGCGTGTCCTGCAAGACCTGGCGGCAGATCCTGCAGAAGGACGACTACACGCTGCGCCTCATCGGCCCCGGCATCGAGACCGGCGCCACCCGGCAGGTCGAGGTCAACATGGAGCCGGTAAGCTACCGGGCCAGCGCCGCCTTCTATCCCCAGGCCGACCGCATCCTGGTCTACCGGGACAGCACGCACCTCGACAAGCTCAGGCACGGCAGCGAGGCCGAGCTGCACCGCTTCCTGGGCGAGCGTTACGGCTACCCAGGCGCGGATCTCGACGATGCCGAGAGGGAGCGGCTCCTTCAGAAGCTGGAGCGTGGCCACGAGTGGACCGACTACCAGAACAACAAGGCGCTGCTCGACATGATTGCGCCGAACCCCCAATTCCCGCAGGCCCAGAAGGACAGCCTCAGGGCCACCATCAGCCGGTGGGAGGGGATCTGGGAGAAGGAGGTGTTCACGAACCGCGACCGCGGCTCCCCGGCCCTGCGCGCCAGGGTGGACGAGCGCATGAACTACGTGCGGCGCTTCGACCCCATCCGCCTGGCCGTCGAGCACAAGACGCTCGAGGACGGCACTCTCCTCAGCAATCTCACGGTTGGCGGCAAGCCCCTTTCGGTTGACCTCGCGGTGCCCGAGAGCGATCCGTTCCTGCTGCCAGACCAGGTCAGGAACGACGCCCAGGCCCTGCGGTCGATGCAGACCGAGGTCCGGAGGCGGCTCGACTACCTCGGCATCGAGCGCATGCGGCTGATCCGAGAGCTCGACGTCTGTGAGTTCACCTTCGGCTTCACGCGGACGGAGTCAGGCCCGATCGTCGTCCGGGACAAGAACGGCAGGGTCGCCATGCCGGTCCGCCTGAACCTCTTCGACCGCCCGGGCGAGGCGGGCCACCCAGTTTACTGCATCAAGCAGGCCAACGAGGCGTTCTACGTCAAGCTCAAAGAGGACGCCGTCCTGCGCTGGCTGGCGGCCAACGGCATGGCCGTCGACCTCGGCAATCCCGCCATCCGCCTTGGCGGCAAGCTGATCGAAGACTTCCCGCACCTGTCCTTCACGCGGTTCCTCGACGACTACAGGCTCCCGCAGCGCTCCCCGCGGGCCGCCTACCCCTACGTCTTCACCCTGATCCACACCATCGCCCACCAGATGATCGAGGTGATGTCGGAGCTGTCCGGCCTGGACCTCGGCTCCTTCAGCGAGCACCTGTTCGTCCCCGACCTCGCCTTCATCATCTACCGGCGCGGCACCACCATGGACCTTGGCAACCTGAGCTCCATGTGGCGCAACTACGGCAACAGGGAGACCGGGAACACGGTGCTCAACCGCCTGGTCGAGCGGGAGTCCCTGCGCTGCGGATCGGAGTCCGTCTGCATGCGCAAGGGCGGCGCGTGCCCCGACTGCGTCCTCATTCCGGAGACCTCCTGCGTGACCAGGAACGAGTTGCTCTCGCGCTCCGTGCTGGTCGGGCGGGGGGTCCCGACCTGGGACCAGGACACCCGCTCCCTGGTCGGCTTCTACGACGTCGTCGCCGAGATGGCGTGGACTTCCCCCCGAGGAGTGGAGGGGTGAGATCAGAGCGTCATG